>NZ_JAPDNC010000018.1:0-65047 GCF_025947915.1 Erwinia sp. INIA01
GGCGGCCTCAGCCCGGAACAGTTCGAAAACCAGACCCTCGCTTAGGGACGTGTCCACATTACGTGGGTAAGATCAAACAGCATGCCAATCAACTGGTGGTAATGGCGCTCCTCTTCGATTCCAGAAGCATGTTCTAACTTTTGAAGAAGCCGCGTACAAATCGCCTTACGGTTGAGGTTTTTACCTGAAACGAGTATCTCTGTGACGATACGACCTAAAGTCTCTTGCCTAGTAGGGATCATACCTTGAGCAAAATACTGCGCTATCTGGTCAGCAGTCTGGGGATTGTCTTCACCATGATGCATGCTCACTTTCCTTCATGATTAATTTGTAAGCTATCCATGAACTACAAGTTATACAAAAATCACAATCTTGTACAGCACCAATAAAAATAACACTCAAAAAAAATTAGCAAAAAGTGCTTATCATTTAAATTCAACAAGTTAAAAACAACAGCTTACACATTCAAGATCAATCCTCTTGGCAAGATGTACAATAGAGAAAATATTTTCAGGACCAATCTTTCTTTGAGAGAAACTGATATAGTGGTTCCTGAAATATGTCAGGAGGTTCCTTGAGAGATGGTGTCGATAGTTTAAATGAACTCAGGTACGTGATCGGCAGTGCCGTTTCTCGTTTGCTGAAAATCAGAGAAGAGCCCCATATTGAAAACATAATGTGTATGTTGCAAATTATGAGTATTGAAAGTCAGGAGGATAAATTAAAAGAAGTCTGCGCTGAGGCAATCAAAATGTTATCGAGGAAATGATTGGCCTGTGGTAAAAGGTTCTGTGTGAGTTCAGCTTCTCGCTGATAGTCTGCATGCCTATTGCCATACAATTTACTTATTATGCATAAGGTTATCTAAAACCAGTACTATTCCATCTTCTGAATTATTCTCACCGACTGACTGTCCCCCGGTAGCAGTGAAACGTGATTGTTTATTAGCATGCAGGCTACCATGCCTTTTGTGATTATTTAACCATTTCACTGTTTGTTGAATGCATTCTTTGCGTGCATTGTTCGCAGAAGAGTTTTCCAACAAGTTTTTAAGCTCATTGATAAGCCCTTCGACCGTTATCTCTTTACCTTCAGAAACGAGATTCACAGCGACTTCCCCAAGAAGTGTTTGCTGCATTGTTTCTTTAAATTCGTTCAATTTTTTTCTCCTATCCCCTGACTCAATTCGATGATCACATTACAAACCATCAAAAAAAACATATATTTTCATAGTCTTAAAAAATTCGTATATTCAGACTTAGAATTTGCCATTAACCTGGCAGGAGGCAGTCAAAACCCACTAAAGAACGCTCCATCAATAACATACTGTAAAGCTTATCGAAAATCACAATTGTTGTATCAAAGATGACATTTTAACGGATGTTTCGCTATCATGGCAAAAGGAAAGTTCCTAACTTTTACAACAGAGTTTTTCAGAACCATTTTAAGCCATTGACATAGTAACGAATATAATTGTAAAACATTGACATTAATTTATTCTGAAGTTTTCATCCTTACTGTAAAAATCAAAAAAATTAAATAGCATGTAGTTACATAAAACAGATCAGCATCAGGGCTGGTGAAAAACGGAGCCTAATCGACAGGGATGTCTTTTTTCCTCACTAACTAATTGAAATGAATTAATATTTAACAACCAGCTTCGGCGAAACCGATTTCCAATCATTTGTTTTCTGTACTCTCTCTGTCAGGGGCATTTAACGATAGCGTGACATGTTGGTATGTGAAAATGAATGATCCTCACTTTTTTTGCCTTGCTTAATTGTTTCCCTGTACTAACCTTTCAAATGACATCTTGTTTTCCCTCCTATTGCTCTTCTTTTTTTAATATACCCGCATGTCAGTGCGGGTTTTTTTCATAAAAACATCAAGCAACACTACGAAATCTTGTCTGAGACCACCACTTGCAATCAGACCAAAGTTCATCCATTAGCCTGGTCTATGCTTTCTTCTTCCAGACAAAATTCAACATACTTTCAAGTACATAAAATAATTCATCTGTGATTATTAAAACCGATAATCGAGTGTTTCAGCTCAAGAGCGGCGGTAGGCGCCTGGGGTTTGTTATTGAAAAGATCCGCTGATGTTTCACCTGATTTTGGTACGAAGTAACAATTGCATACGGGACAAAAAACTATCACTCAGGATAACTTGCCGGGCAGTTGCGATGAAAAGAGACTACGCTGACTGTAGAGTTCAATGAAATCACTAAGTAGAGAATGTACATGGAAAATCAAGAAAATCGTTGTCCTACGCGGGGTATCAACCATATTGGACTGACAGTGCCTGACCTGGATCAGGCAACAGATTTTTTGAGGAATGCGCTAGATGCAAGATTTGTTTATGACGGGCTTACAACCAATGATGCTCCCAGAAAAGGGTCTGATACCGAGAGACAGTTGGGACTAAGTTCAGGCACGATGATTATCAAACAGAGATTGTTGAGAATTGGAAATGGTCCTAACCTGGAAATATTCGAAATCGTTAGTGAAAAACAATCACGCCCTGTAGGTTTGCAGGATGTAGGCTGGAATCATATTTCATTTTACGTAGACGACATCAATTATGCTGTTCAAAAGGTCAAAGCAGCGGGAGGAGAGTTTCTTTCAGAAATACACGGGAACTCACGCCATGAAGATACCGAAGGAAATGCCAGCGTATACTTCTTTGCTCCCTGGGGTAGTCTGATTGAATTGCAGTCTATACCTAACGGGTATTACTACCCGAAAGAAAATGAAGCAGAAACATGGATCCCTGAATCGCAGTCTTCAGATTGAAAGGCATTCATTCGGATTTTTTACAAAAATCTTTAGTAAAATCCGGTCCTATTATTAAATCCGATGTGCTCAAGGGCACATCTTTATACGTTGAGTACCTCAGGTAGTAATATCTAATATACGCAAGTTCTTAACAATTGCTGTAGTACAAAACTATAATACTATCAACAGCTTGATTCAGATCGGTTATCATCAAATCATCCCAGCTATGCAACACTCTGTTGTAAAAAACCATTAGCATTACATCTGCTTTCATCTATCGATATCCGCCACCTCTTATAAAAAATGATCTCGCCTGAGGTATTGCTCGACGTGTCGAACTGGTCCCCGGATTAATCACCCGTAAACCCAGTCCATCGTAAGTATCAGAACTGGCGTGGAAATGGCCGAAAATAACGTGGTCAAAAGCATGCTTGTCGCAGCCGGTCCGGTCAGAGCGTTAAACTGCTGCGACATAAGATACACGTTCACGCCCACCGCCATTGAGGCCAGCAGAACAACCACTTTACTCTCCAGCGGCGGCAGGCCCAGCAGCCAGGCCAGCCCCCACACTACCAGCGGATGCACTACCAGCTTGATCACGCTCAGTACACCGCCGATAGCAAGGCCGTCTTTAATGCGATAGCACGCCAGGCTCATACCCAGTGCCACCAGCGCCAGCGGCACGGCGATCTGGCCGAGCATGGATACAGGCTGGTCAATCATCTGAGGCAGCGGCAGCCCGGTAAGGCTGAACAGCGTGCCGCTGAGGATGCCGATAATCAGCGGGTTGCGCAGCACGCTGACTGCCGTTTTGCCAAAGCCCTTCACACTTAGCGAGCCGTGCTTGAACCACTCAACCGAAACGGTTGCCAACGTCCACAGCAGCAGGCCGTTAAATACCAGCACCAGCGCCACCGCAGGAATGGCTTCGTCACCGAGCATCACGCGTGCAATCGGCAGGCCGAGCAGAACGTTATTGGAGAAGATACCGCCCAGCGCAAACACCGAACCGGACACGCCATCAAGGTGGAACACCCGGCTGGCAATCACCCTGCCGAGAATAAACACCAGCAGGCAGCCGCCAAAGAACGCCAGCAGTAGGCGGGCATCCACCGGCGGGCCGCTGCTAAAATCGCACATCAGGCGGAACAGCATTGACGGCAGCGCCACGCGAAACACCAGCCGGTTCATCGCTTCGGTAATGCTTTCCGGCCAGCGCCGCCAGCGCACCAGCAGCCAGCCGAGGCCGATCAGCACAAACAGAGGGATCGCGATAAGAAACTGGTGCCACAGCGAGCTGCCGAACGCTAACATAAAAATCCTTGATGAAGGTTAGATCAGCCGCGCTGCCCGCAGTTCACTTTTCAGATAGGCGTAGTAAACCGGTGCCGCCACCACGCCCGCCAGCCCGAAGGCAGATTCAAACACCAGCATCGCCAGCAGAATTTCCCAGGTTTTGGCGCTGATGCGGGTGCCGAAAATACGCGCGTTGATAAAGTACTCCAGCTTGTGAATCAGGATCAGATAGACCAGCGCAATCAGCGCCGCCTCGAGCGAGATGGAAAGCCCGATCAGCACGATCACCGTATTGGAAATCAGGTTGCCAATAATCGGCAGCAGCCCGGCAATAAAGGTCAGCACCACCACGGTTTTGGCGAACGGCAGATGCAGGCCGAACAGCGGCAGAATGCCAAACAGGAAGCCGCAGGTCAGCACGGTATTGACCAGCGAAACTTTGATCTGCGCAAACACCACGTTATGGAAGGAGTCGGCCAGGGTACGCAGGCGGTCGAGCATCGCCTCTTTCAGCGGCGCGTCGTCGCTGCGGAGCTTGCTGTTGCGCAGAGAGATAATTGCACCGAGCAGCATGCCGATCAGCATGGTGGCAAAGGTGTGTGCGGCGCTGCGGCCGAAGGTCTGCACCACCACCAGATGCTCGCGCAGCCAGGTGATCACCTTATGCTGAAGTTCATCGATGTCAGCAGGCAGGTAGCGGGTCACCACCGGCGACAGGGTATGTTGAGCATCCTCAAGGATTTTAGTGGCGGTGGCGTGAAACATCGCCGGGTTCTGGAAGTCGTGCAGCAGAAAGCTAATCAGTTTGGTAATGCCGGTAACCAGTCCGAGGATAATCACCATGCTGAGGAATAAGATGCTGATCCAGCGGGCAATCGGTCCTTTCACCAGACGTTCAATGTACGGGGTCATCGCCAGAATGATTTCATAGACGATGAACCCGGCCAGAAAGCACGGCAGCAGCCGCAGAGGGAAAATGGCAAACAGCGCGATAAAAATCAGCCCATAGCTAACGGTCTGGCACCACTGCGTTTTGATGGCATGACGAATTTCCATGACGTACCCTGTCTGAAAGAAGAAAAGTAATGCGAATTCAGACAGTATACTATGCCATCACGCTATGGTGCTGAATTAACGACGATGTGCCAGGCTTCTTACCAGCCGGTCGCCGGTCATTTGCACAACCTGCACCAGCGCAATCAGCACGACCACGGTGGCAATCATCACCGGCTGGTTAAACCGCTGATAGCCGTAGCGAATCGCCAGATCGCCCAGCCCGCCGCCGCCGATCACCCCGGCCAGTGAAGAGAAACCAATCAGCATCACCACCGTCAGCGTCACACCGGCCAGCAGCGCGGGCAGCGCCTCCGGCAGCAGTACCTTGCTGACCACGTGCCAGTCGTTGCCGCCCATCGACAGCATCGCCTCGATGCGCCCTTTCGCCACTTCATCCAGCGCGCTTTCTACAATACGGGCGAAAAACGGTACCGCGCCGATGGTGATCGGCACAATCGCCGCGCTGCTGCCGAGTGTGGTGCCGACAATAAAGCGGGTTGTCGGGATCAGCGCAATCAGCAGCACCAGAAACGGCAGCGAACGGCCAACGTTAACTATCGCCCCAACGACCGCATTCACACGCGGCAGCGGCAGAATGCTATCGCGACGGCTGATAAACAGCAGCACGCCCAGCGGCAATCCAATTACCAGGGTAAACAGCCCGGAAAAACCGACCATATACAGCGTTTCCAGGGTTGCCTGTAGCATCAGCTGCCACAGGTCTTCAAGGCTCAGGCTACCGCGCACAGTGGACCTCCTTCAATACCGTGTCGTTGCAGGAAGCGGCGTTCGCTCTCCGCATCGTGCAGTAGCGCGTTTCGCAGTAAAGAATCCTGCTGCCGCAGCAGCGTGCTCAGCGCACCGCTCTCCCGTAGTCGCCCCCGCTCCAGCAGCGCGGCGTGATCGCAGATTGATTTCACTACCTCCAGCTGGTGGGTGATCATCACAATCGTCAGGCCAAACTGCTGATTGATTTGTTGCAGCAGCGCCAGTACCGAGGCGGTGGTTTCCGAATCCAGCGCGCTGGTGGCTTCATCGCACAGCAGGTAATCAGGCCGGGCCGCCAGCGCGCGGGCAATCCCCACGCGCTGCTGCTGTCCGCCGGAAAGCTGTGACGGCCAGGCAGTCGCTTTTTCACTTAGCCCCACCAGTTCAAGCAGTTCGCTCACCCGCTGCTGGCGCTGCGGGCGTTTCACCCCGGCGATCTCAAGCGGCACCGCGACGTTATCGGCCACGGTTCGCGAATGCAGCAGGTTGAAATGCTGAAAAATCATCCCGCTGCGCTGACGCTGCTGCCGGAGTGCGCGCGGCGTCAGCGCGGTGATATCCTGGTCGTCGATCAGCACGCGCCCGGACGTTGGCCTTTCCAGTAAATTAAGACAGCGGATCAGCGTACTTTTTCCCGCACCGCTGCGGCCAAGAATGCCGTAGATTGCCCCATCGGGGATAACCAGTGACACATCATCCAGTGCCGGGGGTTGCCCCCCGGCGTAAATTTTACTGACCTGCTCCAGGCGAATCATTTTATTTACCCGCTACCGGGATCACCGATCCGCGATAGTTCTGCTGAATAAAATCGGCCACCTCTTTTGACTCCAGGTCCTTCGCCAGCTGGCGAATACGCGGGTCATCAGCCAGTTTTGGCGTGGTCGCCAGAATGTTGGCATACGGGTTGTTGGTAGCGCTTTCCAGGCCCAGCGCATCTTTCGATGGCGTCAGCCCCGCTTCCAGCGCGTAGTTGCCGTTGATCACCGCCAGGTCAACGTCATCCAGCGCGCGTGGGATCTGCGGTGATTCCACTTCCAGAATCTTCAGCTTCTTCGGGTTTTCGGCGATATCTTTCGGCGTCGCCTGATCCTTCGACGGATCGTTATAACCCGCTTTCAGTTTGATCAGCCCCTGAGCCTGCAACAGATACAGCGCACGGCTCAGGTTGGTGGTGTTGTTCGGTACGGCGATGGTTGCGCCTTCCTTCACATCCTTCAGGCTTTTCACCTTGCGGGAATAGATGCCCAGCGGTTCGATATGCACCGTGGCGGCCACGGTGAATTTCTGGCCCAATGCCTTTTCCTGATCGCGCAGATACGGCACGTGCTGGAAATAGTTGGCATCCACATCACCGTGCGCCAGCAGTTCGTTGGCGTTCACGCCGCTGCTCAGCTCGATAATTTTGAGATCCAGCGACGGATCGAGTTTTTTCACAAAGTTAAGGATCTCGGCGTGCGGCACCGGGTCGGCAGCCACGCGCAGCGGTTCGGCAGCGTTAACGCTGAAAGCCATCGCCACGGATAAGGCAATCCCTGAGAATGATAAAGCGGCAAAACGTTTGTTCATTGTTGTTCCTTAAATCAGGCTGTGTGTTGAGGTTGTTGTTGTAATAATTCGTTGTACCAGCGCTGCGCCACATCGGGATGGGAACGCAGACGCCCTTTCAGGTAGTTCCAGCCCACGTCGCGCAGCAGCGGATTGAGCGGGTCGCTGGCCGGGCCAAGCGCCAGTCGGGCAAGCGGTTCCGGCAGATTGAATACCGGCACCACCGCATCGAGCTGCGCGCCGAGGAAGAAGGCGATCGACAGGCGATCCTGATCGGCAGGCGGTGCGACCACGCGATGCACCGTGGCACGCAGATAGCCGTTGCTGGCCAGCTCCAGCAGTTCACCAATGTTCACCACAAAGGCACCGTTAAGCGGCAGGGCATCCACCCACCGATCGGGAGCCACTTCCACCTGCAAACCGCGCTGCTGATCCTGCAACAGGAAGCTGAGGAAGCCGGAGTCTTTATGCGCGCCCACGCCCTGGCTCGACGTTTCCGCCGTCTGGCCCGGATAGCGGATCAGTTTGATATGTTCGTTTGGTTTATCGCCGTACAGGGAATCGAAGGCGTCGGGAGCCAGTTCCAGAGCACGGGCAAAGGCACGCAGCAGGCGCAGCGACATGGTGGTCATCGCTTTTTGCCATGCCAGCAGCACCGGCTTCAGCTCCGGCAGCGCTTCCGGCCACAGGTTCGGCCCCTGCAGGCGTTTCCAGCCTGCGTCGCCGCTATCCAGCGGCAGCGGCTCGCGTTCCGCACCGACGTCGAACTGCTCGCGCCAGTCCGGCTGGCTGCGCGTCAGTTCGGAACCGGCGCGGTTGTAGCCGCGAAAATGCGGCGAGTGGATCATCGCCACCTGCTGCTTGTCCGCCTCCGACAGCGCAAAGAAGCGGCGGGAAAGCTGCTGCACCTGTGCCGACAGCTCGGCATCAATGCCGTGGTTGATCAGATAAAAGAAGCCGACGTCGCGGGCGGAACGGCCCAGCTTGTCGAGGAACGCCTGCTGCTGCTCGGCGGTGCCGTCCAGCTGCGACAGGTCAAGGATCGGTAACGATGTAATCTGGCTCATGAAAATTCTCTGCGTCGGATTATGAAGCGTTTTTTATTTGTTGATTACTGACCAGCGCAGCAACCTGCAGCTGGCCGGGGGTAATGTCATGGTTAAACAGGCCGGTGGAGAGATAGCTCAGGCCGCTGTCCGCCAGCACCACCACGATGCGTTTGCCGTGATTTTCAGGCCGCAGCGCCACCGCGCGAGCGGCATGCAGTACGCCACCGGCGGATTCGCCGATCAGAATGCCGTCGCTGACCGCCACTTCACGGGCGGCGGCGGTTGCCTGCCAGTGCTCCACCGGGAAGGCCTCATCGACGATGCTGCGGTCGAGGGTTGGCGGCACGCGCTCCGGCAGCACCTCGCTGAAGGCGTGCACGCCGGTTAATTCACGCTGCTCAGGGCGATCTGCGGTCGGAATAGAATGCGGGCCGGGTTCGACGGCAATCACCTGAATCGCCGGATTGTGCTGCTTCAGATAGCGGCCGATGCCGGACACCGTGCCGCCGGTGCCCACCGCGGCGATAACGATATCCACCTGCCCTTCGGTCTGCTGCCAGATTTCCGGACCGGTGGTGCGATAGTGCGCCCCCGGGTTAGCCGGGTTTTCCAGCTGGGCGGTATGAAAGACGTTGGGCTGACGATTAATCACGTTTTCCGCCAGCCAGCGCGAGGCGGCAACAAAATCGCCGTCGCTCTGCTCCAGCACTTCGGTAAAGCCTTCGATCTGGCTGAAGGGGATCACTTCGGCCCCCAGCGCGCGCAGGATCTGGAAGCGCTCTTCGCTCAGCTTGTCGTGCAGATAGACGCGGAACGGGTAGCCTTTGGCCGCCGCAATGGCCGCCAGCCCGATACCGGTGTTACCGCTGGTCGAGTCGGCGATGGTATCGCCCGGTTTGAGTCGGCCACTGCGTTCTGCCTCTTCGATCATCGACAGCGCGATGCGATCTTTTACGCTGTGGTTAGGATTGAAGTACTCCAGCTTAGCGAGGATCTCCGCAGGCAGTTCAAACTGCTGGCGAAAGCGAGACAGTCGCAGCAGTGGCGTGTTGCCCACCAGCTCGGTAATGGAATTATTAATGGTCATTATCAGCATCCTCGGTCACTTCAGTGGCTTCAGCACCCAGCAGCGCCAGCGCTTTCGATCGCAGCGCGATCAGGCGCGGATCGTTGCGGCGGCGTGGGTACGGCAGATCGACATGAATAGTTTCAATAATTCGCGCCGGGCGCGGGCTGAAGACCACCACCCGGTTCGCCATCAGCAGGGCTTCCTCAACATCGTGAGTCACCATCAGCGCGGTAAAGCGCTGTTCGCGCCACAGCTCCACCAGCTCGTGCTGCATACGAATGCGGGTTAGCGAGTCCAGCTTGCCCAGTGGCTCATCCAGAATCAGCAGTCGCGGATGATTCACCAGCGCGCGAGCCAGCGCGGCGCGCTGCGCCATACCGCCCGATAACTGATGCGGCCAGGCGTTAGCAAACTGACTGAGGCCCACTTTTTCCAGCGTCTGGTCGATGCGTTCGCGCCCTTCCGGCGTCAGTTTACCCTGCGTTTGCAGGCCGATGGCGACGTTGCGCCATACCCGGCGCCACGGATAAAGCGTCGGGTCCTGAAACACCACCACCCGGCTGGGATGCGGGGCGGTCAGCGGCTGTCGATCCTCAAAGATCTCGCCCTGGGTTGGATGATCCAGGCCAGCCACCAGCCGCAGGAGGGTTGATTTCCCGCAGCCGGACGGCCCCAGCAACGCAACGAATTCCCCCGCATCAACCTTCAGAGACACATTGTCTAAAACCGCCAGGCTCTGCCCGTCGAGATGAAAAGCATGGCTGACCTGATTGATGGTTAATTCAAGCCCGAAGGCCGTATCCAGTTGTTCTGCCAGTGACATCGGTTCACCTCATTTATCCGTAATACGCTGACTATTCCGTTTTTTTTACCGTGCGTGAAATATCAATAGTGGCAAAGGTTTACAGCCCGGTGGATAACGCGAATTCGCAATTGAAAATGAGGGATTGTTATTTTGGCGATGTAAAAAAAATTGCCATAGTGCGGACATAATTCAGTCAACAGGGATAACAAGCATGACGATTTCACGTGGGATTTCACGGCGTAGTTTTATTCAGACTCTGGGTGTGGTGGGTGCAGGACTGGTGGCAGCACCGGCGTTACCGGTGTGGGCAGCGGGTGATGACACCAGCAAGTTAACCACCGTTAAGCTGGCCTGGGGCCAGACGGCGGTGTGTCAGTCGCCGATTTCAGTCGCACTGAAGCAGGGGTTCTTTAAAAAGTACGGTCTGAACGTTGAGCCGGTGAACTTCAGCGGCCCGACGGATGCCCTGCTGCAGGCGATTGCCACCGGTCAGGCGGATGGCGGTATTGGTATGGCGCTGCGCTGGCTGAAACCGCTGGAACAGGGCTTTGATGTCGATCTGACCGTCGGGACGCACGGTGGCTGTATGCGCCTGCTAACCAGCAAAGACAGCGGCATTAAAAGCGTGCGCGATCTGGTAGGGAAAAACGTGGCGGTGACCGATCAGGCCAGCCCGCTGCGTAACTTCTTTGCCATTCAGCTGGCAAAACTCGGCATCGATCCCGACACCCAGGTGAACTGGGTGCAGTACCCGGCCGACCTGTTCGGCGAGGCGCTGCGCAAGGGCGAAGTGCAGGCGCTGGCGGCGGACGATCCTCAGGGCTGGCTGATTAAAAAGCATGACGGCCTGATTGAAGTGGATAACAACCTGAACGGTGAATATCACAACCTCGCCTGCTGCGTGCTGGGGCTGCGCGGTTCGCTGGTACGTGAACAGCCGGAGGTGGCGCGAGCCATTACCCAGGCGATTATCGACGCGCAGCAGTGGACGGCGGATCACCCGGCAGAAACCGCGAAGATCTTCGCGCCGTTCGTGCCGGGCAACGTTTCCCCGGATGATATCGCCGCCATGCTGCGCGAACATACCCACAACCATCACTCCACCGGCGAACAGCTGCGCAAGGAAGTGGTGACCTATCTGAACGAGCTGAAAACCATCAAGGTGATCCGCGAAGATACCGACGCACAGCGCTTCGCAGCTCACTATGTGCCTGACGTGCTGCCTGCTGCTCCGGCGCACCAGCATTCAGCATAAGGAGGAAGTATGTCCAGTGAAACCCTGACGCCACCGCGGACAGCCAGCCGCTCCGCATCGGTCCGGCTTAACCCGGCGCTGATCCTGGCGGTTTTTGCCTGGTGGGGTCTGGTGGCACTGATGATTTACTGGCCGGATAAGCCGGTGGGGTTCGCCCCACCGCGTTTTGTTGCTGAAACGCACCGGGTATTTTTCATCCTTGCTGCCGCACTGACGTTGATCGTGCTGTTCGGTCGCCTGCTGGCTATCCCCAAGCTTCTCGCTCCGTTGCAGCGCGGCGGGCGCTGGCTGGTGGCGCTGGCGATCCTGATCGGCATCTGGGAGGCGGCAACCGCCAAGCTGGCCCTGCTGCCTGCCCCGTTCTTCGCGCCGCCGCGTGCACTGGTTGAAGCCTGGGCCACGGACTGGTTCCGCCTGGGTGACAGCGTGCTGAATTCGCTGCGTCTGCTGGCGCTGGGGTTTGTTTTCGGCAGCGTCACCGGCTTTATTACCGGAGTGGCGATCGGATGGTCGCGAGGCCTGGGCTACTGGGTGCATCCGCTGCTGCGCTTCCTCGGCCCGGTGCCATCGACCGCGCTGCTGCCGCTGTCGCTGTACTTTTTCCCGTCCAGCTTCTCCGCTGCCGTATTCCTGATCGCGCTGGCCACCTGGTTCCCGGTGACGGTACTGACCTGGTCGGGCGTCGCCAGCGTTGACCAGCGCTACTACGATGTGGCGCGCACGCTGGGAGCCAACACACTGTTTCTGGTGCTGCGCGTGGCGGTGCCGGCATCGCTGCCACAGGTGTTTGTCGGGCTGTTTATGGGGCTGGGCGCATCGTTCTCGGTGCTGGTGGCGGCCGAAATGATGGGGGTGAAGTCGGGACTGGGCTGGTATTTACAGTGGGCTCAGGGCTGGGCGGCCTATGCCAATATGTACGGGGCGCTGATTGTGATGGCCCTGCTGTTCTCGTCGCTGATTAGCCTGCTGTTTGCCATTCGCGATCGTTCACTGGCTTGGCAGCGCGGAACGGTGAAGTGGTAGGACATTAACACTGCCGGCGGTGGAGCGGAATTCCGCTCCGCCTGCCAGCAATAACACTATCAGGCGTGAGCAGCGATCTGAACCTGGCGGCGCCATGCGCCCGGTGACTGACCAAACTGACGTTTGAAACTGCGATTAAACGACTGCTGCGAATCAAAACCAAAACTGATAGCGACATCCAGAATCGGCTCACCGCCCCTGGCGAGGCGTTCAGCGGATTTTTTCAGGCGACGTTCACGAATATACTCACCCAGCGCATAGCCGGTATGCTGCTTAAACATCCGCTGTAAGTGCCACTTCGAATAGCCCGCGCGATCGGCAACGGTATCTAAATCCATCTTCCCTTCAATATGGGTATCGATCCATTTTACAAGATCGTTAATAAAATCATCATGGCTCATCGGTCTTCCCCTGATGTTGTTAAATTTGGTGTTGTTATCAACCTGATGTGCCCCGACCTGATTCTCGCTGAGAGTAAAAGGCAACTATGATGAGTGCACTTAACAACGGTAAGACAACGCCGATTTTAATGCAAGTTTTATTGTTGCATTAAATGCTGTTTAAATCGTAATTCATCCATTATTAGCGACTACAGACGGGCAAAACTTAAATCAGAAACGTCATTAACCCGCAGCGATACCGGCCTGCGGGAGGGAATTTTTAAGAGGAAAAATCAGGAGGCGCAGCGCGCTTCGGTGTCGGTCCAGTCTCGCTGCATAATTTCACGCAGCGCATCGGCAACGGTACGCCGGGCCAGCACGTCAAGGGACGCCTGCTCAGCCTCTTTCGCCAGCTCTTTAAAAAAGCGGCAGGCGTTAGCGCTGACCACGCAGCGCGCCGGGACTTCCGGTCGGCTGGCCATCAGCGGCTTATCATTGGTCACCGAGGTGTAGATTTCGCACAGGGTAATCTGCTCTGCCGGGCGACCAAGACGAATGGTGCCACAACGGCCCAGCGTGGAAACAATAATACCGTCGCGAGTCAGCGGCACCATCAGTTTACGTACGAAACTCGGGTTGGCGTCGAGGCCATCGGCGAGAATCTTGCTGGTGCAGCGCTTATCCTCGCTATCCGCCTTGGCAATGCAGAGCACCATTTGCAGGGCGGTAGGAAAACGATTATCAAGCATGATGTGATCCTGGCTTTTTGCCGTCCATCTGCGGATGAAACACTGGAATAAAAAGCATTAAAAATCAGTTAACTATAAAATACATCAGGCTAATAATATAACAAACCTGGTTACACTTTTGAAGCCGCTCACTAAGCACTATGGGCTATTGGTTCTATCATAATGATTTGACGGGAAATATTGTCGGGGTGCCGAACAGCACCCCGTTAGATCAGGCCTTATTTTCCTGTAAATAGCGATAAATTACCGAGAGGTCTTTCTCACCGTATCCGGCATCGACCGCCTTCTGCCACAGAGCGGCGATAGTTTCCAGGCCCGGCATCGCGGTATCGCCTGCGGCCTCCAGCGCCAGTCGTGCATCCTTCAGCGCCCAGATCAGATGCATCTGCGGTGGATACTCGCCCCCGGCAATCATCGCCAGCTTGCCTTTCACATACGGGGCAGCCAGCGGACCGCCGTCCAGCACCTGCCAGAAATCATCCGGCGAGAAGCCCAGCTGCTCGGCCAGGCGGGTACTTTCCGCCAGACCTTCAACCATGGAAACAAGCCACGCATTGGCCACCAGCTTCATTTTTGAACCGGCACCGGCTTCGCCCAGCCATTTCGCCCCTTTGGAGATCGCGGCAAATACCGGCTCGATGGCCGCCGCACGCTGACGATCGCCGCTGGCGAGGATCAGGATCTGCGCATTCTCCGCCGGTGCCTTGGTGCCGGAAACCGGAGCGTCAATAAATACCGCATCCGGGCGACGCTGATTAAAGGTCTCAATAAGCCGATCCGTTGCCGCAATGCCAATGGTGCCCATCTGGCAGACTACCGCGCCCTGCTTCAGCTGCGGTAAGACATCATTAAGCACCGCCTGAGTGGTGTCGCCGTCAGACAGCATGGCAATCACTACATCGGCGGACGCTACCGCCTGCTCCGCACTGTCGGTCAGCTGTAATCCCGCAGCCAGCAGATCCTCACCGCGCGCCCGGGTTCTGTTCCAGCCAAAAACGGTAAAATCATTTTTCAGCAGATTGGCGGCAAAGGCGTGCCCCATCGCGCCAAGACCCAGCACGGCAACCGTTGGACGTTGATTCATCAGTGTGACTCCCTGTTAAATGAAAACGGCGGCATAATCATGCCGCCTGACCCGTCCAGGGTAACGCAAAATAACAGGGAATGGGGACTTTTCTGTTGAATATGACGACTCAATCGTTCAGGTATTTTTCTGCTAACCAGAGTGTCTCCGTCGTTATCGTTCATTTGCGCTCAATCGAGCGGCTCAGTCCGTAATGCTGCGCAGCGCAGCGGCACTCTCTTCATCGTTAGGAATGTATACCAGCAGGCGATCGCCATTGCGCGGTGCCGACCACCAGTTATTCTGCCTGAGCGTCATCATGCCGGTCCTGGGATGATAAAAACGCTTCACCTGATTATCTATGGCACGGATTTCATAGCGCGGCCACAGGTCGCGAAACTCTTCGGACTCCGCCATCAGCCGCTCCAGCAGCGCCTGCCAGCGGGGATCGTCGAGGTGATCCGCCATCTGGGTGCGAAACAGCGCCACCATATGCGGCATCAGTACGTCCTGATCGGCAATCGCCGCGCGCCACTGCGGGTGGGTAAACGCCAGCAGGATGCAGTTACGATCGCTCTGCGGGATGGTTTCCAGTTCAACGTTCATCAGCCGGCACCACGCCGGGTTGTAGCCGATGATATCGAAGTGCAGCGACTGAATAATCGCCGGTAGCGGATTCAGGCTGTCCAACAGGATCTGCCCATGGGCGGAAACGGTGGCGCAGGTTTTCGCCGCTACCGAGGCGGGCGATGCGTGCCCGGCCAGCTGGAACAGATGCTGGGTTTCTGCTTCGTTACACTGTAACGCAGTAGCAATCGCCGACAGGGTTTTGGCCGAGACGTTAATTTCGCGCCCCTGCTCCAGCCAGGTGTACCAGGTTACGCCGACGTCGGCCAGCTGCGCTACCTCTTCCCGGCGCAGGCCAGGGGTTCGGCGCGGGCGATGATGCGGCATCCCGAGGCGAATCGGGTCCAGGTTTTCACGACGGCTGCGCAGGAAGGTGGCCAGCAGCTGACGGTTTTTTTGCGCCGTGCTGGCGGGCAGCTGGATCTCACTCACGGGTTTTCTCCTCGTTGACGGGTAGCGCCAGTACTATGATAAGCAGGATCTGGTACCCGTTTAAATTTTCCCTGATGCTATGCCCGGTCACTGATTAACACAAGGGTTATGCAAGATGAAAAGCGGGATTGATTCCACCACACTGGGGCAAGGCGGGCTGATTGTGCTGCTGGCGGGTCAGCTGTTGCCAATGATTGATTTTTCCATCGTAAACGTGGCGCTTGACGCCATGTCCGCCACTCTGCATGCCAGCCCCATCCAGCTTGAGCTGATCGTTGCCGTTTACGGTATTGCCTTTGCCGTCAGTCTGGCGATGGGCGGCCGTATGGGCGATAACTTCGGTCGCCGCCGGGTGTTCAGTACCGGTGTATTGCTGTTCGGCATTGCTTCACTGATCTGCGGTATTGCTCCCAACGTCTGGGCGCTGCTGCTGGCGCGCGCGTTGCAGGGTATTGGCGCAGCGCTGATCGTGCCGCAAATTCTAGCAACGCTGCACGTCACCCTGCACGGCCGCGAGCACTCCCGGGCGCTGGGGCTGTACGGCGGCATTGGCGGCATGGCATTTATTATCGGCCAGGTACTCGGTGGATTCCTGATAAATGCCGATCCCGGCGGCTACGGCTGGCGCAGCGTTTTTCTGATCAACATCCCGCTGTGCCTGGCGATCCTGCTGCTGGCTCCGCGCAGTATTCCCGAGACACAGAACGACCGCCGCGTTGCCATTGACTGGCCCGGCACGCTGTATCTGGTCGGTGCGATTGGCTGTCTGCTGACCGCGCTGGCGCTGGGGCCGCTGCTGCACTGGAGCTGGCCGTGCATTGTGCTGCTAGTGGCCTTCCCCCTGCTGCTAAGCCGACTGTGGCGCGTTGAGCAGGCACTCGAAAAACGCGGCGGTGCGCCATTGCTGCCCCCGGCACTGATGCGCCTGCACGGCGTGCGTTTTGGCCTGATCATCGCGGTACTGTTTTTCTGCTGCTGGAGCGGGTTTATGTTCGTGGTGGCGCTGACCCTACAGTCCGGCCTTGGGCTGAGCGCCTTCCAGTCAGGAAACGCCTTTATCGCGCTCGGCGTCGCCTACTTTATCAGCTCCCTGCTTTCCGCACGGGTGGTTGAACGGCTGGGTAAGGTTCCCACATTGATTACCGGCTGTGCGATCCAGATGACCGGGCTGCTCGGTCTGGCGTGGACGTTTAATCACGGCTGGCCGCACGTGGGTATTGCGCAGTTAATTCCGGCAACCGCGCTGATTGGTTTCGGTCAGGCGTTTATCGTCAGCTGTTTCTTCCGCATCGGGCTGGCGGAAGTGCCAAAAAGCCATGCCGGAGCGGGAAGCGCAATGCTGTCAACGGTACAACAGGCGGCTTTCGGCCTTGGCCCGATGGTGCTGGGTGCGGTATACAGCCACGGGCTACTCTCAACAGGAAATTACCAGCACGCCGTACTGTCCTCACTGGGCACCGAGTGGGCAATCATGCTGATACTGGTTATCAGTGCGGTTATTTTGCGACGCGGCACAACTCAGGGAAATGCTAACGTTCAGGGAAGCGCACCGTCGTTAAAGCCTGCCGTTTGCGCTGCCAGGGATAAAGCGGAGTGATATCGGGGAGTTTAAGGACAACCGGTGGTTTACAGGCCGGGTAAATGACAAATGACCAGGCGGATTACACTGAGCGATCCGCCTGGCTTAACGCCAGATATCTCACGGAGAAGCATAAGGCTGACGCTTCGAAACGCTTTCAGGCTTTCAGGCTTTCAGGCTTTCAGGCTTTCAGGCTTTCAGGCTTTCAGGCAGGCATTTTTATCGCCTGATTACTGGACAACCCTCCTCGCCTCAACCTGCTGCGCGGGATGGAAGCGCAGTCGGCTGCCGCTCATGGTCCAGACTTCAATACTCTGCGGCGTGGTTCGGATCATCGCCAGTTTCACCAGGTTGCCAAACTGGCACAGCTGATGGTTCAGAGTCAGCTGACGTGCTGGAATGCTCATCTCATTGTTCACTTTGCACAGTCCTCGCGCCATAAGTGTTAATTCACTGCGCGAAATATTAGCAAATTGTGCTGCAAAAGGCTTTGAGCTGGATCAACAATTGAGAACCAGAGCCAACTGGCTCAAGAGTAGAAAAAAATCTGCATAAGCCCGCTGTTAAAGTCAGAAAATTGAACGACCGATGCGGTCGGCAAGCAGTTCCAGCGCGGCGGTGCCCGCCAGCGAATTACCGGAAGCATCCAGCTCCGGCGACCAGACCGCGATACTCATTTCACCCGGAACAATCGCGATAATCCCACCGCCCACGCCGGATTTTCCCGGCATGCCGACCCGCCACGCAAACTCGCCGGCACCGTCGTACATCCCGCTGGTGACCATCAGCGCGTTGATCTGCCGGGCCTGTTTTGGCGTCAGCAGCGGTTCGCCCTGCCCCAGGCCTCGCCCCTGATTGGCAAGATATAAAAAGCAGCGCGCCAGTTCGCCGCAGCTCATGGTCATCGCGCAGTAGTGAAAATAGGTATGTAACACCGTCTGAACGTCATTGGAGAAATTGCCAAACGACTTCATCAGCCAGGCAATTGCCGCGTTTCGTGCAGAATGATCGAACTCAGAACGGGCAACGTGGCGGTCGTAATTGATATCCGGCTGCTGCGTCAGAACCCGTACCAGTTCCAGCATGCGCTGGCGAGGCGCGGTCAGACGAGTCTCCAGCATATCGCACACCACCAGCGCCCCGGCGTTAATAAACGGATTACGCGGTTTGCCCTGCTCCAGTTCCAGCTGTAACAGCGAATTAAACGGCTGACCGGACGGTTCTTTCCCCACCCGCTGCCAGATTTCACTGTCCTGATAGCGCGTAAGGGCCAGAGTCAGAGAAAGCACTTTGGAGATCGACTGAATCGAAAAACGCTCATCCGCATCGCCCGCCTGATAAAGCGTGCCGTCCAGCATACAAACCGCAATTCCCAGCCGATCGGCGGGCACTTCGGCCAGCGCAGGAATATAGCTGGCCACTTTACCCTGACCAATTAGCGGCCTCACCTGTTGCAGGATCTCCTCCAGCAGGACATTATTCAGAACGCTCACGATATCTCTTCCTCGACGGCTGCCTTTACGGCCTGATTTTCTTCGCGATTCTGCGGCCTGGCAGACCAAAGGTCAAACCCGCTCAGACGGAACTGCGATGACGGACGGTAATAGTAAAGGATTAATTGATTCGCTTAAGTTATATATAAATTCTGATTTACAAATTTATTGAATTTTCTGTTTCATCTGTCACATAAATAAAAGACAATATCCCTACTAAATTTATGATCCATAATTTGGATTAACACTTCATCAACACATCGTTAACTTCAATAATGCATCCAAACACTGTTTCTCGTAAGACCGCATGGCTACGCGTAGTTATGCTGGCTATTGCTGCGTTTATTTTTAACACCACCGAATTTGTTCCGGTCGGCCTGCTGTCTGATATTGGCGAAAGTTTCTCAATGCAGACGGCACAGGTTGGCCTGATGCTGACCATCTACGCCTGGGTCGTGGCACTGATGTCGCTGCCGATGATGCTGTTAACGCGCAACGTTGAGCGCCGTTTTCTGCTGATAGTGATTTTCACCCTGTTTGTTGCCAGCCATGCGCTCTCTTCCGTGGCGTGGGATTTCACCACCCTGGTGGCTTCCCGCATTGGTATTGCCTTCTCGCACGCCATTTTCTGGTCGATTACCGCATCGCTGGCCATCCGCGTTGCCCCGTCGGGTAAAAAAACCCAGGCGTTAAGCATGCTGGCCACCGGTACGGCGCTGGCGATGGTGCTTGGCCTGCCGCTCGGCCGCATGATCGGCCAATTGCTGGGCTGGCGTATGACCTTCGCGGTGATTGGCGTGGCGGCGCTGGTAACCATGGCGCTGCTGTTTAAGCTGCTGCCTAAACTGCCAAGCGAGCATACCGGTTCGTTAAAAAGCGTGCCGATGCTGTTCCGTCGCCCGGCGCTGGTGTCACTCTATTTGCTGATTGCCGTTACGGTGACCGCGCATTACACCGCCTACAGCTATATTGAGCCGTTTATTCAGAGCGTCGCGGGGTTAAGCGGCGGGTTCACCACTTTCCTGCTGTTAATTTTCGGTGCCGCAGGCATTGTTGGCAGTATTCTGTTTAGCATGTTCGGAAATAAATATCCGGCCAGCTTTTTACTCGGTGCGATCCTGTTAATTAGCGTGTGTATGCTGTCACTGTATCTTGCCGCCACGCACGATCTTGCCATCTCCACCCTGTGCATCGTCTGGGGCATGGCGATGATGATCATTGGCCTGGCGGTTCAGGTACGCGTACTGGCTCTGGCGCCGGACGCCACCGACGTGGCGATGTCCCTGCTGTCGGGGATTTACAATATTGGTATCGGCGGCGGCGCACTGCTGGGCAGCCAGGTCAGCGTGCATCTGAATATGGCCAGTGTCGGCTACGTCGGCGGTGCTATCGGCGTGCTGTCGCTGTGCTGGTGCGCATGGAGCATGAAGCGTTACCCGCAGCTGAGAATTAACGGCTAAATTACTACCCGCGTTAACGATAAAAACGACAAAGCCCCTGACCGGCATGAAAACGGTCAGGGGCTTTTTGTTGATAAGCGGTCAACGGCGATTCAGGCGATCGACAATAAAATCAACCGTCGCCTGAACTCGCTTCGCCCGCTGGCTTCTTGGCAGGTAGTAAAGACAGACCGCCGGAAAGGTCGGCCAGTAGTTATTCATCACCGGCTGCAAATGCTCGTAGCCGGACATATTATTCCGCAGCGGTTCGAACAGCCTGCCGATGCCAATGCCGTCAGATATCGCATCGCGAACGGTATCAATATCATTGCATATCATCGCATTATCCATATCGGGCGATATCGTCACACCGTGACTTTGCAGGATCAGCTTCGAAAGGCGCTTCGAAGTACCGAAGCGATAGGTGATCAGCCGGTGTGTCGCCAGCTCCTCCGGAGTGGTCGGCGTGCCGTGGCGCGCCAGATACTCATCTGAAGCATAAAGCCCCATTCTGAACGGCGGGAAAATTTCTCTGGCCACCATCCCTTCGCTCACCGCATTGCCAAACCGAATGCCCAGATCAAATCCCTCCTCGACCAGGCTGACGCTGCCGTCATTGACCGAAACCTCCAGCTGGATGTTTGGGTAAGTGCGATAAAAATCGGCCAGCAGCGGGCGGAGAATCAGCTGCCAGGCAAAGCGCGGCAGCGTAATGCGCACCGGGCCGGAGGGCGCACCGCTGATATTCAGCACCTCTTCCAGCGCCGTATCCAGCTCGGCCATCGCACCTTCCGTTCGCTTTAGAAGCGCCATACCGGTCTCGGTCAGGCTGATTTTTCGCGTGGTGCGGGCAAACAGCGGCACGCCGGTTTTCTGCTCCAGCAGGCGCAGGGATTTGCTGACCGAAGGCACGGTGACGCCGAGCTTGCGCGCCGCTGCAGAAATGCTCTGTTCACGTGCAATGGTGTGAAATACCGCCAGCTGGCCGTAGGTTGTGGTGTCCATTATTAACTTTGAGTTAACAGTTCAGGTGATAAAAGCAGTCTACTCGCCTTTTAACGATTGTCCTACATTACCAACTGCCGAGACAGGGCGAAGGCATAATCCGTTACTCACTGAAAACAGAGGCACAATGACCAGGGCACTAATCATCTCAGGGCATCCGAACCTGAAAGAATCCATCGCAAACGCAACCATCCTTACCGCGGTCGCTGCCGCGCTTCCTGAAGCAGAAATCCGCTATCTCGATTCGCTGTATCCCGATTAACGTTTTGATATCGAGACGGAACAGCAGGCTTTACTGCGTGCGGATGTGATTGTCTGGCAGTTCCCGTTTTCATGGTATGCCCTTCCCGGGCTGATGAAGCTGTGGATTGATGAAGTGTTCCTGCACGGCTTCTCGCACGGTTCAACCAGCAAACTAAACGGCAAAAAGCTGCTGCTGTCGTTTACAACCGGTGCGCCGCAGGAAGCCTTCAGCGCAGAAGGATGGTTTGGGCACGATCTGGACGACTACCTTCTGCCCTTCAGAACAACCGCCGGGCTGTGCAATCTGGAGCTGCTGCCGCCGATTCACACCAGCGGAGTCAGCTACATGGCGCGAATTGAGGAAAGTCAGATTAGTCAGCAAAAAGAGGCGGCGCGGGAACATGCCGCGCGGCTGGTGGCGGCTATTAAGGCGCTGAGTTAAAAACAGCGGCCAGTACATAAGGCGTTAACCCCGCTGAGAATTCAAGGCGAAATCAACATCCCGCGTTAGCGATAAGAACGAGAAAGCCCCTGAGTCAGGGGCTTTTGCCGGTAATCACGTTAAGAAAAGTGAGTTACGCTAAGTAAAACACCGACGGCAGCTCGCTGCTGACCGGGCTGTGATCCGCATTGGACGGCATCAGCTCGCTCATCGACCGCCACCAGCGCTGGCACACCTCCGTGGCAGCCACCGCGCTCCAGCGCTCCTCGGATTCGATCTCCACATACGCAAACAGCAGATTGCGTGAGGCATCGAGGAAAATGCTGTAGTTGTGCGCCCCGTGATCCTTCAGCGTTTGCGCCAGTTCGGGCCAGATTGGGCTGTGCCGCTGCTGGTACGCCTGATGCTTGTCAGGATGCACCTGCATCACAAACGCCTTACGCAACATGAGAGTGCTTCGCTTCCAGCGCCGCCGCCCACGGTTTAACCCCGAAACGCTCACCCAGGGCGATCAGCTCTTCGGTGGTAATGCTCTGCCTCATGCCGCCCATCGACAGCACTTTCACCACTACCTCCGACGATTTCTCGGCGGTATCGATCAGGCCAAAGGTTTCATCCAGCGTCGGCCCGGTGCCGAAAATACCGTGGAACGGCCACATCACCAGCGTATGAGAAGCCATCTGTTCGGCGGTTTTGGTGCCGATGCCGTCGGTGCCCGGCACCATCCACGGCACAATACCCACGCCGTCCGGGAACACCACCAGGCACTCGGTGCTGCCTTCCCACAGCAGGCGGGTGAAGCTGGCGGCGTTAAGTTCGGCCACGTAGCTCAGCGCCATGAAGTTGGTGGCGTGGCAGTGCATAATCACCCGATCCGCGCCGTTGGAAACTTTCTTACGCACGCTGTGCGACTGGAAGTGCGAGGCCAGCTCAGAGGTCGGTACACCGCCGTTGCTCAGCCCCCAGTGAATGGTATAGGCCTGGCCGTCGGCGCTGACGCGCAGCAGCACCAGGTTATCGGCCGGGTCGAGCTGTACGTTACGGAAAAACTTGCCTGAACCGGTCACCAGGAACCAGCAGTTTGCCAGCTCCGGCGCGGGCTGGCTGAGTTCCAGCGTGCGCGGCTCGGCATAGAAATCAGCGGCGAACGGCTGCACTTCTTCGTCCAGCAGGCGCAGCGAAACGTTGCCGCCGTTGCGTTCGTCCCAGCCCTTCAGCCACATATCACTGGTTGCTTTGACCATGCCCTGTACGAACCAGGAGTTGAGAATCTGATGCATGTTTTTACCCTTAACGTTGGCTGAGAATCTGTTGTTCATAATGACGGACGTCGCCTAACCAGCTGGCACCCGCCGGGACATCATGGCGCAGGCACCAGGCTTCCCAGACCGCCTGCCACGGCAGGGATTTTTGCTCTTCCAGCAGCGCCAGGCGCGCGGTGTAATCCCCCTCAAGCTCCAGCTTTTTCAGCTGGTCGACCGGCTCCAGCAGCGCCCGCAGCAGCGCTTTTTTCGCATTGCGGGTGCCGATAACCCAAGCGGCGATGCGGTTGATGGAAGCATCGAAGAAGTCCAGCCCGATATGCACTTTGTCAAACAGCTTCTGGCGGACAATTTCGCTGGCGATCGCCTGAGTTTCATCATCCAGCAGCACCACGTGGTCGCTGTCCCAGCGCACCGGGCGGCTGACGTGCAACAGCAGGCGCGGCACATAGAGCATGGCGGTAGAAATCTTGTCGGAAATCACTTCGGTCGGATGGAAATGCCCGGCGTCCAGCGTCAGCGCGGTCTGGCGGCTGGCGGCGAAGCCGAGGCAGAATTCGTTAGAGCCGACGGTATAGCTCTCGGCACCGATGCCGAACAGTTTGCTTTCCACCGCGTCGATATGGTAGGCGGGGTTTAGTTTTTCGCTGATGATTTCATCCAGCGAGTTCATCAGACGCTGGCGCGGAGCAAGGCGATCCACCGTCAGATCCTTCATGCCGTCCGGCACCCAGATGTTCATCACCGACGGCGTGCCCAGCTGTTCACCAAACCACGCGGAGATTTTGCGGCTGGCCTTGCAGTGGTCGATCCAGAACTGGCGAATTTCCGCGTTGGCATGGGCCAGGGTAAAACCGTCAGCGCTCAATTCATGCGAGAAGCAGGTCGGGTTAAAATCCAGCCCGATTTTCTGCTGCTTCGCCCACGCCACCCAGCCGGCAAAATGCTCGGGTTTGATTTCGTGGCGATCCACTGCCTGCTCGCTTTCCAGATAGATGGCGTGCAGATTCAGCCGCTTCGGACCGGGGATCAGCGCCATAGCCTGTTCCAGATCGGCGCGCAGTTCTTCCGCGCTGCGGGCGCGGCCCGGATAGTTGCCGGTTGCCTGAATGCCGCCGGTCAGCGCGCCCTGCGGATTTTCAAAACCGCGCACGTCATCGCCCTGCCAGCAGTGCATGGAAACCGGCAGGCGATCGAGCTGCGCCAGCGCGGCCTCCACATCAATACCGATATCGGCAAAGCGCTGCTTAGCCAGCGCGAAAGCCTGTTCAATAGCCTGGGTCATATACATAGCTCCTTATCTGAATGGGTCAGTGCCTGAAAGCGCGCCTGACTGCGGCGAAACGCCTCACTGCCCTGGAAATCGAAACGAATGAGAGGGAAATTATGGTTAATCAGCTGGCGGAAGGCGCTGACATCCGCCACATCGCCAGCGGCAATCAGTTGGCAGCCGATATTGCCGAGCGTGGAGGCTTCAACCGGCCCGGCATACACCGGGATACCGCAGGCGTTGGCGCACAGCTGGTTAAGAAACTGGTTCTGGCAGCCGCCGCCGACAATATGCAGCTGGCTGAATGCCCTGCCGCGCAGGCGTTCCAGCTGCTGCAGGACTTCCCGGTAGTACAGCGCCAGGCTGTCGAAAATGCAGCGGGCCAGCTCGGCGGGCGTGGCGGGAACCAGCATCGCCTGCTCGGCACAGGCGTCCTGAATTTCTCGCACCATGCTGGCCGGATTCAGGAAGCGGTCGTCATTGGGATTGATCAGCCACTGGCAGACCGGCTGCCGTTCGGCATCGGCAATCAGCTGGCAGAGATCGTCAATCGCCAGCTCGTCACACACGCGCTGCAGCAGCCACAGCCCCATAATGTTTTTCAGCACCCGATAGCGGCCTTCGGCACCGCCTTCGTTGGTGATATTGGCAGCCTGCGCCGCCCTGGAAGTAAACGGCTCGCGGCTCTCAAAGCCCATCAGTGACCACGTGCCCGAACTGAGGTACGCCGCCTGCGCATCGGCCAGCGGAGCCGCCAGTACCGCACTGGCGGTATCATGGGTGGCGACCGCAATCACCGGAATCGCCTGCCCGGACGGACTGTGCCAGTGCCCCACCTCGCGCCCCGGCTGCGACGGCTGGCCGAACCATGCCGGATTTGCGCCGGTCCAGTTCAGCAGATCGCGATCCCATTCGCCGCTGCGGATGTTCAGCAGCTGGGTGGTGGTGGCGTTGGTGTATTCCCAGTTCAGCTTGCCGGTCAGGCGGAAGTGCAGATAATCCGGGATCAGCAGCGCATGCGCCACGCGTGACAGTTCAGGCTGATTGTCGCGGCACAGCGCGCGTAGCTGATAAAGGGTGTTAAACGGCAGAAACTGAATGCCAGTGCGCTGATAAATATTCTCATGGCCCAGTTCGCGTGCCGCTTCGGCCATCACCCCGTGAGTGCGATCGTCGCGATAGGCAATCGGCAGCCCGACGCGCTCCCCCTGCTCATCCAGCAGTACATAGTCCACGCCCCAGGTATCAATGCCGATACTGTCCACCCGGATACCCTGGCGATCCAGCGTCTCCAGCGCGGCAACGATAAAGTCTTCCAGCGCATCCAGATCCCAGCACTGGTGATTATCGACGCTGATCAGCTGGTTCACACAGCGGCTCACCTCTTCGAGGGTAATGCTCTGGCTGTGCAGATCGTGGCGGGCCAGAATAACGCGACCGCTTGATGCGCCAAGGTCAACGGCCACAAGGTGACGAACAGTCATATGATTTACTTCCTGATGATTCGATGTCACCAGTGTAAAACAGCGCGATTTTGCCACCTTCTTGCTACTGCCAGCACATTTCCCCTGCTGGCAGGATGGCAAAGATGAACGTGAAGCAGTTCACATTTTCACATCCTGAACCCGTTGCAGAGCGGGATGTGATGCCTGCCGCATTTCTCAATGTTTCCGGTCATTTCTTTAAAAATTAGCGCCCTGGCGGAGATTTACTGTCAAAAATTCAAGGTGGCAACGCTCACGGCTTCGTACACTCTGTTGCTGGCATGTTACGAGGAAACAATCATGACCGTGTTACACAGCGCCGATTTCTTCCCCTCCGGGCACTGCCCGGTTGCTATCGAACCTCGAGCACCGCAGGGGGCGTTCCCGGAGCATCATCACGATGACTTTCATGAAATTGTGATCGTCGAACAAGGTGCCGGTATCCACGTTTTTAACGGCCAGTCGCAGCCGCTGTGCAGCGGCTGCGTTTGCTTCGTGCGTAATCATGACCGCCATATGTATGAGCAAACGGACAACCTGACGCTGACCAACGTGCTGTATCGCGGGCCGGAGTCATTCCGTTTTCTCACCGGGCTTCAGCACCTGCTGCCCGCCGAGCATGACGGGGTTTATCCGTCGCACTGGCGCATCGGTAATAAAGTGCTGGCGCAGGCCAGGCAGCTGATTGACGGACTGGTCGCTTCACCTTCCCCGGCGGGCATTGCCGGGCAGGCGGAACAGGAGATGCGCTTTATGCAGCTGCTGGTGCTGCTGCATCAGGGCCGCAGCGCGGCGCAGAGCGACGATCAGGACAGCCGCCTGCGTGCGCTGCTCGACTGGCTGGCCGACCATTACAGCGAAGAGGTTGACTGGGAAAATCTGGCGGACAGCTTTTCACTGTCCCTGCGTACCCTGCATCGCCAGCTGAAGCAGCAGACCGGCAGTACGCCGCAGCGCTACCTCAACCGCCTGCGCCTGCTGGAGGCGCGCCACCTGCTGCGCCACAGTGAAATGCGGGTGACGGATATTGCCTTCCACTGCGGTTTTGGTGACAGCAATCACTTTTCTACGCTGTTTAAACGGGAGTTTGGCTGCTCTCCGCGTACACTGCGGCAAAATGACTGAAAAGGACATGCATGGTGACTGCCCCTCTGCGGCTGGCCAAAGCCGACTATATTCCTTCCGAACAGATGCCGGTTGCGGTTGCCGAGCGCACGCCGCAGCCCTCCTTTCCGCCCCACGTTCACGAATTTAATGAGATCGTGCTGGTCTGGCGCGGTAACGGCCTGCACGTCATGAACGATCGTCCCTGGCCGGTAACCTGCGGGGATATCTTTTATCTGCACGCCGACGACTGCCACAGCTACGAGTCGGTGCAGGATCTGGTACTGGACAATATTATCTACTGCCCGGAACGCTTTCAGCTGGCGCTGGACTGGCAGCAGCTGCTGCCTGCCCGCAACGAAGGATGCTGGCGGCTGACCACGCGTGGTATGGCGCTGGCGCGCGGGGTGATTAAGCAGCTGGAGGTGGAGAGCCGCAAAAGCGACCTGCTCTCAAGGCAGCTGACCGAAGCGCTGTTTTTACAGCTGGCATTGATACTACAACGCCATCGCTACGCCTCCGATCTGCCGTGGCAGTTGCCGGAAGGCGAACAGCTGGATCTGCTGATGGCCGCCATTCAGGGGCATATCGCCAGCCCGTTCGATCTGGCCACGTTCTGCCAACAGCATCGCCTGTCCGAACGGGCGCTGAAGCAGCTATTCCGCCAGCAAACCGGCATGACCATTGGCCACTATCTGCGCCAACTGCAGCTGTGTCAGGCAAAATATCTGCTGCGCAGCGGCGATCTGCTGATTGGTGAAGTGGCCTCGTGCTGCGGCTTTGATGACAGTAACTACTTCTCGGTGGTGTTCACCCGCGAAACCGGCTTTACCCCCAGCGCCTGGCGCCAGCGCTTTATCAGCGGCGGCGAGGCGCATCGGCTGCATAACGCAAAAGGCTGACCCGAAGGTCAGCCTTATGTGACGTTGTAACGAATTTACGACACCATTCCCATCCCGACGATGTTGGCAGCGAGGATAATCACCACGCAGCCCACGCTCAGCACACGAACCGGTCTGCGCCCAACGTTGCTCCACTCTTTCAGCAGCAGCCCTACCAGCCCACCGCACAGCACGTAGAAGCTCATATGCAGCATCCAGCTGACGAAATCGTACTGCGCCGGAATGCGGGCATGGCCCCAGGCATAGAAGAAGAACTGCAGATACCACATCGTCCCGCCAAGCAGCGACAATCCGATGTTGGCGATAAGCAGCGGTTTTGCCACCGAGAAGTCGGCTTTAACCGACAGGTTAGATTTGGTTGCCAGGCGAATAAAGCAGTACCCGAGGTTGATCAGCGCCCCGCCGCCCATAATCACCACGTAGCTCGGCAGTGCCACGTACAGCGGATCGATACCCGCAGCCGCGGCTGCTTCATGCATCGGTTTGGCCGCATCCATGGCGAAGGACATACCGGCAGAGAAAATGCCGCACAGCACCGCCAGCACCAGGCCTTTCTTCAGGTTAAAGTCCTCCGCCGCTATGCCCATCGCCCGCTCTTTCAGCAGCCCGGCGCGGGAAACGATCGCCACCCCAATCAACGCCACCAGCACACCCAGCAGCGTCAAACGACCACCGGTGGAACTGAACAGCTCAACGAAGCGCCCCTGTAATAGCGGCGTCATCAGCGTGCCAACCACCAGCGTAATGCCGATGGCAATGCCGATACCCATCGACATGCCGAGATAGCGCATGGTTAAACCGTAGTTAATGTTACCGATGCCCCACATCGCGCCAAACAGAAACACCGGCATCAGCTGGGAGAGAGAGAACGAATTGTAGTAGCCCCAGAAGCTGGGCAGCAGCATGGCGCTGATTGCCCACGGCAGTATAATCCACGACATCACCCCGCCCACTGACCACATGGTTTCCCACGACCAGTTGCGGACCTTCTTAAGCGGAGCATAAAAGCAGGCGGCGCTGGCCGCACCGACCAGATGCCACAGAATACCCGAGAGAATGGCTTCACTCATTTTGTTTTCCTTCGTTGTTGTTTGCCCTGTATGACGAAGGAGTCTACGGATAAGCGCCACCGGGCAACCTTACGCTGGCTGCCCCACCGGCGGCAGATCTGGCAAAATTCAGCGCCTTCAGCCGACCTCGATCACAATTCGCTTATCTGATGCCCGGCCACTGCATTCACTCGGGTTTTACGTTAAGTTGCTCATATTTATCATTAAATATAAAAAATGCCAGATCGGTCAGCTGCTTCTTTTCGTTTTTGCCACCCGGCTCTCATTGCTGGCAGCCAGTTCAAGGTGATTGCGCCACAGCTGTTGCACTTTCTAAGACCTGTAACAGTTATTCCGCTGTTAATTAACACACCGATAAAAAATGCTTCACGGAGAACCTGCCATGAACCCAGTTCAGCAACAAATGTATATCAACGGTCAGTTTGTCGAGAATCGCTCCGATCGCTGGATAGATGTGATCAACCCGGCCACCGAGGTGCTGCTGTCGCGTATTCCCGAAGGTAGCGTTGAGGATGCGCAGCGGGCGATCGATGCCGCAGCGGATGCACAGCCGGGCTGGGAGGCGCTGCCGGCCATTGAACGCGGAAACTGGCTGCGTAAAATCGCCGCAGGCGTGCGCCAGCGCGCGGCAGAGCTGACCGCCACTATCGTTGCCGAAGGCGGTAAAACCCAGGAGCTGGCCGAAACCGAGGTGTTCTTTACCGCCGATTACCTCGACTATATGGCCGAGTGGGCGCGCCGCTACGAAGGTGAGATCGTGCAGAGCGATCGCCCGCAGGAAAATATTCTGGTGTTCAAAAAAGCCATTGGCGTCACCACCGGAATACTGCCGTGGAACTTCCCGTTCTTCCTGATTGCCCGCAAGGCGGCTCCGGCGCTGCTGACCGGCAATACCATTGTGATCAAGCCCAGCGAACTGACGCCGAATAATGCCATTATCTTCGCCGAAATCGTTAATGAGATCGGCCTGCCCGCCGGGGTGTTTAACCTTGTGACCGGCTACGGCCCGGTAATCGGCCAGGAGCTGGCGGCCAACCCGAAAGTGGGCCTGGTCAGCCTGACCGGCAGCGTAAACGCCGGGATCGCCACGATGAAAGCAGCGGCGCAGAACGTCACCAAGGTGTCGTTAGAACTGGGCGGCAAAGCTCCGGCTATCGTGATGAACGATGCGGATTTAGACCTGGCGGTGAAGGCCATCGTTGCCTCACGCATGATCAACACCGGGCAGGTGTGCAACTGCGCCGAGCGGCTCTACGTGCAGGACGGGGTTTACGATGAAGTGGTTAAGCGCCTGACCGCCGCATTTGAGCAGGTTAAATTTGGCGATCCCGCCACGCAAAAAGGGCTGGATATGGGCCCACTGATCACCGCCGCAGCCCTGCAGCGCGTGGAGCAGAAAGTCGCCGATGCGGTGGCGGCAGGCGCAACGGTGGTCACCGGCGGCAAACGCGCAGGCAGCAGCGGCTTCTTCTTTGAACCCACCCTGCTGACCAACGTTAACCAACAGATGAACATTATGCAGGAAGAGACGTTCGGCCCGGTGCTGCCGGTGATGAAGTTCAGCACCTTCGATGAAGTTATCGCGCTGGCTAACGACAGCGAGTACGGTCTGACTTCGTCGATCTTCACGCAAAACCTGAATACCGCCATGCAGGCGCTGAAGCAGCTGAAGTTTGGCGAAACCTATATCAACCGCGAAAACTTCGAGGCGATGCAGGGCTTCCACGCCGGTTGGCGTAAATCCGGCATTGGCGGTGCCGACGGCCGCCACGGCCTGGAAGAGTATCTGCAGACCCACGTTGCCTATCTGCAATATCAGTAAATGATTTGACGCGGCATCTTCACACCCGAGATGCCGCCTCTCTGTGCTTACCCTGTCAAACTGATGTATTTATTCGGCAGCGCAATCTTCTGTGCTCTTCACATTCCTGACACATCGCCGTGTTCATTCTGCTCCGCAACGTTCCTGTTCAATCCTTCAATTCTTTCTACTCCGATATGTTCACTTTCCGCGTCGTTATGTTCCTGACGCATATCGTTATCAGATCAACTCGCTAAGCCGCCTTCATGCATTTTGATATGTTTTTCTGACAGCGCTTATCACTTCGGGAAATAACATGAATAAAGCACTTCTTAGCGGCCTGATTAGCGGTCTGGTGATTGCCACCACCGTTTCGGCTAATGCAGCGGAAAAACTGCCGGAAACGGTGAATATCGGCTATCAGAAAGCCAACATCTTCGCCCTGCTGAAATATCGCGGCACGCTGGATGAACAGTTTAAAAAACAGGGGATCGCGGTGAAGTGGGTTGAATTCCCTGCCGGTCCGCAGATGCTGGAAGGGCTGAACGTCGGCAGTATCGATCTGGCCGCCACGGGCGATGCGCCGCCTACCTTTGCCCAGGCGGCAAAAGCCGACCTGGTGTACCTCGGCCACTCCCCGGCGAACCCGAAAACGGAAGCGATTGTCGTTCCCGAGAACTCCCCGGTGAAATCGGTTGCCGATCTGAAAGGCAAGCGCGTGGCACTGAATAAAGGCTCGGACGTCAACTATCTGCTGGTTCGTGCGCTCGAAGATGCCGGGCTGAGCTATAAGGATATCACCCCGGTTTATCTGCCGCCGGCGGATGCCCGCGCCGCCTTCCAGCGCGGTGCGGTGGATGCCTGGGTGATCTGGGACCCGTTCCTCTCTGAGGTGGAAACCAACGCCAAAGCGCGGCTGGTGAGAAACGCCGAAGGACTGGTGCCGCACTACACCTTCTATCTTGCCAGCCGCAAGTTTGCCGATACCTGGCCGCAAACCGCTAAGCAGGTCGTAGATGAGTTAGGCACGCTCAGCCAGTGGGCAAACGGTCATCCGCAGGAGGCGGCGAAGATCCTCTCAACCTCTACCGGACTGCCGGAACCCATCTGGCAGCGGGCGCTGGCGAGAATGCCGTACGGCGCAGAACGCATGACCCCGCAGGTATTTGCTGAACAGCAGGCGCTGGCCGATAAATTTACCCAGATCGGCCTGCTGCCGGTGAAAGTGGACGTCAGCAGCGCAACCTGGTCGCTGGATAAGTAATTTTTATTGCCGGTTACCAGCGACTTTGCCGGGCAGCAATGCCCGGTCAATGCGCTGACGGCCTGTTCAGGCGCTGGCCTTGCTGTCTCCGACGGGCAATATCGATCTCCACCGCCAGCTTAATTTCATCCTTCTGCGATTCTATCTCGCTGATGTCCTGCTCCATGCTTTCAAGCTGCGCTTCCAGCGCTTTGATTTTAACCGGATCGCGTTCATATTTCAGCATCACTTCCGGCTCGATCATTTTTATTTTGATATCCTGGATGCGCTTATTATGCGGTTCGGTTTTCTCGTTTATTATTCTGAGTTTTTCGTTATACCAGAGCAGACTTTCATTGACCTGCGCCAGACCGGTGTTGGCCTCGGACAACACGTTGGCCACCGCCGTTGAAACCGGCCCGGGGGGGTTATTTCTTTTCGCCGACAGCTTCATCAACAGGCCGGAAAGCACAATGACCGGCACGGCGACATACGTTAAATAGACGCCAACGTAGGTCACGGTAAGTAACGTCAGAACATAAAGAATCAACGTTGAGTAAAAAACATACTTTGAGAATGCATGCATGCTGCTGACCAGTGTGGGTTGGCTGTATAACAGGAGCCTGGAATTTTGCTACAGGCCGGGTATGTCGTCCAGCCGTTTCTCAGGCGTGAAATGACCAGCGAATTTGCCGGGCAGCAGTGCCCGGCAGGACAACGCAGATTACTGTCGGTTTATCATAAATTTGATGTTTTTTGTCATGCCTTTATACGGCTTATTGGGTTCGTATTTCCAGCCCGAAATGGCATTCAGCGCTTCCCGGTTAAACGCGCCATTAGCCGTATCAGACACCACTACCGGATTAATCACATTGCCGTTAGCGTCGACATCGTACGACAGCATGACATCGCCCGTAAGTCGTTGATGAAACGCAGCCGCTGGGTAAGCGGGCCGTTTTATCGCTATCGGTGATGGCACCTCTCCGCGGCTATCATTGTTACCCTGCGTACAGGCGGCTAATAACGCGCAAAAAAGCAGAAGTGTGAATTTATGCATTAAATAGTCCCTTATCGTAAAACAATCAATAACCTGAGCAAGACAGGAAAACAGCATAACAGAAAAACACGCGATAACATGGCGTAGCTTGCTCACTGCGGAAGTTGATCCCCTTCAAACAATCACAAATTCCTATGCCTGAAATTCTGAATTTTGTTGCACAACCCGGCACCTTCTCTCACGATAAGTAGAACGTTCTACTAAAACGTTCTACTCACAATAATAGTGCACAATGTGCGCAGAATAATGGTCGGTAATCGGGGGAAATCGGGATGAGACTGTTATCAGGGTTTATTAAATCGCTATCAAAGCTGTCGATGATTGGCCGCGCGCTAATGCTGCCCATCTCACTGCTGCCTGCCGCCGGCCTGCTGCTGGCGTTCGGTGATAAGTTCCACCTGCCGCTGATGATGAACGCGGGCGGGGTGATCTTCGACAACCTGCCGCTGCTGTTTGCCATCGGTTCGGCGGTTGGCCTGGCGTCGGAATCGGGTATCGCTGCCCTTTCCGCCGCCGTATCGGTGTTTATTACCAACATTACTATTGGAACCGTGCTGTCGATTACGCCGGAAATGGCCTCGCAGGGCGGAAAGTATGCGATGGTGGTCGGTATCCCCACCCTGCAAATGGGCGTATTCGGCGGGCTGATCTGCGGTATTCTCGCCGCCTGGTGCTATAACCGTTTCCATACGCTACAGCTGCCGGAATTCCTCGGTTTCTTCTCCGGGAAACGCTTCGTGGCGATTGCCACGGCGTTTATGTCATTTATTCTCGGCCTGCTGCTGCCCTACGTCTGGCAGCATATCCAGGCGGGTATCGATGCCCTGTCGGTGATCGTCAACGGTGATAATCAGGCGGCGTCGACCTTTATCTTTGGTCTGGTGGAACGCGCGCTGATCCCGCTTGGCCTGCACCATATCTGGTATCCGTCGTTCTGGTACTCGTTCGGCGACTACACCACGCAGGCCGGTCAGGTGATCCACGGCGACCAGACTATCTGGTTCAAAATGCTGGAAGAAGGCACCAAGTCATTCAGCAGCAGCACCTATCAGAATGCCGGTAAGTTTATGCAGGGCGAATTCCCGCTGATGCTGTTTGCACTGCCCGCGGCCTGCCTGGCGATGTATCACGAAGCGCACACTAAAAACAAAAAAATCGCCGCTGGTATTCTGTTCTCCGCCGCGCTGACCTGCTTCCTGACCGGTATAACCGAGCCGGTTGAGTTCACCTTTATTTTTGTTGCGCCGATTCTGTACGTCTTCAACGCCATCATGGCCGGTCTGGCCTATATGTGCATGTATCTGCTGCATGCGCATATCGCCAAGTCCTTCTCCGCCGGTCTGATCGACTACATCTCCTTCGGTATCCTGCCGTCGTTTAACGGCTATCAGACCAACTTCCTCAGCGCGGTGATGATTGGCGTGCCGATGGCGCTGATTTACTACTTTACCTTCCGTTTTGTCATCCGCCGCTTCGACGTGAAAACGCCCGGCCGCACGGAAGTCTCGGCGAATGCCAGCGATAAGAGCGATGACGAGCTGGTTAGCGAAATTATCGGCCTGCTGGGCGGAGCGAAAAATATCGATTCCGTCGGTTCCTGCATTACCCGTCTGCGTATCGAAGTGCTGAACGGCGATCGCGTGGATAAAGAGGGGTTGAACAGCGTAGGCGCACGCGGCGTGGTGTTTGTCGGCGACAAGGGCGTGCAGGTTATTTTCGGTGCTCGTGCGCAGTTTATCGCCCAGGCGATGTCGACAACGCTTGGCAAATAGCCCGGTGCTGTTAAGGTAGCTAAGCCTCCCGTATTCGTACGGGAGGCTTTATTGTTTCCGACTGATTATTCTGGTGTTTCAGGGAGCGAGTTTGAAAAAGGTCAGCATTATTGATGTCGCTAAACTGGCGGGCGTTTCCGTCTCGACCGTGTCGCTGGTGCTGCGCCAGAAGGGAAAAATATCCGAGGCGACCATCGAACGCGTGCACTCGGCGATTAATGAGCTGGGCTACGTGCATAATGTCGCCGCCGCAAACCTGCGTTCCAATACCTCAAATCTGATTGGGCTGATTCTGCGCGATTTCAGCGATAGCTTTTCCATTAAGGTGATGGCCAGCATCGTAAAAGAGCTGGAAAGCCAGGGCTTTATGGTGTTCCTCGGCCAGCCGCAGGATGACCAACAGCATCTGGAGCGCTGCCTGCTCTCTTTCAAACAGCAGGGCGTGGCGGGCGTGATCTATCTTGCCAGTGATGCCACGACCGACCGACTGCCGGAACAACTCTGCCAGTACCCGCTGCCGCTGGTGGTGGTGTCGCAGGCGCTGCCGGAACAGCCTTGTAATCTGGTGATGCGCGATAACCGCCAGGCGGCCAGTCTGGCAACCCGCCACCTGATTGAGCGCGGGCACCGCAACATTGCCTATATCGGCGGAATGGAAAACGATCGGGTGCGCCACCAGCGCCTGCTGGGCATGCACGGCGCACTGAAGCAGAACGGGCTGGCGCTGCGCGATGAGTTCACCCCCGCCTGCCTGGAAAGCACCCATTCGGTCAGCGTGGCCACCCGTCAGCTGTTAGAGAAAAACAATACGATTACCGCACTGCTTTGCCATTCCCCGACGGCGATAATCGGTGCGATCGGCGGCATTCATCAGGTGGGGCGTACCGTCGGTAAGGACGTGTTCCTGACCCAGCAGGTAGCGCTAATCGGCTTTGAGGATATGCTGCACGTTAATCTCACCTCGCCATCGTTTACCTATGTCTCCTCAGCCAGTGAGGAGACCGGTCGCCAGGCGGCGGGGCTGATGATGCGCAAACTGAAAGAGCCGGAACTGCAAACCCAGCGGATCACCCTTTCCGGCCAGTTGGTGATCCAACAATCCGCCTGAAGCACTACCCGTCAGCTTTAGCGCAGATTTTTGAGTCAGGGCCCTGCGCCCGATTCCTGCCCTCCGGCTATCAGCGGGCCGCAACCATCGCCTTAACCGCTGACGGACACGCCAAAATTTATTCTAGCGCCCTTTCTTCTTGCGCCCCGGCTGAGTGAAACGCTTGCGCCCGGCGGCAGCTCCCGCTCCGGCACTTTTCTCGCCCGACTTAGCCCCCGGTTTGGCTCCGGCAGGTTTTTTCTGCGGGGAGGATTTCGGCGGTGACTTTTTAGCCGAGGCGTCTTCCGAGCTGGAGTCTTCAATCAGTTTGAACAGGTCGATCAGCTCGTCATCGGTCAGATCGCGCCATTCGCCCGGCGGCACGCCCTTCAGGCTGACGTTCATGATTCGCGTGCGTTCCAGCTTGGTCACTTCATAGCCGAAGTGCTCGGCCATACGGCGGATCTGGCGGTTAAGTCCCTGAACCAGAATGATGCGGAAAACGAAGGTCGACTCTTTCTTCACCTTACATTTCTTGGTCACCGTGCCCAGCATCGGCACCCCGGCACCCAGCCCGCGAATAAACTCTTCGGTAACCGGCTTGTTGACGGTCACCAGGTACTCTTTCTCGTGGTTGTTACCGGCACGCAGGATCTTGTTGACCAGGTCGCCGTGGTTGGTCAGGAAGATCAGCCCCTGCGAGTCTTTATCCAGTCGGCCGATGGGGAAAATGCGCTTGCTGTGGTTAACGAAATCAACAATGTTGTCTTTCTCGCCGTCTTCGGTGGTACTGACGATACCCACCGGTTTATTCAGCGCAATCAGCACCAGATCTTCGGCATCGCGCGGTTCTATCAGCTGACCGTTAACTTTAACAACATCACCGTCCGACACCCGATCGCCCACCGTGGCGCGCTTGCCGTTGATAAAAACATTTCCCTGTTCGATATAGCGGTCGGCATCGCGGCGAGAGCAGATTCCGCTTTCGCTGATGTATTTATTAAGACGTGTCGTTGAGTTGGTCAGCATGTTACCCCCGTGCAAAAAAGCGGACTATACCTTACCGCCGGGCAAGCCTGGAGTAAAAAATGCAGATTTTGTTGAAAGCGCGACATTCCACCGCCGCGAAGCCGTTTTTCTGGCCTGCGACGGGGAAGACCGTGCTTTAATATTGAATAAAAAACAGGCTTACTGCCCCGATTCCCCCGGCCCGGAGCAAGCTGCCAGCAGCTGGCGGGCAACGCTTTCTGCATGTTCGGCCACCTGCGGCAGCCCCATCAGTTCACCGAAACGACCGCGAGCGGCGGGGCCAGCCACGTAAAGGTGCAGATTCGGTGCGCCAAAGCGATTAATGGTCTGCGAACGGCCGTTAACCTTAATGCCCAGCGCCAGCTCGTCCGGCTGGATCACACCGTCCTGCGCCAGCTGGTGCAGCAGCGCATCGCTTTGCAGCAGCCCGCCGTGCGCCGGTCCGGTGGTGACAATCAGGCGATCGACCTTCAGGGTGCGGACTGCGCCTCGACGGGAACGTAAATCCAGCTGGATCGCGTTCCCTTCCGTCGTAATGGACTGTAAACGCGCGGCCAGCACCTGCAGCTGTCCGCTGCTCTGCCACTGTTCCAGCACCGCATTGACCTGTGGGGCGATGCGGTAGCGGTGAACATCCCACCACGGGCGCAAATGTCGCAGGAAACGCCGCTGTTCGGAGAGCGACAGCTGCTGCCAGATGGCCTGACCATTCTGGCGGATATCATCCAGCACCAGCTGCCACGGCAGCCCTTCTGCGGCGGCAAGTTTCACCTCACGACGAATGCGCCGCAGCCAGCCGAGTGCAGAATCCTGCTGCGGAACAGCGTAATCCAGCACTCTCGGCTCAAAGCTGCCGCTGAGATTAGAACGCGGCAGCAGGCCACGGCGTGAAAAGGCCACAATAGGCCCACGATGACCGTGACGGTGTAACGTTGCCACGGTATCGGCCATGGTCAGACCGCTGCCAATAATCGCAATGGATTCATCAGGCGCGATATCCGCCAGCGCGTTGTTACGCCACGGATCGGCAACCAGTCCCGGATGCCCTTCCAGCGCCAGCGCAATGGCGCGCGGCAGTGCAGGCGGCGGATGGCTGATTGCCAGTACCAGCTCATCCACCCGCAGTCGTTCACCGCTGGCGGTAATGACTTCACCGTTTTCCAGCGCCACGGCGCGGTCGCGCAGATGGCGCAGAACCACCGGTGACTGCCTTTGCGCCTCGGCAAACAGCCCGGCGATGTAGCCGGCGAACTGACCGCGCTGCGGATAAACCCGCCCGTCCTGCCAGCGTGCCGCCGGGTCAGCATCGTAAGCCGCCGAAGCGCGGAACCAGCGGTCAAAGTCGCCCTGTTCCGCAGCGGTCAGCTGCATGCGGTCAGCGGGTACGTTAATGCGGTGCGCCGGATCGCGGCTGCCGTAGGCCACGCCCTGCGCCACGCCGTCGCGCGGTTCAATCACCGTGACCTTCAGCCCGGCATGGCCGCCGCGCGCCAGATGGATGGCCAGCGCGGTGCCGCTGAAACCGCCGCCGACGATCGCGATATGGCGATCAGCCATGCGCCAGTTCCCGCTCTTTCTGCCGTTCCAGCTCGCGCACCAGCGGAATAACCTCACGACCAAAGAACTCCACCTCTTCCTGGAAGTGCAGGAAGCCCAGCAGCATCAGGCTCACACCCGCTTCTTTCAGCGCGATAATGCGTTCGGCGATCTGCTGCGGCGTGCCGATCAGATTGGTTTTGAAACCGTCGTTGTACTGCACCAGATCCTCCAGGGTTGATTTTGCCCAGTTGCCTTCGCCCTCCGGGGAGGCGCTGCCGGCATTTTTCACTTCGTGCTGGAAGCCTTTTACCGCATCCGGGTTGGCGTGGTCGAGGATCTCCTGCAGCACCTGCTGTGCTTCCTGCTCGCTGTCGCGGGCGATAACAAAGCCGTTGACGCCGACTTTAACCTGGTGCTGATTATAGGCCGCCTTGCGCTGAATATCCTCCACCTGCTGACGGATGCCGTCCACGGTGTTGCCGTTGGTGAAGTACCAGTCCGACACGCGCGAGGCCATATCGCGAGCGGCGCGGGAGCTGCCGCCCTGGAAAATTTCCGGGCGCGGCGACAGCGGCTTCGGCTTCAGAGAATAATCACGGTAGCGATAGAAATCACCGGCAAAGGTAAAGCTCTCCTCCTGCCAGATCCCTTTCAGGCAGCGGATAAACTCTTCCGAACGCAGATAGCGCTCTTCGTGATCGAGCCACGGCTCACCGATGGCTTTGAACTCGCCACGGAACCAGCCGCTGACGATGTTAACCGCAATGCGCGCGTTGCTCAGATGGCTGATGGTGGCGATCTGCTTGGCGGCCAGGGTCGGGTTCCACGGACCGGGCAGCAGCGCGGCAATCACCTTCAGTTTTTCCGTCGCCCCCAGCAGCCCCAGTGAAAAGCTGACCGACTCATGCTGGTTATCCGCGCCGTATCCGGCAGTAAAGCGGATCTGGGTCAGCGCGTAGTCAAACCCGGCGCGTTCGGCAATCTGCGCCAGCTTGCGGTTGTAGTCAAAGTCCCAGCTGGTACGCTGCGGAATATTACTGATCACCAGGCCGCCGGAAACGTTCGGTACCCAGTAGGCGAATTGAATAGGTTGTTGGCTCATTGTTGTTCTCCTCAGCTCACGCTGGTCTGCTTTTGTGGCCGGCGGTCGCCGCCAATCGTTTCACCAAATGGTCCGGTATTGACCGTTCCCTGACGTTTTTCACCGTTTGTCGCCAGCGGCAGCAGTGGCATAACCAGCTCGGCAAAACGGTGTGCTTCTTCAAGATGCGGATACCCGGAGAAGATAAAATTGGTGATCCCCAGTGCCTGATATTCGCGGATACGTGCTGCAACCTGCTGCGGGTTCCCCACCAGTGCGGTGCCCGCCCCGCCGCGTACCAGACCAACGCCCGCCCACAGGTTCGGCGCAATGCGCAGGTCGTCTCGCGATCCGCTGTGCAGTGCGCTCATTCGCGCCTGCCCGGTAGAATCCATGCGGGCAAAGATTTTCTGCGCGCTGGCGATGGTGTCGTCATCCAGATGGGCAATCAGTTTGTCGGCTGCGGCCCACGCCTCCTCTTCGGTTTCCCGCACGATAACGTGCAGGCGGATGCCGTAGTCGAGTTGACGACCGCGCTGCTCGGCGCGCTGACGCACCACGGCCAGCTTTTCGGCCACCTGCTCAAGCGGTTCGCCCCACGTCAGGTAGGTATCTACCTGATTGGCAGCCACGTCGATCGCTTCATCCGACGAGCCGCCGAAGTAGAGAGGCGGGCCGTTTTCCTGTACCGGCGGGAAGAGAATTTCAGCGCCTTCCACACGGATATGTGTACCGTCGTAATCTACCTTTTCGCCTTTCAGCAGGCGGGAATAGACATCAAGGAACTCTCGTGTGACCTGATAGCGGTCGGCGTGGCTGAGGAAAATGCCGTCACCCCGGTTCTCGACCGGATCGCCCCCGGTGACCACGTTGATGAGCAGCCGTCCTTCTGACAGGCGGTCAAGGGTTGCCGCCATGCGCGCAGCCAGGCTGGGTGGCTGTAATCCAGGACGAACCGCCACCAGATAGCGCAGGCGGCGAGTCATCGGTGCCAGCGCCGAGGCGACCAGCCAGGAATCCTCGCAGCTTTTGCCCGTGGGGATCAGCACGCCGTAATAGCCAAGATTGTCCGCCGCCAGCGCAACCTGCTGTAAATAGGGAAGATCGACTGCCCGCCCGCCTTCAGCGGTCCCCAGGTAACGCCCGTCACCGTGGGTGGGCAGAAACCAGAATACGTTGATGTTGTCCTGTACCGACTCGCTCATTTGCCATTTCCTATATAACTACATCTGAATTTATTCATTAGAAAGTTACGCTTTGGTTATAAAACACTAAGCAGGAAGTATGCCAATTCTTTATTGAGTTTTTATTGTTAAAAATCAGTGCATTAAAAATTTCTTCGTTATTAATTTTTGCTGCATTTGCAGCAGCGAATGATGATCTTCTGCTGCAATTGCAGCAGCCCGGCCGTTTACCCCTCTCGTCGCCGCTTCCGCGCCAGGATACTCTGGCCGCAGACGCTATCCCGCAGGAGTGAAGCATGCAAAACCCCGCCCCTATACTGATTGACCCGGCCTCTATCGCCTTTCAGAGCGTGCTGGACAGGCTGGCACCGACCGATGCCACGGTGCTGATCGTCGGCGAAACCGGCACCGGTAAAGAGGTGGTGGCGCGCTATCTGCATCATCACAGCGCGCGGCGCGGCGAGCCTTTTCTGGCGGTAAACTGCGGGGCGCTGACCGAAACCCTGGCGGAATCTGAGCTGTTTGGTCACGAAAAAGGCGCTTTTACCGGCGCGGCGGAGCGCCACCAGGGCTGGTTTGAGGCGGCGGAAGGGGGAACCCTGCTGCTGGATGAAATCGGCGAACTGAGCCTGCCGCTTCAGGTGAAGCTGCTGAGGGTGCTACAGGAGCGTGAAGTCACCCGGGTGGGATCGCGCCGCCCGGTGAAGGTTAACGTGCGGGTGATTGCCGCCACCCACGTCGATCTGGCGCAGGCGATCCGCGAACGCCGCTTCAGGGAAGACCTCTATTATCGTCTGAACGTCGCAGCGGTGACCCTGCCGCCGCTGCGCCAGCGCCGCGAGGATATTCCCCTGCTGGCGGATCATTTCCTCAAGGTATATGCCACCCGACTCGGGCGGCCACAGCTGCGGCTGGCGGAGGATACCGTCGCCACGCTGATGGATTATCCGTGGCCGGGCAATATCCGCGAGCTGGAAAATACCCTGCACAATGCCGTGCTGCTCAGCCGCGAGGCGGTGATCGCGCCGCAGCACCTGCGGCTTAACCCGGTGGCGCTGGACCCGCAACCCGCCAGCGAACTGGCGCTGGATCGCTTTCTACGCCAGCAGCTGAGCGTTGACAGCGGGCAGATTTACCAGCGGGTGCTGGATTCGCTGGTGCGTAATGCGTTTGAACTGAGCGACGGTAACCAGCTACAAACCGCCGCACTGCTGGGCGTCAGCCGCAACACGCTGCGCACGCATCTCGGCCATCTGGGGCTGATCAAGGCGCGGCGCAGTACCGCACGCGGCCTGCGTTTCGATGCCGCCCCAGCCGCGCCGCAGGAACGCGAACTGCGCATCGGCTATCAGAAATTCGGCAATCTCGGCATTCTTAAAGCGCGGCAAAGCCTGGAAGCGGAGTTTGCCAGCCGGGGGATCAGCGTACTGTGGAGTGAATTTCCCGCCGGGCCACAGCTGCTGCATGCGCTGACCCATCATGAGATTGATTTCGGCACCACCGGCGAAGTTCCCCCGGTGTTCGCCCAGGCCAGCGGCAGCCCGCTGCTTTACGTGGCCTGGGAACCGGCCGCGCCGCAGAGCGTGGCGCTGATGGTGGCTAACGACAGCCCGATCCGCACGATTGCCGATCTGCGCGGTAAGCGCATTGCGGTGAACAAAGGTTCCAACGTGCACTATCTGCTGGTACAGATGCTGGATGAGGCGGATATGAGCCTCGCGGACGTGCGGGTGGTTTACGCGCCGCCGAAATATCCGCTGACGCCAAGCGATCATCACGCGGTGGATGCCTGGATGATGTGGGACCCGCTACTCAGCGCGGCGGAGTATGACGGACAGCTGCGGGTGGTCGGCGACGGGCGTGGCCGGGTAAACAATCATCAGTTTTACCTCACCCACCGCGAGTTCGCCGCGCACTCTGCCGATCTGCTGCATACGCTACTGGCGGCGTTGGAGCAAACCGGGCGCTATATTGACGGTAATCGTAAAGAGGCCAGCGCGCTGCTGGCAACGGAACTGGGCCTGGCACCGCAGGCGCTGTCGGACGCGCTGGTGCGCCGCAGCCATCAGACGAAGCGGATGGATCTGGCGGTGATCCGCGAACAGCAGACCATCGCCGACCGCTTTTATGCTCTGGGATTGTTGCCTCGCGCGGTGAAGGTGCGCGAGGCGTTATGGCACGATTAGTGACAATGTCACATTTTAAGGATGTTTAGCGTACCCGGCGCTGGCTGTGGAACAATGCCACCGCGCTGAACAGGGCCAGCAGCATCAGATAATAGCTCGGTGCCAGGCTGCTGCCGGTCAGGCTAATCAGCAGGGTACAGATCAGCGGCGCAAAGCCGCCAAACACCGTCACCGCCACGTTATAGCTGATGGCCATGCCGCTGGCGCGGGTGGTCATGGGGAACAGATCGGCCATCATCGACGGTACCGTTGAGAAGTAGACCGATTTCAGCAGCGCCATCCAGCCGACCAGCAGGATCAGCGTGGTTGGACTGGTGTGATTCACCACCAGCAGGAACGCCGGATAAATGGTTACCGCCAGCAGAATCAGCGAGCCCCACATCAGCGGCAGACGCCCGACTTTTTCCGCCCACAGCCCCATCAGCGGCGTCACCACCGTCAGAATAATCCCGGCCACCAGCGTAGCGGTAAACGCCGTCGATCCCGGCAGATGCAGGTTTTTGGTGGCGTAGGTCGGCACGTAGTTGAGCATGTAGTTCACGCCGGTGGAGATCACCATCAGCCCCATCGCCAGCAGCAGCAGGTTTTTCTGCTGGCCCATCAGCGTTTTCAGCGGCGCGGCGTGTTTTTCCTGGCTGACGAAGCTGGCCGGTTCATGCACGTGGCGGCGAATATACAGCCCTACCGGACCGATCAGCAGGCCGAAGGCGAACGGAATACGCCAGCCCCACTCCTGGATCTGCGCTTCGGTCAGCCAGGCCGTCAGCCCCAGGCCAAAGGCAGACGCCATCAGCGTACTGGCCCCCTGCGTGGCGAACTGCCAGCTGGCGATAAACGCGCGGCGCTCCGGGAAATGCTCAACCAGAAACGCGGTGGAGCTACCGAACTCGCCGCCTGCGGAGAAGCCCTGAATCAGCCTTGCCAGCAGGATCATAATCGGTGCAATCACTCCGATGCTGCTGTAGGTCGGCATCACGGTGATGATCAGCCCGCCGACCATCATCAGCATAATCGACAGCAGCAGCGCCTTCTTGCGCCCGACGCGGTCGGCGTAGGCACCCAGCACAATTGCCCCGAGCGGGCGGATCAGGAACGACACGCCGAAGCTGCCGAAGGTTAGCAGCAGCGATACAGATGGATCTTCGGTTGGGAAAAACGCATGGGCGATATAGCTGGCGAAGAAACCGTAAACCGCGATATCAAACCACTCCAGCGCGTTACCGACGCAGGTGGCAAACAGGGTTTTATACAGATTCGGCTTGACCGCCGCAGGTGTCTGAACGGTGGTACTCATTTTGCACCTCCCTGCGCACGATGGGCCTGATGGCGCGCCAGCAGTGCGCTTCCCTGTTCCCCCAGATCCCAGAACAGCCGGGTCATCATCTGTAATCCCTCGCGCGCGATGGACTTCAGCATGTGCTCATCCACCGCGTGCTGGCCGCAGGCCGGATAGGAGTGCGGCACCCACAGCGTGGGCAGGCCGAGGATATCGGCAAAGACATCATTCGGCAGCGAACCGCCCAGATTCGGCAGCAGCGCCGGTTTTTTGCCGCTGGTTTCCGCCATCAGCGCCAGCGCCCAGCCGACCAGCGGGTCGGTCGGATCAAGCCGGGTGGCCGGGGAGCCGCGCAGCACTTCAACCTCAACCTGCGGGAAACCGTGGCGATCCAGATGCTCGCGCAGGTGCTCGCCGATGTGCTGCCAGTCGGTATCCACCACAAAGCGCAGCTGGCACACCGCCGTGGCGCTGCCGGGGATGGCGTTCATCGGCCGCGCCGGGTTGCCGGTCAGGAAGCTGAGCACCTCCAGCGTATTCCAGCCGTAAAGCCGCTCGGTTGGCGTCAGCCCCGCTTCACCCCAGGCGGGATCGATAGCCGGGCCGTCGCCTTCACCCACGGTAATATCATCCAGAATAGCCTTAACCGCCGCGCTGATGGCCGGGGGTTTTAGCGCGGCCACCTGCAGCTGACCGTGCTGATTGACCAGGCAGGCCAGCGCATTCGCAAGCTGGGTGCCGGGATTGGTCAGCAGGCCGCCCCAGTTGCCCGAGTGGTAGTCGCGGTCGCGGGCGTGAATGCTCAGACGGAAGTTCACCGCCCCGCGCGAGCCGAGGAACAGCGTCGGGCGTTCCGCGTTCAGGCGCGGGCCGTCGGAGGCGATAAAGATATCGGCGGCCAGATCGGTCTGGCGATCCCGGCACAGCTGCGCCAGGCCGGGGGAGCTGACTTCCTCCCCCATTTCAAACAGGAACTTGCAGTTAAAGCCCAGCGAACCGCGCGCGGCAATCACCTGCTCCAGCGCGGCGATATTCACCGAGTGCTGGCCTTTATTATCGGCGCTGCCTCGACCGTACCAGCGGTCGCCCTCTTCCACCAGCTGCCACGGGTCCAGCCCGCTGCGCCAGTTTTCATCGTCACCGAACACCACGTCGCCGTGGCCGTAGCACAGCACGGTGGGCAGCGCGGGGGCTTCAATACGCGTCGCCAGCAGGAACGGACGCGCCGGTGCCTGCGGGTTCGGCAGCTGCTGGCAGGCAAACCCCAGCCCCTGCATCGCCGGGATCATCTCTTCGTCATAATAGCGCTGGATAATCTCATCGCGATCGTCGCGCTGGCTTTCACTGCGTATCGCCACGCGCTTCGCTAGCACGCGCTTAAACTCCCCGCTGTCAAAATACGCCGTCGCGCGGGCTACTGCCTGTTCAGCTGTCATAGACTTTTTCCGTAGTTATGTGTTGGTTTGCGTTTTAACGATCTCTTTCGCGGATCGATGTTGTTATCACTCCATCTAAGCTAATATTCAGCTTTGCCACAATTATCAAAATAACAAACGAGACTTGCTTTAAAAGCAATGCTCATCTGCACCATCACCGATCGCGCACCGTTAAAGAGCACCGCTATGCACAGCACTGAAATTCGCTATTTTCTGGCCGTTGCCAGCAGCGGCTCGCTAAGCGCCGCCAGCCAGCAGCTGTTCGTCGCCGTTTCCGCTATCAGTCGCCAGATCCAGCGGCTGGAGGCCAGAGTCGGCGCACCGCTGTTTGAGCGCCATGCGCGCGGCATGGTGCTGAACGACGCCGGGCAAATATTTGAGAACCACGTGCGGAAAAGCATGATGGATATGGAACACGCCATTGCGGAGATTAAGGGGCTGAAGGCGGTGCGGCGCATCGCGCTGCGTGTGGCCTGTACCGACGGCATGGCGTTCAGCCTGCTGCCGGTGCTGTTTACTGAGTTTCGCCAGTTACATCCGGGGGTCAGCTTTCATCTGACGGTAGGCAGCGCGCTGGAGGTGGCGGAAGTGATTCGCCGTGGCGAATGCGACGTCGCCTTTCAGTTCAGCCTGCACCCGGAGCGCGGCGTGGATGTGGTGGCCGCCTGGTCTGCACCGGTGCTGCTGGTGATGCAGCAAAATCACCCGCTGGCACATCAGCGGATTCAACTGTCCGACCTGCTGGCCTGGCCGCTGGCGCTGCCGGATGCGGGCACCACGGTGCGTCAGCTTTTCGATCTCTCCTGCCGGATGAGCGGCACCTTTGTGGAGCCCACTCTGACCTGTAATAACTTCAGCACGCTCTACTCCTTCCTGCTGAGCACGCCGCAGGCCATCACCATCTGCAGCCAGTTTACGGTGATGTACCAGGCCGAAGAACAGGGCCTGGTACTGAAGTCGCTCGGCAGCGAACAGCTCAGCCAGCGCTCGCTACAGGTGCAAACCGCGATTGGCCGCCCGCACTCCGCCGCGCTGGCGCTGTTCCTGGAATTCGCCCAGCATGAGCTGAAGCAGCAGGATGAACGTATAAGAACGCGTTACGACTTTTAGCGATTATTTAATATCCACCGGATAGAAAATATGTTTGCCGAACGGATCAACCTCATAGCCGCTGACCTCTTTGCGCACCGGCTCAAAGATCGTTGAGTGAGCAATCATCACCGCCGGGGCCTGGTCGTGCATAATCTGCTGCGCTTCGCGGTACATCTCCACGCGTTTTTCGTGGTTCTGCTCGGCGCGGGCTTTGGTAATCAGCTGGTCAAACGGCTGATAGCACCATTTCGACGAGTTCGAACCGCCGTTAGCCGAAGTACAGCTAAACAGCGGGCCGAAGAAGTTGTCCGGGTCGCCGGTGGCGGTGGTCCATCCCATCAGCGCCGCCTGATGCTCGCCGTTTTTCACCCGTTTGAGGTATTCGCCCCACTCAAAGGTGACGATAGTGGCTTTGATGCCGACCTTCTGCCAGTCCGCCTGAATCATCTCCGCCATACGTTTAGCATTCGGATTATACGGGCGCTGAACCGGCATCGCCCACAGCTCAACGGCGGTGCCCGGCGCGATACCCGCTTCTTTTAGCAGTGTTTTCGCCTTTTCCGGATCGTATGCGTAGTCCTGCATATCTTCGGCGGCGCTCCACACGCCCGGCGGCAGCAGGTTTTTCGCAGCGGTGCCGGTCCCCTGGAAGACTGCCTCAATAATCGCCGGTTTGTTGATCGCCAGCGTCAGCGCCTGGCGCACTTTGACGTTATCCATCGGCGCTTTCTGGGTGTTGAACGCGAGGAAGCCAGTGTTCAGCCCGGCTTTCTGCTCCAGAGTGATATTCGGGTTTTCACCCAGCCGCTTCAGGTCGGCGGGATTAGGGAACGGCATCACCTGGCACTCGTTTTTCTCCAGCTTGGCGGCACGCACCGAAGCATCCGGCACGATGCTGAAGACCAGTCGGTCAAGCTTCGCCTTGCCCTGCCAGTATTCCGGGAAGGCGCGGTAGAGAATGCGCGAGTCCTTCTGATACTGCACCAGCTCGAACGGACCGGTGCCGATCGGCACGCTGTCCACCTTCTCCGGCGTACCGGCTTTCAGCATCGCGTCGGCATATTCGGCAGAGAGAATCGAGGCAAAGTACCAGGCCAGATCGGCAAGGAACGGCGCTTCGGCATGAGCAAGCGTAAAGCGTACGGTGTGGTCGTCCACTTTCTCGATATTTTTCAGCAGCGAACCAAACTCCAGGCTTTCGAAGTTGGCATAGGTGCCGTTAGAGACATTGTGATAGGGGTTGGCCGGATCTTTCTGGCGCATAAACGAGAAGATCACATCATCGGCGTTAAAATCGCGCGTGGGCTTAAACGCTTTGTTGCTCTGAAACTTGACGCCCTTGCGCAGATGGAAGGTGTACACCGTACCGTCTTCAGAGATATCCCAGCTTTCCGCCAGGCTTGGGATCAGTTCGGTGGTGCCCGGCGTAAAGTCCACCAGCCGGTTGTAAACCGGCACCGCGCTGGCATCCACGCTGGTGCCGGAGGTGTAAAGCTGCGGGTTAAAGTTTTCCGGCGATCCTTCAGAACAGTACACCAGTGTTTTTGCCGATGCCGCAGAGGCCATTGAGATTGCCAGCGCCGTCAACAGCGTGCCCAGTACCGCTTTCTTCATCTCCATCCTCGCTTTTTATTTGACATTGTCAGGGGGTGGTGCGTAAAACCAGAGAGTATCTGAGTGATAAATATGACATAAATACAGCGATATGCTGAGCAACGATTAAGGAATCCTGATGACTGACTCCCTCGCGCAGAAGCTGACCGACCGTTTTTACCGCTATCTGGCGGTCACCAGCCAGAGCGATGCCGCCGCCACCATCCTGCCCAGTACGCCCGAACAGCACGACATGGCCCGGCTGCTGGCGGAAGAGCTGACCCAGCTGGGTTTGCAGGATGTGGTAATCGATGAATTTGCCACCGTGACCGCCGTCAGGCCGGGCAATACGCCGGGCGCACCGAAAATCGGCTTCATAACCCATATCGATACCGTCGACGTTGGCCTGTCGCCGCATATTCATCCGCAGACGCTGCGTTTTGAGGGTAAAGATCTGTGCCTGAATAAGGAGCAGGACATCTGGCTGCGCACCGCTGAGCACCCGGAGATCAACGCCTATCTCGGCCAGGAGATTATTTTCAGCGACGGTACCTCGGTGCTGGGCGCGGACAACAAAGCCGCCGTCACCGTAGCGATGACGCTGCTGGAACATCTGCCTGCCGATGCCCCGGTTGGCGATATCGTGATGGCTTTTGTGCCGGATGAAGAGATCGGCCTGCGCGGCGCTAAGGCGCTGGACCTGGAATCCCGTTTTAAGGTGGATTTTGCTTATACCATTGACTGCTGCGAGCTGGGCGAAGTGGTGTATGAGAACTTTAACGCGGCGGCGGCAGAGATCCGCCTGACCGGCGTGACCGCGCACCCGATGTCCGGCAAGGGTGTGCTGGTCAACCCACTGCTGATGGCGTGGGATTTTATCGGCCACTTCGATCGCCAACAGACGCCGGAGCACACCGAGGGCCGCGAAGGCTACACCTGGTTTAACGATATGCATGCCAACGCCAGCGAAGCGGTGCTGAAGGCATCCATTCGCGATTTCGATCTGGCAAGCTTCGCCGGACGCAAGCAGCAGATCCACGATGTGGCGGAGATTATTCGTAAAAGCTATCCGACCGGGCGCGTTGAGGTGAGCATCAGCGATACCTACAGCAATATCAGCAACGCCATTGGTGAAGATCGCCTGCCCATCGATCTGATTTTTGCGGCGCTGGAGGAGATTGGCGTAGAGCCGAAGGTGATCCCGATGCGCGGCGGCACCGACGGCGCGGCGCTGTCGGCGAAAGGTCTGCTGACGCCGAATTTCTTTACCGGCGCGCATAATTTCCATTCTAAGTTTGAGTTTCTGCCGATTCCCTCGTTTGTGAAGTCCTACGAGCTGGCGGAGAAAATCTGCCTGCTGGCGGCACGTCCTTTCGTTAAGTAACCTGTTAGCGGGCAGGCTCTGCCCGCTTCTGTATCAATGACCCGCCGCCCGGCGCGGCTGTCAGTCACCGATTTTCATGCTGTTATTCCTCGTAAACGTATACGCGCAGGCGGTGACCGTCCGGGTCGCTGCAGGTAAAGGTATAGCCGAAGTCCATTTCGCTCGGCTGCTGGAGGATTTCCGCGCCGTGCTGCTGCCACAGGCGGCAGCAGGCATCCACTTCTGCGCGGCTTCCGAGGGTGAAGACCAGTTCCGACTGGCTTGGGCCTTTGGTTGCCGGCGGCTGGGTGTCGTCGATTGCCCACAGTCCCAGGCGGCTGGTTTGCAGGACGAACATGTAGTAGATGTCCTCCGTCACGACCGGTTCGGTCTGGAACAGGCGCTGGTAGAATTCGGCGCTTTTTTTCGGGTTTTCGACGTAGAGGATGGTGTAATTGAGTGCGTTCATGGTGATTTCCTTTCATTTCGTGGGTTGGTTTGATGTCGGGAAGGATAGCGTTGGGGGGTGACAGTTTCTGTCAGTAGGGATGAGCTGGGTGTGTGCTCGCACTAACGGGTTGGATATGTTGCCTGTGAGTTTAGTGTCCACGCTGGTGGGCGGGTGTCTTACTGCCGGGCCGGTCCTCGCGCAGCTTCGCTGTGCCTTCTCTTCGTTCGTCAGCCTCACGGACCGCCGCAGACGCGCGTCCTGCGCGGCTGCGTCTTTTGCCCACGTCCATGTGGGCAAATCCGGGCTTCCTCTCTGCGTTCAGCGCTGCGGATGGCCCTTCAGTAAGCCACCTGCCCACCTGCTTTGCTGCATAAGCGTCTGCTGTATGGAAATGAAAGAATCACAATTCAGTAATTCAGGCATCGACATCTGGTGAAAAGAAAGCACTCTTTATATTGAAGCCTTGCAGATAGGCTTTGCGGGAAAACACCGGTTAATTACAGAATTGATATGTCCAGGACCTGGGAATATACCGACGATCACGATGTTTAAAATAGCGAGCAGATTACCCTGCAGCAGCAGTAGATACTGGGCCCCGACCATCAATGTAATCGCAACGATCAGCAAAAATCCTGTTCGATCAGACAAAGTTAAACGACAGGAATTTAATACAGCGAGCAGATTGCCCAAAGGGGGGGCAGCCTCTGCTGCTGCGTAAGGGCATCCGCAGCGCCGAGGTGAAGCCATTGAGCCAGGAGACGCCAACAGGGATGTTGGCGTCAGGCCGGGTTTGAACAGGGATGTTCAATCCTGGCCGGTCCGACCGGCACAATGGCGTAACCGAGGGCACCGCAACGCGGCGCGAGGACCGCCCTGGAGCAGCAGCAGAGGCTGGGCACCGACCACCAATGTAACCGCAACGATCAGCAAAAACCCTGTTCAATAAGACAAAGTTACACAACAGGAATTTCATACAACGAGCAGATTGCCCACAGAGGCTATGCACCGAGCACCAATTTCATCGCAAAAAAAACCGCCATCCCCAAGGATAACGGCCAGATAAATGCTCACTCTCCGGCATCTCGCAAAGCGGCATGCCGGAGGTTTAATGGGCTTACTTCACAGAAACATCAATACCCGGGAAATACTTCGCTGCCAGCTTGGTGATCGTACCGTCGGTCTGCACCTTGGTAATCGCCGCATCCAGCTCGCCCTTCAGCTTGGTATCGTCCTTACGCAGACCGAAACCAATACCGGTGCCAAGAATCGTATCGTCCTCAACCGCTTTGCCAATAAAACCGAATCCCTTGCCCTGTGGCTTATCGAGGAAACCAGACTGGCCCGCCGCAGACATCACCAACGTACCGTCCAGACGACCGGCAACCATATCGTTATAAACCTGGTTCTGATCCTGATAGGAGGTTACGGTCACGCCATTCGGCTCCCAGTGCTGCTTGGCGTAAGTTTCCTGAATGGAGCCCTGCAGAACGCCGATGCTCTTACCCTTCAGTGCTTCCGCGGTCGCATCCTTCAGGCCTGCATCGGTTTTACCCACCAGCATGCTTGGAATACGGTAGATAGGCTTGGTGAAGCCGATGCTCTTTGCACGCGCTTCGGTAATATTCATCGCCGAGTTGATGGCGTCGAACTTCTTCGCCGACAGTGCCGGGATCAGCGCATCAAAACTACTCTCCACCCAGCTGCACTTAAAGTTACCGGCCTGGCAAATCGCGTTGCCCAGATCGATATCAAACCCTTCCAGCTGACCGGACGCGTTGCGGCTTTCAAACGGCGGATACTGAGATTCCAGACCGTAACGCAGCGTTTCCTGCGCCAGCGCGGAGACGGATGTCAGCAGGCCAATTGCCACAAACAGCGCATTCAATTTCTTCATTCACTTCCCCTTATGATTTTGATTAGCGAGGCTTGACCTGGCAGAGCGCGCGTGCACCAGCCTGCAAGGTGGCTTCGTCTTTTGCGAAAGAGAGACGGATCAGTTTATTGTCGGTTCCATCGGTATAAAACGCCGACAGTGGGATAGTTGCCACACCGTAATCAACGATGAGACGTTGTACCATTTCACTGTCCGTTTCGTCACTGAAATCCGCATAGCTGGCCAGCATAAAGAACGATCCGGCGGACGGCAGCAGGGTAAACGGCGAATCCTTCAGCAGCGAAGCCATCAAATCGCGTTTTTGCTGATAAAACGCCCCTAACCCGAGATAGTTTTCCGGCTGTTGCAGATAGTCGGCAAACGCTACCTGCATCGGCGTATCGGCAGAGAACATCATAAACTGATGCACTTTCACCACTTCTTCCATCAGCTCTGCCGGAGCCAGCAGATAACCGACTCGCCAGCCGGTAACGTGGAAGGTTTTACCGAAGGAGGAGACAATCACGCTGCGCTGCGCCAGTTCGGGATGCGTCGCCATGCCGTTATGTTTGCGGCCATCAAACAGAATATGTTCATAAACTTCGTCGGAGAGCACCACGATATCGGTGTTGCGGGTCAGTGCGGCAAGGCGGTCAAGATCCTCGCGGCTCAGCACCTGTGAACTTGGGTTGTGCGGCGTATTAATGATAATCATCCGGGTGCGCGAGGTGATCGCCGCGCTGACTTCATCCCAGTTAATGGCGAAATCCGGGACCTGAAGCTTCAGACCGATCGGGGTGGCACCCTGCAGGCGAACGATGGGCGCATAGCTGTCGAAAGCCGGTTCGAAGAAGATCACTTCATCGCCAGGATGCACCAGCCCGGCAATCGCCGAGTACAGCCCTTCGCTGGCGCTGGCGGTGATCAGCACTTCGCTGGCAACATCATATTTTTGGCCGTAAAGCGTTTCGACTTTCTCCGCCAGAATCTGCTTCAGGGCCGCGACTCCGGTCATCGGCGCATACTGGTTATGGCCCTGCTGCATTGCCCTGCTGACGCCCGCTACCAGTGCCGGGTCGCAGGGGAAATTGGGCGCACCCTGCGAAAGGTTAATCGCCTTATGCTGCGCGGAAAGCTGGCCGATCACCGTGAAAATGGTGGTGCCGACGTCGGGTAATTTTGAGCGCTGCTGCACCGAAGAGGTGATAGTCATGGAAGCTCCAGTCAGAGGGTAAACCGTCGGGTGAACTTGCTTATGCTATTCAACGTGGCGAGGCTTGAGGCGACAAGCGAATTGTTGTCATAATAGCTATGACTTTTAAACATAGCTCAGGGTGTACCTATGTCCCAGCGTCCGCTGCCGCTGAACGCCATTCACGCTTTTATTGTCACCGCACGCCACCTCAATCTGACCCGTGCCGCAGGGGAACTGTGCATCACTCAGGGGGCCGTCAGCCGTAAGATCGCTTCACTGGAAGCCTGGCTGGGCTTCAGCCTGTTCGATCGCCACGCGCGTGGGCTGCGCCTGACGCCGCAGGGTTCCGCCCTGCTCCCCGCGTTACAGGCAGGCTATCAGCAGATTTTCGACGCCGCACAGGCCAGCAGGCAACAGGCGGTAATTCGGCTTAAGGCCCCGACCTGCGCCATGCGCTGGCTGCTGCCGAAGCTGGTAGCGCTGGAGAAACTGCGGCCCGAGCTGCACGTTTCGCTGACTACCACCGTCGATCACAGCATTCTGCTGGAACACTATGATGCTGCGATCCTTTACGGCAGCAGCGGGCGCGGCCTGCGTCTGTTCGAGGAGGAGCTGACGCCGGTTCTCGCAGGTGGCCTGCTGACTTCACGTTCCGCAGATGCCGCTACGCTGACCGCCATGACTTTTTTGCATCCCACCGCCGACAGCCGCGACTGGCAGCTGTGGCTGAAATCGCAGCAGATGTCCATTGCCATGCAGCGCAATCAGCATTTCGCCACCATGGATCTGGCAATCAGCGCGGCCATTCAGGGCTACGGCGTGACGGTGGCGGACGTCACGCTGATTGCGGAAGATCTGGCTATGCAGCGGCTGGTTGCGCCATTCAGCGGCAGAGTGAAAACCGGCGCGGCTTACAGCCTGCTCCGCCGACCGGCAGAAGAGTCACCGCCGCTGTTGGATGAGCTGGTAGCGTGGCTTTCTTCGCACGAGTAAACGGTCCTTAGCGCAGAAAAATGAGTCAGGCAGGTCACTTACGTTTCGCTCCCGGCTGGTGAAAATTGATTTGCAGATTATGCTGATAGGAGGCCGATCCTGACGTATGTCACCATCGCCAGCCTGCGGCATACGCCTTTTGCCGCCGAGCATTTCTTCATAACGTTAAGGACTTCACTTATGTTCTCCTCGCTTAATAACGGTTTTACCCGGATCAGCGATCACCCCGATCTGGGCAGGCTGGTACTGCGCGTTTCGCTGGGCGCACTGCTGCTGTTTCATGGCGTATTTAAACTACAGCATGGAGTGGGCTGGATTGCCGGGCTGTTGCAGGCTCACAACGTTCCCGGACTGGTGGCTTACGGTGCCTATATTGGCGAGGTTCTGGCCCCGGCGATGATGATTATCGGGCTGATGACCCGCCCTGCGGCGTTTATTATTGTGATTAACCTGGTGGTCGCCACGCTGCTGGTGAAAACCGGCGCATTCTGGGACCGCACTTCGGTCGGTGCCTGGGCGCTGGAGGGTGAAGCGCTGTATCTGTTTGGCGCGCTGGCAGTGATGCTGCTGGGACCCGGGCGCTTTACGATAGTGCAGGACAGTCGCCTGCAATAAAAGAAAAACCACCTCTGAAATAGAGGTGGTTTTGATTCATGATGACCTGTTGCAAGCGTTTCTCAACGATGCTCAGGACGAAACAATGCGCGCCACGTCGTTAATATTGCCGGTGAGGATATTCACCAGGTTCGACACGCCAATCCGCTGATTTTCCTGCATCGAGAAATCTGAGTAAAAGGCAGCATGCGGCGTAATAACAACGTTATCCCGGCCGACCAGCGGCGATCTGGCAATGTACTCATCACTCTCTTCAACCAGCACATCAAGCCCGGCACCAAATATCAAATTGTTGTCGAGGGCCTCAACCAGCGCCTCTTCATCGATCATCTGACCGCGCGAAACGTTGATAACAATTGGCCTCTGTTCCATTTTGGCAAACGCCTCGCGGTCCAGAATATTTACATTGCCAGCGTTAAGCGACATGGTTAAGCAGATGAAATGACTCTCTTTTAGCAGTCGATCTTTATCTACCAGCGTTATGCCCAGGCCCTCCGCCACTGCTGCCGGGCAGGACGGGGAGAAGGCAATCACCTTCATGCCGAAACCCTGTGCTTTCCTGGCAACGGCCTGGCCGATTTTCCCCAGCCCCATAATGCCGAAGGTGCTCCCTTCCAGCCTGAACATGCCGCTGACGCAGTTGAAGGCATATTTCTGCTTCTGCTCGATGCTGCGCCCGTACGCCTTGATATTCCTCGCCACGGCCAGGCCCAGCGTCATGGCATGTTCACTGACCTCCTGCGTGCAGTATTCAGCAATCACCGCTACCTGAACGTTATTGCGGCTGGCGGACTGCAGGTCGATAAAATTATAACCGGTCGCATTAATCGAAATGCCTTTCAGCCTGCGGCAGGCGGAAATCATGTCATCGGTAAAGGTCACATAGGAAGTCATAATGCCATCTGCATCGGCGATAACTTCGTTTAATGCCTGATTATCGCCGTTGTATTCATGGATAATCACCTCGGTATTCTGACCCAGCTGCTGCTTAAACAAATTAATTTCAGCGGCGACGTCTCTGTCGAGCGATTCTTTATGATCGCAAATCACTATTTTCATTAGAGGAACTCTTTAGATTGCTGCTATTAATTATTCACCAGACGCTCGGAAATTCGATTTTTCTTTACGGCATTTCTCGACAGAACCCATAGAGATAAAATAACCGACAGCACAGCCAGGCAGGCGAGGCTCAGGAAGATTATTTTATACGCGATCATGGTATCCGCACCCTGGTATTTATCCAGCACCTTTCCGTAAACGGTATTCATAAACAGATCCGGTGAATAGCTAATAATTGAAGCAAAGCCGATAGCCGTTCCCGATACCTTGACGGGGACATTAATTTCTTTAAATGACGAGAACATAATGCCGTACATTGACATGACCAGCCAGCCCGGAATAATTGAAATGATACTGGTTAGCTGAAGATTGTCACCGCCGACCATTACCGTAGCGACAATAGAGACGGCCAGCAGAATCGAACCATACATAATCCATTTTAGCGTCGATTTGAAAACTTTATCCGCCAGGTAGCCACCTATTGGCGAGGCAATCATCATCGCCATATTAATTCGCAGAATACTGAGCTCGGCGGAATTATCGGCTGACATCCCCAGCCAGGTCAGATACGGCGTATAATAAGAGCTACAGGTATAAACCGCATAGATACAGAAGAAGATAATCGACACCATCCACACCGAGGGATTTTTTACCACTAGTGAAAGGTCGGCGAATTTAAATTTATCTTCTTCTTTCGTTTCTGACTTTTCGAATCCTTTCAGGAAGAACATCAGGGCAATGGCCGACACACCGGTAAAGCAGGCCATCAGCAGCACGGCCATAAACAGTCCATGGCTGCCGCCGCCGGAATAGCCAAATACTTTCAGACACAGATAATTAATTATCGCCGTTGCGGCACCGTTGGCGCTGTAATAGATGCCATACATTAACCCCTGATCCTGCTCCTCGCTGATTATCCTTACCGCCTTAAGTACGGCGGACCAGAAAACAAACCCGGAAGCAAAGGCCATCAGGAACCAGACCACCAGTGCCGAGGCAAAGTTAAAGAAGAAAGCAAATATCAGCGTTAACGCGGTGGCTGCGAACAAGGAAGCCACCACGGAAATACGCGGCGACAGTTTGTCGGCCAGAATACCCCCTGGAATATACAGCGCCACACAGCCGAGAGAATACGCCGTCAACAGTAAACCGGAATCGGCATTACCAATACCGAGTGAGGTTAATACGTCATCATAAAAAATATATTTAAGATAGGGAAAGACAAATATCGCACCACCGGAAAAACCCAACAGAAGGAGGGTTATATACTTCTTATACTTTGGCATAATTAAGCACCCTGTAATGTTTGCAACACGCTTTTAAATTTGTCGATAAAGACTTTATTTTGTTCTTCCGTTCCGATCGTCACCCGCAGATGGTTCTGGTAGCCCCAGCCGCCGCACGGACGCACAATCACGCCTTGCTGCAGCAGCCGATTGGCAATATCACTCGCTGCAAAATCCGTAGAGAAAAAGACAAAGTTGGTGTCAGACTCGCTGCACGCACAGCCCGCCTCTCGCAGTTCCGCAATCATGCTTTCGCGGGAGGCGATAAGCCGGTTGCCATAGCTGATGCAGGTCGCCAGATCTTCCGTCAGCACGCTGACCGCGCCGGCCAGACCGATGCGGTTGGCGTTAAACGGCTCGCTAATGGTGTCGTAGGCGGTGATCACCTCGGGCCGGGCAATGCAGTAGCCAATTCGCCCGCCCGCCAGACCAAAATATTTCGACAGCGTACCGACTTTAATAATTTTTTTACCTTCACTAATCAGGCGGGTTACATCAATCAGATGGTCCTGTTTGGCAAATTCAATATAGGCTTCATCTAATATCACCCATACGTGGTTCGGTAGTGCGTCAATAAAGGCGTAAAATTCATTGCGGTCAACGGTAGTGCCGGTGGGATTGTTTGGATTACAAACCCAAATCAGCTTTGTTTTTTCACTCACCGCGGCAGCCATTGCCTGCAGATCCAGGCGGAATTCGCCGTCCAGTGGGATCTGTTTTACCTCAGCCCCCATCCCTTTTGATATTTCGTTATACAGGCCGTAAGTTTCTTTCGGAACAATTACTTCATCGCCGTGGCTGATAAAAGTTTTAGCCAGTGTATCGAGTACGCCTCCGGCTCCGTGACCTAAACCAATATTTTCCGCAGCCAGATTATTTCTTTCTGCCAGAATAGATTTCAGGCGGATAAAGTTTTTCTCCGGATAGCTGTTAATTTTCAGCACTTCATCCATCATTCGTTTCGTGGAAAGATGAAAAGGTGCATAAGGGTTTTCATTGGACCCCAGTTTAATGGCGCTGGATAAACCATACTCTTCCATTACATCTTCCATACTTTTACCTGCGGCATAAGGCACGCAGTTGTACACTTCTTTTCTTACTTCCTTAATCATATTATCCCCTGAAAATTTTCTAATTATGATGCAAACATTCCGGCACGGAAGCCTTTGATCCATGCCTGACAGATTGATACGGCATCTTCTGGTTTAAATGCGTGTGAGTTAAGACAGCTTTCCACCCATAAACCATCGAGCATTGATGAAAATGAAATACTGGCCAGTCGGATATTACATTCCGTACTGTTGTCTTGCCGCCACAGGTCGCCAAGTAGCTGTGAAAGAAACTCAAGATAGCAGGCGTAGGTTAATGAGTGAGATTTGTCAATTTCCGGGCTGTATCTCGTCATTCCCCAAAACACTATCCACGCATTGAGCAAATCGGGGTCAAGAATTGATGGATTAAAACTCTCCCGAATAAACACCTCAATTCTTTTAGCAGGATCGGCAATTTCACCTTCACAGGTTTCTTTTAGGGAAATCAGAATGCCACCCGCCATTGATTCATAGGCTGCGGATATTAATTTTTCCAGACTGCCAAAATGGTGATTAATCAACCCGACGGAAACCTTCGCCTCATCAGCTATTTTTCTTACCGATAATCCTTTGTACCCTTCCTTTTTCAGGCAGGTTAAAGCGGCGGAGATAAGTTCCGATTGTCGTTGTATTACCGTCATCTGATGTGCCTGTTGATTTATTTAAACCCTGCGATTGATTATTAACTTACACAGCGTTGAACACTCGTTCAATCTCTTTTTTCGTCGTAAAAAAGGCCTGGAGACGATCGCACCATAGTGGGGAGCGATGTTTAGTTTTGGCATTAATGATAAGAAATAAAACGACGCAAATAGAACGAGTTAATGCGGCATCGAACCAATTTGGTGCACAGGCACCAAAATAAAGCGTCAGATATTTTTTTATCAGGCAGGTAAAAAATGAAGGGACAGAAGGTGGGGAGTGAGAGAAATGTCGATCTTTACTGACAAAACCGGGAGCGATGCTCCCCCTGATTTTGTCTGCCAGCGGCCGCGAGGCAGTTGTTTTGCCCCGCTATGGCCGGTAACCATAACGCGATTTTGCCACCAGCATCAGCGTAGTCAGGACTGCGGGGATGGCCAGGAAGGAAAAGACATCGGTAATATTCCAGCCCATCGACAACATCTGCGCACCGGCAAAAGCACTGATGATCGCCCCGACTCGCCCCACTCCGTGCATCCAGCTGGAACCGGTAGCTCGCGCTCGCGTTGGATAGTAGCTGGCGGACAGTGCATTCATTCCGGTATTCGCTCCGTTAAGGCAGAAGCCGCTACAAAAAGCGATACAGCTCAGCACCAGAACGTCTGCTGGCGCATAGCCGATACACACGGTAGCAATCGCACCGGTGAAATAGATTGCCGCCAGTGCCAGATTGGCGTTAAAGCGATCCATTACCCAGCCAGCAAATAGTGAACCAATCGTCCCCCCCGCCTGATACATCGCCGTGACCAGCGCGGCCTGGGTGACCGTCATACCAATGTCTTTGACCAGCGACGGCAGCCAGCTGCCGATCAGATAGACCAGGAACAGCCCCATAAAATAGCTGCCCCACAGCATTACGCTGCCAAACAGATACTGTCGGGACAGCACCAGACGCACGGCTCCTCCGGTTGTGGCTATTTCGCTAAGGGCAAAACGGCAACGATCGGTCGTCATTCCGGGGTGCATCTTTTCGACAATCCGGCGAATTTTCCAGGCTGGAGCATTGCGCGTCATCATAAAACGCACGGATTCAGGCAGCCAGCGGAGTAAGAACGGCACAATCATCAGCGGCAAAACGCCGCCCAGAATGAGTACCGAATGCCAGCCATAGTGAGGGATCAGCCACGAGGCGGCAAAACCGCCGCTGGCGGCTCCAAAGGTAAAGCCGCAAAACACCACGGTGATAAGGAACGCGCGTTTGCGCTCGGGGGAATATTCCGCCACCAGCGTACCGACATTAGGCATCGCAGCCCCAAGCCCTAAACCGGTGAGAAAACGGAACAGCATTAGCTGATCGAGGTTCTGTGAAAATGCGGTTGCCAGCGTCCACAGGCCAAAGAAAAACACGCTGCTGATAATCAGCACCCGTCTGCCAAACCGATCGGCCAGCGGCCCGGCAAACATTGCGCCCAGCGCAAGGCCAATCAGAGCGGCGCTGATGACCGCACCCAACTGATGATTGCTGACACCCCACGCCGTTTTCAACGCCGGAGCGATAAAGCCCATCAGCGCAATATCCATTCCGTCCATGGCGACAACGGCAAAACTCAGTGCAATGATGCACTTCTGGTAACGGCTTAATGCATTGCGGTTGATTAATGCATGAATATCGATGGCCGCGGTACTGTTCACTGCGTACTCCCCTGGCTTGCCGATCGTCACCCCGCTCCAGCATGCTAAGCGGGTTTCTGCGGCCTCAGGGCCCTGCTGCGCGATCAAGCGGAAAAATAGCCCGTTATCATAACGGATTGTTATGAAGTTCTCCTGATTAATTGCATGTACTTTCAACCTCAGTAATGCATAAGCACACATTAAGGATGGGTGATTTAACGCCCTGAAAAGTAATAGTTACCGGGCTATACGGAGCAAATGTTAATTAAATTTTGCAATAAGGTTAACAAAAACCGCAACGCAAGCTTGCCAGTAATACCGCCAGATTACTAATCTGAGCTATGAATAAAAATTATCAATTTAATCAGCGCATTCGACTGCGCCACCTGCATACCTTTGTTGCCGTTGCGCAGCAGGGCACCCTCGGCCGCGCTGCGGAAACCCTGTCGCTAAGCCAGCCCGCGCTGTCAAAAACGCTAAATGAACTGGAAGAGCTGGCCGGAGCCAGACTGTTCGAACGGGGTCGGCTTGGCGCACAGCTGACCATGATGGGCGAACAGTTTCTCACTCACGCGGTTAAAGTGCTTGATGCGCTCAATCATGCCGGACAGTCCTTTAATACGCCGTTACCGCAGGAGCCGGAAGTGCTGCGGGTTTGCGTGTTAACTACCGTGGCGCTCGGCATGCTGCCTTCTATTCTCGATCGCTTCCATCAGCAGCGGCCACAAACCATTGTACAGGTGGCAACGCTGCACAATAACGTACTGATAGCCGGGCTGAAAGCCGGGGAATTTGATGTGGGCATCGGCCGCATGGCCGACACCGAACTGATGGCCGGACTGACTTATGAACTGCTGTTCCTGGAATCACTGCGGCTGGTGGTTCGCCCCGATCATCCGCTGATGAGTGACAACGTCACGCTTTCCCGCGCAATGTCCTGGCCAGTGGTGATCTCACCTGAGGGTACTGCCCCGCGCAGGCTGGCGGAAACCATGCTGAAAGAACAGGGATGCAGCCTGCCGCCCACGCTGGTCGAAACCTCGGCCACGTCACTGGCTCGCCAGCTGGCGCTACGCTACAACTATGTCTGGTTTGTTCCTTCCGGCGCGATTAAGGAGGATCTGTTGCACAATTCCCTTGCCGCACTGCCCGTGGCATCACACGGACCGGGAGAGCCGGTCGGTATTCTTACCCGCTCCGGCGTTCCGCTCAGCCTGAGCACAGAGATATTGCTGGCGACTATTCGAAAATCGCACTCTGGTTAGAACGTCAACGAGCGCGGCGGGCGTTTTGCTCTCGGTTTTCCAGCCGCGCCCGTTCGCTTTTACGCAGCGCAACGTAACACGCACCGCTACCGCCATGGTGAGGCTGAGCGCTGCAAAAGGCCTGCACTTCATCAAACTGCTGTAACCAGCGCATCAGGTAGCTGCGAATAATGTTGGCATGAGACGTGTCGTGCCGCGCTTTGCCGTGGATTATCAGCAAATTACGGATATCATCTCGCAGTGCCTGGCGCATAAACAGGTACAGCATCTGGCGACTGTTTTCTGCCGATTGCTTGATGAGATTAAGATTAAGCTGCGGTGGATATTTGCCCTGTCGAAGTTTATCGAGTACCCCCGGCTGTATACCGTCAGCAATAAACTCCAGCGGCTGCGTGCCCGGCACAACTTCCAGCAATCCGATGGTCAACGGATTATCCAACTGTTCTTCCCACTGCCGATCTCTTGGGGGTTTAGCGGAGGGCGATTTCTGCCACATAATCGTGCTGCAGTCTTTCAGCGGTGTGACATCTTCCATCGCGTGGCGGAAGATGTCGCTTTCATCAGGGTTAAAGGTCATTACTCACTCCTTTTACTGGCACCTGCGGCGCGACAATTCAGCGCATGACGTTTTAACGCCTAACGGGAAGTTTAGCAAGATAGAAAGCGGCAAGGCAAAAATTGCGCCAGCATCGCTTTTTGATGGGCGAAATAATTCCACAGTTAAGTGTAAATTATGATGGCAAAGAGCAGAGCAATACTCTACAGCGCATGATTACAATGGCACAGATCAATGAAAAATCGCTAAATAAGCAGATTTAAGTTTGTTAATGGATTGTTTTTTATCATACATTTCACTAGGATAGCTTTTAATAATGACATCCTTAATCTTTATGTGGCTAAAACTGCTCTGATGAGTTTCATTTTGTAAGTCAAAACGGTAAAATTGATATCAGTCAATAATCATAGAGCGTACATTATGATTCCAGAAAAGAGAATTATCAGTCGACGCATACAATCAGGTGGTTGTGCTATTCACTGCCAGGATTGCAGCATCAGTCAACTCTGCATCCCCTTCACGCTAAACGAACACGAACTTGACCAGCTTGATAATATTATTGAGCGCAAGAAGCCAATTCAAAAAGGCCAGACGCTGTTCAAAGCCGGCGACGAACTCAAGTCGTTATATGCCATCCGCTCCGGCACCATTAAAAGCTATACCATCACCGAACAGGGTGACGAACAGATTACCGGTTTCCACCTGGCGGGCGATCTGGTTGGCTTTGACGCGATCAGCGGCAGTCAGCATCCCAGCTTTGCGCAGGCGCTGGAAACCGCGATGGTGTGTGAAATCCCCTTCGAGACCTTAGATGACCTGTCCGGTAAAATGCCGAGCCTGCGCCAGCAGATGATGCGGCTGATGAGCGGCGAGATTAAAGGTGACCAGGAGATGATCCTGTTACTGTCGAAGAAAAATGCCGAAGAACGCCTTGCCGCGTTTATCTACGGTCTTTCTCGTCGTTTTGGACAGCGCGGTTTTTCTCAGCGCGAGTTCCGTCTGACCATGACGCGGGGCGATATCGGTAACTACCTGGGATTGACGGTAGAAACTATTAGCCGTTTGCTTGGCCGCTTTCAGAAAAATGGAATGCTGGCGGTGAAAGGCAAATATATCACTATTGAAAATCATGAAATCCTCTCCCAGCTTGCCGGCCAAAGCAGGGCAATCGCCTGACGATTTGCCGGGTCAATATTTGTTATTTTATTGATCCGGCAATATCTTTTCCCCTTTTTCCTTTTGTCTGATTGGGCTATCTTTAACTTACACGCTCGGTGTATGGAGAACCCATTATGGCTAACTATCAAAACATCCTTGTGGCTATCGATCCGCAGCAGGACGACCAGCCTGCCCTGCGGCGCGCGGTGTATCTGAATCAGCGCCTTGGCGGTAAGATTACCTGTTTTCTTCCGATCTATGATTTCTCCTACGAGATGACCACTTTGCTGTCGCCTGACGAACGCTTAACGATGCGTAAAGGCGTGATCAGCCAGCGCACTGAGTGGATTCGCCAGCAGGCGCAGGCCTATCTGGCCGCCGGTGTGCAAATCGATATCAAAGTGGTATGGCACAACCGCCCCTTCGAAGCGATTATTCAGGAAGTACTGAACAACCAGCACGATCTGGTGATCAAAATGACCCATCAGCACGATCGCCTGCAGGCGGTGGTGTTTACCCCAACCGACTGGCACCTGCTGCGTAAATGCCCTTGCCCGGTCTGGATGGTGAAAGACCAGGCCTGGCCAGAGGGCGCGAAAGCGCTGGTCGCCGTCAACCTCGCCAGCGAAGAGCCGCATCACGATCCGTTGAACACCAAGCTGGTGCGGGAAACGCTGGACCTGGCCGAGCGGGTAAACCATACCGAAGTACACCTGGTCGGTGCCTATCCGGTAACGCCAATCAATATCGCCATTGAACTGCCCGATTTTGACCCAAGCGTCTATAACGATGCAATTCGTGGGCAGCATCTGGTGGCAATGAAGGCGCTACGTCAGTCATTCAGCATTGACGAGAAATTCACCCATGTGGAAAAGGGTTTACCGGAGGAAGTGATCCCGGAACTGGCCGACCATCTTTCAGTGGGGGTCGTGGTCCTGGGCACTATTGGCCGCACCGGCCTCTCCGCTGCCTTCCTTGGCAACACCGCAGAACAGGTCATCGACCACCTGCGCTGTGACCTGTTAGCCATCAAACCTGACGGTTTTACTTCACCGGTGGAACTGGACGACGACGAAGACGATTAATCTGACTACAGGCGCAGTCGCTGAGATATGCGCGGCTGCGCCTGGCCACTTGTAAATGATATTGTGTTAACCGTTTATCGATCCCATGAAAGCCCGGTGCTCTCTGCTCTCTGCTCTCTGCTCTCTGCTCTCTGCTCTCTGCTCTCTGCTCTCTGCTCTCTGCTCTCTGCTCTCTGCTCTC
>NZ_JAPDNC010000018.1:65147-84141 GCF_025947915.1 Erwinia sp. INIA01
TGCCAGAATATATTTCGTCTGTTGAGAATGCTGCAAGACTAAATATCAGCTTTAATGTTAAATATTTGTTTAAATTCACCAAGAATAAGTCGGCGATAATTTATTCTCTGTCGCAATAACGTTAAAAAATAGCTTCGTCATAAGAATTATCCTTTAACATTATAAATAAAAGCCGTTACACTCTGCCGGTCATTTTACTTTGCCAGAGATTGCCCTTTTGGTTTTATATCGTCTGTCACAGCGCCGAATGCCTGCACTTATCGCCATACTGGCGATTCTGCTGCTATTTATCGCGCCGGACATCTCGCAATCGCTGATGCATCGCCAGTCTTCAGACGGTATGACTGAAGCAATGCACGATATGTCCGCGATGCACGATGATATGAATATGCAAAGTATGACTGTTGACGATATATCGAGCAGCCACAGCAGCCACAGCAGCCACAGCAGCCACAGCAGCGTAAACGACTTAAACAACGCAACGCAACACGCCATGAATCCCCTTCAGTCCCACGCCATGAGTATGAATATGGGCATGGGCATGGGCATGGGCATGGGCATGGGCATGATGGATGAATTTGCCTGCGGCTATTGCCAGCTGTTGGTCCACGTGCCGATGCTGATGTGGCTATTTGTCCCGGCGCTGCTACTGATGCTGCTGGTGAGCCAGTCACCGCCGATACGTCCGCTGCCCACATATCACCTTACCGTTTATCCCGGCCCCTGCCAGCCGCGCGCTCCGCCTGTTTTTAATTCCTGAATGTTATTCAACTCGATAATTTGCCTGCGGCAAATATATCGCTTGGAAAAAATAATAATGTGATTTTCACAGGACCTCGCACGCCCTGATTATTATTACCCTGAATCTTCTACTGCGTAATAAAAGCATTGGAGAACGGGAATGAAATAGTAATCAGACGTTAGCGTTGATGGTTAAAACAGGAATAATAAATGAATACATTTCCCCTGCGCAGCTCACTGCTGAGTGCGGCTATTTCCATCGCATGCCAAAGCCAGGCTGCCTCCGATCCTCATCATCCCATCGTGAACGAGGATGCAGTGATTACCGTAACGGCACCGCTGTCTAATCCGCTGAACGTGGTGACATCTCCCAAAACGCCACGCCAGCCGGTTCCTGCCAGCGACGGTTCCGACTATCTGAAAACCATTCCCGGTTTTGCTCAGGTACGCAACGGCGGCACCAACGGCGATCCGGTATTTCGCGGGATGTTTGGCTCACGCCTGCGTATCCTCACCGACGGCGGAGAAATGCCGGGGGCCTGCCCCGCGCGAATGGATGCACCAACGTCCTATATCTCACCGGAAAGCTTCGATTTACTCAGTATCACCAAGGGGCCGCAAACCGTACTCTGGGGACCGGGAAACTCCGCCGGAACCATCCGCTTTGAGCGCCAGCCGCCGCAGTTCAAAGAGCCAGGGATCAAAGGCGATGCCAGCCTGCTGGCCGCATCGAACCATCGCTACGATCAGAATGCGGATCTCAGCCTCGGCAGTGAACAGGGCTATCTGCGCCTGCTGGGTAACAAATCGCGTTCGGATGACTACAAAGACGGTAACGGCGACCGCGTTGCTTCTCGTTGGGATAAATGGAATGCCGATATCGCGCTGGGCTGGACGCCTGATGCCGATACGTTGCTGGAGTTGAGCGCCGGACGCGGCAACGGCGAGGCCCGCTACGCCGGTCGCAGTATGGACGGTTCACAGTTTAAGCGTGAAAGCCTCGGCCTGCGCTTCGAGAAATCGAACATCGGTGAAGTGCTGGATAAAGTTGAGGCACAAATTTATTACAACTATGCCGACCATATTATGGATAATATCACCCTGCGCTCACCGACTGCCGGAATGGGCAGCATGGATGGCATTGCGATGGGCGGTATGGATATGAGCAGCGGCATGACGGGCAGGCTCGACCGCCGTACCGTTGGCGGGCGGGCGATGGCCACGCTGATGCTGGGCGATGTTAAACTCGAAAGCGGTCTGGATATGCAAACCAGTACCCACCGTCGGCGCAGCGGCGATGACTGGAGTAAAGATGCCCGCTTCCACGACGTCGGCATGTTCAGTGAGCTGAGCTGGTCGGCGAGCGAACAGGACAAAATCGTGGGTGGTGCACGCCTGGATCGCACGTGGGTGGATAATTTCAGCGCCCGTGGCGAAGGCGAACGTAGCGATACGCTGCCAGCCGGATTTATGCGTTTGGAGCATACGCTCAACGACGTGCCGCTGATGCTGTATGCTGGCGTCGGTTATACCGAGCGCTTCCCGGATTACTGGGAGTTATTTTCGCCCACCACCGGCGCAGATGGCCTTTCAGCGGCGTTTGATTCGGTTAAACCCGAAAAAACCACCCAGCTGGACTTCGGCGCCAAATATTCCGGTGAACGCCTTGAGGGCTGGCTTTCCGCCTACGTTGGCCGGGTGAACGATTTTATTCTGTTTAATTACGATGCGGATAACAGCAGTTTAAGCCGGGCAAGCAACGTTGACGCCACGATTATGGGTGCAGAAGCCGGTTATCGTTACCAGCTGACCGAACACTGGTCAACGGATGCCAGCCTGGCGTGGGCGTGGGGCAAGAATCGCAGTGATAACACGGCTCTGCCGCAGATGCCGCCGCTGGATGCCCGGCTCGGGCTGGGTTGGGAAAATGGACCGTTCAGCACCAGCGCCCTGCTGCGGATGGTCAGCCATCAGGATCGCATCGCGCTGAACCAGGGAAATGTGGTCGGCAAAGATTTTGGCCGCAGTGCCGGGTTCAGCATCTTTTCCGCCAATGCGGCCTGGCAGTTTAATCCGCAGCTTAAGCTGAGCGCTGGCGTTGATAATATTTTCAATCAGGCGTATAGCGAACATCTGAATCTGGCGGGTAACAGCAGCTTTGGTTACTCGTCTAATACCCCGGTTAACGAGCCAGGTCGTACCTGGTGGGCAAAAGTTAACGTGAAGTTCTGAACAGCATACAGGAGTTTTTTATGGCGTTTTTACCACCGGGCAAAAAGAGAAGGAATTTTCTGACCGCCCAGGCCTGCGTTTTCATTGTCGTTGCCATTATCATGGCCCGAGCGATCATCGGCGGAGCCATTCAGGAATACAACATGCCGTTCTCTACCTGGCCGGTAGAGCTGTATATTTCTGAATTCTTTATGATCACGATTTACAGCAGCGTCTTCACCCTGCTGTTTTCCATCCCGCTCTGGTACTTCTTTATCGGTACCCAGGACCCCGAGCAGAAACAATAGCTCATGCCGTACTGAGCACCTGCTTTGACTCATTGCGGGAATCCGCTCCTCTCTCCTGAGGTGCGGATTTAAAACGGACAATAAAAAAGGGGCGACCGGTTAAAGGTCGCCCCTGTTACTTTCCGTTATTCTCAGGCTTCAGGTCATGTTGCCCCAAAGCCTGAGTGGCTTACAGCGCTTTCAGAATGGCATCTACGGTCGCTTTCGCATCACCGAACAGCATCTGGGTGTTCTCTTTAAAGAACAGCGGGTTCTGCACGCCTGCGTAACCGGTATTCATTGAACGTTTGAATACCACCACGTTTTGCGCTTTCCACACTTCCAGCACCGGCATGCCGGCGATCGGGCTGCGCGGATCTTCCTGCGCGGCCGGGTTCACGGTGTCGTTAGCGCCGATAACCAGCACGGTATCGGTAGAAGCGAAGTCATCATTGATTTCGTCCATTTCCAGCACGATATCGTACGGCACTTTCGCTTCGGCAAGCAGTACGTTCATGTGGCCAGGCAGACGACCGGCAACCGGGTGAATACCGAAACGTACGGAGATGCCGCGCGCGCGCAGTTTCTCGGCAATTTCAGCCACCGGATACTGAGCCTGCGCAACCGCCATACCGTAACCCGGGGTGATGATCACCGAGTTAGAGCTTTTCAGCAGTTCTGCGGTGCCCGCAGCATCGATCTCGCGGTACTCGCCCATTTCTTCGCTTTCACCGGTTGAGCTGCTGTCAGTACCGAAGCCGCCGGCGATCACGCTGATAAACGAACGGTTCATCGCCTTACACATAATGTAGGAGAGGATTGCACCGCTTGAACCCACCAGAGCTCCGGTCACGATCAGCAGGTCGTTGCTGAGCATAAAGCCCGCTGCCGCTGCCGCCCAGCCCGAGTAGGAGTTCAGCATCGACACCACTACCGGCATATCGGCACCACCGATAGATGCAACCAGATGCCAGCCGAATGCCAGGGCGATCAGCGTCATCACCAGCAGCGCGAAGCCCTGTGCACCCACGCTTTCTGAACGCACAAACAGGATCAGCAGCAGGAAGGAAACCACCAGCGCCAGCAGGTTCAGCTTGTGACGATGTGGCAGCATCAGCGGACGCGAGGAGATTTTCCCGCGCAGCTTGCCAAACGCCACAATCGAACCGGTAAAGGTTACCGCACCGATAAAGATGCCGATAAAGACTTCGGTCAGATGGATGTTCTCCATCACCGGCAGCAGGCCAGGCGCGTGGTCCAGGTAGCTGTTAAAGCCAACCAGCACCGCCGCCAGGCCAACGAAACTGTGCAGCACCGCCACAAGCTCCGGCATTTCGGTCATCTCAACCTTCTTCGCCAGACGGATACCGATTGCCCCACCAATGACCATCGCCAGCAGCACCCAGGCAATATTGCCGGAATCCGGGCCAAAGATAGTCGCTACCAGCGCCAGCGCCATACCGCTGATGCCGAAGATATTCCCCTGTTTCGAGGTTTCATGTTTAGACAGCCCGGCAAGGCTGCAAATAAACAGGATCGCAGCAACAATATATGCTGCAGTCACTAATCCGCCAGACATGGACAAACCCCTCAGTTTTTACGGAACATTTTCAGCATGCGCTGGGTGACGGTGAAGCCACCAAAGATATTGATGCTGGCGATCAGCACCGCGATAAACGACAGGAAGCTGACCCAGCCGCCGTGACCAATTTGCAGTACCGCACCGATAACGATAATGCCGGAAATCGCATTGGTTACCGACATTAGCGGAGTATGCAACGCATGGCTGACGTTCCACACCACGTAGTAACCCACCACGCAGGAGAGCGCGAACACGGTAAAGTGCGAGAGGAACTCCGGCGGCGCAACGTTAGCCAGCCAGCCAAACAGGACGATAGCCAGCGCCAGCAGCAGGTACTTACGCAGTGGAGAAGCCGGTTTTTTCACCTCTTCTTCAATTTTTACTTCAGCTTTAGCCGCTTTAGGCGCAGCGGAAACTTGAATCGGCGGTGCGGGCCAGGTCACTTCGCCATCGCGAATTACGGTCACGCCGCGCACCACGACATCGTCGAAGTCGATGGTAATCTCGCCGTTCTTCTCTTTGCACAGCAGCTTCAGCAGGTTAACCAGGTTTGTACCATAGAGCTGGGAAGATTGCGTCGGCAGACGGCTTGGCAGATCGGTGTAGCCGATAATCTTCACACCGTTCGGGGTAACGGTGACTTTATCCGCCACGGTCAGTTCACAGTTGCCGCCGGTTTGCGCCGCCAGATCGACGATCACGCTGCCCGGTTTCATCGAAGCAACCATGTCAGCGGTAATCAGCTTCGGCGCAGGTTTGCCCGGGATCAGGGCGGTGGTGACGATAATGTCCACTTCCGCAGCCTGAGCCGCAAACAGTGCCATCTCTGCCTTAATAAAGGCTTCTGACATCACCTTCGCATAACCGTCGCCGCTGCCCGCTTCTTCCTCGAAGTCCAGCTCGAGGAATTCGGCACCCATACTCTGCACCTGCTCTTTAACTTCCGGGCGGGTATCGAAGGCGCGAACGATTGCGCCCAGGCTGCGCCCGGCACCGATCGCAGCCAGACCGGCCACGCCGGCACCGATCACCATCACTTTGGCAGGCTGTACTTTGCCCGCTGCGGTGATTTGTCCGGTAAAGAAGCGGCCAAACTCGTGAGCGGCTTCCACAATCGCACGGTAACCGGCGATGTTAGCCATAGAGCTGAGGGCATCCAGCGACTGAGCGCGGGAAATACGCGGCACCGCATCCATCGACATCACGGTGACTTTACGCGCTGCCAGTTTTTCCAGCAGCGCCGGGTTCTGTGCAGGCCAGATAAAGCTGACCAGCGTACTGCCTTCACGCGTCAGGGCGATCTCTTCATCGTTCGGCGCATTAACCTTCAGCACGATATCCGACTGCCAGACGTTAACCGTATCAGCGATCGTTGCACCGGCAGCAACATAGGCTGCATCGTCAAAGCTGGCGAGCTGACCCGCGCCGCTTTCTACGGTGACACTGAAGCCAAGTGATAACAGCTGTTCCACCGTTTTCGGTGTTGCTGCCACACGGGCTTCGTTTGCCAACCGTTCTTTGGTAATACCAATAAGCATATTCTTCCCTTTCATCAGAGAGTATGACGGTTTGTTGATACTGCTCCGGCCCATATGACCGAAACCATCTTGTTTCAAACTGTTTATAACCTACTGAAAATGTGTGTTCCGATCCAGCCACCACGAGCACTGCGGCGCACTTTACCTATAAAAATTCAAATCAGACCCGGTTCAACCCTATATTGGACCTGAATTTCGCGTTAAACCAACGATAATCTGCTACGAAAAAATTTAACATTCTCAGTGTATTCTTATCAAATACCATTAATTAACAATACATTAACGAGTAAAGTGGTAGCTATTACCTGCATAAGTGGTATGGACTGAAAAAATGACTCGATTCAGCAAGCTTTCCTGACTATTCCAAAAAACGGAATACCCACCCACATAAAACCATAAAAAATGGCTGAGACAGAGGCATTATTACATGCAATAATCGTGGACTAATCTGTTGAACATCAAGACTCCAGCACGTTTTCGTACTCATTTTGCGTAAGGCGAAGGATTATTTTTATGAAGCTGAAGAACACCATCCTGGCATCAGCCCTGTTGTCACTCACATCATTAACCGCAGTCCATGCGGCACAGGAACTGACGCCGGAGAAAGCCGCCGCGCTGAAACCGTTTGATCGGATCACCATCAATGGCCGTTTTAATGCCATTAACGAAGCCAGCAGCGCAGTATCTAAACGTGCTGATGCGATGGGTGCCGCCTCCTACTACATTCAGGGCATCAACGACACCAACGGCAACGGTGGCAACTGGAACGTGACTGCCGACCTGTATCACGCAGATGCACCGAAAGCAGTGAAGAATAAAGATCGCGTGATCAACGGCGTGCGCGAACTGACTAAATCGGAAGCCTACTCGCTGGAACCGTATGACACGGTCAGCGCCAGCGGTTTCTTCCGCAGCCAGCCGGACGTCAACGACGCCATCAGTCGTTCAGCGAAAGATAAAGGTGCGGCATCCTTCTTTATTATTCGCCAGATCGATACCAACAACGGCGGCAATCAGATGATCACCGCCTATATCTATAAAGCCGACGCGCCAAAACGTGTGGTGCAGGAGTCGTCGAATCTGATCCCTGCGGATTCCGAAGCCGGTAAAGCCGCGCTGGCCGCCGGTGGTGCCGCAGCGAAAAACGTTGAAATCCCGGGTGTCGCGTCCTCCGATACACCAAGCAAAAATGTCGGTCGTTTCTTTGAAACGCAGACCACGTCCGGTCAGCGTTACACTGTCACCCTACCAAACGGTAAGAGCGTGCAGGAAGTGAACGCCATCACGGCAGCACAGATGCAGCCGTTTGACAGCGTAACCTTCACCGGCCACTTCAGCACGCCAACCGAAATCTCGGAAGAAGTCGGTAAACGCGCGATTGCCAAAGGTGCGAAGTACTACCACGTGACCCGCCAGTGGTCTAATCAGAGTGGCGGTAACCTGACCGTCAGTGCGGACCTGTTCAAGTAATAAGCTAAAACAGTCTGCAACGCGGGCAGCCTTCGGGCTGCCCTTTTTATTGGTGAATAATCCGCTGTGATTTGTGCATAGCAAATCATTGCATCCCTCCTCCTCACTCCGTAAAATCGCCCTCCTTTTACAGGGCTATCGTTCGCACAATCGCACATTAACCCTGAGTAAAATTCACACCAATCGAATTAACTGGCTTTTTATTCTGTTTCTGGAGTCATTTTTTGGACAAAAAACTAGGGCTTACCGCCCTGACCGCGCTGGTGCTTAGCTCTATGCTCGGTGCAGGCGTTTTCAGCCTGCCGCAAAATATGGCCGCGGTAGCCAGCCCGGCAGCATTGCTGATCGGCTGGGGTATTACCGGCGTGGGCATTTTGCTGCTGGCCACGGCAATGCTGCTGCTGACCCGCATAAAACCAGAACTGGATGGCGGGATCTTTACCTATGCGCAGGCGGGTTTCGGTGAGCTGATTGGCTTCTGCTCCGCCTGGGGTTACTGGCTGTGCGCGGTGATCGCCAACGTGTCGTATCTGGTTATCGTTTTTTCCGCGATGAGTTTCTTTACCGATTCGCCGGGCCACATTGTATTTGGCGATGGCAATACCTGGCAGGCAATGCTGGGTGCCTCCGTGCTGCTGTGGGGTGTCCATGCCCTGGTCCTGCGCGGCGTACAGACCGCTGCCGGAATTAATCTGGCTGCCACACTTGGCAAGCTGCTGCCTTTAGGGCTGTTTGTGGTGCTGGCGATTGCCGCTTTCAACTACGATCGATTCCGCATTGATTTCAGTGGACTGTCGCTGGGTAAACCGGTGTGGCAACAAGTTAAAGACACCATGCTAATCACCCTGTGGGTATTTATCGGCGTTGAGGGCGCGGTGGTGGTTTCTTCCCGCGCGCGTAACAAGCGGGATGTCGGCCGCGCGACGCTCCTGGCGGTGGTGGCTGCACTGTTCGTGTATCTGCTGGTGACGCTACTCTCGCTCGGCGTGGTGCCGCGCGCTGAACTGGCTGACATGCGCAACCCTTCGGTCGCGGGGCTGATGACTTCGCTGATTGGCCCCTGGGGCAACCTGATTATCGTCAGCGGGCTGATAGTCTCCGTCTGCGGTGCCTATCTCAGCTGGACGATTATGGCAGCGGAAGTTCCGATGATTGCCGCCCAGCACGGAGCGTTTCCCCGTCTCCTCAGTCGGCAGAATGCACGGGGCGCACCTGCCGCGTCACTGTGGCTGACCAACGGCTGCGTCCAGCTGTGCCTGATCCTGATCTGGCTGACCGGGGCAGACTACAATACGCTGCTGACTATCGCTTCAGAGATGATTCTGGTGCCTTACTTCCTGGTAGGTGCCTATTTATTCAAGCTGGCGTATCGCAAGGGCCAACCCGCCGTGACGGCAGTTGCTATCGGCGCGAGTCTTTACGGTCTGTGGCTGCTCTACGCTTCCGGGCCACTGCATTTGCTGCTGTCGGTGGTGCTTTACGCGCCGGGAATGCTGCTGTTTCTGTTTGCACGCCGTAAGGGACAGGCTCTGACGGCGCTGAAGCCTGTCGAGAAGATGGCAATGGGAGTACTGGTCCTGGCCGCCCTTCCGGCAGCCTGGATGCTGATGCAGTAGTCGTCAGTGGGACAGCGGCGGGATGGCGATATGCAGTCGGTCGTCCTGCTGCTGGAGTTCCAGCGGACGGGCATATTCCTGACGCACGGTGGTCAGCTGAGATTCTGATAGCGGATAAGGCAGAAGAATTTCAAAGCGGGCAATTTGCTGCTGTTGCGCAAGAGTAATCAGGCGAACAATATTGATTTCATCACTGACCTGAGTAGAGATAATCTGCAGCGCGAGGTCTTTAAGGCGTTCCGGCGCGGCGCGAGGGGCAGCTGCCGTTTTGCGCGTAACGATGCCAAAAAACGGGATAACACCGTAAATCGCATCAACAAAACTCCAGCGTTTCTTACAGGAAGCGGAAAGGAAATCGATATAATTTATACAGACAGGGTCATTGTGCCCTACTGCAGCCAGCTTAGTTTCTGACACCCTTCCTCCTTTTCGTTACACGTCAAAACAGCCCTTACGCTTATAATGACATACTCGACCGACATTATACTACATTCATTAGATTAACAGATGTAAGGATTCTCCGAGGCGTTTTTCCGACGATTTAGTACAGGTTAATAGGCGTTGCCCCTGAGAAAGGATAAGCTAGTGTCATCTACGGCCCGATATACCGCATCATGAATAAAATAGTATTTGTTGAAGACGACAAAGATGTAGGCGAGCTGATTGCCGCCTATCTGGGAAGACACGATATTGAGGTCATTGTGGAAAGCCGTGGAGACAGGGCTGAAGCAACGATCGCTGCCACTAACCCGGACCTTGTCATGCTGGATATTATGCTACCCGGCAAGGACGGGATGACGCTTTGCCGCGATATCCGCAGCAGCGGCGACTGGTCTGGCCCGGTTGTGCTGCTGACCTCACTCGACAGCGACATGAACCATATTCTGTCGCTGGAGATGGGCGCAAATGATTATATTCTGAAAACCACGCCACCGGCGGTTCTGCTGGCGCGTCTTCGGCTGCATCTGCGCCAGGCCGGGAGCAAAACCCAGGGTGAAGAGATCGCTCCTGCGGTTTCCAGCCAGAAAGGCCTGCGCTTCGGCACGCTGAGCATCGATCCGGTTAACCGCCAGGTGACGCTTTCCGGTGAAATTATTGCTCTTTCCACCGCCGACTTCGATCTGCTGTGGGAGCTGGCAACTCATGCAGGCACAATTCTCAACCGCGATGCCCTGCTGAAAACCCTGCGCGGCGTCAGCTACGACGGTATGGATCGCAGCATTGACGTGGCGATTTCGCGCCTGCGTAAAAAACTGCTGGATAGCGCCACCGAACCGTACCGGATTAAAACCATCCGTAATAAAGGCTACCTGTTCGCTCCGCACGCCTGGGATGCCCAATGAGAAAGCTGTTTATTCAGTTTTATCTGCTGCTGTTTGTCTGCTTCCTGGTGATGGCGATGCTGGTCGGGCTGGTGTACAAATTCACCGCCGAACGCGCCGGTCGCCAGTCGATGGACGATTTAATGAAGAGTTCGCTGTATCTGATGCGCAGCGAACTGCGGGAGATCCCGCCGCGTGACTGGAACCGCACCATTAATAACCTCGACCTCAACCTTTCCTTTAAGCTGCACATCGAGCCGATGAGCAAATATCAGCTCGATCCGCCGACGCTGCGCCGCCTGCGCGCGGGGGAAATTGTCGCGCTTGACGACGAATACACTTTCCTGCAGCACATTCCGCGCAGCCACTACGTGCTGGCGGTCGGCCCGATCCCGTATCTGTTCTATCTGCACGAAATGCGCCTGCTGGATATCGCGCTGCTGGCCTTTATCGGTATATCTTTGGCGTTACCGGTGTTTATCTGGATGCGCCCGCACTGGCAGGACATGCTGAAGCTGGAGAATGCCGCACAGCGCTTCGGTCAGGGCCATCTTGACGAGCGTATCCATTTTGACAGCGCCTCCAGCCTGCTGCGGCTGGGGGTGGCCTTTAACCAGATGGCTGACAATATCAATACGTTGGTCGCCAGCAAGAAGCAGCTGATCGACGGCATCGCCCATGAACTGCGCACTCCGCTGGTGCGTTTGCGCTATCGTCTGGAAATGAGCGACAACCTCAGTGAGGCGGAATCTGCGGCACTCAACCGGGATATCGGCCAGCTGGAGGCGCTAATCGAAGAGCTGCTGACCTACGCGCGCCTCGATCGTCCGCGCGTGGAGCTGAATCTGCAATCACTCGATCTGGCACAGTGGTTGCACGAACGGCTGCAGGATATGCGCCTGGTCAATCCCGATACCGAAATCGCGCTGGATACTCCGCAGCGTGAAAATCACGGCGTGGCCGATACCCGTCTGATGGAACGCGTGCTGGACAATCTGGTGAATAACGCCCTGCGCTATGCCGACAAGCGGCTGCGCGTTGGACTGTGGTTTGACGGCGACATTGCCTGCCTGCAGGTGGAGGATGACGGCCCCGGCATTCCACAGGAAGAGCGCGAACGGGTATTCGAACCCTTTGTGCGGCTCGATCCCAGCCGCGATCGCGCTACCGGCGGCTGCGGCCTGGGGCTGGCGATTGTTCACTCTGTGGCACAGGCGTTTGGCGGCTACGTCACCATCGACAGCAGCCCGCTCGGCGGTGCCAGCGTGCGCTTCTGCTGGCCAATTAATCACCCTTTGCGCGACGCCTGAGGCGTCTGAACTCTCCTCTTATTAAGGAATAGTATGTCATCTGCTTACGCGAATCTGACCCGAACCTTTCAGCGCCTTTCACGCTTTGGTCATCTTGCTGCAATTACCGGCTGGGATATGCAAACCATGATGCCCGCAGGCGGCAGCCGCGCGCGCGGTGAAGCGCTGGCGGAACTAAGCGTGCTGCGCCATGAAATCCTGACGGCAAAACAGGTGGGCGAATGGCTGGACCAGGCGAGGCAGGAAGATCTGGACGATGTGGCGCAGGCAAATCTCTACGAAATGCACCGCGCCTGGCAGCAGGCCTCTCTGCTGCCCGCCTCGCTGGTGGAAGCTAAATCCATCGCCGGTTCCCGCTGCGAACACGCATGGCGTCAGCAGCGCCCCGCCAACGACTGGCAGGGGTTCTCCGCCAATCTGAAAGAGGTGGTGAAACTCAGCCGCGAGGAAGCTGAAATTCGGGCACAGGCCAATGGCTGTTCACGCTATGACGCGCTGCTGGATGTCTTCGAGCCGGGCATGACCAGCGCGAAGCTGGACAGTACTTTCGGCGATCTTAAGCAGTGGCTGCCGGAACTGCTGCAAAAAATCGTCGACCAGCAGGCGAAAGAAAATGTGATCGCTCCTGTCGGACCTTTCCCGCAGGAACAGCAGAAAGAGCTGGGGCTGGCGATAATGAAGCTGCTGGGCTTTGATTTTAACGCCGGTCGCCTGGACGTTAGCGCACATCCGTTCTGCGGCGGCGTACCGCAGGATGTCCGTATCACCACCCGCTACAAAAGCGATGAATTTATCAGCGCGATGATGGGCGTGATCCACGAGACCGGCCACGCGCGCTATGAGCAGAATCTGCCGCAGCAGTGGGCCGATCAGCCTGTGGCTCTGGCGCGCTCAACCGCTATTCATGAGTCACAGAGCCTGTTCTTTGAGAAACAGCTGGGCCGCAGCCCGGAGTTCCTCAGCCTGATCCAGCCGCTGGCGGTACAGCTGCTGGGCGATCGCCCGGGCATGGAGAACACCAACTTTATTGCGCTGAACCAGCGGGTGAAACCGGGCCTGATCCGCGTGGATGCCGATGAGGTCAGCTATCCGGCTCACGTGATCCTGCGCTATGAGATTGAGCGCGCGCTGATTGCCGGAGAGATTGAGGTCGACGATATCCCCACGCTGTGGCAGGAAAAAATGCAGCACTGGCTGGGCATCAACACCGCCGGTAACTATCGCGACGGCTGTATGCAGGATATCCACTGGACCGACGGTGCCTTCGGCTACTTCCCGACCTATACGCTGGGTGCAATGTACGCCGCGCAGCTGTTCCAGGCGCTCAAGCGTGCGATTCCCCAGGTCAATGAACTGATTGCCCAGGGCGATCTGCAGCCGGTATTTAACTGGCTACAGCAGAATATCTGGCAGCACGGCAGCCGTTTCTCCACCCGCCAGCTGGTAGAAAATGCCACCGGAGAGGACCTCAACCCGATCTGGTTCCGCCAGCATCTTGAAAGCCGTTATCTGAAGTAAAACCACCGTTGTTACAGGCCCTCAAGGGGAATGCTATTATCGCATTCCCCTTTGTACATTCGGTTACACGCCGATACCAATCACTCACTGAAGCGCCCGTCCCGTTCTCATATAGTTTACTCACCGGCCCCGCAGTGGGCTGACACATGAATAAACATTTGAGGGTTTTGCAATGAAAAAATTATTTGCTCTGGTTGTAGCCGCTGCAATGGGTCTGTCTTCAGTTGCTTTCGCTGCTGAGACCACAGCTGCCCCAGCTACCACCGCACCAGCTGCCGCTGCTGCCACCACCACAACTGCGGCGCCAGCTCCGGCTAAAGCAACCGCTAAACATCACAAAAAACACAAGAAAGCGACCGAGCAGAAAGCGCAGGCAGCTAAAAAGCATCACAAAGCCGCCAAGAAACCAGTAGCGCAGAAAGCTCAGGCTGCTAAAAAGCACCACAAAGCCGCTAAGAAGCCAGTAGCTCAGAAAGCTCAGGCTGCTAAAAAGCACCACAAAGCTGCTAAGAAGCCAGTAGCTCAGAAAGCGCAGGCTGCTAAAAAGCACCACAAAGCTGCTAAGAAGCCAGTAGCTCAGAAAGCTCAGGCTGCTAAAAAGCACCACAAAGCTGCCAAGAAAGCCGCTGCTCCTAAAGCGTAATTTTTGCAGACGGGCGGACAGCCGCCCGAAACAAGATCCTTAACTCAAACACCCGGATAATCCGGGTGTTTCTTTCCCGGAGTCTCGGATGATGGTGCGCCGCTATTTATTCGAAATTATTCTGGTTGTGATGATCCTTTGCGGTGTGATTGCCGCCAGCTTCTACATCTGAACCCTGTAGCGTGCTGATATTCCAAATTAATCTCCCTTTTTAAGCGCTATCCGTCTATAGTTACTGCATTAGCGTAATCACCTTTAATGCTTCTCCAGCCCGAGAGAAATATGCGCCTGACTGCTGTGTTATTAATGGGTTTCCTCTCCTTTTCGTTCTGTACTCACGCCGATGATGATGCCCAAAGTGAAGCCGACACCAAGACGCTGTTTTTTGGTAAAGATGACCGTCTGCCAGTCAGCAATACCGCCAGCCAGCCGTGGGAAGCGATCGGACAGCTTGAAACGGCCAGTGGCAATTTGTGTAGTGCTACGCTGATCTCCCCTCACCTTGCCCTGACCGCCGGCCACTGCCTGCTGGCACCACCGGGTAAACTGGATAAAGCTATCGCACTGCGTTTTGTCGCCGGCAATAACGGTAAATGGCGCTATGAAATTCACGATATTGAAGGCCGGGTGAATCCGACGTTGGGGAAAAAACTGAAGGCCGATGGCGATGGCTGGATTGTTCCGGCTTCTGCCGCGCCCTACGATTTCGGGCTGATTATTTTACGTAATCCCCCATCAGGTATTGTGCCGCTGCCGCTGTTTGCCGGTACACGCAGTGAAATGACCGCAGCGCTGAAGGCAACCGGTCGCAAAGTGACTCAGGCGGGTTATCCGGAAGATCACCTGGATACGCTTTATTCGCATAACGACTGCCTGATCACCGGCTGGGCGCAGAAAACGGTGCTGTCGCACCAGTGCGATACGCTGCCGGGAGACAGCGGCTCCCCGTTGCTGCTGAAGGTTAACGGCGACTGGCAGCTGATTGCAGTACAAAGCTCTGCCCCTGCGCCGAAAGATCGCTATCTGGCCGATAACCGCGCTATTGCCGTAACGGCATTTCGCGATAGCCTGGAAGAGCTGGCTAAATAGGCGATGAAGCCCTGGACTTTTTGCAAGCCTCCGCATCACCTGGACTGTTGAAATTTCAGCAGGACCGCAGGGAAAATGTACAGACCGTCAATTGGGGCCAGCGTTAAACTGGCCCCAATATCCGATTTCATTTGCGCCATCTCGGCCAGCCACAAGGCTCCATTACCCGCCTGGAATCAGAAAAATGTCATCCCCTCATAGGGTTTGTCCCGGCAGGCCATTAAGCGGCTGTTCAAATCCCCGTCATGAATTTCCAGTTTATGCCCGTCGGGATCTAAAAAGTAGACGGACTTCCCTTCGCTTTTGTTGATTTTCCACTCCGTCACGCCCGCCGTTCTTAAGCGAACAGCAAACTCATCAAAGTCATTGCTACGGATGCTGAACGCATAGTGAGTGTAATCCCCGCCGGACAACACATTATCAGCCGAAAGGCACAGCCACAGCTCACCCAGTGAAAGGTAGGCACCTCGCGCCCACTTCGCCTTTGGGGTAAAACCGAGCGTATTGACATAAAAATCAAAGCTTTTTGTCACATCGCTGACGGCGATAGTGATGTGGTTAAGTCCGTTCAGCATGCGGAGAGTCTCTTTGGTAGGAAGGTGGCGGGATTAATTTAACATGGATGATGTTTTAATTGCCGTCAGGCTGCATTATAGGTTTTCAGTCAGCCTGGACAGAATTGAAGAGCACGAAAATGAGTAAAACCAGTTCAGAGATAAGTAAATTTTTAAGCTATGCACTACGCCATCAGCCAGAAGCCATCGGTTTATCGTTAGATAAAGAGGGTTGGGCGACCATCAGCGACCTGATCATTTGCTCGGTTAAAAATGGCTATGCGCTCGACCAAACCCTTCTGCATCAGATAGTTGACGGCAGCGATAAGAAGCGTTTTACGATTTCAGATGACAGTTTGCGCATCCGCGCGGCGCAGGGGCATTCAACACAACAGGTTAATATTGATTACCCTGAAAAGACACCTCCGGAATACCTCTATCACGGGACCGCTACCCGCTTTATGCCTGCCATTCGGGAGCAAGGGTTAATTCCGTTATCACGGCAGTATGTGCATCTTTCATCTGATGAAGATACTGCAATTCAGGTAGGGCAACGTCACGGGAAACCGATTGTATTAAAAATACAATCCCAGACCATGCACGAACAGGGCTTTAGATTCTTTCAGGCTGACAACGGCGTATGGTTGGCAGAGTCCGTACCTTGGGCATTTATTCGTGAATGATTATTGTGCATAACGGTGTTGGGAGTGGCGACTCAAGCCCCCACTCCCAGCATCATAGCTTTTTTAATTATTTAAAGCGCTTAAGCTTTAAGTGTATCATTCTTCGACAATCATATGTGTTTGTTAAAGACATGAGATGTTTGAATAGTAACAACGTGATAATAACCAGTAAAAAAGATATCGCATAGAAGACACCCCTCTGCACCTTGATACTTTTATTTATATAAGAAGCCTCAGATTTATCAGAAAATGAATGACATATCATTTCGACCGTATTTTTATTTACAATTGCAGGAATCGCATTTTTACCGCCCACCGTACCTGAAAATTTTTTCGCGGAATCACATTTCTCGGGTGTTATCACCCATGGGTTTTTGTTTTTATCGAAAAAACTAAATTCAGCGGCGCGCTCAGTATTTATCCAAAACCAACCTGTATTCCCGACATTAACCAATAACTCGGATTTGAACGCAATATTTAACGTTTGAATCGTCACAAACAAAGGGACAAAAATAGCCAAAAAGATGGTAAAGAAGTATAATTTATTAATTCTCACTACCTTTAGCCGTTCAATATCAAAGTAACCCTTGAGTTTGGATATCATTCTAAAATCCAACTCATATTTCCTCACCCACGTTTCGAATCGTGCAATCTGCCTTTTGGATGTCGCATTAGTGTTGTAGTGAAAGTTGAATTTTTCAACATCAATAATATAATCAATGAGCGCATCACTTTCTTTTTTCCTGTATCCAATACAAAAAATAAAAAATTTATTAGAAATAGAAAATCCTGACTTAGCCTTCCTTCTAATATAGAAAAAAGATGTCACCACAGTAACAAATAATAACATTAAAACAACTAACTTATTGTCTATAATTTCTGAAAAAATGGAAATTACAGTATCAAATGAAACATCCATCATAAATTCCTTTTTGTTGACATAAGAATTGCACCATACAAGAACTCAGCGTATTAAACATAACCGAACATAAATTTTTAGGAAAAATCATAGGGGAAATGGGCGATGACAAGGCCTGAAACTGATAAAAATAATCGATTGATTAACTCACAAATAAGGTAAAGGCGGCTAAGCCAATAAAGCGTCAAAAAAGATGGCTTGTATGATCATCAAACTACTGGTTTTCTCCCGGCTTCCAGACCTGCCATCACCTTCAGCGTGTCGCCGGGATCGGCAGTGACTGGCTCACCGAGTCAGGCATCACCAGTGCGGAACAACTGAAGATCACCACCACTACAGGGATGATCCGGTTGCAACGGCGATAAGTGGGAGGATTTAGGGCTTAGATGCGGCAACCCCGGCCAAGGTCGGGGTTGGTTATACGATTATTTGATTGATTTTTAATATATCTTTTTTTAAGTCATCTTTAATATCTGAAGGTTCTAACTGATTTATAAGTTGCTTTATTTGGATAAAAATACGTTTCTGATCTTTTAGCTCCTCGTTTTTTATCGTCGATAAAGCTGCTATAAGTTCACCATCATAATATTCTCCAGCCAGCGGATCTTCGGTCAGAACATCCAACACTCTTGGCATTAACTGGTCAATACATAGACCCTGCCGAATGGCACGGCAAAGATCTTCGACGGCCAACTCTTCGATAGGTATATCAATGACGCGTTCGAACCATAGTTCAAGTGAAGACTGTTGACTTGGTTCCTTCGTTAAATTTATGTTTCCTATCAATTTACGAAAGGTGCTCATATCCCATATCCTTTCAAGGCAGATTCTATTTTATTAATGGCGTCGGTTGCTCTTCCATATGCAGCTTGAGCCTCGGGGTTGTTTACGTTTTTCAGCGTATCCGCATGGTTCCGTAATCCCCTGAGAGTATTTTGCATTTCTTGCATATGATCCCAATAACCACCGCTCTCTTTAGGAACAGGATTACCATCCATATCCTTGAGGGTTCCTGTTATATCGTGATCTTTCAGAGCATTTTTTATAGTATTATCAATCTTCTTGATAGCACTTTATTGCTTCTGATTCAGCTTATCGGCTTTTTTTTCTTCCAATTTATTCGGATCGTTTTCTGGCGGTGGTGGCGGCACCTGCCGCACCGGCACCCGCTGAGTTACCCTGAGCTGCCGCTATCACGCCAGCTACTGCTGCATGTGCCATGACGCGGCTCGCTTCATCCGGGGCGTACTGCTTGATGATTTCTGCGATGTACGGTGCGGCACCGCCTGCAATCGCCGCCTTCAGATCACTGCCCGCAAGCCCCTGTATCGCCGCCGTTGCTGCCTGGATACCCTGCTGGATCGCGCTCCCCGTTCCCCATTCCGCCTGCGCGGTTTTGTAGCCGGACGTTTCCTTCAGCGCCCGGTTGTAAGTCGCTGTCTCGTCTTTCGTGGCATTCGGGCCGGGTTCCCTGATACCTTTTGCAGCCAGCTCAGCCTTCCCTGCTTTTG
>NZ_JAPDNC010000019.1:0-32043 GCF_025947915.1 Erwinia sp. INIA01
GAGCGGTAGTTCAGTTGGTTAGAATACCTGCCTGTCACGCAGGGGGTCGCGGGTTCGAGCCCCGTCCGTTCCGCCACCCTTTTAGGGGCGTAGTTCAATTGGTAGAGCACCGGTCTCCAAAACCGGGTGTTGGGAGTTCGAGTCTCTCCGCCCCTGCCAGATAAAGAAAAAACCTTTGCTTAGGCAAAGGTTTTTTTTTGCCTAAAATTCAAGAAACAAAGCTCATAATGATAAAAGATATGTAACCGCACTTAAAGCTATGCTGTAAGTGCGAGTTATAAAGAGCCGTTCTACGGCTCTTTTGTCGCTTTTATCAACATTAGTTGGTTAGATATTGACCGGTAATTTAATGAGTTGACGGATGTGTGTTTGCTGATCGCTATTTTGTAACCAGACTGCGTAAAGGGGTCTGAGGACAACTGCGGTATCCTGAATTGAGAGAAGATCGCTGTACTCCGCCTCCCAGAAGTCCGGTAAAAATGCACAGGCTCCTGTTGTATGCAACAGCTGGCGCGTTAAATGTGCTGAGGTTGTCGTCAGTACAGGTATGTCATCGGCACCGGCAAGATAGTTTTCATGTTGATGAAAATCGGCCCCCCATTCCAGCTTAATATAATCATATTTCTCCTTTTTCTCCGATTTTCGCGACCTGAACAGCGCCAATGAAATATGGCCAATTTGATGGCTTGTCAGCTCGTCCATTTTGGGTGCTTCAGTGGTAATCAACAGGTCGAGTTGACGTTCATGAAGCTGCTTAACCATCAGATGACGCTGAGCGATTCGTGCTTCAAGATGCAGACTCTCGCGCTGTTGATACAGCGTTTGTAGCCAGGGGGTTAGATAGGCTTCCCAGAGCGAAGCACTGGCCCCTATCGACAGCTCATGGTGCTGTTGAGTATGTGAAACCTCTTTCTTAGCCATTTGCCACGTATTCATCAGGCTTTCAGCATATGGCAGTAAACGCTCACCCGCTGAGGTTAACCTGATATTGTTACGGTGCCGGGTAAAAAGGTTCACACCCAGCTGATTTTCAAGCTGTCGAATGCGAAAACTAACGGCGGACTGCGTTAGATAGAGCGCTTCCGCAGCTCGTCCGAAGTGGCGAGTTCTGCTCACTTCAAGAAAGGTTTTTAGTAATTCCGTATCCACAGCGATCTCCTAAAAAACATTTGTCGTTATGATTTAAATGTTTTGTTTTACACTCTGTCAAGCCTATCTAATACTCCGCGCCATAAATAGCTCGGCCTTAAAAGAGTTAGGAGCGTGTAAAATGGCGGAAAGCTTCGCAACAACCAGTCGTTTTTTTGATAACAAACACTATCCCCGCGGGTTCTCCCGGCACGGTGATTTCACCATCAAAGAAGCCCAACTTCTTGAGCGCCATGGTTATGCTTTTAACGAGCTGGATCTGGCAAAGCGTGAGCCGACGACGGAAGAAGAGCGTCTGTTTATCGAAGTGTGCCGCGGTGTACGTGAGCCGCAAACTGAAGCAGAAAGAGTCTGGTCTAAGTACATGACCCGAATTAAACGTCCTAAGCGTTTTCATACCCTTTCTGGCGGTAAACCGCAGATGGAAGGTGTTGAAGACTATTCGGATAGCGACGATTAAGATTAAGGGGCTTCGGCCCCTTTTTAATGCCTGCTATCCCAGACTTTTCTGTAGATTAATCAGTAATCGATCCATTCCCCGATAGCTCACCGCTTCAGTCAGATGTTCCCGATCAATCTCGTTATCATTTGCCAAATCGGCAATCGTCCGTGCCACTTTTAAAATTCGCTGCCAGGCCCTCACCGAGAGCCCAAGTTGATTCAACACCTGTTCCAGCCACTCGGCATCCTCCGTTTTTAACATGCAGAAGTCTTTGATCTCATGATGACTCATCAACGCGTTCACTTTTCCCACGCGTGCGAGCTGACGCTCACGCGCAGCGACAACACGTTTTCTGACGGTATCGCTGGATTCACTGCCACGCCTTTGCGCGCTCAGTGTTCCCGTCGGTAGCAGCGGTACTTCCAGTGAAAGATCAAAACGGTCAAGGAAGGGACCGGATAATCGGCTTAAATAGCGCAGCGTTTGCTGCGGAGAGCAGCGATTATGGGGACCGTTGTAATGACCAGTAGGACTGGGATTCATCGCGGCGATCAGCTGGAATCTGGCCGGATAGGTCACCTTAGCTCGGGCGCGAGATATCCCGATCTCGCCGGACTCCAGCGGTTCACGCAGAGCGTCCAACGCACGGCGTTCAAACTCAGGTAGCTCATCAAGAAAAAGCACCCCGTTATGCGCCAGCGATATCTCGCCCGGCTTTGGTATTGCTCCTCCGCCAACCAGAGCAAACAGTGAGGCGCTATGGTGGGGAGAGCGAAATGGCCGCTGACGCCAGTGAGTATGCACAGTGTCATTCCTGACAAGGCTGGCTATGCAGGCACTTTCCAGCGCTTCCCGATCGTTTAGCGGCGGCATAAGGCCGTTCAGGCGTGTTGCCAGCATCGTCTTACCGGTACCGGGGGGCCCGATTAGCAACAGGTTATGCCCGCCGGCAGCAGCGATCTCTAGTGCGCGCTTGGCCTGCTGTTGGCCGATCACCTCCTGCAGGTCACCCTCCGCTGTTGGCAGGTCATCATGCTTTACACATGCGCGCTCCAGCTGGGCTTCGCCATGCAGAAAGGCGCAGACTTCCAGCAAATCACGAGCAAGCAAATTATCACCGTGTTCTATCAGGCCAACCTCCGCGAGATTATCCGCTGAGAGGATAAGCTGCCTCCCTGCATCATGAGCTGCCATCGCCGCCGGGATAACCGCCTGTACGCCCCTCAGAGCGCCTGTAAGCGCCAGTTCGCCCAGGAACTCATATTGAGTGAGTTTCTCCGCAGGAATCTGTTCTGAGGCTGCGAGAATAGCAACTGCGATAGGAAGATCGAATCTTCCCCCTTCTTTGGGCAAATCCGCCGGGGCGAGGTTAACGGTGATGCGTTTGGCCGGGAAAGAAAATCCGCAGTTAATAATGGCGCTGCGTACCCGGTCACGAGCCTCTTTGACGGCTGTTTCAGGCAGCCCCACCATGGAAAGTGCGGGAAGCCCATTACTGAGGTGGACTTCGACGCAAACCTGGGGGGCCTGAATGCCAATTGCAGCACGAGTGTAAGCAACAGATAACGACATGGAGCCTCCTTTTGGCGTTACTGTGCATACAAATTTCTATCCTGACGATGAGTAAAAGGGATCGCTGTGAGATGGGCTGACAGTTATTTTTTGATGATGGAGCGCGTTTCACCACGCTGCGAGCTGCGACGAAATTCCACTATGTGGAATTAAAGCGATCACGGCAGGTGAGTATTGAAAATAAATCAACATCTTCTTATTCACTGAATAACAATACTTTTTACTTTTTTTGCGTACGCTGTCATAAAATAAAATGATGAAAAAAGTTGAACGCAAACGCGTAACTGTGATAACTCTATAGACATTAATTCGAACAAGTGAATTTACAGAATCCAAATGAAAGCCCTTCTACGAGTCATTAGCCTAGTCGTCATTAGCGTCGTCGTGATTATTATCACGCCGTGCGGGGCTACGCTCGGAGAAAGAAAGGCTTAAAAATCAAGCCTGAATTCGAAAGAACCCCCGCACCGAAAGGTCCGGGGGTTTTTTTTTAGCAAGACAAAACGTGTGAGGAACAGAAGATGAACAGTAGCATAAAATGCTGTTGTTCCCAGCCAGAGGCGGGGGAATAACTATGAATGGTGCACAGTGGGTGGTTCAAGCTTTGCGTGCACAGGGAGTCGAGACAGTATTCGGCTATCCTGGTGGAGCAATTATGCCGGTCTATGACGCGCTCTATGACGGCGGTGTCGAACACCTACTGTGCCGCCACGAGCAGGGTGCAGCCATGGCCGCTATCGGCTTTGCCCGTGCTACCGGAAAAGTCGGCGTCTGTATCGCCACTTCTGGCCCCGGCGCGACCAATCTGATCACGGGTCTGGCTGATGCGATGCTGGATTCTGTTCCTATTGTTGCCATTACCGGCCAGGTCTCTTCTGCGGTCATGGGCACCGATGCCTTCCAGGAGATCGACGTTCTGGGCCTCTCGCTGGCTTGTACCAAGCATAGCTTCCTGGTGGAATCGCTCGATGAACTGCCGGGCGTGATGGCTGAAGCCTTTGCCATTGCTAAATCGGGTCGTCCCGGCCCTGTTCTGGTTGATATTCCTAAAGATATCCAATTGGCCAGCGGCGACCTGATAGCCCATCTGCTGCCTGTGGAAGAGGAGCAGGACCACCCGCACGTTGAACTGCAGCAGGCCCGCCAGCTGCTGGCACAGTCGCAGAAGCCGATTCTGTATGTTGGCGGTGGCGTGGGAATGGCCGATGCGGTCCATGCGCTGCGTGCTTTCGCCAAAGAAACCGGCATTCCAACCGTGGCTACCCTGAAAGGCCTGGGCACGCCGGATGCGGAAGATGAGTGTTATCTGGGCATGCTGGGCATGCACGGCACCAAGGCTGCCAACCTCGCCGTTCAACAGTGCGATCTGCTGATTGCCGTCGGTGCTCGCTTTGACGACCGGGTGACCGGCAAGCTGGACACCTTCGCGCCGCATGCCAGCGTTATCCATATGGATATCGACCCGGCGGAACTGAACAAACTGCGCCGCGCGCATGTTGCCCTGCAGGGCGATCTGAACAAGCTGCTGCCGGATCTTTATCATCCGGTAGCGATCGCAGCCTGGCGTGAAGAGATCAAAGCGCTGAAAGCCAATCACGGCTGGCGTTACGATCATCCGGGCGAAGCGATTTTTGCTCCGCTGTTCCTGAAGCAGCTGTCGGACCGCAAATCGGATAGCAGCGTTGTGACTACGGATGTGGGACAGCACCAGATGTGGGCGGCACAGCATATGAGCTTTACCCGTCCGGAGAATTTCATCACCTCAAGCGGGCTGGGCACGATGGGCTTTGGTCTGCCGGCTGCCGTAGGTGCTCAGGTGGCTCGCCCCGACGATACCGTGATCTGCGTTTCCGGTGATGGCTCCTTTATGATGAATGTACAGGAGCTGGGCACCATCAAGCGCAAACAGCTGCCGGTGAAGATCGTGCTGCTGGATAACCAGCGTTTAGGCATGGTACGCCAGTGGCAGCAGTTGTTCTTCGAAGAGCGTTACAGCGAAACCAATCTCTCAGATAACCCGGACTTTCTCACACTGGCCAGCGCTTTCAATATTCCCGGCCAGCGTATTACCCGTAAAGATCAGGTCGACGCCGCATTAGACGCTTTGCTGCACAGTGAAGGGCCATACATGCTCCACGTCGCGATTGACGAGCATGAGAACGTCTGGCCTCTGGTGCCACCCGGTGCCAGCAACGAAAATATGATGGAGAAAACCTCATGATGCAGCATCAATTATCTATCGAAGCACGTTTTCGTCCGGAAGTTCTGGAACGTATTTTACGTGTTATCCGCCACCGTGGTTTTCAAGTGTGCACGATGAATATGGCTTCGCAGGCGAATACCGACAATATTAATATTGAATTGACCGTTGCCAGCCAGCGCTCTGTCGATTTACTGTCAACGCAGTTAAGTAAACTGATGGACGTTGCATGCGTTCAGGTTCAACAACAGACAACACAACAAATCCGCGCTTAAGCGGGCAAGGAAATTAGAATGACGAAGAAAGCTGACTTTATCTGGTTCAATGGCGAGATGGTTAAATGGGAAGACGCGAAGGTCAGCGTTATGTCCCACGCACTGCACTACGGCACATCCGTATTTGAAGGCGTCCGTTGCTATGACTCGCACAAAGGACCAGTGGTCTTCCGCCATCGTGAACACATGCAGCGTCTGCGTGATTCTGCAAAAATCTATCGTTTCCCTGTCAGCCAAAGCGTTGATGAACTGATGGAAGCGTGCCGCGAAACGCTGCGCAAGAACAACCTGAAAAGCGCATATATTCGTCCGCTGGTATTTGTTGGCGACGTGGGCCTGGGCGTGAACCCGCCAGACGGCTACAGCACGGATGTGATCATCGCCGCGTTCCCGTGGGGTGCTTACCTGGGTGCTGAAGCGCTGGAGCAGGGGATCGATGCGATGGTTTCTTCATGGAACCGCGTAGCGCCAAACACCCTGCCAACCGCCGCTAAAGCCGGTGGTAACTACCTGTCTTCCCTGCTGGTTGGCAGCGAAGCGCGTCGCCACGGCTATCAGGAAGGTATCGCACTGGACACTCAGGGCTACATCTCTGAAGGTGCCGGTGAGAACCTGTTTGAAGTGAAAGACGGCATTCTGTTTACTCCGCCGTTCACCTCTTCCGCACTGCCGGGTATTACTCGTGATGCCATTATTAAACTGGCGCAGGATCTGGGTATTGAAGTGCGTGAGCAGGTACTGTCTCGTGAATCACTGTATCTGGCAGATGAAGTCTTCATGTCCGGTACTGCCGCTGAGATTACTCCGGTACGCAGCGTTGATGGTATTCAGGTCGGTGCGGGCAAACGTGGCCCGGTTACCGAGCGTATTCAGTCTGCATTCTTTGGTCTGTTCACTGGCGAAACTGAAGACAAATGGGGTTGGCTGGATCCGGTTAACTCATAAGAACTATACATTTTCTCGGGCGTCATTTGACGCCCGCGTATCATCGATTTTTGGAGTAATAGAGCATGCCTAAGTACCGTTCCGCCACCACCACCCACGGGCGCAATATGGCGGGTGCACGTGCCCTGTGGCGCGCCACAGGAATGACCGATGATGACTTCGGTAAGCCGATCATTGCGGTTGTAAACTCCTTCACGCAGTTTGTGCCGGGTCACGTTCACCTGCGCGATCTGGGTAAACTGGTTGCTGAGCAGATCGAAGCGTCAGGCGGCGTGGCGAAAGAGTTTAATACCATCGCCGTTGATGATGGTATCGCCATGGGTCACGGCGGCATGCTTTATTCTCTGCCGTCACGTGAGCTGATCGCTGACTCGGTCGAATACATGGTCAACGCACACTGTGCCGACGCCATGGTTTGTATCTCCAACTGTGACAAGATCACCCCGGGAATGCTGATGGCGTCGCTGCGTCTGAATATTCCGGTGATCTTCGTTTCCGGCGGCCCGATGGAAGCCGGTAAAACCAAGCTGTCAGATAAAATCATCAAGCTGGACCTCGTCGATGCAATGATTCAGGGCGCAAACCCTAACGTCAGCGATGCCGACAGTGAGCAAATTGAGCGTTCCGCCTGTCCGACCTGTGGTTCCTGTTCCGGTATGTTCACCGCCAACTCGATGAACTGCCTGACCGAAGCGCTGGGGCTGTCCCAGCCGGGCAACGGTTCGCTGCTGGCGACACACGCTGACCGTAAAGAGCTGTTCCTGACTGCCGGCCAGCGCATTGTTAGCCTGACTAAACGCTATTATGAGCAGGGTGACGTCAACATGCTGCCGCGTAATATTGCGACGAAAGCCGCGTTCGAGAACGCGATGACGCTGGATATCGCCATGGGCGGTTCAACGAATACCGTTCTGCACCTGCTGGCGGCCGCGCAGGAAGGCGAAATCGAATTCAACATGTCCGATATCGATCGCCTGTCACGTAAAGTTCCGCATCTGTGTAAAGTGGCGCCAAGTACACCGAAATATCACATGGAAGACGTTCACCGCGCGGGTGGCGTAATCGGCATTCTGGGGGAGCTGGACCGCGCAGGGCTGATCGACACCAGCGTGCGCAATATTTTGCAGCAGACCATGCGTGAAACCCTAGATCAGTACGACATCATGCTGACCAAAGACGAAGCGGTGAAAAAGATGTTCCGCGCCGGTCCGGCCGGTATTCGTACCACTCAGGCTTTCTCACAGGATTGCCGCTGGGACACGCTGGATGATGACCGTCAGGAAGGGTGTATTCGTACCCGCGAACACGCGTTCTCTCAGGATGGCGGCCTGGCTGTGCTGTACGGCAACATCTCAGAAGATGGCTGTATCGTTAAAACCGCCAGCGTTGACGCAGAGCTGCTGACCTTCAAAGGCCCGGCAAAAGTCTACGAGAGCCAGGATGATGCGGTAGACGCGATCCTTGGCGGCAAAGTGGTGGCGGGCGACTGCGTTGTTATCCGCTACGAAGGGCCAAAAGGCGGTCCTGGCATGCAGGAAATGCTCTATCCGACCACCTATCTGAAATCGATGGGGCTGGGCAAAGCCTGTGCGCTGATTACCGATGGCCGTTTCTCAGGAGGCTCTTCCGGTCTCTCTGTGGGGCACATCTCACCAGAAGCGGCGAGCGGCGGAACCATCGCGCTGATTGAAGATGGCGACATGATCGAGCTGGATATTCCGAATCGTCGCATCCATCTGGATCTGCCAGACAACGAAATCCATGCACGCCGTGAAAAAGAGCTGGCACGCGGTGATGCGGCTTACACGCCACATGGCCGTGAGCGTCAGGTTTCCTTTGCCCTGCGCGCCTATGCCACTCTGGCAACCAGCGCCGACAAAGGTGCGGTCCGCGATAAGAGCAAGCTGGGAGGCTAAAGATATGGCTGAGTCTCAACCGCTACCCGCACAGCCCTGTGGTGCGGAGTATCTGCGTGCGGTACTTCGCGCGCCGGTCTATGAAGTCGCCCAGGTAACGCCGCTGCAGAAAATGGAGAAAATCTCCTCGCGCCTCGGCAATACCATTCTGGTTAAGCGTGAAGATCGCCAGCCGGTGCACAGCTTTAAGCTGCGCGGTGCCTACGCGATGATTGCCGGGCTAAGCGAAGAGCAGAAGGCGCGTGGTGTTGTCACCGCTTCAGCGGGGAATCATGCCCAGGGTGTGGCGCTGTCTGCCACCAAGCTGGGTATTAAATCCCTGATCGTGATGCCAGTTGCCACGGCGGATATCAAAGTTGATGCGGTGCGGGCATTTGGCGGTGAGGCTTACCTGTTCGGTGCCAACTTCGATGAGGCGAAAGCCAAGGCGATCGAACTGGCGGAACAGCAGGGTTATACCTTTGTTCCACCGTTCGATCATCCGATGGTGATCGCCGGTCAGGGTACGCTGGCGATGGAACTGCTGCAGCAGGATGCGCATCTCGATCGCGTATTTGTGCCGGTAGGCGGCGGTGGTTTGGCCGCGGGCGTCGCGGTGCTGATTAAGCAGCTGATGCCGCAGATTAAAGTGATCGCGGTTGAATCTAACGACTCGGCCTGCCTTAAGGCGGCGCTGGATGCCGGTCAGCCGGTCGATCTGCCTCGCGTTGGGCTATTTGCCGAAGGCGTGGCGGTGAAACGGATTGGTAGCGAAACCTTCCGTCTGTGTCAGGAATACATCGACGACATCGTGACCGTAGACAGCGATGCTATCTGCGCGGCGATGAAGGATCTGTTTGACGATGTGCGCGCGGTGGCGGAACCGTCCGGTGCGCTGGCGCTGGCCGGTATGAAAAAGTACATCCAGCAGCACCAGATTAAAGGTGAACGCCTGGCGCATGTGCTTTCCGGTGCTAACGTCAATTTCCACGGTTTGCGTTACGTTTCAGAGCGCTGCGAGCTGGGTGAACAGCGTGAGGCGCTGCTGGCGGTAACCATCCCGGAACAGCAGGGCAGCTTCCTGCGTTTCTGCCAGCTGCTGGGCGGACGTTCCGTCACGGAATTCAACTATCGCTATGCCAACGCCGATGATGCCTGCATTTTTGTCGGTGTGAGGCTGACCCGCGGGCTTGAAGAGCGTGAGGAGATCCTGGCGCTGCTCACCGAGGGTGGCTACAAGGTGGTCGATCTTTCCGATGATGAGATGGCGAAACTGCACGTGCGCTACATGGTCGGCGGTCGTCCATCTAAGCCGCTGCGTGAAAGGCTGTTCAGTTTCGAATTCCCGGAAGCCCCGGGGGCGCTCCTGCGTTTCCTGCAAACGCTGGGAACGCACTGGAATATCTCTCTGTTCCACTACCGCAGCCACGGTACCGATTACGGTCGCGTGCTGGCCGCGTTTGAGCTGAGTGACAACGAACCGCAGTTCGAAGAGCACCTGGCGGCGCTGGGATATGATTTCCACGATGAAACCCATAACCCGGCGTTCCGCTTCTTCCTCGCCGGTTAAAGCAGATTCCAGAACGCATCAATAAGCGGCTCATTGAGCCGCTTTTTTTGTACGCAAACGCCCAGTTCGAACGGCGCAACCATCTCTACGTCTTCCAGTTCCAGAATTCGGTTACGAATCGGTTCCGGGCTGTTCTCCAGCACCACATCCGGCAGCAGCGCAATACCGCAGCCCAGCGCCACCATAGAAACAATCGCCTCATGACCGGATACCGTGGCGTAAATCATCGGATTCGCAATATGACGATGGCGAAACCACAGATCGATGCGGCGGCGCGATGGCCCCTGCGCGGGCAGGATAAACGGGATCTGTGACCAGTCCGGCTCTGCCTGAGTTGCCTGGTTACGTACCGGGCAGGGCAGTGCGGGCGCAATCAGCACCAGCGGGATCAGCCCCAGCGGCATAAAGCCAATGCTGGCAGGCAGCGTCTCCGGGCGTCCGGCAATAGCAATATCGACTTCATTTGACTGCACTTTCTCTACCGCATCGGCGGCATCCCCGGTGGTCAGCTTGATTTCAACCAGCGGATGCTCCGCGCGAAAGCGGTCGAGGATCGGCGGCAGATGACTGTAGGCGGCGGTAACAGAACAGAACAGACGCAGCTCACCGCTTAGTGATGGGCCGTTCTGCCCGATGGCGTGACGCATCTGCTGATACTGCAACAGCGTCTGCTGAGCAAACTGCCGCAGGCGTTCACCGGCATCGGTCAGGGTGACGGTGCGGTTATCACGCAGGAATAGCGCCTGGCCCAGGTCTTCCTCCAGCCGCTGGATCTGGCGGGATAGCGTGGAGGGGCTGACGTGCATGGCGCGCGCACTGCGCCCGAAATGGCGGCTCTCCGCCAGATGAAGGAATAATTTCAGGTCGCGCAAATCCATGGAATTGAGCCTCGTTTTTACGTTGCAGAACATGCAATGTCACGTTGTTAATATATCAATTTCAGCAATAGATTTCCTGTCATATGATAGGGTCTATTCAGGGCGGAGAAATCGACAGCCCGGACAACAAATAATACGCGAACACAACTTCAGGAGTGCCCATGTCTAACTATTTCAACACTTTGAACCTGCGCAACCAGTTAGCGCAATTAGGTAAATGCCGCTTCATGGCGCGCGAAGAATTTGCTGATGAAGCAAGCTACCTGAAAGGTAAAAAAGTCGTCATCGTTGGCTGTGGTGCTCAGGGTCTGAACCAGGGCCTGAACATGCGCGATTCTGGCCTGAATATCTCTTACGCTCTGCGTGCAGAAGCGATCGCTGAGAAACGTGCTTCATGGCGTAAAGCGACCGAGAACGGTTTCCAGGTAGGCACTTACGAAGATCTGATCCCACAGGCTGACCTGGTGGTTAACCTGACTCCGGACAAGCAGCACTCTTCTGTTGTTCAGGCAGTACAGCCGCTGATGAAAGACGGCGCTGCGCTGGGCTACTCTCACGGTTTCAACATCGTTGAAGTGGGTGAGCAGATCCGTAAAGACATCACCGTAGTGATGGTGGCGCCTAAGTGCCCGGGTACTGAAGTTCGTGAAGAATACAAACGTGGTTTCGGTGTGCCAACGCTGATCGCGGTTCACCCGGAAAACGATCCGAAAGGCGAAGGCATGGCGATTGCTAAAGCCTGGGCAGCGGCTACCGGCGGTCACCGTGCGGGCGTGCTGGAATCCTCTTTCGTTGCGGAAGTGAAATCTGACCTGATGGGCGAGCAGACTATCCTGTGCGGTATGCTGCAGGCTGGTTCTCTGCTGTGCTTCGACAAGCTGGTGGCGGAAGGTACTGATGCTGCCTACGCAGAAAAACTGATTCAGTTCGGCTGGGAAACCATCACCGAAGCGCTGAAGCAGGGCGGTATCACGCTGATGATGGATCGCCTGTCTAACCCGGCTAAACTGCGTGCCTATGCGCTGTCCGAGCAGCTGAAAACCATCATGGCTCCGCTGTTCCAGAAGCACATGGATGACATCATCTCCGGCGAATTCTCTTCCGGTATGATGGCTGACTGGGCTAACGACGACAAAAACCTGCTGGGCTGGCGTGAAGAGACCGGTAAAACCGCATTCGAAACTGCTGCACAGTTCGAAGGTAAAATTGCCGAACAGACCTACTTCGACGAAGGCGTAGTAATGGTTGCCATGGTTAAAGCAGGCGTTGAGCTGGCGTTTGAAACCATGCTGGATGCGGGCATCATCGAAGAATCTGCTTACTACGAATCACTGCACGAGCTGCCGCTGATTGCGAACACCATTGCACGTAAGCGTCTGTATGAAATGAACGTGGTTATCTCTGATACCGCAGAATACGGTAACTACCTGTTCTCTTACGCGGCAGTACCGCTGCTGAAAGAGTTCATGACTACGCTGCAGGCGGGCGATCTGGGTAAAGCGGCAAGCACTTCGACTACCGTTGATAACGCGCAGCTGCGTGACGTTAACGAAGCGATTCGTCAGCACCCAATCGAGTCTGTTGGCCGCACTCTGCGTGGCTATATGACCGATATGAAACGTATCGCAGTAGCAGGCTAATATTCTCAGCGGAGTGACCCTCCGCCAGAGTGAAAAATGGCACCCTCGGGTGCCATTTTTTTATTTGCGGTACAATACCTTAATGATGTGGTAGCCGAACTGCGTATGCAGCGGGCCCTGCGGCTCGATCAGCGGGCAAGAGAACACCACTTTATCGAACGCCGGTACCATCGCACCCTGTTTGAACTCACCCAGATGTCCGCCTTTTTTCCCTGAAGGGCAGGTAGAGTGTTTCTTCGCCAGCTTTTCGAAATCACCACCCTGTTTCAGCTGTTCCAGCAGATCCAGTGCCAGTTTCTCTTCTTTAACCAGAATGTGCAGTGCTGCTGCCATTTTCGCCATGTTGCTCTCCAGAATATTTAGTCAGTCAGGCCCGCAGGCCGGATGGCGCTTACTATACCTGCTCACTCTTCCCGGCGCGACAGGCGCATTTGTTGCTATCTCCACCAGGTGGCTGAATGATGATTTCATGATCTTGTTCAGGACATGTTTTCAGGCGATGGCATGCACAGAATTGATTTATCTACCCTTCACTTTTCTTCCCGGTTTTGAACGGCTCCACTGCTCTACAGGCAGGCTTTCTTTGGTTATACTTCCTGCCTGTTTTATTAGTGGAATAATCAAGCTATGCGTCTTAATCCTGGTCAGCAACACGCCGTTGAATTTGTTACCGGACCCTGTCTGGTGCTGGCTGGAGCCGGATCGGGTAAAACGCGCGTGATTACCAATAAAATTGCGCATCTGATCCGCGAATGCGGCTATCAGGCCCGGCACATTGCTGCTGTGACCTTCACCAATAAAGCCTCGCGTGAGATGAAAGAGCGCGTGGCGCAGACGCTGGGCCGCAAAGAAGCGCGCGGACTGATGATCTCAACCTTCCACACCCTCGGGCTGGAGATCATCAAACGTGAATATGCCGCGCTGGGGATGAAATCTAACTTTTCGCTGTTTGACGATCAGGACCAGCTGGCGCTGTTGAAAGATCTGACCGAGGAGTGGTTGGAGAACGATAAAAATCTGCTCCAGCTACTGACCTCGACGATCTCAAACTGGAAAAACGATCTGCTGGACCCACCACGTGCCGCCGCAGGCGCTCAGTCCGAGCGCGACAAGCTCTTTGCCCACTGCTACGCGCTGTATGATAAACACCTGAAATCCTGCAACGTGTTGGATTTCGACGATCTGATCCTGCTGCCCACGCTGCTGTTCCAGCGCAACCAGGAAGTCCGCGAGCGCTGGCAGCAACGCATTCGCTACCTGCTGGTGGATGAATATCAGGATACCAACACCAGCCAGTACGAGCTGGTTAAACTGCTGGTAGGCAGCCGTGCGCGCTTTACCGTAGTCGGGGACGATGACCAGTCTATCTACTCATGGCGCGGGGCGAGGCCGCAGAACCTGGTGCTGCTGAAAGAGGATTTCCCGGCGTTGCAGGTGATCAAGCTGGAGCAGAACTACCGTTCTTCGGAACGTATTCTGAAAGCGGCGAACATCCTGATCGCTAATAATCCGCACGTGTTTGAAAAACGCCTTTTCTCCGAGCTGGGTTACGGAGCGGAGCTGAAGGTGGTGATGGCTAACCATGAAGAGCACGAAGCCGAGCGGGTGGCGGGCGAGCTGATAGCACACCACTTTATTAATAAGACGCAGTATAAAGACTACGCCATTCTCTATCGCGGCAACCACCAGTCGCGGGTCTTTGAAAAAATGCTGATGCAGAACCGCATTCCCTACCGGATCTCCGGCGGTACTTCATTCTTCTCGCGTCCGGAAATCAAAGATCTGCTGGCCTATCTGCGGGTGCTGACCAATGCCGATGACGACAGCGCCTTTATGCGCATCGTTAATACGCCGCGGCGCGAAATTGGATCTGCCACACTGCAAAAGCTGGGTGAATGGGCGATGCAGCGTAATAAGAGCCTGTTTACCGCCAGCTTTGATATGGGGCTGGGCCAGACGCTGACCGGCCGCGGTCTGGAGTCACTCCAGCGTTTCACCCACTGGCTGCAGGAGATCGCCAGGCTGGCGGAGCGGGAACCAGTTGCCGCCGTACGCGATCTGATCCACGGTATTGATTATGAGAGCTGGCTGTTTGAAACCTCCGCCAGCCCGAAAGCCGCTGAAATGCGCATGAAGAACGTCAATACGCTGTTCCAGTGGATGACGGAAATGCTCGAAGGCAGCGATATCGATGAACCGATGACGCTGACCCAGGTGGTTACGCGCTTCACCCTGCGCGATATGATGGAGCGCGGTGAGAGCGATGAAGAGGCCGACCAGGTGCAGCTGATGACGCTGCATGCCTCAAAGGGTCTTGAGTTCCCTTATGTGTATCTGGTGGGCATGGAAGAGGGACTGTTACCCCATCAGAGCAGTATTGATGAAAACAACGTTGAGGAAGAACGTCGCCTGGCCTATGTCGGCATCACCCGTGCGCAAAAAGAGCTGACCTTCAGTCTGTGTCGCGAACGCCGTCAGTACGGTGAGCTGATTCGCCCGGAACCCAGCCGCTTCTTACTGGAACTGCCGCAGGATGATCTGCAGTGGGAGCGAGAGCGCAAGGTGGTGAGTGCGGAAGAGCGGATGCAAACCGGCCAAAGTCGGGTAGCCGGTCTGCGCGCGATGCTGGATAAAGCGAAGAAATAATACGACCGTCAGACGACGGTCAGGTGCCAGTGTACATAGCTCTGCCAGTGGACTTCCTGTTCCAGCAGTTCGGCGCGTAGCGGATGCGCCTGCAGCCAGCCTGCGGGTAGCGTGAGGCTCAGCGTATCATCATCGGCCTGTAAACGAACGGCTGGCAGCGTGTTATCGCGACGGCGGCTGGAGAAGATAATTGCCAGGCGTAGCAGACGGCACAGGCGCTCCGCCACGCGCGGCGGTACGGCATTCTGCTGACTTAACAGTGCCAGATCGATACCGTTGACCTGGTTTTGCAGCAGAGTGGCCAGCAGTTTTTTCTGCGCAGGCGTAAAGCCCGGCAGGTCCAGATGACGTACCAGATAAGCGGAATGCTGCGGAGCCTGGCGGAAATCGACGCTCAGGCCGATTTCATGGATCAGGCAGGCGCTTTCCAACAGGTCGCGGCTCAGATCGTCCAGCTTCCAGCTGTTGCTCACCTGACGGGTGAAGCTTTCCGCCAGCTGGCGCACGCGATCGGCCTGCTCAACATCGATAGCGAAGCGGCGCTGAATATTGTGCAGCGTGCGTTTACGGATATCACGATCGACCGGAAGATGCAGCATGCCGTACACCAGGCCCTCGCGCAGTGCGCCACCTGCCAGGGTCATGCTGCTGATATTCAGTTCGGTGAAAATGGCAATCAGTATCGACAGCCCGCTCGGGAACACCAGAGCGCGCTCCAGCGTCAGGCCTTCAATTTCCAGCTCTTCCAACTTTCCGCACTGAATAGCGCGCTGTTTAAGCTGCTGCAGTTTGTTCAGGGTAATGCGTTCATCCATTCCCTGCGCCATCATAATTTCCTGTAGCGCCTGCACGGTGCCGGAAGCACCGACACAAACCTGCCAGCCCTGCTCACGCAAAACGCTTGCCACCGGGCGGATCATTTCACGCGCGGCCTCTTCGGCCTGGGCGAAATTCTCTTTTCCCAGATGGCGGTCGGTAAAATAACGCTCCAGCCAGGTGACGCAACCCATCGACAGACTGAACAGTGAGGTCGTTTGCGAACCTTTACCGGTGACCAGTTCCGTACTGCCGCCGCCAATATCCACCACCAGGCGTTTATCGGACCCGCCGGTAGTATGAGCGACGCCCTGATAGATCAGCCGCGCTTCTTCTTCACCGCTGATCACATTAATCGGGCAATTGAGAATTTGCTGGGCCTTAACCAGGAAACTGTCGGCGTTGACGGCGATACGCAGTGTGGCAGTGGCCACGACGCGGATCTGCTCCGGGGGAATATCCTGCAGCTGTTCTGAAAACAGCCGCAGACACTGCCAGCCACGCTCCATCGCTTCTTCAGAAAGCTGGCTGCTGCCATCAAGACCTGCAGCAAGACGCACTTTACGCTTGATGCGGGCGATGGTCTGGATACTGCCAGCCACCTCGCGCACCACCAACATATGAAAACTGTTCGATCCCAGATCGATTGCAGCATAGAGTGATGACGCGCTGAGCATAGAGACGTTAACCTGAGCGTTTGCGGTTAGGGTTTCGCGGTGCGCTACCACGGCGATTGTTATTTCCCCCACGACGCAGGTTGTTGCCTGTGCGGTTGCGGGTTAAGCGTTTTGGCGGCGGCAGTTCACTCATCAGCGCATCGCTGTTGTAGCGGCTGACCGGAATGCTGTGACCAATATATTCTTCAATCGCTGGCAAATTCAGCGCGTACTCTTCACAGGCCAGGCTGATTGAGTGCCCATTTGCGCCAGCGCGGCCGGTACGTCCGATGCGGTGAACGTAATCTTCGCGATCGTCAGGCAGATCGTAGTTAAACACGTGCGTTACCGCAGGAATGTGTAAACCACGGGCGGCTACGTCAGTCGCAACCAGGATATCCACGTCACCTTTGGTGAAATCGTCCAGAATACGCAGGCGTTTTTTCTGAGCCACATCACCGGTCAGCAGGCCTACGCGATGACCATCGGCAGCCAGATGGCCCCAAATATCTTCGCAGCGGTGCTTGGTATTGGCGAAAATAATCGCCCGGTCAGGCCACTCTTCTTCCAGCAGCGTTTGCAGCAAACGCATTTTTTCTTCGTTGGAAGGGTAGAACAGCTCTTCTTTAATGCGGTGCCCGGTTTTCTGCTCTGGCTCGACCTCAACGTACTCGGCGTTGTTCATGTTTTCGAAGGCCAGCTCGCGCACACGGAACGACAGCGTGGCGGAGAACAACATATTCAGGCGCTGGTTCGCGGCAGGCATGCGGCGGAACAGCCAGCGGATATCTTTGATAAAGCCGAGATCGAACATACGATCGGCTTCGTCGAGGACGACGACCTGTATAGCACCTAAATTAACGTGATTTTGTTTCGCATAATCGATTAAACGGCCCGTGGTGCCAATCAGAATATCAACACCGCTTTCCAGCACTTTCAGCTGCTTATCATAACCATCGCCACCGTAGGCAAGGCCGAGTTTTAGCCCGGTAACCTGCGCCAGTGGTTCCGCATCCGCGTGGATCTGAACGGCCAGTTCACGCGTCGGAGCCAGGATCAGCGCGCGCGGTTGGTTAATCTGGCGGCCTTCCGGTGCAGGGTGAGAAAGAAGATGATGAAACGTTGACGTTAAAAACGCCATCGTTTTGCCCGTACCGGTTTGCGCCTGACCTGCTACATCACGCCCGGAGAGCGTAAAAGGTAATGCCAGCGCCTGAATAGGCGTGCAATTATGAAACCCTTTATTATCAAGAGCTTCAATGACCTGAGGATGCAGGGCGAAGTCGGAAAACTTCTTTTCGGTTAAGTGTGTTTTGCTCATAGTGTGGTAGAATATCAGCTAAGTATTGCTTTACGAAAGCATATCCGTTGAAATAAAAGCAGTGAAATTGTTAATCTGATGCTGCTTAATGCTACATCATCAAGATCAAGATAATCCCCCTGGAGTAAACATGAGCGCTAAAATTGTTCACCTGTCCGATGATAGCTTCGAAACTGATGTCCTGAAAGCTGATGGTTTAACGCTGGTAGACTTCTGGGCAGAATGGTGTGGCCCTTGCAAGATGATTGCCCCAATCCTGAATGAAGTTGCCGAAGAGTATGAAGGCAAGCTGACGATTGCCAAGCTCAACATTGATGAGCATCCGGCTACAGCGCCTAAGTACGGCATTCGCGGTATCCCAACACTGCTGCTGTTTAAAGGTGGCGAAGTCATCGCGACTAAAGTTGGTGCACTGTCTAAAGGTCAGCTTAAAGAGTTCCTGAACGCGAACCTGGGCTAATCATGCTTTGCCGGCGCCTGGCGGTTTGTAATTTTTCTCAGACCGCTAGACGCCCCGCATTAAGCGTGCTAAGTTAAATCCGCTGCACGACGAACTTACCTGTAGTTTGAATCTTTAGAATTATCCCTTGTTGAATACTGTATTCGTCTAAATCTTACAGACATTCGACAATCTGACGGTTAGCATCAACTGAATTCCGGCGTCTTTCTACACCGTCTCCTCGTTTCGGATCTGCGTTTTCCTGTACGTGATCATCGAGCGGACTTTAGAACAGAGTGCCATTTAACAGGCATGGACCTTTTGCCATACTATTCACGACAAACAGTTCAAGATTTACCCCGAGTTTAAGAACCCACCATTATGAATCTTACCGAATTAAAAAATACGCCGGTTTCTGACCTGATCACTCTCGGCGAAAACATGGGGCTGGAAAACCTGGCGCGTATGCGCAAACAGGATATTATTTTCGCCATCCTCAAGCAGCATGCTAAAAGTGGCGAAGATATCTTCGGCGATGGCGTACTCGAGATACTCCAGGATGGATTTGGTTTCCTCCGTTCCGGAGACAGTTCCTACCTCGCAGGCCCCGATGACATCTACGTTTCCCCCAGCCAAATCCGCCGCTTCAACCTCCGCACTGGTGACACAATCTCTGGGAAGATCCGTCCACCAAAAGAAGGTGAGCGTTACTTTGCGCTGCTGAAAGTTAACGAAGTTAACTACGACAAACCGGAAAATGCGCGTAGCAAAATCCTGTTTGAAAACTTAACTCCGCTGCATGCGAATTCTCGCCTGCGTATGGAGCGTGGTAACGGGTCTACCGAAGACCTTACCGCACGCGTGCTGGATCTGGCATCGCCGATTGGCCGTGGCCAACGTGGCCTGATCGTAGCACCGCCGAAAGCCGGTAAAACCATGCTGCTGCAGAATATCGCGCAGAGCATCGCTTACAACCATCCTGACTGTGTGCTGATGGTGCTGCTGATTGACGAGCGTCCGGAAGAAGTGACCGAGATGCAGCGTCTGGTTAAAGGTGAAGTGATCGCTTCTACCTTTGACGAGCCGGCATCACGCCACGTGCAGGTTGCTGAAATGGTGATCGAGAAGGCTAAGCGCCTGGTTGAGCATAAAAAGGATGTCATCATCCTGCTGGACTCCATCACCCGTCTGGCGCGTGCCTACAACACCGTTGTTCCTGCCTCTGGTAAGGTATTGACCGGTGGTGTGGATGCGAACGCCCTGCATCGTCCAAAGCGTTTCTTCGGTGCTGCGCGTAACGTTGAAGAGGGCGGAAGCCTGACTATCATCGCTACGGCGCTGGTCGATACCGGTTCTAAAATGGATGAAGTTATCTACGAAGAATTCAAAGGTACCGGCAACATGGAGCTGCATCTCGCGCGTAAAATCGCTGAGAAGCGCGTATTCCCTGCTATCGACTATAATCGTTCAGGTACGCGTAAAGAAGAGCTGCTTACCACATCCGAAGAGCTGCAGAAAATGTGGATCCTGCGCAAAATCATTCATCCAATGGGTGAAATCGACGCGATGGAATTCCTCATTAACAAACTGGCGATGACCAAAACCAACGACGAATTTTTCGACATGATGAAACGTTCGTAATGGTTTGATGATGCTCTGAAAGCGGTGCGCTGCTGAAGCGCTGCCGTTTTCGTTGTCCTCGCCAAAAAACAAACTCGGGTAACGCCACGCTTAGTCGTGGCGTTTTTTGTTTTTGACCTATACGCTAGCCGGTTAAGGGAGAACTAAACCTGGTGTATGGTTCAGGACTGCAATTAAACGAGGTTAATTTTTGCTCGTCCTGGTCGATAAAATCAGAATTACACGGATGATTATGGCACTATTTTTGCTTATAACATTACGCAATTCTTCGCAGAGAGCTGATTAATGTGAATTTACTCAATATGAGTACTGAGCTTGCACTGACTTTTGTTTTTTCGCTGGCGTTTCTATTTTTTGCCCGTAAGGCCGCTAAAAAAATCGGGCTGGTGGACAGACCCAACTATCGCAAGCGCCATCAGGGTGTGATCCCGCTGGTCGGTGGTGTTTCCGTGTTTGCCGGCAGCTGCTTCGCTTTTGCCATTTCCGATTATTACATCCCCCATTTTAGCCTCTATCTGGTATGTGCAGGCTGCCTTGTCCTGGTTGGCGCACTCGACGATCGCTTTGATATTAGTGTGAAAATTCGCGCCGTGGTTCAGGCTGGCGTCGCCGTGGTAATGATGGTGAAGGCCAAGCTGTATTTGTTCAGCCTTGGCCATATTTTTGGCCCCTGGGAGCTGGTTGTCGGCCCATTTGGCTATGTACTGACGCTGTTTGCCGTCTGGGCTGCGATCAACGCTTTTAATATGGTTGACGGTATCGACGGCCTGTTGGGGGGCCTGTCCTGCGTCTCTTTTATGGCGATGGGTATCATCCTGCTGTTTGACGGGCAGACCAGTCTGGCAATGTGGTGTTTCACGATGATCGCCGCCATTGTCCCCTACATTCTGCTCAATCTCGGCATGTTTGGTGGCCGTTACAAAGTCTTTATGGGCGACGCCGGTAGCACCCTGATCGGCTTCACGATCATCTGGATTCTGCTGGCCGCAACTCAGGGTGAAAGCCATCCGATTACCCCGGTTACCGCGCTGTGGTTGATCGCTATTCCTTTGATGGATATGGTCGCTATTATGTATCGCCGTCTGAGCAAAGGAATGAGTCCTTTCTCGGCAGATCGTCAGCATATTCATCACCTTATAATGCGTGCGGGCTTCACCTCACGACAGGCGTTTATGCTGATTACTCTGGCCGCAGCGCTGCTGGCAGCGATTGGGGTACTGGGTGAATATCTGAGTTTTACCCCGGAATGGGTCATGCTGATCCTGTTTTTGCTGGCTTTTATGCTGTATGGCTACTGCATAAAACGCGCCTGGCGCGTTGCGCGAATGATTAAACGTGTAAAGCGTCGCCTGCGTAATAACAATAACGACAGCTAAACTTTTTAATTGATTGATAGATGCCCTGACAATAAGGAAATGATGTATGACCCATCCTGTTGCTGCCGATAACGAGCTGGATATTCGCGGTCTTTGCTGTGCGCTATGGCGCGGTAAATTCTGGATTATTGGTGGAGGCGTGCTGTTTGCTCTGCTGGCCTGGCTCTACACGCTGGTGGTTACGCCGAAATGGAGTACCACGGCGATTACCGATCGGCCGACGGTTAACATGCTGTCCGGCTTCTACTCCCAGCAGCAGTTCCTCAATAATCTGGATCAGCGTGCCGGAAATATCAGCCTGAATGCACCGCAGCCAACGGTCATGGATGAGGCTTACCAGGAATTTATCATGCAGCTTGCGGCCTGGGACACCCGACGCGACTTCTGGTTACAGTCCGGCTACTACAAGCAGCGCCAAACCGGCAGCGCGCGTGAAAATGCCGCGTTATTGGATGAGTTGATTGCCAATATCCAGTTCCAACCGGCAGATGCGGCGAAAAACATCAATGACACCGTTAAGCTGGTGGCTGAAACCTCAGGGGATGCCAATACGCTGCTGCGCGAGTACGTGGCTTTCGCCAATGGACGCGCAACGACGCATCTGAATGAAGAGCTGGCCGGCGCATGGGCGGCGCGCAGCATCCAGCTAAAAGCGCAGATCAAACGGCAGGAAGCGGTCGCTACCGCGATTTACGACCGTGAGATCCACAGCGTTGAGCAGGCGCTGAAGATTGCTCAGCAGCAGGGTTTCGAGCAGACGAAAACCGATACGCCTTCCGAGCAGCTACCGGATTCCGAGCTGTTCCTGCTGGGGCGGCCAATGCTGCAGGCGCGGCTGGAAAACCTGCGCGCCAGCGGCCCTTCTTACGATGTTGAGTACGACCAGAACCGTGCCATGCTGGCTACGCTCAATGTTGGCCCAACCCTGGTTAAAGCATTCCAGACCTGGCGCTATCTGCGTACGCCGGAAGAACCGGTAACCCGCGACAGCCCGCGTCGTTTGTTATTGATGATTATGTGGGGGGCAGTAGGTGCCCTGACTGGCGCCGGGACCGCGCTGATACGCCGACCTCGCAAGGGTCATGTTGTTAATCAACGGACCAATTGAGAGAGCGACGGTGAAAGTATTAACGGTTTTTGGCACGCGCCCCGAGGCAATTAAAATGGCCCCGCTGGTCCATGCGCTGGCGCAGGATCACGAAATAGAGTCCCGCCTGTGCGTTACTGCCCAGCATCGCGAAATGCTGGATCAGGTGTTGCATCTGTTCTCACTGGTGCCGGATTACGATCTGAATATCATGCGCCCGGGACAGGGGCTGACCGAAATTACCAGCCGCATCCTGGAGGGGCTGAAAACGGTATTTGCCGATTTTACCCCAGACGTAGTGCTGGTTCATGGTGATACCACGACCACGCTGGCTGCCAGCCTGGCGGCGTTTTATCACCGTATCCCCGTCGGGCATATCGAAGCGGGTTTACGTACCGGCGATCTCTACTCTCCCTGGCCTGAAGAGGCTAACCGCACGCTGACCGGGCACCTTGCCAGCTACCATTTTGCACCGACCGAACGTTCCAGGCAGAACCTGGTACGTGAAAATCTGCCTGACTCGCGTATTTTTGTTACGGGCAATACGGTCATTGATGCGCTGTTCTGGGTGCGGGATCGTGTGCTAAGCGATGAAAAGCTGCGAAACGGTCTGGCGGCCAGATACCCTTTTCTCGATGCCGATAAAAAGCTGTTGCTGGTCACCGGACACCGCCGGGAAAGCTTTGGCGGTGGTTTTGAGCGTATCTGTAACGCACTGGCTGAAATCGCCCGTCTGCATCCGCAGCTGCAAATTGTTTATCCGGTCCACCTCAATCCGAACGTCAGCGAGCCGGTGAATCGCATCCTTAAAGGCATTGACAACATCATTCTGATAGAGCCGCAGGAGTACCTGCCGTTTGTCTGGCTGATGGACAGGGCCTGGCTGATCCTCACCGATTCAGGAGGCATCCAGGAAGAAGCACCGTCGCTGGGTAAACCGGTGCTGGTGATGCGCGATGCCACTGAACGTCCCGAAGCGATTGAGGCCGGTACGGTCAGGCTGGTGGGGACCGATGGCGCTAAAATAGTCAGTGAAGTGACCCGCCTGCTGACCGATGAGGCAGCCTGGCAAACAATGAGTCACGCACATAATCCCTACGGCGACGGGCTCGCCTGCCAGCGCATCGTGCAGGCATTAAAAAATAATCGGATTACATTATGAATTTCAACACCATTTCAGTTATCGGCCTGGGGTATATCGGCCTGCCAACCGCTGCGGCTTTTGCCTCACGCCAGAAGCAGGTTATCGGCATTGACGTTAATGCCCACGCAGTGGATACCATCAACCGTGGTGAAATCCATATTGTTGAACCTGACCTCGATCGGGTGGTGAAAACCGCCGTTGAGGGGGGATTCTTACGTGCCGCCACCCGGCCGGAACCCGCTGACGCTTTTCTGATCGCCGTTCCTACGCCGTTTGAGGGCGACCATCAGCCCGATATGTCCTATGTCCGTGCCGCTGCGGCCTCGGTTGCGCCGGTGCTGAAGAAAGGCGATCTGGTGATCCTGGAGTCCACCTCGCCGGTGGGTGCTACCGAGCAGATGGCCGAGTGGCTGGCCGGCGAACGTCCCGATCTGACCTTCCCGCAGCAGGCGGGCGACGCGTCGGATATCCACATTGCCTATTGCCCGGAGCGTGTGCTGCCAGGGCAGGTCATGATTGAGCTGTTTAAAAACGATCGGGTTATCGGCGGCATGACCGCCACCAGCTCGCAGCGTGCCTGCGACCTGTACAACCTGTTCCTTGAAGGTGAGTGCGTGGTGACCAACGCCCGCACAGCGGAAATGTGCAAACTCACCGAGAACAGCTTCCGCGACGTTAACATCGCCTTTGCCAACGAACTTTCGCTGATCTGCGCCGAGCAGCAGATTAATGTCTGGGAGCTGATCCGCCTGGCTAACCGCCATCCGCGGGTGAATATCCTGCAGCCGGGACCGGGCGTCGGCGGCCACTGTATTGCCGTCGATCCCTGGTTTATTGTCGCGCAAAACCCGCAGCAGTCGCGTTTGATCCGCACCGCGCGTGAAGTCAACGATGCTAAACCCCACTGGGTACTGGAACAGGTGAAGCAGCGGGTAGCAGAGTGCCTGATGGCCAGCGATAAGCGCGCCAGCGACCTGAAAATTGCCTGCTTCGGCCTGGCGTTTAAACCGGACATCGACGATCTGCGGGAAAGCCCTGCGATGCAGGTCACCCGACTGATTGCTGACTGGCATCAGGGCAGTACGCTGGTGGTGGAGCCGCACATACACCAGCTACCGGAAAAACTGCGCGATAAGGTCACGCTGCTGGCGCTGGACGATGCGCTTCAGCAGGCAGATGTGCTGGTGATGCTGGTCGATCACCGCCAGTTTAAAGCCATCAGGCCGGAAGCCGTGCAGCAGAGCTATATCGTCGATACCAAAGGCGTGTGGCGATGATTAACCCATTCGCTTTTCCTGCCCGTGGAGGTGCGTATGTTTGCCACGCTTAAACCTCTCGCCTGGGAAAATGCATTTTTCGGTCAGCAAAGTGCCCTGCTGGAATTGCAGGGCGAAACGCCGCTGGATATCGCCGCACTGGATGACTGGCCGCTGGTACAGGTGAAAGTCCTGGCACAGCAAAGTGCCGAGCTGGATGCGCTCAGCGCCCTGGGTTTCAGCATGGTGGAGGGCGAGGCGGACTGCGTGCTGGACATCACCCCCGCCGAGCGCCCGACCGGTATTCGCATCGCCCGCGCCGAACATATTCCGGCCCTGCGGCAGGCGGCGAGTGAAGCCTTTATCTGGAGCCGCTTTCGTGCGCCCTGGTTTGCCGTGGGCGACAGCGGACGCTTCTACGCGCAGTGGATTGAGAATGCCATTCGCGGCACTTTCGACCATCAGTGCCTGCTGGCGGTGGATGAGCAGGGTGCTATGCAGGGCTTTGTCTCTCTGCGCGAGCTGGAAGACCGGACGGCGCGCATTGGGCTACTGGCCGTGCTGCCCGCTTATCAGGGATTAGGGATTGGCCAGCGGCTGATGGATGCGGCAAATGACTGGTGCCGCGCCCGGCGTCTGACCCGACTTCACGTTGCAACGCAGCTGGGTAACCTTGCAGCGCTGCGCCTCTATCTTCGCTGCGGTGGCGTGATTGAACGTACCGCCTACTGGTTATACAGGAAAACGCCATGATCCCGTTTAACGCACCACCGGTGGTGGGAACTGAACTTGAATATATGCAGTCGGCCATGGGCAGCGGTAAGCTGTGCGGCGATGGCGGCTTTACCCGCCGCTGCCAGCAGTGGATGGAACAGCGGTTTGGCAGCCGTAAGGTGCTGCTGACCCCGTCCTGTACCGCCTCGCTGGAAATGGCCGCGATCCTGATCGACATTCAGCCCGGCGATGAAGTGATTATGCCGAGCTACACGTTTGTCTCTACCGCCAATGCCTTCGTTCTGCGCGGCGCCACCATTGTCTTTATCGATGTGCGCCCGGATACGATGAATCTTGACGAGACGCTGATTGAAGCGGCGATCACCGAGCGCACTAAGGCGATCGTGCCGGTCCACTATGCGGGCGTGGCCTGCGAGATGGACACCATTATGGCGCTGGCGAAGAAGCATAAACTCTGGGTGATTGAAGATGCCGCACAGGGCGTGATGTCGACGTATAAAGGCCGGGCGCTGGGCACCATTGGTCATATTGGCTGCTTCAGCTTCCACGAAACGAAGAACTACACCGCCGGGGGCGAGGGCGGGGCGACGCTGATTAACGATGCGGCGCTGGTTGAGCGTGCGGAAATCATCCGCGAAAAAGGCACTAACCGTAGCCAGTTCTTCCGTGGGCAGGTGGACAAATATACCTGGCGCGACATCGGCTCCAGCTATCTGATGGCCGATTTACAGGCCGCCTATCTCTGGGCGCAGCTGGAGGCGGCGGAGCGCATCAACCAGCAGCGTTTACACCTCTGGCAAAATTACTACACCGCGCTGGAACCGTTCGCCGCGCGTGGACGGATCTCTCTGCCGGGCATCCCGGCAGACTGCGAGCACAACGCACATATGTTCTACCTGAAGCTGCGTGATAACGACGACCGTACCGCGTTGATTTCCTGGCTGAAAGAGGCCGAAATCATGGCGGTGTTCCACTATATCCCGCTGCACAGTTCGCCTGCCGGGCAGCGTTTTGGCCGTTTCCACGGCACCGATCGCTATACCCAGCAGGACAGTGACCGCCTGCTGAGGCTGCCGCTGTTCTATAACCTTTCTGATAATAATCAGAAAACGGTAATTGGCTCCTTACGCAGCTATCTTTCCTGATATGTCGCTGGCCAGAGCTTCCGTGTGGACCGCCGCGTCCACGCTGATTAAGATTGCTGCCGGGTTGCTGGTGGTGAAGATGTTAGCGGTGTCGTACGGCCCGTCGGGCGTGGGGCAGGCGGGTAACTTCCGCCAGTTGATTACCGTGCTGGGCGTGCTGGCCGGGGCAGGGATCTTCAATGGTGTGACCAAGCTGGTGGCGCAGCATCAGCAGCAGCCAACGGAGCTGCGTGCGGTGACCGGCACGGCGTCGGCGATGGTTCTCGGGTTCTCGCTGCTGCTGGCGGTCGGTTTCCTGCTGTTTGCCGCCCCTATCAGCCAGGCGCTGTTTGATGATGTGAAGTACCAGCAGGTGATTCGCATCGTGGCGTTTTTACAGCTGGGCATCGCCTGGGCTAACCTGGCGCTGGCGATCGTCAAAGGCTTCCGCGATGCGGCCGGGAATGCGCTGGCGCTGATTGTGGGCAGCATCATCGGCGTGGCGGCATGGTTTGTCTGCTACTGGCTGGGCGGCTACAGCGGCGCGCTGGTTGGGCTGGCGATGGTGCCCGCGCTGGTGATGATCCCGGCGATGGCGGTGCTGGCCCGTCGTGACCATCTGCCGATGCATTACCTGCTGCCGGTGTGGCAGCCGCAGTATGCCCGTCAGCTCGGCAAGTTTACGGTGATGGCGCTGATTACCGCCGTCACGCTTCCGGTGGCGTGGGTGATGATGCGTAATTTGCTGCAGGCGCACGCGGGCTGGGAGCAGGTAGGGCTGTGGCAGGGGGTGAGCAGCATCTCCGACGCTTATCTGCAGTTTATTACCGCTTCGTTTAGCGTCTGGCTGCTGCCAACGCTGGCGAGACTGGAGAATAAAGCGGATATTTCTCGGGAGATCATTCGCGCGCTGCGCTTTGTTCTCCCGGCGGTAATGGTGGCCAGTTTCTGCGTCTGGCTGCTGCGCGACTTCGCCATCTGGCTGCTGTTCTCCAGCCAGTTTACCGGCATGCGCGACCTGTTTGTCTGGCAGCTGATTGGCGATGTGCTGAAGGTCGGCTGCTACGTCTTCGGCTATCTGGTGATCGCTAAGGCATCACTGCGTTTTTACATTCTGACCGAAGTGAGCCAGTTTATCCTGCTCACTGGATTTTCCCGCTGGCTGATCCCGCTGCACGGTGCGGCAGGGGCAGCGCAGGCATATATGGCGACCTATATCGCTTACTTTGCGCTCTGTGCAGGCGTATTTACTCTCTACCGTAGACGATAATGACCACAGTAATCCATCTTTTAGGCTCGGATATACCGCATCATAATCAGACGGTTCTGGGCTTTTTTAACCAGGTAATTTATGACGTGGTGCCCACGGCGGCCCCGCGTCAGTTCTGGCTGGTGTCAAACCAGCCCTCTGTGGCTGAGCAGTATCCCCGGCTGCAAATTTGCGTGTTCGCCGATAAAAGCGCGCTGGCCGAAGCGGTTATCACTTTGGCTCGTCGCCAGCGTGAGACGCGCTTCTTCTGCCACGGCCAGTTTAACCCCAAGCTTTGGCTGGCGCTGCTGGGGGGGAAGATTTCGCGTTCACAGCTCTACTGGCATATCTGGGGAGCGGATCTGTACGAGGATGCGATCAGCCTGAAATTCCGCCTGTTCTATCTGCTGCGTCGGCAGGCGCAGAAGCGCGTGGCGCAGGTGTTTGCTACCCGGGGCGACATCAATCATTTCCATCAGCGCCATTCGCGCGTGCCCGCGTCGCTGCTCTATTTCCCAACTCGCCTGGCGCAGAACGTCCCTGTCGCTCAGCCTCATCAAGGCCCACTGACGATCCTGCTGGGCAACTCGGGTGATGCCAGCAACCGGCATATCCAGGCGCTACAGGAGATCCATCAGCAGTTCGGCGATGAAGTGAAGGTTGTCGTGCCGCTGGGCTATCCGGCGAATAATGACGTCTATATCTCCCGCGTGCGTGCCGCAGCCGATGCGCTGTTTACCTCCGGTCAGGTACAGCTGCTGACGGAGAAAATTGAATTCAGTGACTATCTGCAGCTGATCTCCAGCTGCGATCTCGGCTGGTTTATCTTTGAACGCCAGCAGGGGATCGGCACGCTGTGCCTGCTGATTCAGGCCAACATTCCGTTTGTCCTGAATCGTAAAAACCCGTTCTGGCAGGATCTGGTTGAGCAGCAGGTGCCGGTACTGTTTACTGGTGACGCGCTGGATGCCGCGACGGTCAGCGAAGCGCAGCGGCAGCTGAGCCTGATGGATAAGCAGCAGATTGCCTTTTTTGAACCGGGCTATCTGGCGGGCTGGCAGCAGGCGCTGCGGCTGGTTGAGGGAGAAAGCGTATGAGCTTATTAGAATTTTCCGGGCTGCTGGTGGTCTGGCTGCTGGGCGCTGGATTTATCCTGACGCTGACCTGGCGCGAGTTTCGCCGGGTGCGGTTCAATTTTAATGTTTTCTTCTCGCTGCTGTTCTTGCTGACCTTCTTCTTTGGCTTTCCGTTTACCAGCGTGCTGGTGTTTGGCTTTAACGTCGCCGTGGTGCCGCCGGAATTCCTGCTACAGGCGTTGCTGGCGGCGAGCTGCTTCTATGCCATCTACTACGTAAGCTATAAAACCCGGCTGCGCGCGCGCAGCACCAGGCCACCGCGGCAGGTGTTCACCATCAACCGGGTCGAGGCGAACCTGAGCTGGATATTGCTGGCGCTGGTCGCGCTGGGCACGGTCAGCGTGTTCTTCATGCACAACGGCTTCCTGCTGTTCAAACTGCACAGCTACAGTCAGATTTTCTCGGCGGATGTTTCGGGCGTTGCCCTGAAGCGCTTCTTCTACTTCTTTATCCCGGCGATGCTGGTGGTCTACTTCCTGAAGCAGGATTTTCGCGGCTGGCTGCTGTTTTTAGTCAGTACCGTTGCCTTCGGATTGCTGACTTATGTGATAGTGGGCGGTACGCGCGCCAACATTATTATCGCCTTCGCCCTGTTCCTGTTTATCGGCATTATCCGCGGCTGGATCACTCTGTGGATGCTGGTGTTGGCGGGCGTCGGCGGTATTGTCGGCATGTTCTGGCTGGCGCTGAAACGCTATAACCTGGATGTGAGCGGCTCGGAGGCGTTTTACACCTTCCTCTACCTCACCCGCGATACGTTCTCGCCGTGGGAGAATCTGGGGTTACTGCTGCAAAACTACGACAAAATCAGTTTCCAGGGGCTGGCACCGATCGTACGGGATTTCTACGTATTCATTCCCAGCTGGCTGTGGCACGGTCGCCCGTCACTGGTGCTGAACAGTGCGAACTACTTTACCTGGGAAGTGCTGGATAACCACTCCGGTCTGGCGATATCACCGACGCTTATTGGCTCACTGCTGGTCATGGGCGGCGCGCTGTTTATTCCACTCGGTGCCGTTGCGGTCGGGTTGATTATTAAATGGTTTGACTGGCTGTATGAAAAAGGCCAGCAGGAACAGAACCGCTATAAGGCCGCGATCCTGCAAAGCTTCTGCTTTGGTGCGGTGTTTAACATGATTGTACTGGCGCGAGAAGGTCTGGATGCGTTTGCTTCCAGAGTGGTGTTCTTCTGTGTCATTTTTGCGGTCTGCGTGGTGGTGGCGAAGCTGCTGTACTGGTTACTGGATAGCGCGGGCTTAGTCCGCGACCGTACCGGTATTCGCCCGCTTGCCGCACAGCCGGATGCGGCAAGCGGGCCGTTTTGATTTCAGACTTAAGGTAAATACCATGCATGCCTCTGTAACCGTGCCGCAGTATCAAATTCGTGGCCTGTCGCTGGCCGGGTTTCGCGATATGGCGGAGTTTGTTGATTACCTCAATCAGGATGGAAAGCTGAAGAGTGGAACGCTGGTAGCGATCAATGCGGAAAAGGTTTTGACGGCGGAAAATGATGCCGAAATCTTTAATCTCATTACCGCTGCCGAATATCGCTATGCCGACGGCATCAGCATTGTGCGTTCGATTCGTAAGAAGTACCCGCAGGCTCAGGTATCCCGGATTGCCGGGGCCGACCTGTGGGAAGCACTCATGGAGAGGGCCGGGCGCGAGGGTACGCCGGTATTTCTGATTGGCGGGCGCCCTGACGTGCTTGAGCAAACCCAGGATAAACTGCGCCGTCAGTGGAATGTGAATATTGTGGGGGCGCAGGATGGCTATTTCACGCCTGACCAGCGCGATGCACTGCTGGCGCGTATCGTTGCCAGCGGAGCAAAGCTGGTCACGGTGGCAATGGGATCGCCTCGGCAGGAGCTGCTAATGCGTGACTGCAAGGCTTTTTATCCGGATGCGTTGTATATGGGCGTGGGGGGCACCTACGATGTGTTTACCGGCCACGTTAAACGCGCCCCCAGAATTTGGCAAAAAATGGGTCTGGAGTGGCTCTATCGCTTACTTTCACAACCGTCGCGTCTTAAACGCCAGCTCAGACTGCTGAAATATCTCAACTATCACTGGAAAGGCGATCTTTAATTCTGGATAAATTGCGACGGTAATTCGTTGCTGCCGTGGTTTTTCCGTCCGAAAAGGCGGAAAAATGCTGCGAGTTTAGACGGAATGCACAAAGCGTAATCAAACGCGTTTTTTTGTGAAAAAAGCACTGGACAGGTAAGGCTCCTATCCGTAGTATGCACATCCGCAACGGCGCTACGCGCCCGTAGCTCAGCTGGATAGAGCGCTGCCCTCCGGAGGCAGAGGTCTCAGGTTCGAATCCTGTCGGGCGCGCCATTAAGTTTGTGCGCAAGAGCTGCGGTGGTATCATTACCGCGTTATAAGAAGTACGTAGTTGGAAGTAGTTGTGGTGGCTATAGCTCAGTTGGTAGAGCCCTGGATTGTGATTCCAGTTGTCGTGGGTTCGAGTCCCATTAGCCACCCCAGATTTTGTTGAATGCGAAGGTGGCGGAATTGGTAGACGCGCTAGCTTCAGGTGTTAGTGTTCTTACGGACGTGAGGGTTCAAGTCCCTCTCTTCGCACCACAAAATCTTTAGAGTGAAGTGAAGCAGTATTCGGCGAGTAGCGCAGCTTGGTAGCGCAACTGGTTTGGGACCAGTGGGTCGGAGGTTCGAATCCTCTCTCGCCGACCAATTTTAAAATCCTGCGTTAGCGGGGTTTTTGCTTAAAGCCTGAGGGTTTTGGGCGATGCAGTAAGGTAGTACAGTTCGGCGAGTAGCGCAGCTTGGTAGCGCAACTGGTTTGGGACCAGTGGGTCGGAGGTTCGAATCCTCTCTCGCCGAC
>NZ_JAPDNC010000019.1:32143-83973 GCF_025947915.1 Erwinia sp. INIA01
CAATTAAGAAACCTGCTTGAAAAAGCAGGTTTTTTTTCGTTTTCAATTTAGTCATTTTTATCTTACGGTTTCCCCCTTCTTAGTAATACCTGCCATACCTGCCATACCTGCCATACCTGCCATACCTGCCATACCTGCCATACCTGCCATACCTGCTATTTTCGTTCGCCCCACTCTGTATCGAGTACTCAGGCGATACACATTTGTATTTCGTCCATATCGGATTGAGCCAGTGGCGTGCACAATCTCTTCCTTACAAATACTCTCCTATCCAATGATGTTTGCCGTTCTCACTAATTTTGCTTTTTGTCTCCAACTTGAGACATGTAATGCATTGTTTTTAAATAGATTTACCTAACTATGCAATGGTTGTCTCCATCTGGAGACGCTTTATCAAGGCTGGTGTCCGCTTTTGGCGACGGTGGTGGAGATGACGTAATGCTAAAAAAGACATTAAAAGTGATAAAAATCATAGCAGTAGAATATTAGGAATTATGGAAGTGCCATTCTGGCACAGGCTGTGCAACACTATAACTGTAGATGCTCATTCCACCCCTTATGTTTGCTGATGCTTCATAAACCTGGGAATGACGCAGAGCCACTTTACGGTACCCGTTGTCCAGCCAGCCAATATCGCTAACGCCTTATTGGAATCCAGGGCACAACGTTGAGTCGGGTACCAATCGGTTGTCTTAACCGACCTGATCGTTACACCTGTCTTCGGGCAGGTGTTTTTTTTGCCCTAAGCGAAAAAAAACCGCTATCTCAGAAAGATAGCGGTTTGATCAACCCGAAACAGCAGCGCCACAACGAAGAGTCCGTGACGCTTCAGCCGCGGCTCAGGAATTATTTTTCAGCGTCAGCAGCAGACCATCCCGGCGCATTGCCGCGGCCTCTTCTGGCTTGTGCTGGCGGTCCAGGGTATCAGCCAGCCATGCATAGTCAAACGCATCAGGCCGCTGCTGTAGCGCAGCGCGGAAGGCTTCGCTGGCCTGTTCCCACTCACCGTGCTGCATCAGCAGCTGCCCCAGCGTGCTGTGGAGCAGCGGCGTGGCACCGTGCTGCTTGATCTGCTGGCGGAGGGCTTTTTCCAGCTGCTCTGGATTACCGGACTTCAGGCGCGGCATCAGCAACACCAGGCGTTCATCATACTGGCGTTTGAGGCCGTCCAGCACAATTTGCTGCGCGGTCTCATGGTCGTCACAGACGATAAGGTGATCCGCCATTGCCACCTGCAGTGCGGTTTCATGCCGCGTTTTACGGCTCTGATTTTGCCACCAGCGTTTCAGACCATCGCTGCCCTGATTGGCCATTGCCTGATTCATCAGGCCCAGCCAGGCCTGCTGCTGTAGAGCGATACGATGGTTGTCGTCGCCGAGCTTCACTTTCTCCATCGCAGGCAGAATATCCAGCAGCGCGCTCCAGGCACCGGTGCGGATATAGGCCTGTTCCGCCAGGCGTAGCACTTCCGGATGGCGCGGGGCGATTTCCAGAAGACGATCGATCCCGTGGCGCGCGGCATGATCCTCATTACGCGCCAGCTGAATACGCACGCGGGTAATCTCTACCGGCAGCGGATCGCCATCATTTAGCTCGGTAGCACGTTCAAGATGCTGATTGGCTCGTGCTTCATCACCGCGCTGCTGTGCTGCTTCAGCCGCCAGCAAATAATTGATCATCGGCTGTTCTGCATGGTCGGCATTGCGCGAAAGCAGTTTTTCAACCTGCTGATGGTCGCCTTCCGCCAGTTTCACCAGTGCGGCCTGGGTCTGTCGGCGCGCACTGCGGCGTTTCCTGCCGGTAAACCAGCCACGGGTACGGGCTCCGGTGCGGAAAATACGGCGCAGCAGCCACTCAATACCGAGGATCACCAGCAGTGACAGGATCAAAATAATCACCAGGCCGGTCACGCTGGTTTCAATATTCCAGTTATCGGTCTGAATCAACACGTAACCTTGATGACCCGCGATCATTGGGCCGAGAACGACACCGGCAATCAACAGCAAAAACAGTAGAAGAACTTTTAACATCGTTATTCTCCCTGCTGCTGTGGAGTGGCCGGAGTTACGGCGGGCTGTGCCAGCAGACTACGCACGCGTGTCTGCATCAGCTTATCAAGCAGCGGCTGGCTCTCCAGTGAGTCAGGAACATCCATTGAGACGCTTTGCTGGCTGAGTTCATCCAGCTGTTCGAGGAAGGCTTTGGTATTGGCATCGTTAGTGTCATACCAGGCACGAACCCAGCCGGACACGGTATCAATCGACTGTTTATAGATTTCATCCTGGTGACGCGGCACGGCCTGTGCGGCAATCAGCAGGCGGGAACGGATATTTTCACGCAGATAGACATCCTGGTTTGGTGCCAGCAGGGGTTCTGCGGTGGTATCGCGGCGACGGATGGTAATAAAATCATCCATGAAGTTATGCCAGCTTTTTACCAGATTTTGCCGCCATTCGCGCAAAGATGACGACAGTTCGCTACTGTTCGCGTCCATCGGTGCATCGTCGTTATCATTATCGGCAAGGCGCAAATTATCAATACCGTTAGACAGCTGGTTCAGCTTGAGGATGATGCCATCATAGTCAACCTGGCTGAGTGCGGAAAGAGTGCTGATATCGTGAGTGAGTGCACGGCGTGCCTCGAGCAGGCTCGGATCGTTCATATCGGCCAGGCTGGCATCGGCGCTTTTCAGCAGCGCCACCGCCGTTGTGACATCCTGATCGCTCCACAGCTTGCGGCCAGCCATTTTGACCAGATAATCCGCCTGTGACAGCATCCAGGTATGCACATCGTTTCCGGAGATAGTTGCCACTTTTTGTTTCAGTTCATCCAACTGCTGGCTTAGTGCGGCCTGCTGTTGCTGAGCGGTATCCAGCGCTTTGGTTTGCGCCGAAAGTTGCTCGATCAGCGACTGTTTATCGCGAGTAGACTGCTGCTGCAAATCGGCAATCTGAGCGGCAAGCGCCTGGCGCGCTTCTTCCTGCTGTGCAGCCTGATGTTTGCCATTCAGCCACAGGCCGACACCCAGCGCTAATGCAATGGCAATTGCCACCGCGCCTAAAACGACGCCGTGATTTTTTGATTTATCCGAAGGCGGCTGCCCGGAGGTTGAGTCTTTAACCGCAGGGGTAACATCTTCAACCATGGCGGAGGAATCTTTTTGTTCCGTCATAATGGCTCATCCCATATTTAAGTGTGATATACCTTAATCTTCCCGCTCGCGAAATCTTAAGAGTATAAGTCCAGTGCGCGCAGCAGCGCGTCATTATCGGCACCCCCGGCGACACAGACGTTCGCCCAGCCCAAATCCCTGGCCAGAGTGGCTAAACGTTCACTGACGACCACCAGCCGACAGTGCAATAACCATGCATCCCGGTCGATGACGGGAAACAGGGCGTAGAGCTGTTGCAGCATTTCTCCACTGGTCACCACCAGCGTATCAATCCCGCGATCTCGCCATCTGCGGCCTTCTTCAGCACCGTGATAATGCTTTGCACAGCGTTGATAGCATTCAATAAACTCTACCTGAGCGCCACGGTTATGCAAAGTTTCCCCCAGCAATTCACGGCCACCGTTACCGCGCAGTATTAGCGCTTTCCTGCCGGCGACCTGCTGAAGCTCAGGCAATTGGATCAAAATTTCACTGATTTCCTGCTCGTGCGGCCAGACGACCGAATGTCCGCTTACCGCGTGCATCGCTAACGCCGTGCTACGGCCTATTGCATAATAGTTCAGACTGGCGGGCCAGGTCTTGCCAACCTGCGTTATCGCCGGATTAGCATAGTGAATGGCATGCTGGGAAAGGATAAAGACCAGATCGTCTGGCCTGAGTGCATCAAGCCGCGAGGGAAGGAGATCGAGCTGACTCCCCGGAGTGAATTCAATCAGAGGGAACGCCCAGGCAGCCTGCCCGCGGCTACGCAGCCTGCTGACCAGTTGGTCAGCGGCCGGTGACGGGCGGGTGACCAGGATATTCATGCTGGCGGATTTCCCTGATAAACTTCAGCCAGAATCTCCCTGGCGCCGTTGTCCAGCAACTCTTCTGCCAGTGAGATCCCCATCTGTTCTGCATCGCCGCGTGGGCCTCGACGCTCACCGCAAATCATCCGACTGCCGTCCGGTGAACCGACCAGGCCACGCAGCCATAGTTGATCCCCTTCCAGCACCGCATAGCTGCCAATCGGCACCTGACAACCGCCTTCCAGACGCGTGTTCATTGCTCGCTCGGCACGAACCCGGCAGGCTGTATCTGCATCATTCAGTGCAGCCAGCAGGCTAATGGTTTCGGTATCGTCAAGGCGGCACTCAATGCCGACTGCACCCTGACCGACGGCGGGCAGCGATTCTTCAGCGGGCATAACCTGGCGGATTCGATCGCCCAGCCCAAGACGCTTCAGACCGGCTACGGCAAGAATAATGGCATCATATTCACCGGCATCCAGCTTGCCCAGGCGAGTACCGACGTTGCCGCGCAGAGAGCGGATCACCAGGTCCGGGCGACGGGCACTAATCTGGCACTGACGGCGCAGGCTTGAGGTGCCAACAATCGCGCCATGTGGCAGTGCATCAACGGAAGCATAATGATGAGAGACAAAAGCATCATGCGGGTCTTCACGCTCGCAGATGGTCACCAGGCCCAGCCCTTCCGGGAATTCAACCGGTACATCTTTCATTGAATGCACGGCGATATCGGCGCGATCGGTGAGCATTGCCTGCTCAAGTTCTTTAACGAACAGCCCTTTACCGCCCACTTTAGCCAGTGGGGTATCAAGGATCACATCGCCGCGTGTAACCATAGGCACCAGCTCAACGCGCAGCCCGGGATGGCAGGCGATCAGGCGCTGCTGTACATATTCTGCCTGCCATAAGGCCAGGGGGCTTTGTCTGGTTGCTATTCTTAAAATTTTGTCTGACATGCTCAATACCGTTTTGATCGTTCATTGATTATCCTATCATTTAACCGCGAAGGCTGTCAGTGAATAGCATTTAAACGACCGTCTGGAGAAGCATCGCGATGGTTTGGCGCAAAAATGTGCTAAACTGTTAACTAGCGCAACTTTCTTTACGGTCAATCTGTCTGATGTTAGATTGATCACGTTTCCAGCAATAATCTGCACGACTATTTTTAAAGCAAACGGCAGATTTTGGAAAAAAGAGTTCTTGTATACCCTTCTCTCTAAGGGTGTAAGCACTGGGATAATCAGGCGAGACGTCTTGTACCTCTACATTGAGACACTGAAACAGAGACTGGATGCCATTAACCAGCTGCGCGTCGATCGCGCACTGGCTGCGATGGGACCTGCGTTCCAACAGGTTTACAGTCTGCTGCCGACCTTACTACATTATCATCATCCGCTGATGCCGGGTTACCTTGAGGGTAACGTTCCACATGGCATCAGCTTCTACACGCCTGATGAAAATCAACTTGTCTATCTTAATGATTTGCAAGTTAAATCAGACAGCTCCGTGACCGCACCTCCGCGCGGCGAAATGCCGATTACCGGGGTGTATTCCATGGGGAGCACGTCTTCCGTCGGGCAAAATGCCACATCCGATCTTGATATCTGGGTCTGCCACCAGTCGTGGCTGGACAATCAAGAGCGTCTGGCCCTGCAGAAAAAATGCACGCTGCTACAAAACTGGTGTGCGGCGATGGGCGTTGAGGTCAGCTTCTTCCTGATTGATGAAAACCGCTTCCGCCACAACGAAAGTGGCAGCCTCGGCGGCGAGGACTGCGGTTCAACCCAACACATTCTGCTGCTGGATGAGTTTTACCGCACGGCGGTCCGCATGGCGGGGAAACGTATTCTGTGGAATATGGTGCCGCGTGAAGAAGAAGAGCACTACGACGACTATGTGATGTCGCTGTATCAGCAGGGCGTGCTGACGCCGAACGAATGGCTGGATCTCGGTGGTCTGGGTACGCTATCGGCGGAAGAGTACTTTGGTGCCAGTCTGTGGCAGCTGTATAAGAGCATTGACTCCCCTTATAAGGCCGTGTTGAAAACGCTGCTACTGGAAGCGTATTCGTGGGAATACCCGGATACTCGTCTGCTGGCGATGGACATTAAACAGCGCCTGCACGATGGCGAGATCGTTTCCTACGGTCTGGACCCGTACTGCATGATGCTGGAGCGAGTCACACGTTACCTTATTAGCATTGACGACCATGCGCGTCTTGACCTGGTACGCCGATGTTTCTACCTCAAAGTGTGTGAGAAACTGTCTCAGGAGACTGAGCACTCCGGCTGGCGTCGGGAAATACTCAGCCAGCTGGTAACAGAATGGGGTTGGGATACGCAGCGTCTTGAGGTGCTGGATAGCCGGGCCGACTGGAAAATCGGCCGGGTGCGCGAGGCGCATAATGAATTACTGGATGCGATGATGCAGAGTTATCGCAACCTGATCCGCTTTGCCCGCCGTAATAATCTCAGCGTCAGCGCCAGTCCGCAGGATATTGGCGTATTAACGCGTAAGCTTTATGCCGCTTTCGAAGCATTACCGGGTAAGGTGACGCTGGTCAATCCACAGATCTCTCCCGATCTGTCCGAGCAGCATCTGACCTTTATCCATGTCCCGAACGGCCGCGCCAACCGCGCGGGCTGGTATCTGTACAATCAGTCGCCGGACATGAGTTCCATCATCAGCCATCAGCCGCTGGAATATAACCGCTATCTGAACAAGCTGGTGGCGTGGGCGTGGTTTAACGGTCTGCTGACCAGCAAAACGCGGCTGCATATGAAGGGCAACGAGGTTTGTGATCTTGCCCGCCTGCAGGAGCTGGTTGCCGATGTATCGCACCATTTCCCGCTGCGCCTGCCAGCGCCAACGCCAAAAGCGCTCTACAGTCCCTGCGAGATCCGCCATCTGGCGATCATCGTTAACCTGGAATACGACCCGACTTCGGCCTTCCGTAATCAGGTGGTTCACTTTGATTTCCGCAAGCTGGATGTGTTCAGCTTTGGTGCTGAGCAGCAGTGTCTGGTTGGTAGTGTCGATCTGCTGTATCGCAACTCGTGGAATGAAGTGCGTACGCTGCACTTTAACGGCGAGCAGGCGATGATTGAGGCGCTGAAAACCATTCTGGGCAAAATGCATCAGGATGCCGCGCCGCCGGATGCGGTAGAGGTCTTCTGCTACAGCCAGCACCTGCGTGGGCTGATCCGTACCCGTGTTCAACAGCTGGTTTCAGAGTGCGTTGAGCTGCGGCTTTCCAGCACTCGCCAAGAGCCAGGTCGCTTCAAAGCGCTGCGCGTGGCGGGGCAGACATGGGGACTGTTCTTTGAGCGCCTGAGCGTTTCGGTACAGAAGCTGGAAAATGCCGTTGAATTTTACGGTGCGATCTCTAACAACAAGCTTCACGGCCTGTCGCTGAAGGTTGAAACGAATCAGACCCGGCTGCCGGCGGTGGTCAATGGCTATGCCAGCGAAGGCATTATCCAGTTCTTCTTCGAAGATACACTCGACGATCACGGCTTCAATATCTATATCCTGGATGAAACCAATCGGGTGGAGGTTTATCACCACTGCGAAGGCAGCAAGGAAGAGCTGGTGCGTGACGTCAGCCGTTTCTATTCGTCATCGCACGATCGTTTCACCTACGGCTCCAGCTTTATTAACTTTAACCTGCCGCAGTTCTATCAAATTGTTCAGGTTGAAGAGCGATTCCAGGTGATTCCCTTCCGCAGCCAGACGCTGACTCAGCTTTGCGCTGCCGTGCCGAACAGTGAAATCAGCAGCGATTATCCCCAGCGCTATCAGATGCATTGAGGCCGCTGGCATTCATCCAATTTGATTCTGCTTTTCCTGTTGCTTTTCAGTCTTCACCTGCGATGATAGACAGCAACGGGTATCTTTTTACGAGCAGAATGAGAATGAAAAAAGCTATTTGCCAGCTGGCAATGTTACTTGCCGTTGTCAGCCTGGCGGGATGCGGACTCAAAGGGCCGCTCTACTTCCCGGCAGACGAAACGAGCAAACCGCAGGCCACTCAGACCTCTTCGCCGACGCAGTCCGGCAGCAGCGTGTCATCTCCTGCCACGACCTCCGGGCAGGATGTTAAACCGGTCCAGTAAACTATGACACACTCGGCGGAGCAGAAAATGCAGTTCTCGAAAATGCACGGTCTCGGCAATGACTTTATGGTGGTCGATGCCGTTACGCAAAACGTTTACTTCTCACCTGAGCTGATCCGTCGACTGGCGGATCGCAATCTGGGGATCGGCTTCGATCAGCTGCTGATCGTTGAGCCGCCTTACGATCCCGATCTCGATTTCCATTACCGCATTTTCAACGCTGACGGCAGCGAAGTCGCCCAGTGCGGCAACGGTGCACGCTGTTTCGCCCGCTTCGTTCGCTTAAAAGGCCTGACGAATAAAAGCGATATTCGCGTCAGTACGCAAACGGGCCGTATGGTGCTGAGCGTGAATCAGGATGAACTGGTTTGCGTGAATATGGGCGAGCCTAACTTCGAGCCTCAGCAGGTACCGTTCCGCGCGAATAAAGCCGAAAACATTTACCTGATGCGGGCCGCAGAACAGACCGTGATGTGTGGCGTGGTGTCGATGGGTAACCCACACTGCGTCCTGCAGGTGGATAGCGTGAAGACCGCCGCTGTCGAAACGCTGGGACCGGTGCTGGAAAGCCATGAACGCTTCCCTGAACGCGTGAACGTCGGCTTTATGGAAGTGGTCAACCGCGAGCACATTCGCCTGCGCGTGTATGAGCGCGGCGCGGGTGAAACCCAGGCCTGCGGTAGCGGAGCCTGTGCGGCAGTCGCGGTGGGTATTCAGCAGGGGCTGCTGTCAGAGAAAGTGCGTGTTGACCTGCCGGGCGGCACGCTAAACATTGCCTGGAAAGGGCCGGGGCATCCGCTGTTTATGACCGGGCCAGCCACTCACGTTTACGACGGGTTTATTCATCTATGAAAACTGTCGGGGAGCCACAACAGGACAGCAGCGAAGTGCTGCTGGACGATCGCCTTGTTGGCGATTACCTGCTGCAAAATCCAGACTTCTTTATTCGCAATGCCCGCCAGGTTGAGCAGATGATGGTGCCGCATCCGATCCGCGGTACCGTTTCGCTGGTGGAGTGGCAGCTGGCGCGGCAGCGCAACCATATTCATCAGCTTGAAGAAGAAATCACCCTGCTGATGGAGCAGGCCAGCGCGAACCAGCAGCTGTTCGAGCGTCTGTTCACCCTACAGGGACGGCTGGCCTCGGCATCAAGCCTGCAGGACATGCTGAATCGTCTGCATCTGTGGGCGCGTGAACTTGGGCTGGCGGGAGCGAATATCCGACTGTTTAGCGAACAATGGCGTATTGGTGCGCCGTCTGATTTCACTCAGCTTGCGCTGCCAAGACCGGCATTTGAATCGGTGCGTATTCAGCGGCTGGGTAAAGAGAACCACTACCTTGGCAATCTTAACGGGCCTGAGCTGCTGCTGCTGCTCCCGCAGGCGAAAGCCGTGGGATCGGTCGCGATGTCGCTGCTCGGCGAGCGTGGCGATCTTGGTGTACTGATCTTCAGCAGCCGCGATAAGCAGCACTACCAGCGCGGCATGGGAACGGTACTGCTCCAGCATCTGTCGTTAATGCTTCCCGATCTGCTGTCGCGCTGGATTGAGCGCGCGTGAGCAGTGAATCGCCCCTGCTTCCTGCCGTAGAGGGCTTTCTGCGTTACCTGAAAGTTGAACGCCAGCTTAGCGCTCTGACCCTGATTAACTATCGTCGGCAGCTAACGGTGGTGGTTGAACTGCTGGATGCATTAAAAGTCACTGACTGGACGCGCCTTGATGCTGCACTGGTTCGTACGCTGGCCGCCCGCAGCAGCCGCAGCGGACTGAAGCCAGCCAGCCTTGCTCTGCGTCTTTCCGCACTGCGCAGCTTCCTCGACTGGCTGATTAGCCAGGGAACGATTCAGGCCAATCCGGCGAAAGGCGTTGCCACGCCGCGTGCGCCACGACACCTGCCAAAGAACATCGATGTCGATGAAGTTAACCAACTGCTGGAAATCGATCTCAACGACCCGCTGGCGGTGCGCGATCGTGCCATGCTGGAAGTGATGTACGGCGCGGGTTTGCGCCTCTCTGAGCTGACCGGCATTGACGTAAACCATCTTGAACTGGCATCCGGCGAAGTCTGGGTAACCGGTAAGGGCAGTAAAGAACGTCGCCTGCCGATGGGGAAAACGGCGGTACTCTGGCTGGAACACTGGCTGGCGCTGCGGGAGCTGTTCTCACCGCAGGACAACGCGCTGTTCCTGTCTAAACTGGGCAAACGTATCTCCGCGCGTAACGTGCAGAAGCGCTTTGCCGAATGGGGTATTAAGCAGGGCCTGTCCAGCCACGTTCATCCCCATAAACTGCGCCATTCATTTGCGACACATATGCTGGAGTCCAGCGGCGATCTGCGCGCAGTGCAGGAGTTGCTTGGGCATGCCAATCTGGCAACCACCCAGATTTATACCCATCTTGATTTCCAACACCTGGCGTCCGTGTACGACGCTGCACATCCCCGTGCGAAACGAGGAAAGACCTGATGCATTTTTACCGACCACCGCGTCCGATCGCGGCGATGACCTTCGATCTCGATGATACGCTGTACGACAATTATCCGGTTATCGCACGAACCACAAAAGAATCTCACGCCGCATTACAGGCCCATCATCCGGCGCTAAAAGATTATAGCGTGGAGCAGTATCAGCAGGTGCGTCAGCGACTGCTGCTCGCCGAACCGGAGATCTACCATGATGTCAGCGAGTGGCGGCGTCGCGCCGTTGAGCAGTCGATGCTGGATGTGGGGCTGGCTCCCGCCCAGGCGGCCGACGGCTCGCGCGAAGTGATGTCCGTATTCGCTGAATGGCGTAGCAAAATCACCATCTCTGATGAAAACCATGCAACGCTGGCGGCACTGGCAGAGCGTATTCCTCTGGTGGCGATCACCAACGGTAACGCTGAGCCGCATCTGTTTGGGCTGGATAAATACTTCCAGTTTATCCTGCGCGCGGGCCCCGATGGCCGTGCCAAGCCGTATCAGGATATGTACCACACTGCCGCAGAACGGTTGAATCTGGCACCGGAACGCATTCTGCACGTGGGTGACGATCTCACCACCGACGTTGCCGGTGCAGTGCGCTGCGGGATGCAGGCCTGCTGGATCAATTTACGCGGTGGCAATCTGATGCATATCGATGATGCGCGTCTGCTCCCAACGCTGGAGATTTCTCAGTTGGCATCGCTGACTGCGTTGTTATAATAAACTGGTTAAATAACCAGTAGGGCGGTGTGCCGCCCTCTACCCCGATGGTGCTTATGGACGTTTCCGATCTGCTCGACAGCCTGAATGACAAACAACGCGAAGCCGTCGCCGCGCCGCGCAGCAACCTGCTGGTGCTGGCGGGTGCCGGCAGTGGTAAAACCCGCGTCCTGGTTCACCGTATTGCCTGGCTGATGGCGGTTGAAAACTGTTCCCCTTACTCCATCATGGCGGTGACCTTTACCAACAAAGCCGCCGCTGAGATGCGTCACCGCATCGAACAGCTGATTGGAACCAGCCAGGGGGGAATGTGGATTGGGACCTTCCACGGACTCGCTCATCGCCTGCTGCGCGCCCACCATCTGGATGCCAACCTGCCGCAGGATTTTCAGATCCTCGACAGTGAAGACCAGCTTCGGCTGTTGAAGCGTCTGATCAAGGCGATGAATCTTGATGAGAAGCAGTGGCCTGCACGTCAGGGCATGTGGTACATCAACGGCAAAAAAGATGAAGGGCTGCGCCCGAAAAATATTGAGAGCTACGGCAACCCGATTGAACAGACCTGGTTACGCATCTATCAGGCCTATCAGGAAGCCTGCGATCGTGCCGGCCTGGTGGACTTTGCCGAACTGCTGCTGCGCGCGCACGAGTTGTGGCTGAACAAGCCGCATATTCTTAATCACTACCGCGAACGTTTCACCAATATCCTGGTGGACGAATTCCAGGATACCAACAACATTCAGTATGCGTGGATTCGCATGCTGGCCGGCGACAGCGGCAAGGTGATTATCGTCGGCGATGACGATCAGTCTATCTACGGCTGGCGTGGTGCGCAGGTTGAGAACATCCAGCGCTTCCTGAACGATTTCCCGGGGGCGGAAACCATTCGCCTCGAGCAGAACTATCGCTCCACCAATAATATTCTGAAAGCCGCTAACGCCCTGATCGCCAATAACAATGGCCGTCTGGGCAAAGAGCTGTGGACCGACGGCAGCGACGGTGAACCAATTGCCCTCTATTGTGCCTTTAACGAGCTGGATGAAGCGCGCTTTGTGGTTAATCGCATCAAAGTGTGGATGGAAAACGGCGGAGCGCTGAATGACTGCGCGATCCTCTATCGCAGCAACGCCCAGTCGCGCGTGCTGGAAGAGGCGCTGCTGCAAACCAGCATGCCTTACCGCATTTATGGCGGCATGCGCTTCTTCGAGCGTCAGGAAATCAAGGACGCGCTGGCCTACCTGCGTCTGATTGCCAACCGTAATGACGATGCCGCCTTTGAGCGTGTGATCAATACGCCAACACGCGGTATTGGCGATCGTACCCTCGACGTGGTGCGGCAGACCGCTCGTGAGCGTCAGTTGACGATGTGGCAAAGCTCACGCGCGCTGCTGCAGGAAAAAGCGCTGGCAGGGCGTGCCGCCTCGGCGCTGCAACGATTTATTGAGCTGGTGGACTCGCTGGCGCAGGAAACCACCGAACTGCCGCTGCATGTGCAGACTGACCGGGTGATCAAAGATTCCGGCCTGTGGCTGATGTACGAGCAGGAAAAGGGTGAAAAGGGTCAGGCGCGCGTCGAAAACCTTGAAGAGCTGGTCAACGCCACACGTCAGTACAGTTATCAGGATGAAGATGAAGACCTGATGCCGCTACAGGCTTTCCTCTCTCATGCGGCGCTGGAAGCGGGCGAAGGGCAGGCGGATAAGTGGCAGGATGCGGTGCAGCTGATGACCATGCATGCGGCCAAAGGGCTGGAGTTTATGCAGGTATTTATCGTCGGCATGGAAGAGGGCATGTTCCCCAGCCAGATGTCGCTGGATGAAGGCGGAAGGCTGGAAGAAGAGCGTCGTCTGGCTTACGTCGGCGTCACCCGCGCGATGCAAAAGCTGACGCTGACCTACGCGGAAACGCGCCGCCTGTATGGCAAAGAGGTCTATCACCGGCCTTCACGCTTTGTCGGAGAGCTGCCGGAAGAGTGCGTTGAAGAGGTGCGCCTGCGCGCCAGCGTCAGCCGCCCGGTCAGCCATCAGCGTATGGGTACGCCGGTAGCGAAAAACGACAGCGGCTTTACCCTTGGGCAGCGCGTTCTCCACGCCAAGTTCGGTGAGGGGACGATTGTTAACCTGGAAGGCAGCGGTGAACACAGCCGTCTGCAGGTGGCGTTCCAGGGACAGGGCATCAAATGGCTGGTTGCTGCGTACGCGAAGCTGGAAGCGCTGTGATGAAAGGTGGGCCCGCTTGACGCCTTTTTCGTCTCAGCGTAACATGCGCCCACCATTACCCTAAGAGGACATTCGCCTTGGACACACCCAGTAGATACTGGCTCATTGACCTGCACACCAGGTACAACTCCTAAGGCTATCCTCTTTTGCCGATAGCCTTCGTGGTTGTTGGCGACCGCATTCCCCGTCGCTCTGAGTCAGATCTGTTCGCTGACTGAAACGCATGTTTCCCGTGTTCAAGCGCTCTGTCCCACTAGTCACTGCGAATTGGGAGTATTGCTATGCTGAGCGCATTTAAACTGGACCAGAGCCGTCTGACCCGTCTTGAGCTGGATGATGCCAGCGAAGAGCTGACCGGCTCCGTCTGGGTCGATCTGATCGAGCCAGAAGAAGCTGAGCGAGACCGCGTCCAGACCGAGCTGGGCCAGAGCCTGGCCACCCGTCCTGAACTGGAAGACATCGAAGCATCGGCACGTTTCTTCGAAGACGAAGACGGCCTGCACATCCACTCCTTCTTTTTCTTTGAAGATGCTGAAGATCACGCCGGTAACTCAACGGTGGCGTTTACCATTCGTGAAGGGCGTTTATACACCCTGCGCGAGCGCGAGCTGCCCGCCTTCCGTCTTTACCGCATGCGTGCGCGCAATCAGGTTCTGACCGACGGCAATGCCTATGAGCTATTGCTGGATCTGTTTGAAACCAAAATCGAACAGCTTGCCGATGAGATAGAAAATATCTACAGCGATCTGGAAAAACTCAGCCGGGTCATTATGGAAGGGCAGCAGGGCGATGAGTTTGACGCCGCGCTGTCTACGCTGGCCGAGCTGGAAGATATCGGCTGGAAGGTGCGTCTGTGCCTGATGGATACCCAGCGCGCCCTCAACTTCCTGGTGCGTAAAGCGCGTCTGCCGGTTAATCAGCTGGAACAGGCCCGCGAAATCCTGCGGGATATCGAATCCCTGCTGCCGCACAACGAATCGCTGTTCCAGAAGGTTAACTTCCTGATGCAGGCGGCAATGGGCTTTATCAACATTGAGCAGAACCGCATTATTAAAATCTTCTCGGTGGTATCGGTAGTCTTCCTGCCGCCAACGCTGGTGGCATCCAGCTACGGGATGAACTTTGAGTTTATGCCGGAACTGCGGTGGAGCTTTGGTTATCCGGGAGCCATTACCCTGATGATCCTCGCCGGGCTGGCACCGTACGCCTACTTTAAGCGTAAAAACTGGCTCTGATTGCCGTTGGCTCAGCCTGATTTATCGGGCTGGGCCGGTCTTTACTCTCTCAAAATGTTTCACGATCTGGTACTCCGTCCACGCTGCGGGTAATCTGTAAGTTCTTATTTCAGCTGAGATCGCTTCACTCTATGGAACGGTTATCCCTGCGATACCAGTGGGCGCTGCTGCTCATTACATCGCTGCTGTTGGGGTCTGTCCTGCAGGTTTTTCATGTACCGGCTGCGCTGTTACTGGGCCCGATGATAGTCGGCGTGGTAATGGGGTTGAGCGGTGCGCAGATCCGCATCAGTAAACGCCTGTTTGTACTGTGCCAGGCCGTGCTGGGCTGCATGATTGCCCAGAGCCTTTCGCCTTCCATTCTTCAACCGCTGCTGGCCGACTGGCCCATCGTCCTGTCCGTGCTTCTGCTCACGCTGGCAGCCAGCGGACTGTCCGGCTATCTGCTGGTGCGCTTCAGCGACCTGCCTGGTCCGACCGGCGCGTGGGGTTCCTCCCCCGGAGGCGCATCCGCAATGGTGGCAATGGCCGGTGATTTTGGGGCGGATACCCGACTGGTGGCATTTATGCAGTATCTGCGCGTGCTGTTTGTCGCTGCCGCTGCCGCGATAGTGGCACGTATCAGCCTGGGCGACAGCGCGCAGTCCAGCGGGCTGGAGTGGTTTCCGCATCTGGGGTGGGGGTTTGCCGCGACGCTGGCGGTGATTGTGCTCGGGGCGGTGCTCGGTCAGAAATTCCGTATTCCCTCCGGCGCATTGCTGTTGCCCGCGCTGATCGGGGCGACTCTGCATTCCAGCGGTACGGTAACGTTACAGGTGCCAGAGTGGCTGCTGGCGCTGGCGTATGCGCTGATTGGCTGGACGGTTGGTCTGCGTTTTACGCGTCCGGTCTTTCTGCTGGCCCTGCGCACGTTACCGCAAATGGTGGTGTCGATTATCGGCCTGATGCTGCTGTGCGGCGCGATGGCGTGGATGCTGACCCGGGTACTGCATGTCGACATGCTGACGGCGTATCTGGCGACCAGCCCTGGCGGGCTGGACACCGTTGCGATTATTGCTGCCGGTAGCCGGGTCGATCTGGCTTTTGTGATGGCGATGCAGACGCTACGCCTGTTCTCCATCCTGCTGACCGGCCCGGCAATGGCCCGATTTCTTTCACGCTATGCGCGACGGTGATCGGTGCAGCGTCCAGAGTGCGTCCGCGATAAACAATGCGAGCGCCGCCCAGATAAAGCCGAAGGTCACGGCTTTATCTGACGTCATCTGCTCACCGTAGAACAGCACGGCCAACAGGAACATCAGCGTCGGGCCAAGATACTGGAAGAATCCTACGGTAGAGAGGCGCAGGCGTGTGCAGGCGGCGGTAAACAGCATCAGCGGGACGGTGGTGATAATCCCGGCGGCGGCCAGCAGAATATTCAGGCTTGCCGCATTGTTGCCGAGGTGGCTGGTGGGACTGTCGACGATGGCGAACAAATAGACGGCAGCGGGAACCAGCAGCCAGCTGGTTTCAACCAGCATGCCGGTTTGTGCATCCACCGCAATTTTCTTACGCAGTAGCCCATACATTGAGAATGTCGCCGCAAGGCCAAGCGCGATAACGGGCACTGAACCGAACTTCCACAGCTGAACCAGCACGCCGCAGGTGGCAAGCGCAACGGCCAGCCACTGTAAACGGCGGAAGCGCTCGCCAAGAAACAGCATACCGACCAGAACGTTTAGCAGCGGGTTGATAAAGTAACCGAGGCTGGCTTCCAACATATGATGATTGTTTACCGCCCAGATATACAGCAGCCAGTTGCTGCAGATCACCACGGCGGATACGGCCAGCAGCAGCACCTTTTTCGGCTGGGCGGCAATGGCGCGAATATTACGCCAGCTGCGGCTGATGCTGATTAGTACCAGCATAAAAAAGAAGGACCAGATAACCCGATGGGTCATGATCTCCCCGGCGGGCACCTGCTGGATCAGTTTGAAATAAACCGGGGCCACACCCCAGATAAAGTACGCCCCCAGCGCAAAGAGCACGCCCTGGCGTGTTTGTTGTGGATTCATTTCTTAACCAATCATATAGGTAGCAGTAGCGCTGGCAATGTGAACACCGGCATCGTTATGGAGTTCAACGCGGGCAACGGAGACTTTGTTACCGCCGCGCAGCAGGCTACTGCTGGCGACAAAACGCTCGCCGCGCCCTGGCCGCAGGTAATCCACGCGCAGATCGATGGTGCCCATGCGCGACAGGCGCTGGCGAAGCTCTTCTTCGGTGATGCTTTGCTGACGAGTCAGCGCGCTGCTGACGCAGACCAGACCCGCCGCAACGTCCAGCACCGAGGCAATCACCCCGCCGTGCAGGATTTTCTGCGCATAGTTGCCGACCAGCATAGTTTGATTCGCCAGGCTTAGCTGAGCAAAGTCCGGTTCAAGGCGATCCAGCTCCAGCCCGAGCGAGCGGTTGAAGGGCATATCATAAACAAAAATTTCGCCAATCAGCCGACGTGCTGCCGCCTGATCCAAAGGTAACGCTGACATTATTGTGATCCTGTAAAGCCGGGGAAAAGTAAATCAAAGGTTAATGAGGTGAGTATCTTATGCTTCGTTGGCAGTGCTTTCCACTTTCAGAAAACAGCACTAAAGCGGGCAGCACTTTATGTGTAGAATGGCGTGCTTTTATCTTCATATTCGCCCACCGGGAGTAAATTATGGCTCTGCTGAAAGGACTGCTGGCGACAGCACTCCTGGTTCCGACAATTGCGCTGGCACAGGAAGCGACGCTAAAAGAAGTTCATGACCGGCCTGAGGTTCCCGGTAGCATCATTGCTAACCTGCTGGAAAAACACGATAACCCGTTTGTTCTCTATCCCTACGAGAGCAACTATCTGCTTTATACCTACACCAGTAATATCAACCGGGAAGCGATTGAGTCCTACAACTGGGGTAATGAAGCCAAGCACGACGAGGTGAAATTTCAGCTGAGCCTGGCCTTCCCGCTGTGGCGTGGCATCCTGGGCGATAATTCCGTGCTGGCGGCCTCCTATACGCAGAAATCCTGGTGGCAGCTCTCCAACCGCGGATCGGGGGCATCTTCACCGTTCCGCGAAACCAACTATGAGCCGCAGATTTTCCTCGGCTGGGCAACCGACTACAGCCTCGGCGGCTGGACGCTGCGGGATGTAGAAACCGGTCTCAACCACCAGTCAAACGGGCGTTCCGACCCCACTTCACGCAGCTGGAACCGGGTTTATGCCCGACTGATGGCGCAAAACGGCAACTGGCTGGTGGAAGTGAAGCCCTGGTATCGCCTGCCGGAAAGTGAAAGCAACGACGATAACCCGGATATCACCAAGTACATGGGCTACTACCGCTTGACGCTGGGTTATCAGATGGGTGACAGCATCTTCAGCGTGAAGAGTAACTACAACTGGAACAGCGGCTACGGCGGCGCGGAGCTGGGCTGGAGTTACCCGATGACTGAACACGTGCGCTTCTATACCCAGGTATTTAGCGGCTACGGCGAATCGCTGATCGATTATAACCATCGCCAAACTCGCGTTGGCGTGGGCGTAACGCTTAACGATCTGTTCTGATTTCATCTTCGCCGGGCGCAACTGCCCGGTGAATAAAACCCAGCCAAAGTCGGTTTCCCCTGCTCTGGATCCCGGCTTTGCGCAGCAATATCACGTTTTGCAGCCCGCTTCGCAGACAGAGCCATCGATGAAAAGTGACGCAGCAAAACGGCGCGAATCGCTCCCAAATAAGCAAAATGCTCGCGATAATCCAGATCTTGCTCCGGACATGAGTTATCATTCTTCGCTGTGGTTGAGTCTTGCTCAACCGTCGGTTCCGGCATCACCATCGGGCAGGCAGTGCCCGGTAGCGCTTCACACCACTTCAGATTGGGGACAATGTGTCTACGGCAGCAGTAATCAATAATGAGACGCTGGCAGAGCAGGTACTTCGCGATACCTTCGGCTATCAGCAGTTTCGTCCGGGACAGCAAACGATTATCCAGGCATCGCTCGACGGACGTGACTGTCTGGTGGTTATGCCGACCGGTGGCGGTAAATCTCTTTGTTATCAGATCCCTGCGCTGGTTCGCGATGGGTTAACGCTGGTTGTGTCGCCGCTGATTTCACTGATGAAAGACCAGGTCGATCAGCTGCTGGCAAACGGGGTGTCTGCGGCCTGCCTGAATTCTACGCAGAGCCGTGAACAGCAGCAGGAAGTGATCGCAGGCTGTCGTACTGGCAAAGTACGCATGCTGTATATCGCCCCTGAGCGGCTGATGATGGATAACTTCCTCGACCAGCTGACGCACTGGAACCCGGCGATGCTTGCGGTGGACGAAGCCCACTGTATTTCACAGTGGGGCCATGACTTCCGCCCTGAGTACGGTGCGCTGGGGCAGCTCAGACAGCGTCTGCCTAATGTTCCGGTGATGGCACTGACAGCCACCGCGGATGAAACGACGCGAAACGATATCGTTCGTCTGCTTCAGTTAGACGATCCGCTGATTCAGATCAGCAGTTTCGATCGCCCGAATATTCGCTACACGCTGGTGGAAAAATTTAAACCTACCGAACAACTTCTGCGCTATGTGCAGGATCAGCGCGGTGCGTGCGGCATTATTTACTGCAACAGCCGCGCCAAGGTGGAAGATACCGCCGCACGTCTGCAAAGCCGCGGGTTGAGCGTGGGTGCTTATCATGCCGGAATGGACAATGCGCATCGCGCGCATGTGCAGGAAGCCTTCCAGCGTGACGATTTGCAGATCGTCGTGGCCACCGTGGCGTTCGGTATGGGGATTAACAAACCCAACGTGCGTTTCGTGGTGCATTTCGATATTCCGCGCAATATTGAATCCTACTATCAGGAAACCGGCCGCGCCGGTCGCGATGGCCTGCCGGCGGAGGCTTTACTGCTTTACGATCCGGCAGATATGGCCTGGCTGCGCCGCTGCCTGGAAGAAAAAGCGCCGGGGCAGCTGCAGGATATTGAGCGCCATAAACTTAATGCCATGGGTGCCTTCGCCGAAGCGCAAACCTGCCGCCGTCTGGTTCTGCTGAACTACTTCGGCGAGGGGCGTCAACAGGCCTGTGGAAACTGCGATGTTTGCCTCGATCCGCCACGTCGCTATGACGGGCTGGTGGAGGCGCAGAAGGCGCTTTCCTGTATTTATCGCGTCGGTCAGCGTTTTGGTATGGGTTATATTGTCGAGATCCTGCGCGGCGCAAATAATCAGCGTATTCGCGACATGCAGCACGACAAGCTGCCGGTTTACGGCATTGGTCGTGAGCAGACAACTGAACACTGGACCAGTGTACTCCGCCAGCTGATCCACCTTGGACTGGTCACCCAGAATATCGCTATGTATTCCGCGCTCCAGCTGACGGAAGCGGCCAGGCCGGTACTGCGTGGTGAAACGCCGCTGATGCTGGCAGTACCAAGGCTGGTGACGGCAAAACCGCGTAGTAGCAGCCAGAAATCATGGGGTGGCAATTACGATCGTAAGCTGTTTGGCAAATTGCGTAAGCTGCGTAAAGCGATTGCCGATGAGGACAACATCCCACCTTATGTGGTGTTCAGCGATGCGTCACTGATTGAAATGTCCGAACAGATGCCACTAACGGCCTCAGAAATGCTGAGTATTAACGGGGTGGGGCATAAAAAGCTGGAACGCTTTGGCAGGCCGTTCCTGTTGATGATTAAGGATCACGTTGACGGTGTCGATGACGATTAACCGTCGCGTTAAACGGGCCGGGTGACCGGCCCTTTTACGTTCAATCAGGCGATACGCCGCGCCGACGCCAGCAGTGCACCCACCGCCATAAATAACCCACCGAAAATTCGATTTAACAGCTTCATTTGCTGCGGGCCTTTTATCCAGACGGCAATACGCGTAGCCAGCGTGGCATAGCCAATCATCACAATAATGTCGACCACCACCGTGGTTACGCCCAGCACAAGGTACTGCATCGCCTGCGGCTGATGCGGGATGATAAACTGGGGGAACAGCGCCGCAAGGAACACGATGCTTTTCGGGTTGGTCAGGTTAACTAAAACCGCCCGCTGGAACAGTTTACGTCGCGGCATCGCCTTCGCCACGGCATTCAGATCGATGGCTCCGGCAGAACGCCACTGTTGAATGCCCAGCCAGACCAGATAGGCAGCGCCAGCCCATTTCAAGATCTCAAATGCCAGCAGCGATTGTGAAAACAGCGCGCCCAGGCCGATCCCAACCAGGATAATATGCAATGACAGCCCGACCTGTAGCCCGGTAATGGAGGCAGCGGCCCCGCGATAGCCATGGCTGATACCGGTACTCATAGTATTAATGGCACCAGAGCCTGGCGAAAGGCTCAAAATGCTGGTTGTCAGAAGGTAAGTCAGCCACCATTCGATGGTCATGGGTAAAGCTCCCGAAAAACGCTTAATTGTGACACAATACGTGAATGTTGAACGTTGTGCTATGGGTAACAATGGCCTGCTGAATGGTAAAACATCTTTCTGGAAAAAGTCTGATGGATCTTGGTAAATCAGGCTGGTTGACCCGTGAACAGTCTTTTGCGGCCTTTGCAACGGGCCCTTTGCTGAGCTTTTGGCAGCAGCGCGAAGAAGATGAATTCGCCGGTGTTGGCAACGTGCCCATCCGCTATGCCCGCTTCATCTCTTCGCAACATGACAAGGTTATTTTGCTCTGTCCCGGTCGAATCGAAAGTTATGTCAAATATCCTGAGCTGGCTTACGATCTGTTTCACTGCGGCTATGATGTGATCGTTGTCGATCATCGTGGGCAGGGACGATCGGGGCGCTTGTTGCAGGATTCGCATCGTGGCCACGTGGCGGCCTTTGAGGATTATGTCGACGATCTGGAAACGCTTTATTTAAAAGAGATCGTCGCTCGTCATTATCGTCATCGCTATGCCCTGGCGCATTCGATGGGCGGTGCAATCCTCACGTTGATGCTGGCGCGTCAGCCTGCGGCATTCGATGCCGCTGCATTAACCGCGCCGATGTTTGGCATCACGCTGCCGATGCCGCAGTGGATGGCCCATCGAATTCTGGACTGGACGGAAAAACGCCCGGCAGTCAGCGAGGGCTACGCTATTGGTACAGGAAAATGGCGTCCGCGACCGTTTGGCCTCAATCATCTGACCCACAGCCGCGAGCGTTATCGGCGCAATCTGCGCTTTTACGCTGACGATCCCGGGCTTCGTGTCGGCGGACCTACCTATCATTGGGTGAGGGAGGGGGTGATGGCGGGTAAGATGATCCTGCAGCAGGCATCCCGCATCTCAACACCGCTGCTGCTGCTACAGGCAGAAGAAGACAGGGTCGTGGATAACAGAGCACAAAATCTTTTTTGCCAGGCAATGGTTGCCGCCGGACAGCCCTGTGAAGGGGGAGCTCCCAGGATTATCGCAGGCGCCCGCCATGAAATACTGTTTGAGAAAGACAGTATGCGGGCTGAGGCACTGGAAACGATTATGGCGTTTTTCGCTCGCCATCCCTGATTACCCGCTGCGCAAAGTTTATGTTACCTGATGGGCCCTGCCCGCCAAATGATATTAACCAGAGGTTTTATGTACCGTATTGTTGCTTCAGATCTGGATGGCACGCTGTTATCTCCCGATCATACACTTTCCCCTTTTGCCCGCGAAACTCTGCAGCTGCTGGTTCGCAAGGGAATCCATTTTATTTTTGCCACCGGCCGACACTATATTGATGTCGCGCAGATGCGTGATAGCCTGGGCATCGACGCCTTTATGATCACCTCTAATGGCGCACGTGTGCATAACACCGCCGGTGAACTGGTTTTCAGCCATAATCTCGATGAAGACATTGCGCGCGAATTGTTTGCTATGCAGCACAGCAATCCTGACATCTATACCAACATATATCGCGATGAAGAGTGGTTTTTGAATCGCCATCGTCCCGATGAAATGGATTTTTTCAAAGAATCAGATTTCAACTATCAGATTTACCATCCCGGCGATCTGCCGACAGACGGTATCAGCAAAGTCTTTTTCACCTGTAATGATCCTGAGCTACTGGTTCCGCTGGAGCTGGCGCTGATCGCACGATGGGGCGATCGGGTCAACGTCAGTTTTTCGCTGCCAACATGTCTTGAGGTGATGGCCGGTGGCGTTTCTAAGGGCCATGCGCTGGATGCCGTATCGCAGTCTCTCGGTTCTTCTCTGAAAGAGTGCATCGCGTTTGGTGATGGGATGAATGATAAAGAGATGCTGAGCATGGCGGGTAAAGGATACATCATGGAGAATGCGCATCAGCGCCTGAAGGATTTGTTGCCGGAACTGGAAGTCATTGGTTCTAATGCCGAACAGGCCGTATCGAAAACGCTGCGTACCTTGTTTGGTGTGTAGTCACTCTTAGTTATAATTTTTACCCGCTCGATCAGCGTTGCGAACCCATAACCAGGATAATACATTTTCTCCTGGTTTTTTTATGTCTAGAATAAATATTTTTCATCAAAAATAGTTAATTTATGACATTGGGTTTTGGGGGTGATTTAATTTCGTTTAAATGTGTCATTGTGTTTTTAATTGGTAAATTGGGGTCTTTGTCATTTCATTATGAGTCGATTATGAAATGCTCTCGCCACAAACAATCTTCATAGCGCATTGAATTTTGAGGGATATAATTCTATTTCCATCTTTTTTTTAGATTATAGTGTTATATTTATTATTTATGCTTTTATAGCATGGTATTTTTATGTGAATTTTAGTAGTGATGTTTTTTAAGCTTTTCAACGACTATCCTTGCTGTAATAATTATCGAATCAAACCATTATGGATGGTTTGATTTTGGGCCACTAAGCTGTATTCATCATGCTTTGTTTATGAAATTATTATGGTGACCCGATTAATTATCTGTATTTATACTGATGTAAATTTAAATTAACTGTTAAAACTGCATGTCTGAAGTTGTTATGTATTTATCTTCCATGCTATTGGTCTTCGGTGTTTTGTTTGAATTCAAAAAAAATTTGTTAAAGCACAATCCATATCTGTGGATTGTCATAATCAGATCGTTGGGAAATCCTTGTTTAGACAGGAGAACTCTGGTTTGGAAAACCAGTTGATTATAATTCTTCTCTTTTGACATGGATGTGTTTCCTCCCCAAACATTTTGAATGATTTTTTCTTTTTCGATAATTTCATTCATCAAACACAGAATGAGGATTCTTTGGTTTTTACTAACCTTAGCCATAATATTGCTATCTTTAATCATTAAATACTTATCCTTTAACAGGAGTTTTTCATTTTCATACTTTACTGATTTTGGTTCTATGCTGTTCATTTTTTAAATTTCTCTTTTTTACAAGTCGGGAATAGCACCTAAAGTTTTTCTTTAGGGTTTTTTATTTTTAATACATCATTTCGTTAGAGTTATTTTATTATCCTGGAAAGCTTAATAACAACATATATTGTCTTTTTGTGTTTTTATAGGTTTTTATTTTGATATTAATTAACTTATTAGTTTAATGTTCTGTATTTTGTTGGTTTTATGTTGATGTCTTTTAAAAAAAACCAATAGCGCGTTTATGATTAAAATGTGTTTTTTCTTAAAGTTTAAGATGGTAAATAGGTTGCTATCTTGTGGTTTTCAGGATGGCAATTATTCTGGATGATTAGGTAGCGTTGTGAATTACTTAATAAATGGGGCTTTAAAGTACAATTCCTATGATGGAACGTTGTATTTGATTGACGGTAGTGTAGATATGTTAACGCTTAGTCGGATTGCTAATGAATTGCTCTGCTTGATGGTGGAGAATAATAACAATCCATTAAGCAGAGAACATATTCTGAATGATCTTTGGACTAAAAAGGGTTTGTCATCCTCTGGTAATAATTTAAATAACTACATGTCAATATTGAGGAGGGCTTTGTCTAATCTTGGGTTCTCTGACGTGATCATTACTATTCCCCGGCATGGCTTCATGCTTAGTGCGGACGTCGAGATTATGTCAGATGATAATGATGAAGGTGAGATTTTTACGGGGGGAAATAAGCAGTTAGCGAATAGCTTAATCAATGATGACAGCTTAAATAAAAAAATAAATTTTATTTTCTTATTTATCAGAAAGGGAAATGTAAGTCTTTTAACCGTGTTGTTACTTGTTTTATTAATCTCCCCTTTGCTGTTTTTTCATTTTTTAGTGCGAAGTGATTATTCTTTTAAAATAAATAATTGTAATGTGTATTTGCTGGATAACTCCGGAGTTAAAAGAAAAACAGCGGATGATTTTTCAGTAGTAAAAAACTATGTTGTTAAATACAAAATAAACTGTGGCCGTAAAGCAGATATTTTTTATTGGTCCGGGCGGGAGGTTAGTGTAAATGAAAGCTCCACAGGTAAAGAAATTTTAGCCTACTGCGATAATAGCAGCGGAGGAGAATGCGTTAATTACGGTCTGCTCAAATGAGAGAAATAAACTAATGTCTTTAATCAGGCAACGTTATCCTTGCTGGGTGGTGGTGGTGGTGGTGGTTCTCTCACTGTGTATTCTCTGGTTTGGCAACATGAATAAGAGGCAAGACTTTAGTTGCAGGGCACAGTTAGATATGGAACCTCTTGTTAATCAGTGTGGTAGCAGAAACTTGCTCGACCTGTTTATGGCAATAAACGGTAATGGCGAAGGGTATCTGTTGCTTTCAGGGAAGTTGAGGTGTCTGGGGAAAGATCAAGCTGTCAATGACATTCTTGATTTCGATTATGAAAAAGAGGGGGGATATTATGATTTACATCTGCGGAAAAAAGACACGGTGATAAATAAATTTCTACCGCAGCTCAAGGATAAAAATCTCATGGTAAAAATAAGAAAGTTGGATCGTCGAAGGTATCTTCTTTCGTTTAATAAACAGGCGTTGCTGGTGTGTACGTCTGAGTAAGGGAAAATGAGTAGCGGTCTTTGAAAGCTATCCCGCTACTCAGATTTTAATTATTGAGCGTTCATCTGCTGCTTATGCTTCTTTTCGCTCATCATGGTCATGGCGAGCAAAATAACGGCCAGAATACTTCCACCAATCATTACCATAAAGCCGCCATCCCAGCCGAAATAGTCGACGGTATAGCCGACGATCGCGCTGGCGGCAACAGAACCACCGAGATAACCAAACAGGCCGGTAAATCCAGCGGCAGTACCCGCAGCCTTTTTCGGTGCCAGCTCCAGAGCGTGCAGACCGATCAGCATGACGGGGCCATAAATCAGGAAGCCAATCACCATCATACAGGCCATATCGACGCCAGGATTACCCGCCGGGTTCATCCAGTACACAATGGTCGCAATGGTCACGAGAGTCATAAAGAAGACGCCGGTAGCTCCACGGTTGCCCTTGAATACCTTATCTGACATCCAGCCACACAGCAGCGTGCCTGGAATACCTGCATATTCATAGAAGAAATAAGCCCACGAAGATTTATCCAGCGTGAAGTGCTTAACCTCTTTCAGATAGGTTGGTGACCAGTCGAGCACACCGTAGCGCAGCAGATAAACAAACACGTTCGCCAGTGCGATATACCACAGCAGTTTGTTCGGCAGAATGTACTGGGTGAAAATCTGTTTCGCAGTCAGCTCTGTTTCATGTTTTTCATCATAGTCCGGCGGATAGTCGTTTTTATACTCTTCAATCGGAGGCAGACCACAGGACTGTGGTGTATCGCGCATCAGCGCAAAGGCGATAATTGCGATCAGAATGGCACCAAATGCCGGCATGTACAGTGCGGCTTTCCAGTCGTTAAACCAGGCCATACCTAACAAGAACAGTAGTGGAGGGATACCGCCACCAACGTTATGTGCGCAGTTCCATACGGAAACGATGCCACCGCGCTCTTTCTGTGACCACCAGTGAACCATGGTACGGCCGCACGGTGGCCATCCCATACCCTGGAACCAGCCGCACAGGAACAGCAGGACGAACATGACCATGATGCTGGAAGTTGCCCAGGGCACAAAACCCATAAACAGCATCACTGCTGCGGCCAGAATCAGTCCGGCAGGCAGGAATACGCGAGGGTTTGAGCGGTCAGAAACCGAACCCATGATGAATTTTGAAAAGCCGTAGGCAATAGAAATACCTGACAGTGCAAATCCTAAATCTCCGCGTGAGAAGCCCTGCTCAACGAGATAAGGCATCGCCAGCGCAAAGTTTTTACGCACCAGATAATAGGCGGCGTAGCCGAAGAAGATCCCCAGAAAGATCTGCCAGCGCAGTTTGCGGTACAGCGGATCGACGCGGCTGGCATCAACGCGTGGCTGATGTGCTGCGGGTTTAAAAATACTTAACATTACGGCCCCCATGGCTCTGGTAACGATATCCCCGCCCGGCTGAGATGAAATACAAACAGTTTCCCTGGTAACGGTAAATGTTCTATTTCGAAAGCAGCATGGCGATATTCGAAGGTAACTGCTGTGAATAAGTGCGCGAATGTTACATTTTTATGACGAAATGGCTATATCTGCACCATTAAATGAGGTGATATTTTCGTATGCGAACTATAATTTGTGATTTAAGTCACACTTATGAGGCCGTTTAACGCTCAGAAGTCCGCATTTTGGACGTTTACGTTCTAATTGGAAAAAATTTTATCTAAGTAATGTTATATCCATGAAAAAAAGCAGGATTTAAAGAGGCGAGAATATGAGCAGTGATACTGGCGTAGATAGGGAGAACATCTGCTGTTATTTCAATCTTAATATATGACATGTAACTTACTGAATTTATTAATTAAAAGTAGTAGGTGGTCATTTCACCGTTTATAATGCTCATACCGCTATCATCAAAATTGATAACTAAACCATCACCGGCAATATTAATTACGTTGATGGGTTTGTCATTGTTAATAACGGTGGTGATATTCATATTATCCCGGCCACCGCTAACCTGATCTAACTCTATTTCTGACAATACCTGCATGATATAACCCCCTTTTTGATTGAAGAACTCAACTGATGCTAGAGTTTCATGTAAGGGGACAGGTATTGTAATTTGATGATTTTCATAAACTAACGCCCGGTTAAGGCGTTAATTATTTGAAATAGAGATGAATATTTACTTTTTAGCCGGGCGAATCTTCATTGCCAGACCTTTGAGGAAGTTGCGAAGGATTTGATCGCCGCACTCGCGATAATTTTTATGTCCCGGCTTGCGGAAGATTGCCCCAATTTCTGATTGCCCCACCGCAAAATCGGCGCTTTTCAGCAGCTCAATAATATCAGTGGTTTTCAAATCGAAAGCGACGCGAAGCTTTTTCATGATGATGTTGTTTGTCATCTTACGTTCAATCGAAGGCACCGGCGCATCTTCACTTTTCCCGCGGCGTTCGAAAATCAGACCGTTAAGGAAATAGCCCATAACGACATCCGGGCAGAGGCGATAGCCTGGCTCATCTTCTTTTTTCAGGAAGCTGTGCACTTCGGCTTCAGCCACTTCGCTCTCTGCCAGCGCCAGAATGCTCACTACTTTCGCATCGCTTAAATCCAGCATGTAACGCACGCTGCGCAGGACATCATTATTCGTCATAAACACTCTCTTCATTGAAACTATTGCAGTGAGCGCATTATAGAGCCAATTGAGCGGTTAGACAGGAAAAACCGCCGGTCTTCACTGATGAGTTGAGTCAGGGATGAGTCAGCGATGTTGGCAACGGCGTGCCCGGGAGAGAAGCATCCCGCACCCGCGGTAAATGATCGCATGCGTGCTGCCGGGCTGAACGGATAAATGCTTCAACCACCGGTTGACGCTGTTCCCCATCCCGTACAGCCGCGTAAAGCCTGCTCCACAGACCTTCGCCCAGCGCCCGGGTAGCAACAAGTCCCTGTTGCTCAAAGCTTTCCACCACCCAGTGTGGCAGAGCCGCAATGCCCATCTGCGCGGAGACCATCTGAATTAACAGTAATGTGTTATCCACGCTTTTCAGAGCCGGGCTGACGCCAGCGGGCTGTAGAAAATGACGCCAGATATCAAGACGCTGACGCTGTACCGGGTAAATCAACAGCACTTCACTGGCTAAGTCTTCCGGAGAAATACGGTTCACTTTGGCCAGAGGATGGTCAGGTGCCATAACCAGCCTGACCTCGAAATCGAACATTGGCGTATAGAACAAGCCGCTGCGCGGCAGAATATCGGAGGTGAGTACGATATCCAGTTCGCCCTGCTGAAGCGCAGGCTGTGGGTCAAACGTCACGCCCGATTTAAAATCCATCACCACCTGCGGCCAGCTTTTGCGGAAATTGTTCAGTGCCGGCGTCAGCCACTGAATACAGCTGTGGCACTCAATAGCGATGCGCAACGTAGTCTGGTGTGGCTCATGGCAGGCCTGTAATGCTTGTTGAATCTGTGGCAACACCTGCTCGGCCAGCTGCAGTAAAACCTCTCCCTGTGGTGTAAAGCGTAGTGGCTGGCTTTTCCGCACGAACAGACGGAAGCCCAGCCGCTGTTCCAGATCGCTGAACTGATGGGATAACGCTGACTGCGTTTGATGTAGCTGGGCGGCAGCGGCGGCCAGCGAACCTGAATTTCGCAGAGCCTGCAGCGTTCGGAGGTGTTTGAGTTCGATCATGAGAGTCCTTCACATCGACAGTGAACATATTGCGCTTGTAGATAATACAGTACCTGCGGATTATAGCAGTGTAAACATCTGGACGTCCAAATGATAACACCTAAATTAACAGGAAGCGCATCATGACTATTCAGAACCATACTCTTGGATTTCCCCGCGTCGGCCTGCGCCGCGAACTAAAAAAAGCACAGGAAAGTTACTGGGCGGGCAATAGCACGCAGGAAGAGCTGCTGGCAACCGGTCGCGAATTACGCGCCCGTCACTGGCAACAGCAGAAAGATGCCGGTGTGGACCTGCTGCCGGTTGGTGACTTTGCCTGGTACGATCACGTACTGACGACCAGCCTGCTGTTGGGCAACGTACCTGCCCGCCACCGAAATAAAGAGGGTTCTGTTGACCTTGATACCCTGTTCCGCCTTGGCCGGGGGCGCGCGCCGACCGGTGAACCGGCAGCCGCCGCAGAAATGACCAAATGGTTTAACACCAACTATCACTATATGGTGCCGGAGTTTGTACGCGGCCAACAGTTCAAACTGACCTGGACCCAGCTGCTGGATGAGGTTGATGAAGCGCTGGCCCTTGGGCATAACGTCAAACCCGTACTGCTTGGCCCGGTAACCTACCTGTGGCTGGGGAAAGTGAAGGGCGAACCGTTCGATCGCCTGACGCTGCTGAGAGACATTCTTCCGGTCTATCAACAGGTCCTTGCCGAGCTGGCGAAACGTGATATTGAGTGGGTGCAGATTGATGAGCCTGCCCTGGCTCTTGAGCTGCCTGCGGAATGGCTGGCGGCGTTCAAACCGGCTTATGATGCACTGCAAGGACGCGCTAAGCTGCTGCTAACCACCTATTTCGACAGTATTGGTCAGAACCTGAAGACCATTACCGCACTGCCTGTTCAGGGACTGCACGTGGATCTGGTTCATGGCAAAGATGACATCACCCTGTTGAATGACAACGTGCCGGCGAACTGGCTGCTGTCGGTCGGGGTGATTAACGGGCGTAACGTCTGGCGTGCCGATCTCAGCAGTTGGTTTGAGCGACTGAGGCCGCTGGTCGCTCAACGCAAACAGCTGTGGATTGGGACTTCCTGCTCGCTGCTGCACAGTCCGATCGATTTGAGTGTGGAAACGCGCCTGGATGAAGAGGTGAAAAGCTGGTTCGCTTTCGCACTGCAAAAATGTACCGAACTGTCACTGCTGAGCAATGCACTGAACAACGATGATGCCGCCTCGCTGGAGGCCTGGAGCGCCCCAGTCCGTGCTCGTAAGACATCTACCCGAGTGCACAACGCAGCGGTGGCTCAGCGCCTTGCGGCAATTACGGCGAAAGACAGCCAGCGTCAGAATAGCTATCAGGTTCGTGCTGAATCCCAGCGAAAGCGTTTCCAGCTGCCGGCATGGCCAACCACCACCATTGGTTCATTCCCGCAAACTACCGAAATTCGCGGTCTGCGTCTGGACTTTAAGCAGGGGCGTCTGGACGGTGCCCACTATCGCACCGGCATTGCCGAACACATTAAGCAGGCCATCGCCGAGCAGGAGCGCCTGGGTCTTGATGTGCTGGTTCATGGGGAAGCCGAACGTAACGACATGGTGGAATACTTTGGCGAAAACCTGGACGGTTTTGTCTTCACGCAGAACGGCTGGGTACAGAGTTACGGTTCACGCTGCGTTAAACCACCGGTTATCATCGGCGACGTCAGCCGCCCGCAGGCGATCACCGTAGAGTGGGCGAAGTATGCCCAGTCGCTGACTGACAAACCGGTAAAAGGCATGCTGACCGGCCCGGTGACGATCCTCTGCTGGTCATTCCCGCGTGAAGATGTTTCACGTGAAACCATTGCTAAGCAAATTGCGCTGGCGCTGCGTGATGAAGTGGTCGATCTGGAAAAAGCGGGTATCGGCATCATTCAGATTGATGAACCGGCCTTGCGTGAAGGCCTCCCGTTACATAAGTCTGAATGGGCAGACTATCTGAATTGGGCGGTGGATGCGTTCCGCCTGAATGCCGCCGTGGCGCAGGATGAAACACAGATCCACACCCATATGTGCTACTGCGAGTTCAATGACATTATGGATTCGATCGCGGCGCTGGATGCGGATGTTATTACCATCGAGACCTCACGTTCCGATATGGAACTGCTGGAGTCTTTTGAAGAGTTTGACTATCCCAATGAGATTGGCCCGGGCGTTTACGACATCCACTCGCCAAACGTACCGAGCGTGGAGTGGATGGAAGCCCTGCTACTGAAAGCCGCAGAGCGTATTCCAACTGAACGTCTTTGGGTAAACCCGGACTGTGGTCTGAAAACCCGCGGCTGGACTGAAACCCGCCAGGCGTTGGCCAACATGGTAACAGCGGCGCAGAATCTGCGTGCGGCAAAAGCGCCATTATCTGTGTGAGTTGAGTCGTGTTGTAATCGGTTGGGGCGCTGAGCGCCCCCTTTTTTATGCTTTTGCTACTACGCCATGTTGGGCAAACCACGCCAGCATGCGCTGCCAGCCGTCGGTGGCGGACTCTGCGTGATAGCTTGGGCGATAGTCGGCGTTAAATGCGTGACCGGCATCCGGATAGACAATGATTTCCGCGTGCGCATTCGCCGCCCGCAGTGCCTGGCGCATGGTATCGACCGTATCTAACGGAATACCGTCATCTTTCGCGCCATAAAGACCTAATACCGGTGCGTTAAGATCGACAGCAACGTCCACCGGCTGTTTCTGCTGCTTCATGGTCTTTTCACCGACCAGCTTGCCATACCATGCCACGGCAGCTTTCAGCTGCGGATTATGCGCGGCGTAAAGCCAGGTGATGCGGCCGCCCCAGCAAAAACCGGTGATTGCCATATTGCGCATATCACCCTCATGGCGCGAAGCCCAGTTCGCCACGTGGTCAAGATCGGCCAAAACCTGACTGTCCGGCACTTTACTGACCAGCTCCTTCAATAGCGTTGGGATGTCGTTATAGTCAGCGGCATCGCCCTGACGGAAGTAGAGTTCGGGGGCGACGGCCAGATAGCCTTCACGGGCCAGACGGCGGCAAATATCGCGAATATGTTCATGAACGCCGAAGATCTCCTGCACCACCAGGACAACAGGCAATGGTCCTGCCACATTGCGTGGCCTGGCGTGGAAAGCGGGCATATTTTCACCCTGGGTGGGGATCGACGTTTCCCCAGAAAGAATCTCTGCGTCATCGGTAATAATGGTGGTTGCCGCGACAGGCTGGACTGCAGGTGCGAAGCTATTATTGCTCAATTTTTGAGTCGTGTTATCTTCGGTTTTCATTGTCCTCTCCATGCATGAACTAAGGCGATGGGCTAACTATAGCCAGGAAATTCTGGCACCCTCGCTGGGTACGGGCTATCTCTTTATCATCAGATAAACCCGATCTACGGGGTGGGTTGTAGCAAAAAAAGGCAACAGAACATTTATGTGTGATTTTGATCGCACTTTTTATTTTGATTGATGTAATTTTCATTTGGATAAGAGATTTTTATCACATAAATGTGCGCCGTGTTTGCTTACAGTAGCACTCAGTTAACTATCCCCCGATTTTCGTGACAGGAGTTTGAAATGGCACAATCTGATGTTTTCCACCTTGGCTTAACGAAGGCCGATCTTCAGGGTGCCACGCTGGCGATCGTGCCCGGTGACCCTGAGCGCGTGAAGAAAATTGCGGCTCTGATGGATAACCCGGTCCATCTGGCTTCACATCGTGAATTCACCACCTGGCGTGCAGAGCTCTCCGGCAAACCGGTGATCGTCTGTTCGACCGGAATTGGCGGCCCATCCACCTCAATTGCCGTGGAAGAGCTGGCACAGTTAGGTGTGCGCACGTTCCTGCGAGTGGGAACCACCGGTGCGATTCAGCCCAATATCAACGTGGGCGATGTGCTGGTGACTACGGCTTCCGTGCGTCTTGATGGTGCCAGCCTGCATTTTGCTCCGCTCGAATATCCGGCCGTCGCTGACTTTGCCTGCACCACTGCACTGGTTGCCGCAGCGGAAGCTGCCGGAGCCACCACGCATATCGGCGTAACCGCCTCTTCCGACACTTTCTACCCGGGTCAGGAGCGTTACGATACCTATTCCGGACGTGTTGTCAGCCGCTTCCAGGGCTCAATGAAAGAGTGGCAGCAGATGGGCGTGCTGAACTATGAAATGGAATCGGCTACGTTGCTGACCATGTGTGCCAGCCAGGGACTGCGGGCCGGTATGGTTGCCGGTGTGATCGTCAACCGTACCCAGCAGGAAATTCCTGACGCGGAAACCATGAAGCGTACCGAAAGCGATGCGGTGAAAATCGTTGTTGAGGCTGCTCGCCGCCTGCTCTAATCGTCAAAATAATTGGGCTGCGGCACCTGCCGCAGCCATGAAATTCCTGCAACAAAACCCACGCTTTTTCGAGCCGTTACCCAGTTCGCATTTAAATCGCCATACATCCTTCTTCCTCACGCTTTTTATCTGGACATTCATACAGTGTGCCTCTATTTTTCCCCTGTTGTCGTTGATGAGAGGGGAAGCAGAGTGGATGCAACAATCAGTTACGCCGCCGTCACTGGTCTGGCGGGAATGCTGGCAGGGTGGATATTTGCCTGGTTTCTCGGTCAGCAGCGATTCGCTAAGCAGGAAACCGAGCGGCAGCTGCTGGTACAAGCCGCGGAGCAGAGTCAGACAGAACGTCAGCGCCTGCAGCAGCAGCTGGAGCAGCAGGCTGTGATGCAAAGACAGAATGAGCAGGAGTTACGACAGCTGCACGGTAATCTCGCCGCCGCGCATGAAAAACTGCATCAGTTCGATCACTGGCGGGGAGAAGCGGAACAGCTATCACGTGAACTGCGCACGCAGCTGGAGATTAACAGCGCGCAGGAAGCTGAACTGCGTGAAGTTACCATCCGTCTGGAAGAAACTCGGATGGCCGCAGAAGAAAAACAACGGCTGCTGGTCAACAGCGAGCAGCGGCTTAACTCGCAGTTTGAAAACCTGGCCAATCGCATCTTTGAAAATAGCGGACGCCGCGTGGATGAGCAGAATCGTCAGAGCCTGCATGGCCTGATAACCCCGCTGCGCGAACAGCTGGAAGGATTTCGCCGCCAGGTGCAGGAAGGTTTTGGCCAGGAAGCGCGCGAGCGCCATACGCTTTCCCATGAGATACGCAACCTGCAGCAGCTCAATGCCCGTATGGCACAGGAAGCACTCAATCTGACGAAGGCGCTGAAGGGTGACAATAAAACCCAGGGTAACTGGGGAGAGGTGGTGCTGAGCCGCGTGTTGGAGGCATCAGGATTGCGGGAAGGGCACGAATATGAAACCCAGGTGAACATCCAGCTGGAACAGAATGGCCGTATGCAGCCGGACGTCATTGTGCGTCTGCCCCAGGGTAAAGATGTAGTGATTGACGCCAAAATGACGCTGGTGGCCTACGAACGGTACTTCAACAGTGAAGATGAGCTGCAGCGTGAAGCCGCTATCAGTGAGCATATTGCGGCGATCCGTGGCCATCTTCGCTTACTCAGCCGCAAAGATTATCAACAATTGCCGGGTTTACGCTCGCTGGATTATGTGTTGATGTTTATCCCGATTGAACCGGCCTTTTTACTGGCAATCGACCGTCAGCCGGAGCTGATTAGTGAAGCCCTGAATCAGAACATTATGCTGGTCAGTCCGACCACGCTGCTGGTTGCCTTGCGGACGATTAACAATCTGTGGCGTTATGAACACCAGAGCCGCCACGCCCAACGCATCGCCGACCGTGCCGGGCGGCTGTATGACAAAATGCGGTTGTTTGTTGATGACATGACCAGTATCGGGCAGAACCTTGACAAGGCTCAGGACAGTTACCGCCAGGCGATGAAAAAACTGTCAGAAGGGCGGGGCAATCTGATTGCGCAAACGGAAGGATTCCGTCAGATGGGTGTGGAGGTGAAGCGCCCTATTAACCCTCTCCTGGCCGGGCAGGCGGTATCTGAGGGCGATGATGAAAATACGGAGCAGGACGACAATCCGGAACTGCGGGTTGAAGCTGGCGATCCAGATGTTTACGCTACGCGCGGGCAGCGTCAAATCAATGAATAAGCGAGCGGCATGTGCCTGGCCTGCCTGACTCTGGTACACTTGGCAAATATTTGATTGTAGAGCAGGCAAAACAAATGGCAGATGAATCAAAGGACACTACCCACTTCGGTTACCGCACCGTTGCGAAAAGCGACAAAGCCGACATGGTTGCTGATGTTTTCCACTCCGTTGCGGCCAAATACGATCTGATGAATGACCTGATGTCATTCGGTATTCACCGCATCTGGAAGCGTTTTACCATTGACAGCAGCGGCGTGCGCCGCGGGCAGCGCGTGCTGGATTTAGCAGGCGGTACAGGCGATCTGACGGCGAAGTTTTCTCGTCTGGTTGGCGAAACTGGCGAGGTTGTGCTGGCTGATATCAACAGCTCAATGCTGAAAGTCGGCCGCGAAAAGCTGCGCAATAAAGGCATTATCGGTAACGTTAATTATGTTCAGGCCAACGCAGAAGCCTTGCCGTTCCCGGACAACTATTTTGACTGTATTACTATCGCTTTTGGCCTGCGTAACGTGACGGAAAAAGAGAAGGCGCTGGCATCGATGTTTCGCGTCCTCAAGCCGGGCGGACGCCTGCTGGTCCTGGAATTTTCTAAGCCAGTACTGGAGCCGCTGAGCAAAGCTTATGATGCCTACTCTTTCCATATTCTGCCGCGCATCGGTGAAATGGTGGCGAAAGATGCCGGCAGCTATCGCTATCTGGCAGAGTCCATCCGCATGCATCCCGACCAGGAAACGCTTAAGCAGATGATGATGGATGTTGGTTTCGAAAACACCACGTATCACAATCTCACGGGCGGCATCGTTGCCTTGCACCGCGGATTTAAGTTCTGATCGGGAAAGCGAATGACTTTAACGCCGTTGTTAACTGCCAGTCTGGAGACCGCGCTTAACCAGATTCTGTATCGCGATCGTGGCCTGAAAGCGGCGCGTCAACGCCTGAGTGGTAAAAGCCTTGCTATAGAACTGGCTGAGCTGAAGCAGTCAGTGACCTTTATCTTCAGCGATCGTCAGGTTGATGTGATCGGTGACTGGGCTGATAAACCCGACTGTACGGTGAAAACCCGCCTGGCTACGTTGCCGAAGCTTCGCGATCGCCAGCAGCTGACTGCGCTCATCCGCAGCGGAGAACTGGAAGTTGAAGGCGATCTGCAACTGGTTCAGCAATTTTCTGCGCTGATGGATCTGGCCGAGCTGGACCCGGCAGAGTACCTCGCCCCGTGGATTGGCGATATCGCCGCTCAGGGGATTTCGCAGTTTGCCCGCCGTGGTTTTCAGGCCGTTCGCCGTGATGTGCAGCGTAAACAAAGCTATCTGGCGCAAACGCTGACCGAAGAGTGGCGAGTTGCCCCGGGTGCGCTCGAGCTGGCATGGTTTGCTGAAGAAGTTGACGCGCTATCGGCCTCTTTCGAAGCGCTGGAAGCACGCCTGCGCAAACGGGAGGCTAAATGAGTTTCGGAGAGTTACGCCGCCTGTATTTGATCATTCGCGTGTTCCTTACTTATGGCTTAGATGAACTGATCCCGAAGATGCGCATTACCCTGCCGCTGCGGCTGTGGCGAAAATGCCTGTTCTGGCTCCCGAATCGCCATAAGAATTTGCCGTTGGGCGAGCGTCTTCGCCTGGCGCTGGAGCAGCTCGGCCCGGTATGGATTAAGTTTGGGCAGATGATGTCTACGCGGCGCGATCTGTTCCCCCGGCAGATAGCCGATCAGCTGGCGATGTTGCAGGATCGCGTTGCGCCGTTTGACGGAGCTAAAGCTCTGAAGCTGATCGAGCAGTCGTTAGGCGCACCGATTTCCAGTCAGTTTGATGATTTTGATATCACCCCGCTGGCATCAGCATCCATTGCTCAGGTGCATACGGCAACGCTGAAAGAAAACGGTAAAGCGATCGTAATCAAGGTGATTCGTCCTGATATCCTGCCGGTGATCAAAGCGGATATGAAGCTGATTAAGCGCATGGCTCGCTGGGTTCCACGCTTACTGCCGGATGGTCGCCGTTTGAGGCCGCAGGAAGTGGTCGCCGACTACGAGAAAACGCTGCTTGATGAGCTAAACCTGCTGCGTGAAGCGGCTAATGCCATTCAGCTACGCCGTAATTTCGACGGTAGCAATATGCTGTATATCCCTGAAATTTACTCAGACTATTGCAGTGAGACGATGCTGGTTATGGAGCGCATCTACGGCATCCCTATTTCGGATGTGGCAGCGCTGGAGCAGCACGGTATCAATATGAAGCTGCTGGCTGAGCGCGGCGTGCAGGTGTTCTTTACCCAGGTATTCCGCGACAGTTTTTTCCATGCGGATATGCACCCTGGGAATATTTTTGTCAGCTACGAGCATCCTGAGGATCCACAGTATATCGGCATCGACTGCGGCATTGTGGGCTCACTCAACAAAGAAGATAAACGATATCTGGCCGAGAACTTTATCGCGTTCTTCAACCGCGACTATCGCAAGGTGGCAGAACTGCACGTTGATTCAGGCTGGGTTCCGCCAGATACCAATGTGGAAGACTTTGAGTTCGCTATCCGTACGGTCTGTGAGCCCATTTTTGAGAAACCTCTTGCGGAAATCTCATTTGGTCATGTGTTGATGAACCTGTTTAATACCGCGCGTCGTTTTAATATGGAAGTGCAGCCTCAGCTGGTATTACTGCAGAAAACGCTGCTGTATGTTGAAGGGGTTGGCAGGCAGCTTTATCCGCAGCTGGATCTGTGGAAAACGGCGAAACCGTTCCTGGAAGACTGGATCAAAGATCAAATCGGTATTCCAGCTATTGTCCGGGCGTTGAAAGAAAAAGCGCCATTCTGGGCAGAAAAACTGCCGGAACTGCCGGAACTGTTTTACGACAGCCTGCGCCAGCATAAGCATTTGCAGCACAGCGTCGATCGCCTGGTCAACGAGCTTAAGGATGAAAAAGCGAAGCAGCACCAGTCGCGTTATCTGTTCGGTGTCGGTGCTACGCTGCTGCTGAGCGGTACGGCGATTCTGCTATTTCGCCCAGACTGGGATCTGCTTTCAGCCGGATCGGTTGCGGGCGGTATCGTCGCCTGGCTTCTTGGCTGGCGCAGAACAAAATGATTGTCATGAATGGTAAATAGGCAGTTTATTGCGTTGCTGCGTCAGTTTGCGCATCGTCAGCGGCAGATAAGCTGTTATATACTGCTTAACCGGCTTCAACTATTGATATCTAGAGGTAACCAATGGGCATTACTCTTCCACACTTACTGATCATCGCTGTGCTGGTGGTCCTGCTGTTCGGCACGAAAAAACTGCGTTCGCTGGGCTCCGATCTCGGTTCGTCCATCAAGGGCTTTAAAAAGGCCATGAGCGATGAAGACGATAAAGCAAAATCCACGACGCACACTGAAGATGCTGATTTTAGCGCCAAACTGGCCAATCAGCAGCAGCATAGCGAAGTGAAGAAAGAAGACGTCAAAAACGACAAGGTATAAACCGTGTTCGACATAGGCTTTAGTGAACTGGTACTGGTTTTCATTATTGGTCTGGTGGTACTCGGACCGCAACGTTTACCCGTAGCGGTCAAAACCGTTGTTGGCTGGATCCGGGCATTACGTTCGCTGGCGACCAGCGTGCAGAACGAACTGGCGCAGGAGTTAAAGCTGCAGGAATTGCAGGACGGCCTGAAGAAAATCGAAAAGGCCAGTATGGACAGCCTGTCCCCCGAGCTGAAGGCCTCTGTAGAGGAACTGAAGCAGACGGCAGAGTCGTTCAAGCGTTCCTACCTGGGCGACAATGAGAAGGCTGCGGATGAGGAAGCGCATACCATTCACAATCCGCTGGTGAAAAACGAGACTCCTCATGACGGTGCGACACCATCGCAAGCCGATCATCAGGCATCTGCGCCTGCTCAGGCACCGGAGCCAGCTGGCGTTTCGACTGAACCGTCCGTGGCTGCTGCCGCTGAACCAAAAGCGCCAAAGATCCCAGAGGCGGAGAGCGCGGTTTCCCTGCAGAAACCAGTTACTCCCACTGCTTCCCCTGTAGCCGAAAAATCCACACAACCGAGTGATGAACGATAAATATGGCCGTTGAAGATACCCAGCCCCTTATCAGTCATCTGATTGAATTACGTAAGCGTCTGTTAAACTGCATTATCGCCGTTCTGGTGATTTTCCTCTGTCTGATCTATTTCTCTAATGACATTTATCAGATGGTTGCTGCGCCGCTGATCGAGAAGATGCCTTCAGGTGCCAGCATGATTGCGACGGATGTGGCTTCGCCATTTCTGACGCCAATTAAACTGACCGTAATCGTGTCTATCTTCCTCGCCGTGCCGATTATTCTTTATCAGATCTGGGCGTTTGTTGCTCCGGCCCTGTACCGTCACGAGCGTCGGCTGGTCATGCCGCTGCTGTTTTCCAGTTCATTCCTATTCTACCTTGGAATGGCTTTCGCCTATTTTATCGTCTTCCCGTTGGCGTTTGGCTTCTTCGCAAAAACCGCGCCGCAGGGCGTACAGATTGCGACGGATATCAATAACTATCTCGACTTTGTCATGACGCTGTTTATGGCGTTTGGCGTGTCGTTTGAAGTGCCGATTGCCATCATTCTGCTCTGCTGGACAGGGGTGACTACCCCGGAAGATTTGAAGGCCAAGCGCCCTTATGTACTGGTAGGCGCGTTTGTGGTGGGAATGTTACTGACACCGCCGGATATTTTCTCCCAGACGCTGTTAGCCGTTCCGATGTACTGCCTGTTCGAAGTGGGCGTGCTGGTTTCTCGTTTCTACGTCGGGCAAAAGCGTGGGGACGATGATGAAGAGCAGGATACTGAATCGCAGTAGTCTTCTGCTACCGGCTGCTCAGGCAGGACAAACACTATTTTCTAACCGCCCGTCAGGGCGGTTACCGTTTGGAAGAGACTATGTTTGATATTGGTGTAAACCTGACCAGCACCCAGTTCGCAAAAGACCGTAAGCAAGTGGTGAAACGAGCGCGTGACGCCGGCGTTAACGGTATTTTGATCACCGGCACCAATGCGCTGGAGAGCCAGCAGGCACAAAGCCTTGCGCTGCAACACCCGGACTACTGTTGGTCCACCGCGGGTGTACATCCCCATCATGCCAGTGAATGGTCAGGGGAAACGGAGACGACCCTGCGCAGGCTGGCTGAAATGCCGCAGGTTGTTGCTATTGGTGAATGCGGTCTGGATTTTAATCGTAATTTTTCCGAGCCGGAGCAGCAGGCCTATACCTTCAATGCCCAACTGGAGCTGGCCGCCGAGCTGTCATTGCCCGTTTTTCTACACTGCCGGGAAGCCCATAGCCGTTTTATCTCTATTCTTCAGCCCTGGTTGCCCAGACTGCCTGCGGCAGTACTGCACTGTTTTACCGGTAATCGCCAGGAGTTGGAGGATTGCCTGGCGCTGGGATTATCGATTGGCATTACGGGGTGGGTTTGTGACGAGCGAAGAGGGCTGGAGCTGCGTGAACTGGTGCCGCTGATCCCGGCGGACCGCCTGCTGCTTGAAACCGATGCGCCCTGGCTGCTGCCAAGAGATATGCGCCCGCGTCCTGCTTCGCGCCGTAATGAACCCTGTTTCCTGCCGCATATTGTTGAGCAGGTTGCGTTGTTGCGCGGCGACGATGCTCATCAGCTGGCAGAGAAGACGGCGGAAAATGCGCGTCGGATTTTTCGCTTGTAAATAAGCGATATTAAGCGGGAGGCACCGATCGTCGGATATCGATCGGTGCTTAACGTTTGGGGAAGCGCTACAGTTTCTCGAACTGACAGTTGCCTACGCTACGGATCACCTGCTTGTTGAGCAGATTCAGCAGCAGAATCGATCGTGTTTCACCATCGGGCTCGGTATAGATAGCCTGCAGCCCTTCGAATGCCCCTTCGGTAATAATCACCGTATCACCCGGCTGAGCAAGACCCTCATCAAAGCCGCTCAGAACAGGCTCATTTTGCAACGCATTGATCACTTTGAGTGGCACGATTGCGGGCTGATTCCCAAAGCGAACAAAATGGCTGACGCCACGAGTCGAGCTGATGGTAGTGGTATGAATCGCCTCTGGGTTGAATTCAATAAACATATAGTTGGGGAACAGGGGTTCATCGACCTGAGTTCGTTTGCCGCGCACGATTTTTTCCAACGTAATCATTGGGCTGAAGCAATGCACGTCCTGGCGCTCAAGGTGTTCTTTCGCGCGCAGTAACTGACCTCGTTTGCAGTAAAGTAAGTACCAGGATTCCATAACGTCACTTTTAAATTATCCGACCGATAAGAATAGCAAAGTCATCTTCAGAGATATAGAGAGATTGGCGTAAGGGGAGCGCTGCGGGCGTAAAGTTGCCAACAAAACTAACCCTCAGCGGCGAATCGGCACTATAATGGCCGACTCACTGACCATATTGATGGAAAGTCATGAAATACCACGATTTACGCGACTTCCTTTCTCTGCTTGAACAGCGTGGGGAATTAAAACGCATCAAACATGAGATCGATCCCGATCTGGAAATGACCGAAATTGCCGATCGTACGCTGCGCGCCGGCGGCCCGGCATTACTGTTTGAAAACCCGAAAGGCTACAGTATGCCAGTACTGTGCAACCTGTTTGGCACGCCGGATCGCGTTGCGATGGGGATGGGGCAGGAAGATGTGAAAGCACTGCGCGATGTTGGTCGCCTGCTGGCTTTCCTGAAGGAACCCGAGCCGCCGCGTGGTTTTCGTGATTTCTTCGATAAAATGCCGCAGTGGAAGCAAGTGCTGAACATGCCGACCAAACGGCTGCGTAATGCCCCATGCCAGCAGCAGATCTGGCAGGGCGACGAAGTTGATTTAAGCCGAATTCCGGTGATGAAATGCTGGCCGGACGATGCAGCGCCGCTGGTGACCTGGGGGCTGACCGTTACGCGTGGTCCGCTAAAAGAGCGCCAGAACCTCGGCATCTATCGCCAGCAGGTTATCGGTAAGAACAAACTGATTATGCGCTGGCTTTCCCACCGCGGCGGTGCGCTTGATTTTCAGGAATGGTGCCAGCAGCATCCCGGCGAACGCTTCCCGGTGTCCGTTGCGCTGGGTGCCGATCCGGCGACCATTCTTGGAGCCGTCACGCCGGTACCGGATACGCTGTCCGAATATGCTTTTGCCGGCCTGCTGCGCGGAACGAAAACCGAAGTTGTGAAGTGTATTTCTAACGATTTAGAAGTGCCTGCCAGCGCTGAAATTGTGCTTGAAGGGTATATTGAACCGGGGGAAATGGCACCAGAAGGTCCGTATGGCGATCACACCGGTTATTACAATGAAGTGGATAGCTTCCCGGTCTTTACCATTACCCATATAACTCAGCGGCAGGATGCAATTTATCATTCAACCTATACCGGGCGGCCGCCAGATGAGCCTGCTGTGCTGGGTGTGGCGTTGAATGAAGTCTTTGTTCCGATTCTGCAAAAGCAGTTCCCGGAAATTGTCGACTTCTATTTGCCGCCGGAAGGCTGCTCGTACCGCCTGGCCGTGGTAACCATCAAAAAACAGTACGCCGGGCACGCAAAACGCGTGATGATGGGCGTATGGTCATTCCTGCGACAGTTCATGTACACCAAATTTGTTATCGTATGCGATGACGATGTGAACGCCCGCGACTGGAACGATGTTATTTGGGCGATCACTACACGTATGGATCCCGCCCGTGATACCGTACTGGTAGAAAACACGCCGATCGACTACCTTGATTTCGCATCACCGGTTTCCGGGCTGGGGTCCAAAATGGGTCTTGATGCCACGAATAAATGGCCTGGTGAAACGCAGCGTGAATGGGGAACGCCGATCCGCAAAGATCCTGCCGTTACCGCCCGCATTGATGCAATTTGGGATGAGTTAGGCATCTTGAGTGATACACCGGCGCGTTGATGCACCGGTGGTCAAATGATAATGACGACCCGACAGAGGGACCGCATGACAACCTTAAGCTGTAAAGTGACCTCGGTAGAGGCGATTACCGATACCGTGTACCGAGTCCGTATGATCCCGGAAGCTGACTTCAGTTTCCGCGCAGGGCAATATTTGATGGTGGTGATGGACGAGCGCGATAAGCGCCCGTTCTCTCTGGCTTCTACGCCGATGGAAAAAGACATCATCGAGCTGCATATCGGCGCATCTGAGCTGAACCTCTATGCGATGGCGGTGATGGAACGTATCCAGCAGCAGCGCCAGATTACCGTTGATATTCCACACGGTGAGGCGTGGCTGCGTGAAGAGGGCGATCGTCCGCTGGTGCTGATTGCCGGTGGTACTGGTTTCTCCTACGCGCGCTCTATTCTTCTGACGGCGCTATCCCAGCAGCCCGATCGTCATATCGCCATTTACTGGGGCGGACGTGAGCTGAAACACCTGTACGATCTCGATGAGCTGAACGCGCTGGCGATTAAGCATCCGAATCTGAAAGTGGTACCGGTTGTTGAGCAGACGGAAGAGGGCTTTACCGGACGTACGGGTACCGTACTGACCGCCGTGATGCAGGACTACGGCAGCCTGGCCGATCACGATATCTATATTGCTGGCCGCTTTGAGATGGCGAAGATTGCCCGTGAACGTTTCTGTGCCGAGCGTGGCGCTCAGGAAGCGCGCATGTTTGGCGATGCGTTTGCTTTCTTCTGATGCAGGAGGGCAGTGAACCTGCCCTGTTGATCCTTAGCGTAAAAAACCCGCCCCTGACAGGCGGGAAATTGAACAGTGAAACTTCCAGACTAACGTATCAGACCCTTTCAAATATCGTTGCGATCCCCTGACCCAGCCCGATACACATGGTCGCCAGACCAAACTGTTTATCATGGCGTTCCAGCAGATTTAGCAGTGTTGTACTGATCCTCGCACCCGAGCAGCCAAGCGGGTGGCCCAGCGCAATGGCTCCGCCGTTAAGATTCACCTTGTCATCCAGCTTATCCAGCAGCCCCAGATCTTTAATACACGGCAGGGTTTGTGCGGCAAAGGCTTCGTTTAGCTCAAAGATATCAATGTCGTTGATGCTCAGCCCGGCACGTTTCAATGCCAGCTGCGATGCCGGCACCGGGCCATAGCCCATAATTGACGGATCGCAGCCAACCACGGCCATAGAACGAATTCGCGCTCTTGGTTTCAGGCCCAGTTCTGCACTGCGTGACTCACTCATTACCAGCATGGCAGCGGCGCCATCCGACAGCGCCGAAGAGCTGCCTGCGGTGACGGTGCCGTTAATGGGGTCGAACGCCGGGCGCAGCGCAGCCAGACTTTCTACCGTGGTATCCGGGCGGATGACTTCATCAAAGTCGTAGCGTTTAAGAACGCCATCGGCATCGTGGCCGGAGACCGCGACAATCTCATTGTTGAAATGGCCTGCCTGGGTGGCTGCCCAGGCGCGCTGGTGAGAGCGTGCGGCAAACTGGTCCTGCATTTCACGCCCGATCCCGTGCAGGCGGGCCAGCATCTCGGCCGTCAGGCCCATCATACCGGCGGCTTTGGCCACGCTTCGGCTCAGGCCCGGATGGAAGTCTACGCCATGGCTCATTGGCACATGGCCCATATGCTCGACGCCGCCAATCAGGCAGGATGATGCATCACCAACCATGATGGCCCTTGCTGCATCGTGCAGTGCCTGCATGGATGAACCGCAAAGCCGGTTTACGGTGGTTGCCGGTACGCGATGCGGAATTTCCGCCAGCAGCGCCGCATTACGGGCGATGTTAAATCCCTGTTCCAGCGTTTGCTGCACGCAGCCCCAGTAGATATCATCCAGTGATGCGGCATCCAGTGCCGGATTACGGCTTAACAGACTGCGCATCAGATGCGCTGAAAGATCCTCTGCACGTACATGACGGAAGGCTCCGCCTTTTGAGCGGCCCATTGGCGTGCGGATGGCATCAACAATAACAACTTTTTCCATTTTCTTTTCCTCACGACGTTTTCAGGGTTGCGTCACTCAGCGGTGCCGCCAGGGGATACCAGGTTTCTGCGTTATTGGCTTTCTCACGCAGCATTTCCGGGATTTCATACAGCGCCCCCAGATTAATAAAAGGTTCAGCCTGTGCGACAAAGCGATCGCTGCCCAGCGTATCCAGGTAACGGAAAACACCACCGTGGAACGGCGGGAAACCCAGTCCGTAGACCAGCGCCATATCGGCTTCTGCCGGTGAAGCGATAACACCTTCTTCCAGACAGCGTACAACCTCGTTGATCATCGGGATCATCATGCGTGAAACGATCTCGCTATCACTGAACGCACGCTTCGGTTGGCAAACCTCCTGAAGAATAGCGTCGGTTGCGGTATCGCTGACTTTTTTTGCTTTGCCTTTGCTGTCCGTTTCCCAGCGCCAGAAGCCAAGCTGGTTTTTCTGCCCGAAACGGCCAGCATCAAACAGGACATCAATCGCATCGCGATAGTTTTTACTCATGCGCTGCGGGAAACCCGCCGCCATAACGCTTTGTGCGTGATGGGCGGTATCAATGCCCACGACATCCAGCAGCCACGACGGGCCCATCGGCCAGCCAAACTGCTTTTCCATCACTTTATCGATCTGGCGAAAATCAGCGCCGTCGCGCAGCAGCTGGCTGAAGCCAGCGAAATAGGGGAAGAGTACGCGGTTAACAAAGAATCCCGGGCAATCGTTCACCACGATGGGCGTTTTACCCATTTTACTGGCCCATGCCACCACGCTGGCGATAGTGCTGTCGGCAGTCTTTTCACCGCGAATGACCTCGACCAGCGGCATACGCGGCACCGGGTTAAAGAAGTGCATACCGCAGAAGTTTTCCGGGCGCGTTAGCGCCTTCGCCAGCTGGCTGATAGGAATAGTCGAAGTATTAGATGCCAGGATGGCATCTGGACGAATCTGTTGTTCTGTTTCAGCCAGCACGGCCGCTTTTACTTTGGGATTTTCGACAACCGCTTCAACGACGATATCAACGCGGTCGAAGCCAGCGTAATGCAGCGTCGGCTGTATGGTGCCGATGACGCTGGCCAGCTTCAGACCATCAATTTTCCCACGCGCCAGCTGTTTATTAAGCAGTTTCGCGGCTTCACTCATGCCGGTATGCAGGGATTTCTCGCTGATATCCTTCATGATGATCGGTACGCCTTTCCATGCCGACTGGTAAGCAATACCGCCCCCCATAATACCTGCGCCCAGCACGGCGGCCTGTTTGGGCGTTTCGGTGTTACGGGTCAGTTTTTTGGCTTTGGCTTTGATAGCCTGATCGTTGAGGAAGATACCGACCAGAGCGCGTGCTTCATTAGATCGCGCCAGTGGTACGAACGCAGCGGTTTCCAGCTTCAGTGCTTCGTCGCGGCCCAGAGTAGCGGCGGCTTCAATAGTTTTGACCGCGGTTATCGGTGCGGGATAGTGCTTACCGGCGGTTTGCATCACCATGGCTTTGGCGGTGGTAAAGCTCATGGCCGTTTCAATTTTACTCAGCTTCAGCGGTTCAAGCTTCGGCTGGCGACGTTCGCGCCATGGCTGTTTATTGGCGATGGCTTCTTTCAATACGGTCAGCGCAGCGACAGCCAGTTTTTCTTCCTTAACGACCGCATCAACCAGGCCTACTTTGAGCGCCTGACCCGCGTCGATATCTTTTCCGGCAGCGATGATTTCCAGCGCACTGTCGGCCCCCAACAGGCGCGGCAGGCGTACTGAGCCGCCAAAGCCAGGCATAATCCCTAATTTCGTTTCCGGCAGGCCGATGCGTGTATTCTCGGTCGCGATGCGGAAATCCGTCGCCAGTACACACTCGCAGCCACCGCCCAGCGCATAGCCATTAATGGCGGAGACGGTGGGGACCGGTAAATCCTCCAGGCGGTTGAAAATGCCGTTAGCAAAAGCCAGCCATCCCGCCAGCTGTTCAGCCGGTGCGGTAAACAGCGAGAGGAATTCGGTAATATCTGCCCCAACGATAAAGGCGGGTTTTGCGGAGCTGAGCAGTACGCCACGCAGCTGCGGCAGCTGTTCCAGCACTGCAATCGCCTCTCCCAGACTGGCCACGGTCCGGGTATCCAGTTTATTGACTGAGCCTGGGGCATTAAAAACCAGTTCGGCTATGCCATCTTCCAGCCAGTCGAGGGAAAGCGTTTCGCCTTGGTAGAGCATGTCTGTCTCCTGAGCTGCGGTAAAGGGATCTGGTCATACCAGATGATCGTGAGTGTGTAATCTATGTTAATTATTTGCAAATGAGAGTTTGCCAATTTGCAAACAAGATCACAGCTGAGGCAAAACGGCACGGCCAGACAGGCTGTGGTAAGATGCGGACAATTTGATCATCACGGAGACAGGGCAATGGAATCACTGGTAACGCTTTATCAGGATCATGTGAAAACGCTGCAGCAGCGTGCGCAGCAGGTACTGGCGCGCCACAATCTTGATGCAATGCTGATTCACTCAGGGGAACTACTGACGGTGTTCCTCGACGATCACAGCTATCCGTTTAAGGTTAATCCTCAGTTCAAAGCCTGGGTGCCGGTCACGCAGGTCCCCAACTGCTGGCTGTGGATCGATGGCGTCAATAAGCCGAAACTGTGGTTCTACTCTCCGGTGGACTACTGGCATAACGTAGAGCCGCTGCCGCAGAGTTTCTGGACCGATGAGATTGAAATTATTGCCCTGAAAAATGCCGATGATATTGCGCAGCTACTGCCTTCAGCGCGCAATAATGTCGCGTATATTGGCCCGGTTGCCGCGCGTGCTGCGCAGCTGGGATTCAGCACTGAGTCGATTAATCCGGCGGGCGTGCTGAATTATCTGCATTACCATCGCTCCTATAAGACCAGCTACGAACTTTACTGTATGCGCCAGGCGCAGAAGATTGCCGTCAGCGGCCATCGTGCAGCGAAAGAGGCCTTCCTGTCAGGTATGAGCGAGTTTGACATTAATATCGCCTATCTTAGCGCGACCGGGCACCGTGATACGGATGTTCCCTATGACAACATCATTGCACTCAATGAGCATGCTGCAGTGCTGCACTACACTAAACTGCAGCATCAGGTACCGGAACATCGGCGCAGTTTCCTGATCGACGCGGGGGCGGAATATCAGGGCTATGCGGCAGATTTGACCCGCACCTTTGCGGCGAGTGAAAGCAGCGAGTATGCGCAGCTGATTAAAGATATGAACACTGAGGAGCTGGCGCTTATTGCCACAATGAAAGCCGGTGTGCGCTATACCGAATATCATCAGCAGATGCATTTCCGCCTTGCCGGCCTGTTGCTTAAACATCAGCTGGTAAAAGGGATCAGCGCCGAGGCAATGGTTAAAGAAGATATCACCGGGCCGTTTATGCCTCACGGTGTGGGCCATCCGCTGGGATTACAGGTGCATGACGTCGCTGGATTTATGCAGGATGACAGCGGTACTCACCTGGCGGCACCTGCGCAGTATCCTTACCTGCGCTGCACGCGTATCCTGGAACCGGGTATGGTACTTACGATCGAACCCGGGATTTATTTCATCGACTCGTTGCTGGAGCCCTGGCGCAGCGGTAAGTTCAGCCAGCATTTCGACTGGGATAAAATTGACGCGCTCAAGCCTTATGGCGGTATCCGTATTGAGGATAACGTCGTGATTCATGCGAATCGGGTGGAAAATATGACCCGCGACCTGCATCTTTCCTGATGGAGGCCTGGGAAGTTCCTGCTGAGTCTTGCAGCTACAGCGAGGAAATTAAGAAAAGCCGCTTTATCACTCTGCTGGCGCATACGGACGGGGTAGAGGCGGCTCGGGCTTTCGTCCAGCAGATTAAGCTGGAGCATCCAACGGCCCGGCATCACTGCTGGGCATGGGTGGCCGGTGCACCGGATGATTCGCAAAAGCTGGGGTTTTCCGATGATGGCGAACCTTCTGGCACTGCCGGAAAGCCGATGCTGGCCCAGCTGATGGGTAACAATATTGGTGAGATTACTGCCGTCGTAGTGCGCTATTATGGCGGTATCCAGCTTGGAACGGGGGGGCTGGTTAAGGCCTATGGCGGTGGGGTGCAGCAGGCGCTGCGTCTGTTAACCCGTAAAATAAAAGCCCCGATGCTGAATTTCCTGCTGGTCTGCGACTATGCGCAGCTGGGGGATATTGAACGAATGATTGCTCGCTTTGACGGACTGCTGCTGAATAGCGAGTTTCTGCAAAATATTACGCTTACTCTGGCGTTACCTCATGCTCAGCTTGCAGATTTTTCTAAGAATCTGTCGGACTTCAGCCGGGGCTTACTACAGCTGGTCCCGCTTAAATAACTTTTACGTCAGGAAAGGAACGGCAGAATGCATTTTCGTGCCATTACCCGCATAGTGGGTTTACTGGTCATTTTATTCTCAGGCACGATGATTGTGCCGGGGCTGGTGGCTTTAATTTACCGCGACGGGGCCGGACGTGCATTTACGCAGACGTTCTTTATGGCGCTGATGATCGGCACCCTGCTGTGGTGGCCAAACCGCAAGCAAAAGAGCGAGCTTAAACCACGAGAAGGATTTCTGATCGTCGTGCTGTTCTGGACCGTTCTGGGGAGCGTAGGGGCAATGCCCTTTATTTTCGCGGAACAGCCAAACCTTTCCATAACAGATGCATTTTTCGAATCCTTCTCCGGCCTGACGACAACGGGGGCGACGACGTTGGTGGGGCTGGATTCGCTGCCTAAGGCGATTTTGTTTTATCGGCAAATGCTGCAATGGCTCGGTGGTATGGGGATCATTGTTCTGGCCGTTGCCATTTTACCTATCCTTGGCGTTGGTGGGATGCAGCTTTATCGCGCAGAAATGCCCGGCCCGCTGAAAGATAATAAAATGCGCCCGCGTATTGCGGAGACGGCCAAAACGCTGTGGCTGATCTACGTATTGCTCACTGTTGCCTGTGCCGTTTCATTATGGGTCGCCGGGATGCCGCTGTTTGATGCGATAGGCCATAGCTTTGCGACTATCGCGATTGGTGGGTTCTCCACGCACGATGCCAGCGTTGGCTATTTTAATAGCCCAACCATCAACACGATTATCGCCATCTTTTTACTGATCTCCGGTTGTAACTACGGTCTGCATTTCTCGTTATTGAGCGGACGCAGCCTTCGAGTCTACTGGCGCGATCCTGAATTCCGTATGTTTATTGGCGTACAGTTAACGCTCGTCATTATTTGTACGATCGTTTTGTGGTTCCATGGGGTTTATAAAAGCGGGATGCAGACGCTGAATCAGGCGTTCTTCCAGGTTGTCTCTATGGCAACGACTGCAGGGTTTACGACAGACAGTATCGCCCACTGGCCGCTATTCCTGCCCGTACTGCTTCTTTGTTCTGCCTTTATTGGCGGCTGTGCGGGTTCAACGGGCGGTGGGCTGAAGGTTATCCGTATTCTGCTGCTGTTTAAGCAGGGCTCACGTGAGTTGAAAAGGCTGGTACACCCTAATGCGGTTTATACGATCAAACTCGGTAACCGCGCGCTGCCGGAACGTATCCTGGAAGCCGTCTGGGGATTTTTCTCAGCCTATGCGCTGGTATTCATTCTCAGTATGTTGGCGATCATCGCAACCGGGGTTGATGACTTCTCCGCGTTTGCAGCCGTAACCGCAACGCTGAACAACCTCGGCCCGGGGCTGGGCGTTGTGGCTGATAATTTCACTTCGATGAATGATACCGCTAAGTGGATCTTGATTTTGACGATGCTGTTTGGGCGTCTTGAAGTCTTTACGTTGTTAGTTTTGTTTACGCCAACCTTCTGGCGTGAGTAAGTGAGAGTGTAATCATGAAAGCGCTAGTTCTGTATTCCAGCCGCGATGGCCAGACCCGAGAGATCGCCTCCTATATAGCAAACTTACTGAATAAGGAGAGGGAGTGCGATGTTTTCAATATTCATCACGTCGGTGAGATTGACTGGACACAGTACGATCGGGTGTTGATTGGTGCATCTATTCGCTATGGTCATTTCCATCCGCAGGTGGCGAAGTTTGTGAAAAAACACCTTCATTCTTTGCAACAGCGCCAGAGTGGTTTTTTCTCCGTAAATCTGACTGCGCGAAAAGCAGAGAAGCGTACGCCGCAGACCAACGCTTATACGCGTAAGTTCCTTATCCAGTCGCCATGGGAACCTGACTGCTGCGCGGTGTTTGCAGGCGCGCTGCGATATCCACGCTATGGACTGTTCGATCGCTTCATGATTCAGCTGATTATGCGCATGACTGGCGGCGAAACGGATTCAAGTAAAGAAGTGGAGTACACAGACTGGCAGCAGGTGGCCCGTTTTGCCCATGAATTTGCTGTATTACCAGGCAAACTGTAGTAAAAAACCGCGGTTCGTTGAAAAAAAGCTCGCTCGGTAATTTTTTTGCAATAAAGACTTGTCAGCCGTCGAGAACTGCCTATAATGCGCAACCACTGAGACGGCACAGCGACTGACAAGTCAGCCACTCAGGAGGTTCAGGAAGTTGTCTGAACCGCCGGAAAAAACTTCTCAAAAAGAAGTTGACTCCGAAGGAGGAAAGCGTAATATACGCCACCTCGCAGC
>NZ_JAPDNC010000003.1:0-362055 GCF_025947915.1 Erwinia sp. INIA01
TGAAATACAAAACGCCCGATGAGGTTCATCGGGCGTTTTACAGGCAGAACGTTGTCAACCTAAATCAGGACTAGTCATGAACGGTAATCAGAACTTGTAGTTAAAGCTCGCGCCGTACAGCCACGCTTTACCGGTAGAGTTAAAGGTATAAGGGCCTTCTTTCACCGTGACGTGCTGGCCGTGCATATAGGAAACGCCGACGTCAACCGATGCATCTTCATTGAAGGCATAAGACGTACCGGCGCTCAGCCACAGACGGTCCTGATCGGGAATGGAAATAGAGCGGGTCTGTGCCGGAACCGGGCTGTCATCGAAGGCGATACCGGTACGGAATGTCCAGTGATCGTCATGATAGTAGGTGGTACCCAGCGCGATGCGGTAAGCATCTTTAAAGCTCTCATCTTTGTAGAACAGCTGCTGGCCGCTGGTGCCGGTGGCTTTCAGCTCCTGGAACTGGCTCCAGCTGGTGTAGGCCAGGCTGTAGTGTACGGCCCACTTCGGTGCCACCTTATGGAAGCCTGACAGTTCCCACATTTCCGGCAGGTTCAGCGTCAGTGCACCAGGAATCGTATTACCGTCGGTACCAAACGGCAGGCCAAGGCCCAACGCCTGATTCAGTGGGTTAATCGAGCTTGGCAGGCTGCTGCGATAATCGCCGTCGAAATCGATCTTCACTTCTGAACGGTAGGTCAGACCGAAGCGGTTATTGTCATCCACTTCATACAGAATACCGGCATTCCAGCCGTAGCCCCATTCATCACCTTTCAGATGGGCAATCTGGGTGTTAGCCGGGATACCCAGCGAGCCGAGGGATTCACCGGCGTAGCGTTCAATTTTGGCACGAGCATAAACCGCGTCAAAGCCCACGCCGAAGCTGAAGTGCTGATCCAGACGGTAGGCGGTGCTGAGGTTAAAGTTCATGGTGGTCAGGTCGGTTTTACCGGCGTACGGACCTGCTGTATAGCTGTCGTTGAACTCGGTAGCCAGACCGTAGTTAGAGGTGACGCTGGCGCCAACCCACCACTGATCGTTAAGCGGCTGCACGTAGTGAATATTCGGCACCCAGGCGGTTGGGGCGATATTGCTGGCATCCAGGCTGTTGCCGCTGGCCGACTGGCCGTCGATATCAACACCGGGATCGATAAACACCGCGCCGACGGAGAACATCGGGCGATCCATCAGCGCCATGGTTGCAGGGTTACGGCTGGCGGACGCGGCGGTATCACCCATCGCGCCTTCACCGGAGTAGGCACGACCTAAACCAATAGAGGAAAATTCATTCAGTTGAAAGCCAGCCGCAAACACATTTGAAGAAACAAGGGCCACTGCCACGGCAAGTGTGGATTTCGTAAACAGGTTTTTATGGTTCATAACCACAACCTCATTAGATTTTATTAAACTCTGTTACCTGAAGTAACAAGGGATCGCGGATTGTAGGGACTGACTGACAGGCAACAAATCAGACCAGTGGCCCAAGTATAGGTCCGACCTGTACAGATGTTGCAATAATGTTTTCGACTTATTTCCAAAATGATGCAAGAAAAGAGATCTGCCTAACAAAAACTTACAGGTAGAAATTTTGAACAACGCCGCTGATTGCGGTGGATCAAATAATAGTGTGATTTTCATCACTTCACGGACTCATTTCGCGCGTCTGCTGGAGCGGGAAAAGCGTCAGGCGTAAAATGGATTTAGTCTTAAATTAACCTGCCGCCTTCCTGTCGCGGCATGCCGGAGGATGAAATGACCGACGCAATTAACCGCTGTAGCGCCAGCGAAACGGCAGCCTGTTGCTGCGTTGATGTGGGCACCGTAATGGATAACACCGACTGCACGGCGGCTTACAATCGTACTTTTGCTAATCGCAGCGAAGCCGAAGCGATGCTGACATCGCTGACAGCGAAAGCGCGTGAGGTTGAGTCCGATCCCTGCACGATCGACAGTACGTTTACCGAAACGCCGGAAGGCGTGGTGCTCGACTGTAGCTTTACCTTTAGCTGCCAGGCCGAAACGCTGATATTCCAGCTTGGTCTGCGCTGAACCACGCTCTTGCCTGTGCTGACAGGCTATGGGGAGCGGCCATGCTCCCCTTAAACCGTGTTTGCTCTCGCATTTTTTTCTTCCCGCCGTAGCGCCCCGTTATATTCTGGTTAACACTGAGGAGGTCAGACCTCTTTGGCAGTGATGCCGTCCATCGACACGAAACAGGTGATAATAATGAGCAAAGCGCTACCTTTGCTGACGCGCCAGGGCGACCGCATCGCCATTACCCACGGACTGCGCACGCCGTTTGCTAAGCAGGCGACGGCCTTCCACGGCATCCCGGCGCTGGAGCTGGGCAGAATGGTGGTCAGTGAGCTGCTGGCCCGCAGCGATATTCCCGCCGATATCATCGATCAGCTGGTCTTTGGCCAGGTGGTGCAGATGCCGGAAGCGCCAAATATTGCCAGGGAAATCGTGCTGGCCAGCGGTATGAGCGTCCACACCGACGCGTACAGCGTCAGTCGCGCCTGTGCCACCAGCTTTCAGGCGGTGGCAAACGTGGCGGAAAGCCTGATGGCGGGCAGTATTCAGGTGGGGATCGCCGGTGGTGCCGACTCCTCTTCCGTATTGCCGATTGGCGTCAGCCGCAAACTGGCAAGAACGCTGGTCGATCTCAACAAGGCGCGCACCCTGTCACAAAAACTCAAGCTGTTCAGCCAGCTGCGCCCGCGCGATTTACTGCCGGTGCCGCCTGCCGTTGCCGAATACTCCACCGGACTGCGCATGGGGGATACCGCCGAACAGATGGCAAAAAGCCACGGTATCAGTCGTGAGCAGCAGGATGCGCTGGCACACCGCTCGCACCAGCGCGCGGCGCGTGCCTGGCAGCAGGGGCTGCTGAATCAGGAGGTGATGACCGCCTTTACTCCCCCGTGGCAGGCAGTGCTGGAACAGGACAACAACGTGCGCCCCGACTCCAGGCCGGAAGACTATGCTCGCCTGCGGCCGGCGTTCGATCGCCGCCACGGTACGGTGACCGCCGCCAACAGTACGCCGCTCACCGACGGCGCGGCGGCTGTGATCCTGATGACCGAATCCCGCGCGCGTGAGCTGGGCATCACCCCGCTGGGCTATCTGCGCAGCTACGCCTTCACCGCGATTGGCGTGCGTGAGGATATGCTGCTGGGACCGGCGTGGTCCTCGCCGCTGGCGCTGGAGCGTGCGGGCATCACCCTCAGCGATCTGACGCTAATCGATATGCACGAGGCGTTTGCTGCGCAGACCCTCGCTAATCTTAAAATGTTCGCCGACGAGCGCTTCGCCCGCGAGGTGCTGAATCGCCCGCACGCGCTGGGCGAAGTCAATGAAGAGATCTTTAACGTGCTGGGCGGTTCTATCGCCTACGGCCACCCATTCGCGGCCACCGGAGCGAGGATGATCACGCAAACGCTGAATGAGCTGCGGCGTCGCGGCGGCGGTCTGGGACTGGTGACCGCCTGCGCGGCGGGTGGTCTTGGCGCGGCAATGGTTCTGGAGGCGGAATAATGGAACAGTCATCAGCATTTACTCTGACGATGCGGCTGGACAACGTCGGGGTGATTACCATCGACGTGCCGGACGAGAAGATGAACACCCTGAAAGCGGAATTTGCCGCAGAGATCCGCAGCGTACTCAAGCGCGCCTGTGCCAATCCGCAGCTGGCCGGGTTGGTGATCGTTTCCGGCAAGGCGGACTCGTTTATTGCCGGTGCGGACATCGCGATGATTGCCGCATGCGATAGCGCGCAGCAGGCGGAAAAGCTGGCACAGCAGGGGCAGAAGGTGATGGCCGAAATCGCAGGATTGCCGGTGCCGGTGGTGGCGGCGATCCACGGGGCCTGTCTTGGCGGCGGTCTTGAGCTGGCGCTGTCCTGCCATCATCGCGTCTGTAGCCTTGATGAGAAAACCCGCCTGGGATTACCGGAGGTGCAGCTGGGTTTACTGCCGGGTTCGGGCGGCACGCAGCGCCTGCCGAGATTAATCGGTGCCTCGATGGCGCTGGACATGATCCTGAGTGGAAAAACGCTGCGCCCACGGCAGGCGCTAAAATGCGGGCTGGTGGATGAAGCCGTGCCGCACGCTATCCTGCTGGAAACGGCGGTAAAGACGGTGCTGAAAGCGCGTGAGGCAAGAAAACCGCTGCCGCTGCGCGAGCGGCTGCTGAGTGGCCCGGCGGGCAGGGCGCTGCTGTTTAGCATGGCGAAACGCCGGGCGCAGGCGAAGACTCACGGCAACTATCCGGCGGTGGATAAAATCCTGACGGTAGTGCGCCAGGGACTGGAACAGGGCAGCAGCAGCGGCTACGAAGCGGAGGCGAGGGCATTTGGCGAGCTGGCGATGACGCCGGAATCCGCCGCACTGCGCGGGCTGTTTTTTGCCACCACCGCGCTGAAAAAAGATCCGGGAGCCGCAGGCAAACCGCGAACGCTGCACAGCATTGGCGTACTGGGCGGGGGACTGATGGGCGGCGGTATCGCCTGCGTGACCGCCACCCGCGCCGGGCTGCCGGTGCGCATCAAGGATATTAATGCGCAGGGCATCAACCACGCGCTGAAAACCAGCTGGCAGGTATTAAGCAAAGCGGTGAAACGTCGCCATCTGACGGATGCCGGGCGACAGCAGCAGATGGCGTTGATTACCGGATCGACCGATTATCAGGGCTTCAGCCAGCGCGATGTGATTATTGAAGCGGTGTTTGAAGACCTGACTCTCAAGCAAAAAATGGTGGCGGAAGTTGAAGCCCACTGTGGGCCGCAGACGATCTTTGCCTCCAATACCTCTTCGCTACCGATTGCCGATATCGCCGCCGGGTCGCAGCGGCCGGAAAATGTCATTGGCTTGCACTATTTCAGCCCGCCGGAAAAAATGCCGCTGGTTGAGGTCATTCCGCACGCGGGCACCAGCGATGTGACCGTAGCAACGGCGGTGGCGCTGGCGAAAAAACAGGGCAAAACGGCGATTGTGGTGGCGGATAAAGCCGGTTTTTACGTTAACCGTATCCTTGCCCCCTACGTGATTGAGGCGATGCACTGCCTGCTGGCCGGGGAACCGATCGAAGCGATTGACGATGCGCTGGTGAAGTTTGGCTTCCCCGTTGGCCCGGTGCAGCTGCTGGATGAAGTCGGCATTGATGTCGGCACGCATATTATGCCGGTGCTGGAAAAGGCGTGGGGTGAACGTTTTGCGCTGCCTTCGTCGCTGGGCGCGGTGCTTCACGATAACCGTAAAGGGCGAAAAAACGGTCGGGGCTTTTATCTTTACGGCAAACGCCCGGGTGGGAAGAAAAAGGCCGATGCGGAGATCTATCGCCTGCTGAAGCTGTCGCCAAAACCTTGTCTTAGCGCACAAGATATTGCTACGCGTTGTGTGATGATGATGCTCAACGAGGCGGCCCGCACTCTGGATGAACAGGTGGTGGGCAGCGCGCGGGATGGCGATATCGGTGCGGTGTTCGGCATTGGTTTCCCACCGTTTCTCGGCGGGCCGTTCCGCTACATGGACCGGATGGGCATCGCTCAGGTGGTCGCGGCCCTTGAGCAGCTGGAGCAGCGATTCGGTTCTCGCTTCGCCCCCTGTGAACGGCTGAAAAAAATGATGGAAGAACAGAAAACCTTCTACGGACCGGATGTTACGCTGGATAGCGGCGGCGTTTCAGCGGGTTAATTCTGACCGATAAGTAGGTTGCTCTGTTGGGTTGTTATACCGGTCGCTCACTAAGTAAACAATCGGTTGACTATACTAAAGGCATTAGGTACAACACACCGTTCATTCTCTGAATGAAGAGTCGGTGGCGTTGTACCTCCGGCGTTTTTGTTTAACAACAGCGGTGCTATATGCAAGTTTTTATAATGCGTCACGGTGATGCGGCTCTGGATGCAGCCAGTGATTCAGTAAGACCTCTGACCCACTGCGGCTGTGACGAGTCCCGTCAAATGGCGGCCTGGCTTAACGGTCAGTCTGTGGATATCGAACGTGTGCTGGTGAGCCCTTACCTGCGTGCAAAGCAGACCCTTAACACCGTGCGTGAAGCGCTGGCGCTGCCGGCGGGTGAAGAGGTGTTGCCGGAGCTGACGCCCGGTGGCGACCCCGCCCAGGTGGCATGCTACCTGCAGGTGCTGGCTGATAAAGGCGTAAAATCGGTGCTGGTGATTTCGCACCTGCCGCTGGTGGGGTATCTGGTTGCAGAACTGTGCCCGCAGGAAGCGCCGCCGATGTTTTCTACTTCCGCCATTGCCTGCGTTGATTTCGATCCGGACAGCGCCCAGGGCAAACTTGAGTGGCAGGTTTCACCCGCCAAACTTGCCAAAGCGATCTAGCTTACGGCTCCGGGGTCGGCCTCGTTCTGCGGTCGGCCCATATTGTCCCGCCCACCTTTTAGTCCCGACGTCTTGCGCAAGGGCCGAGGCCTTTACGGCAGCTCCGGCGGCGTCCACTCTTCCACTTCAATCAGCACCAGCAGGGCCGCATCGCCACCGAACAGCTTTGGTGCCTGATGAAACGCCGTGACCCACGGATGCTGGGCCAGCCACAGTGGCGTCTGCTGCTTCAGAATATGTTTGCCGTGCCCGTGCATCACGCTGGCGCAAAAAATATGCTCGCGCCGACAGGCGGCAATCAGCGCACCGAGCTCCTGCTTGGCCTGCTGCTGTGTCAAACCGTGGAGATCGAGAAAAATCTCCGGCGTATAGTCGCCGCGCCGCAGTTTTTTTAACTCGTAGTGGCTGACGTCGGATCGCACATAGCGAACCGGGCCTTCATTGGCCAGCAACGGCTGGAATTCATCGGAAAAGTAGTGGCTGGCATCCATCTGCTCGGACAGCAGGCGTTTTTGCGGCACTTCGCTGATTTTTTTACGCGGCGGTTTGTGCACAATGGTGTCCTGCGCCAGCTTGCGCGTCCCGCTCATCAGCCCGCGAAACAGCGCCTTGTCCTCCACGCTCAGTTTCTCTTTTTTACTCATCTCAACTCACTGCTTGTTCTCAGAATAGCGCGGGCATCAGGCCAGCATTCAGCATCATCATACTGTTTTCAGCCGCTAGTCTACCTTTTCTTCCCCCGGGGACTAAACAAATCTCAGCTTTTTCTCCCCCTCGCGCTGAATTATCTGCGTCTTCGTGGCAAACTAGCGCCCGGGTTTAACGAACGGCCTGCGGAGGGCACTTTGGACAAAATTTTCGTCGATGAAGCAGTGAATGAACTGCACACCATTCAGGATATGTTGCGCTGGTCGGTCAGCCGCTTTTCTGCTGCTGATATCTGGTACGGCCACGGCACCGACAATCCCTGGGACGAAGCCGTTCAGCTGGTGCTGCCAACGCTCTACCTGCCGCTGGATATCCCGGAAGATATGCGCACCGCGCGTCTGACCTCCAGCGAGCGTCACCGCATTGTTGAGCGGGTGATTCGCCGCGTTAACGAGCGTATTCCGGTGGCCTATCTGACCAATAAAGCCTGGTTCTGCGGCCATGAATTTTACGTTGATGAGCGGGTGCTGGTTCCGCGCTCGCCGGTGGGTGAGCTGATCAACAACCGTTTCTCCGGCATCATCAACGATGAGCCGCGCCACATTCTGGATATGTGCACCGGCAGCGGCTGTATCGCCATTGCCTGTGCCTACGCCTTCCCGGAAGCGGAAGTGGATGCGGTAGATATCTCAACCGACGCGCTGGCGGTCACCGAGCAGAACATCAGCGCTCACGGTCTTGACCAGCACGTTACGCCGATCCGTGCCGATCTGTTCCGCGGACTGCCGGAAACGCAGTACGATCTGATCGTCACCAATCCGCCGTACGTCGATGCGGACGATATGGACGATCTGCCTGATGAATATCGCCACGAGCCGGAACTGGGCCTGGCCGCAGGGCGCGACGGCCTGAAGCTGGTGCGCCGCATTCTGGCCTGTGCGCCAAACTATCTGAGCGATGACGGCGTGCTGATTTGCGAAGTGGGCAACAGCATGGTGCACATGATTGAACAGTACCCGGATGTGCCCTTCACCTGGCTGGAGTTCGATAACGGCGGTGACGGCGTGTTTATGCTTACTAAACAACAGATTATCGATGCCCAGCATCACTTCAAAATTTACAAAGACTAATTAGAAAAACAGAGCGAGGAGCCAGCATGGCGGGTAATACCATTGGACAAGTATTTCGGGTAACGACGTTTGGTGAATCACACGGTATCGCCCTCGGCTGTATCGTTGACGGCGTGCCGCCGGGCATTCCACTGACCGAAGCCGATTTGCAGCACGACCTTGACCGTCGCCGCCCTGGCACCTCGCGCTATACCACCCAGCGCCGCGAACCGGATCAGGTCAAAATCCTTTCCGGCGTGTTTGAAGGCCGCACCACCGGCACCAGCATCGGCCTGCTGATCGAAAACACCGACCAGCGTTCACAGGATTACGGTACGATCAAAGATCTGTTCCGTCCGGGCCATGCCGATTACACCTACGATCAAAAATATGGCTTCCGCGACTATCGCGGCGGCGGCCGTTCATCCGCCCGTGAAACCGCTATGCGCGTTGCGGCGGGAGCCATTGCTAAAAAATATCTGGAAATGAAGCACGGTATTAAAGTGCGCGGCTACCTGGCGCAGATCGGCGACGTTGCCTGCGAGCTGAAGGACTGGGATCAGGTTGAGCAGAACCCGTTCTTCTGCCCGGACCCGGACAAAATCGAAGCGCTGGATGAACTGATGCGCGGCCTGAAAAAAGAGGGCGACTCGATTGGCGCAAAAGTGACGGTCATGGCGGAGCGCGTTCCGGTGGGCCTCGGCGAACCGGTTTTCGATCGCCTGGACGCCGACCTGGCGCACGCGCTGATGAGCATCAACGCGGTGAAGGGCATTGAAATCGGTGACGGTTTCGCGGTGGTTAACCAGCGCGGCAGCCAGCATCGTGATGAAATCCGTGCTAACGGTTTCCAGAGCAACCACGCGGGCGGTATTCTCGGCGGCATCAGCAGCGGCCAGACCATTATTGCGCACCTGGCGATGAAACCGACGTCCAGCATTACCGTACCGGGTCAGACCATCACCCGCAGCGGTGAAGAAGTCGAGATGATCACCAAAGGGCGTCACGATCCCTGCGTGGGCATTCGCGCAGTGCCGATCGCTGAAGCGATGATGGCGATTGTGCTGATGGACCATCTGCTGCGCCACCGCGCGCAGAATGCGGACGTTCACACCGATATCCCACGCTGGTAACGACGATGAAAAAGACGCTGCTTGTGCTGTGCTCCCTGCTGATTTCTGCGGCTTCCCTGGCGGCCACGCCGTGGCAGACGATCCGTCAGCCGATTAGCGGTGCGCCGCAGTCGATTGGCGCGTTCTCTAACGGCTGTATTATCGGCGCTCAGGCGCTGCCGCTGGAGGCACCGGGTTATCAGGTGATGCGCACCGATCAGCGTCGTTATTTTGGTCATCCCGATCTGATCGCCTTTATCCAGCGCCTCAGCACGCGCACCACCCAGCTGGGTCTGGGCGAAGTGCTGGTGGGGGATATGGGCATGGCGGCCGGTGGGCGTTTTAGCAGCGGCCACGCCAGCCATCAGTCCGGTCTGGACGTGGATATCTGGCTCCAGCTGCCGAAGCAGCGCTGGTCTCAGCAGATGCTGCTGAAGCCGCAGCCGCTGGATCTGGTCAGCGCCGACGGTAAAAACGTCGTTGCCCGCCACTGGCAGCCGCAGATAGACAGCCTGATCAAGCTGGCCGCGAAGGATAATGAGGTCACGCGTATCTTCGTTAATCCGGCGATCAAAAAGCAGCTGTGTGCCGATGCCGGTGCCGATCGTGACTGGCTGCGCAAGGTGCGCCCGTGGTTCCAGCACCGTGCACATATGCACGTGCGCCTGCGCTGCCCGGCGGGTAGCCTGCAGTGCGAGGATCAGCCGCTGCCGCCTGCGGGCGACGGCTGCGGAGCCGAGCTGCAAAGCTGGTTTGCTCCGCCTAAGCCGGGTACGACTCCGCCGGTAAAACGCGAGCCGCCACCGCTGCCGCAGGCCTGCCAGGCGCTGCTGGATCGGCATTTGCTGTGATTGCCGTTACATTCAGGATTTAAGGAACTCAGATGGAGTGGTTTGCCGTTGCCCCGTGGTTACTGGGGGTGCTGTTTCTGGTGGCATTACTTGCCGGTTTTATTGACTCAATCGCCGGAGGCGGTGGGTTACTGACCGTCCCGGCACTGCTGGCCGCCGGGCTTTCTCCGGCGCAGGCGCTGGCCACCAACAAGCTGCAGTCCGTCGGCGGCTCGTTCTCCGCCAGTCTCTATTTTATTCGCCGCAAGGCGGTGGATCTGCGCGAGCAGAAGCTGAATATCGCGCTGACGTTTCTGGGATCGATCTGCGGCGCGCTGCTAGTGCAGCACGTTAAAGGCGATATTCTGCGCCAGCTGCTGCCGCTGCTGGTAATTGCCATTGGCCTGTACTTTCTGCTGATGCCGCGCATCGGCGAAGAGGATCGCCATCGTCGCCTGTACGGCCTGCCGTTTGCGCTGGTCGCCGGGGGCTGCGTCGGTTTCTATGATGGCTTCTTCGGGCCGGGTGCGGGATCGTTTTATGCCCTGGCGTTCGTCACCCTGTGCGGCTACAACCTGGCGAAATCGACCGCGCATGCCAAAGTGCTGAACTTCACTTCGAATCTCGGCGGGCTGTTGTTGTTTATGCTGGGTGGCAAGGTGGTGTGGGGCGTGGGCGTGGTGATGCTGGCGGGGCAGGTGTGCGGTGCGCGCCTGGGGGCCAGAATGGTGCTGAGTAAAGGCCAGAAGCTGATCCGCCCGATGATCGTGATTGTTTCCGCGGTGATGAGCGCTAAGCTGCTGTTTGACAGCCACGGTGCGGAAATTATCGCCTGGTTCCACGCGCTGTAGGCTGGATCATTCTGTCGGATACGAAAAAATCAGGCGCTACCCCTACGGTTATGCAAAATTTAACCGTCGTAGCGCCTGACAAAGCAACCGCTTTCCTTACGCGAGATTCAGTCCGTTATCTGCTGGAGACATTCTTCTCCTGTTCCCTGTTATCTCGTGGCTCGTCTGTCAGCCCGGGCTTATTTTTCCGGGCTGCGGAAGGGCGATGCGAAGGGTGTTATCCCCGGCTCACGTTGACCCAGCGGCGCTCATCCATCGAATCCTCAATCGCCTGTAGTATCCGCTGGTTCTCCCAGCCGAAGGCAAAGTTCGGATAGCAGTCGTCATCGCGGCAGATGCCCTGTACCAGGTCATGGACTTCCAGCACCTTGACGTCGAAGTAGCCCAGGCCACCGCCGCCAAAATCAAAGCCAAAGAAGGCGGAGTAGGATGGGATCTGGCTACCGGCATACAGGGTTTTGAAGCCCCGGTCGCGCTTATCATCGTTAAAGCGGAACACCTGCAGTTCGTTAAAACGCTCGCCGTCCATATACAGCGTGCCTTCGGTGCCGGAAACTTCCCAGTAGACGCCGAAAATGCGCCCGGCTGAAATACGCGAGGATTCAATCACTCCGGCGGCTCCGCTGTTGAAGTTAACCAGGCACTGCATCTGATCGTCGTTTTCCACCTCACGGCGCTCGGCATTGGCTTCAACCTTGCTGGCATAGCCGCTGTCCACGCCCGGGACCGGACGGGTTTTCAGGTACGTCTGGCCGCTGGCGCACACTTCGCTGATGCCGCCCATCAGATACTGCGCGACCGACAGCGTATGCGCGCCCAGGTCGCCGAGCGAACCGGAACCGGCCAGCTCTTGTGAGCAGCGCCAGGACCACGGCAGTTCGGGATCGTTATAGAAGCCCTGATCGAAAGTGCCACGGAAGCGTACCGGCGTGCCGATTTCGCCGCGTTCGATCAGCTGTTTTGCCAGCTGAGCCGCCGGAGTTTTGATGTTGTTAAACGCCACCATGGTTTTCACCCCGGCTTTGCGTGCGGCTTCTGCCATCTCGCGCGCCTGCGGCTCGGTGACGGCCAGCGGCTTCTCGCAGTAAACGTGTTTACCGGCGGCGATCGCTTCCAGCGCCATCTGATGATGCAGGTGGTTAGGTGAGGTGATATCAATCACGTCGATATTCGGGTCCTGGAGCATTTCACGCCAGTTACCGAAAGCGTGCAGGGCGCCGAAGCGTTTTGCCGCCTGTTCTGCCATTGCCTGATTTTGATCGGCAATCGCGTAGAGTACCGGCGTTTTGGGCAGGTTGGGGTACAGCAGCGCCGCGCGGCGGATAGCATCGGCATGCGCCTGGCCCATAAAACCGGAGCCGATAAGGCCAATATTCAGTGTGTCAGACATGATGATTCCTTACAGCGAGAAGAGGTGGTTAACATGATTGAAGGCGCGGGTCACGGTCGGGACCGGTGGCGCTTTTAGCGGGTCCTGCTCGGCTTCCACAATCAGCCAACCGCGATAGCCGCTGCTGCTGACGTAGTCGACCACCGGCTGATAGTCGATATAGCCATCGCCCGGTACGGTGAACATGCCGCCGCGCACGCCCTCGTTGAAACTTTGATCCTGTTCGTAGACCTGCGCCATGCGCTCGTGGCGGATATCCTTCAGGTGGATATGGCAGATACGGCTGCCGAAGCGGCTAATCAGCGCGGTTAAATCGCTGCCTGCGGCTACCGCATGGCCGGTATCCAGCAGCATGCCGACGTCGTCAGAGGTAGCGGAGAAGAAGCGCTCGATCTCATCCTGGTGTTCCACCAGCATCATCAGATGGTGGTGGTAGGCCAGCTTCAGGCCGTACTCCTGATACAGCGCCGAGGAGAACTGGCTCATCCGGCGTGCATAGGCGTCAAAGTCGATCGCACTGAGTGCAGGAGAGTGGGAAATGCCGATATCCAGCGGCGTATCACCCGGCATCCCGCCGCACTCGCCGTAGACCATCACTTTACAGCCGAGGCCGCTCAGCAGGCGGGCATGATCGGCCACGTTGTGTAATTCCTGCTCCACGCTGATATCGGCCAGCGTGCCGGAGAACCAGCCGGAGGCCAGCGACAGGCCGGTTTCCTGCAGCAGCGGCTGAAGAGTGGACAGCTCGCGCGGGAATTTACGCCCCAGCTCAATGCCCTGATAGCCGATCGCGGCGGCTTCCTGCATGCACTGCAGGGCAGAGACGTTGTCGCCCAGATCTTCCAGCACGTCGTTGGTCCACGCCAGCGGGCTGACGCCAAGTCGGACATTGGTATTGCTCATCATTTCTCCTGTCTTAAATCAAAGTTTGATCCGCGTCGCAAAATCAGTGCCTGTATCAGCATCGAGATTGCATTAGCCGTCATACGGCTGAAGATGGGGGAAAAGATAGCCTGACAGGCCCGGGAGGGTACATGACCAGAGTTGCGAGAAAAATATCTGAAATCACACTACCCGTCGCGCCGGTAGAAGGATATTTTGGTTTGTCGCGCTACAGTCCGGGGGAAACTCACGGTCCGCGCGTTCAGCGCGGCATCCAGTTTATCGCCATGCTAAGCGGCAGCGTGACCATTGAAATTGACGACCGGCCGCTGCTGTTACAGCCGGGTATGCTGGCGCTGCTGCTGCCAGGACAGCGCGAGTTTTTCCGCTTCGATCCCAGCGAGCCCAGCGAACATATCTGGTGCCAGCTGGATTTCGCCGCGCTGCCGGGGGATTTCAACCGTGATTTGCAGCGCCTGCCGCCGACGATTGCCTTTGATAACCAGGTTGAACAACTGATGGAGCTGGGGATGAGCCTGGCGGCGCAGCCGGCCGGTGCCGCCCGCGCGCTGATTTCGCTGGCGGAAACGCTGCTTTATTATTACGCCTCGCGCGGTGACCATTCTCACGGTGATACGCAGCAAACCATGCCGAAAGGGGTGCGTGAAGCCTGCCGCTATATTGCGATGCGCTATCAACATCCGCTGGCGCTGGAGGATATTGCCGCCCAGGCGCACTGTTCGGTTAATCATCTTATTGCGCTGTTTCGCCGCCATTTACACCAGACTCCCGCACGATACCTGCGCGATGTGCGTCTTCGCCACGCCGGTCGCCAGCTGATCCACAGCGAACTGCCGGTGGCGCTGATTGCCGAACAGTGCGGATTTGTTTCCCCGTTCCATTTTTCCCGCGCCTTTAAAGAGCACTACGGCCTGGCTCCGCTGGCCTTTCGCCGCCAGTCGCAGACGTTGTAATAGTGCTCGTAACCGGGCTGACATAATGCGACAATTGCGCGTTTTTTTACTTTGACGACAAACAGCTATGAGCACGCAACACCACTATCAGCAGCTGATTGAGATCTTCGATCGCTGCTTTGCTGATGATTTTCAAACCCGCCTGATTAAAGGCGACGATGAGCCGATCTATCTTCCGGCAGACGAGACATCCCCGTGGAATCGGGTGGTGTTTGCCCATGGCTACTACGCCAGCGGGCTGCACGAGATTTCGCACTGGTGCATTGCCGGTGCCGAGCGCCGCAAGCTGGTGGATTTCGGCTACTGGTATTGCCCGGACGGGCGTGATGCGAACACCCAGAGTCAGTTTGAAGCGGCGGAGATTAAGCCGCAGGCGCTGGAGTGGCTGTTTTCTGTTGCCGCTGGCTTTCCGTTCAACGTAAGCTGTGACAATCTTGAAGGCGATTGTGAGCCAGATCGCATTGCTTTTCAGCGCAAGGTTCATGCGCAGGTTATGACGTATCTGGAGCAGGGGATACCCGCCCGCCCGGCGCGTCTGATTGCTGAACTTCGCTCGTTTTATACTACTCCACCGCTGACTGCGGAACTGTTTCCCTGGCCGGAAGACTTGTAATGCGCGTGGAACGAATTGCCTACAGAGGAATGATATGATCGATGAATTCGAGGCGCGTATTCTGGGCCTGATTGATGACATGGTAGAACACGCCAGCGACGACGAGCTGTTTGCCAGCGGTTATCTGCGTGGTCATCTGACCGTGGCGGTGGCTGAAATTGAACTCTCCGGCGACCATACGCCTGAAGCGTTACAGGCTCATGTTCAGCGCAGCCTGGAAAGTACCATTCAGTCCGAATTGTCGCCGCGCGATCAGGCGCTGGTGATCGGCATGTGGGAAAATCTGTTCCGTCAGGCACGTCAGCCTTCTTAACGTGCTGTGAAGTAAAACCACTGCGGTGGGTCACATGACTTCCCGCTGTGGTTTTTCTGTATTACGTTCCGCAACTCATTCCCACGCCGTTTTTAACCCGGACAATATCAGCAATAATTGCCAGCGCGATTTCAGCGGGGGTTTTACTGCCGATAGCCAGGCCAACCGGACCGCGAATTCGCGCCATCTGAGCTTCGTCCAGGTCGGCAATTTTCCTCAGCCTTTCCAGACGTTTTTCACTGTTTCGCCGCGAACCCAGCGCCCCGATGTAAAAAGCCGGAGTCCGGCAGGCCTCCATCAGTGTCAGATCGTCAATGCGCGCATCATGGGTCAGGCACAGTACCGCACTGTTCGGGCTGCAACCGTGCCGCTCAAGATAGCGGGCGGGGAAATCCGCCAGGGTTTTTTGCGGGCCGAATGCCGTCCGCAGCGCGTCACGGTGTTCGCAGATCAGCACGGTGAAACCTACCGCGCGGGCAAATTCGATGCAGTACTCCGCCACCGGCGACAGCCCGGCAATAATCACCTGCACCGGCGGAGCCAGCCGCAGGCGAAGCGTCGCGCCCTGAAGGTGGACAACGGGACCAGGGCGCGGGTGTGGGCAGGGGGTGAGAATCGCGGGTTCGCCGGGTGCCAGCGTTTTTTCCTGCGGGAACTCACCGCGCAGGGCCAGCAGCATGCGGTGCAGATAATCTAACGTTTCGGCGGTGGCAGGCAGATATTCCACCAGTACCTCCAGGCTACCGCCGCAGGGGAGTGAAATCTCAGGGATATCGCTTCCCGCCCCGTATCGCATGAGCTGGCTGGGGTTGCGATATGCGCCCTGCGCCAGCCGCTGCATAAAATGTTCTTCAATGCAGCCGCCGGAGAGCGATCCGCACGACGTATTCGTCTGGCTGACCGCCATCAGCGCACCAGGGGAGCGCGGTGACGATCCCCACGTGTCTAGCACGGTACACAACCAAAGATCCCGGTGCTGTCCGGCCTCGCTCAGCGCAAACTCCAGCACTCTGATATCCGGTGAATGCATGTTCATTGCTCTCGTTGCCAGTCGGCCGGCACGTCAACGTCCCACACGCAGCCGGGATCGCTGACGTCAATCAGCAGGGGGGGATGCCGCGCTAAAATGGTGTGTGCGCCTTCATCGCCCTTCAGCGCCAGCAAAGAGTGGCGCAACGTTCGATCAAAGCCAACCGGATGCCCCGGCTGATTTTGCCACATCGGACGCACGGTATCGGCAAACTGAAGCGCCTGAAAGACCCGCATCACCGTATTCTGCTGTAGCCACGGCATATCGGCCAGCATCACCAGCCAGCCGGTCCACCAGGGTCGGTTGGCCACGCCTGCGGCAATCGAACTGCCTAAACCGCGACTGGCCAGCAGCGTGACCGCGCAGTGGTAGCGGCGGGCGAGGGCGATCAATTCGCGGTCTTCCGGCCGCAGAACCACATTGACCTGGCCGCCTGCTACGGTGGTCGCCAGATGCAGATTACGCTCCAGTAAGGAGAGCGGGTTACCGTCGGCGGGGGTGGTCTGAAGTTTGTGCTGACCGCTCAGTTGGCGATAGCGGCTGCTTAAGCCCGCCGCCATCAGCAGTATCCCGGTGCTGGCAATCACGATTTATCCTCCGTTTGCTGGCGAATCTGCTCAATACGCTTCTGCAGGTCCGGCCACGAAGCGCGCTGGGCCAGGTCGGTACGCAGATAATTCAGCAAAACGGCTATCTGCTGATTGTTCAGCTGATAACGAAATCCCGGCATACTGCCCAACTCTGGGGTCGCCGGATTCTGGATGCCATCCAGCACTATACGGATCAGATTATCGGGACTGTCGCTATACAGATTGCTGTTCAGCATCAGCGAAGGGCGCACGCCGTAGAGTTTCGGACCGGTATTCTGCGCGTGGCAGGCCATGCAGGACCCCGCAAACTGGCGGGCTCCCGGTGAGTTTGCCAGCATCATTTGCTGCTCGGCCTGAATGCTGACTTCTTTTCCGTGGTCCGGCCACGGCGGCTGGAAGCTGGCAAGCCAGGTGGCTATCGCCTTCAGATCGTCTTCCGGCAGCTGCGACAGTCCTTCAGCAATCACCGGAGCCATCGGTCCGGCGGCCACCCCGTGAGACGAGGCAAAGCCCGTACGCATAAATTGCATCAGCTGCTGATGGTTCCATGCGATGGGAGCGGGAGAGTGGGAATTCAGGGCCGGGACGCTCCAGCCGTCGACAATGCCGCCGCTGAGATGGTGGCTGCCGTCTTTTTCTGCCCCCGCCAGATTCCGCGGTGAATGGCAGGCACTACAGTGGCCAAGGCTTTCACCCAGATAAGCACCCCGGTTCCACTCCTCACTTTGCTGCGGGTTTACTGGAAACGGTCCGGGGGTAAGAAAAAGCCAGTTCCAGGCGAACATTCCCTGGCGAACATTGAAGGGGAAGTGCAGCTCAGTCTTTGGCGGACGATAACTTACGGCTGGCTGAACCATCAACCAGGCGTAAAGATCCTGCAAATCGTCATCACGGGTGAGGGTAAATGAGGTGTAGGGGAACGCCGGATAGAGGTAATGCCCCTCGCGGTTAATGCCGTAACGCATTGCACGTTTAAACGCGGGGTAGGACCAGCTGCCAATGCCGGTAGCGACATCCGGCGTAATATTACTGCTGTAAATAGTACCGAACTGCGTGTTAAACGCCATTCCTCCTGCATCGACCTGGCCACCCGCACGGGTATGGCAAACCTTACAGTCTCCCAGTGCGGCCAGCGTTTTTCCGCGTGCAATTTGCTCGGCGCTAAACTGGCTGGCCTGCGGTGGCGCAACCGGTGCGATCTCAGGCTGCAGACTAAATACCAGCAGCACCGCACCGGCGGCCAGAACCAGGGCCGACAGCGAAAGTGCTTTTTTTTTCCAGCGGTTCATTTTTTTGCTCCCTGTAAAACCTGTAGTACCCGCTCCGGAGTAAACGGAGGAGCACGGAATCGCCTTCCTGTGGCGTCAAATAGCGCATTGGCAATGGCCGCGGCGCCGGGAACGGAGGCGGATTCTCCTGCTCCCATCGCGGGCTGTTCGGGATAATCCATCAGCTGGATTTCCACCCCCGGAAGTTCATCAAAACGCAGCAGCGGATAGCTTCCCCATTCCACGGAGGTGGTGCCGCGATCGTCAAAGGTGACGGTTTCTTTTAACACCCGACTACAGCACTGGATAATATTGCCGTGCACCTGATGGCGAACACCGGCCGGATTGACCATTTGCCCGCAGTCGTGCGTAACAAACACCTTATCAATTCGCACTTCTCCGGTGCGGCTGTTTATGGTCAGATCGCAGACCCACGCGGCCCAGGCCGCACCGAAGCCGGGAAACTTGCTGTGGAAATAACGCGCCCAGGCGAATCCGCGCCCGTGCAGGAGTTCTCCCTGCTGCTGATGGCGATGAGCCGGTCCTTCCTGCCAGCCTGACAGTTTTTTCACCTCATTAATCAGGGCGATCGCGCGTTCATCCTCTATCAAAGGCAGGCGGAATGCGATGGGGTCCTGTCCGGCGAGGAAAGCCACCTCATCCATCCAGCTCTCGTGAGCAAACACGTTAGGCAGGGCCGACACGCCGCGCATCCATGAGGCACGTACCAGCGGTGCGGCATCTTCACAAACCACCCGCATCTGCGGGAAGCTGTACTGTGGAATAGCGGAGCGGTCGCCCATGGTTTGCACGTCGGGTTTGTTGTCGACCTTGCGTGTGAGCAGCAGCGGCAGGGTTGTGGCGTTATTGGAGGGATAGCAGGTATGCAGCTCGTAGCAGGATACCTTCAGCACCTCGTCCAGCCCGCCGCGCACGCGCATCAGCTGTCCGCTGCCTTTGGGTTCCCAGGCGGCTTCCTGTTCGCGCATCAGCTGTACGCGAACCGGATAGCCGGTCGCCTGCGACAGCAGGGCGGCATCTGCCGAGACATCATCTGCACAGTTGCGGCCATAGCATCCCGAGGCTTCCATCCGTTTTACCTCAATCCAGCGGGTATCCATTTCCAGCAATAGCGACAGATCGCGGCGCAGATCGTGCGGATTCTGCGTGCCGGACCAGATCACCGCCTGGCTGGCAGTGACATTAGCCACCGCGCACGAAGGCCCGATAGAACCATGCATCTGGTATGGCCAGACGTAATCGGCATCAACGTTGATGTGTCGCTCGTTCAGGGCTGTATCAACCCCGATATCCTCACGCAATATACGCGGCGTTTTTTTGCAGTCAGTCAGGGCCATCGCCAGATTTTCAGGATCGAGCGCCGGTACCTTCGCCCAGGGCTGCCACGTGACTTTCAGCGTACGCATGGCGGCGATGGCCTGCTCTTCGCGGCGGGCAACGATACCAACGAAATCATGCTTAACCACGATTTTGACGATGCCCCGCAGATGAGCGATGGAGCTTTCATCCACGGAAATCAGGCTGTGGCCCAGTGGGGCGCTGCTGTCGGTTCCCGGATAAGGGGGACGGATAACGCGGCCATGTAACATGCCGGGCAGGCGTAAATCGTGAACCCAGCTCAGCCCGCCGGTAACTTTGGCCGGAATATCCACGCGGGCGACCGGCTGACCGACATAGCGCGGATTCGCTGTATGTAATGGTGTATTGGGATTGAGAGGCTGATGATCGTCTTTATTAGTAGCAAGTTGAGCGTAGCTCAATCGTCGGGTCGGGTTACGACTATCAATAACCCATCCTGCTTGCGTTTGTAGCTGTGCCGTGGGGGCGTTCATTGCCGTTGCGGCCAGTTGAATCAGCTGAAGACGAAGCTGGCTGGCGGCTTTTCGCAGCGGAATGGCCGTCACCTGGAGCGTGGAACTGGCGATCGTCGGTCCCTGATCGGGGGTAAGCGAAGTATCTCCAAGGATCATCGTCACCGCGCTGAACTCCACGTCCAGCGCATCGGCCACGTACTGGGCCAGCGCAGTGCGTACGCCGGTCCCCAGATCGACATGGCCGTTAAATGCGGTCACGCTGCCGTCGGCAGAAAGCGCAATAAAGCTGTCTAACTGGCCCACAGAACGTTCACTGACAGGAAAAACGGCATCGGTCAGGCCGGATGCCAGTACGGAGTGCGGCAGCATGGCGCTGACGCTGAGAATACCACCGGCCTGCAGCAGCTGGCGTCGGGTAAGGGCGAACTGGTTCATGGCTGCTGGCCTCCGGCAATAATCTCCCGTGCTTTTTCCGCCGCGCGCAGTATTTCCAAATGCGTGCCGCAGCGGCAGAGATTAAACGCCAGCTCGCTTTTTATCTGCTGTTCAGACGCATCAGGCTGGCGGGTAAACAGCGCAACCAGGGTCATAATCATGCCGTTGGTACAGTAGCCGCATTGTGCGGCCTGTTCATCAACAAATCCCTGCTGAACCGGGTGCAGCTGCGTTCCTTCAGCCAGGCCTTCCAGCGTGACGATTGACTTACCTGCCGCGCTGGCGGCGGGAATACTACAGGAACGCGCGGCGAGACCGTCGATATGAATGGTACAGGCGCCACATTCACCAATGCCGCAGCCGTACTTTGGGCCATTCAACTGGAAATCATTTCGTAGAATATAAAGCAGGGGGGTATCAGACAGCGCATCGTCGATCTCGACGTGCTTGCCGTTAAGCGTGAAGTGCATAGCTGAATCGTCCGTTGATGGTCAGGCACGTCCATCATAAAAGCGCCTGCCCTGAAATAATAAAAACCATGAAATAAGCATGGGTTTTAAAATTTTAGGCGATAATTGTGCCTGTTGTTAAGCGTATTTCCCGGTAAGCGCACGATTACATAAAGCGTGGGGTTATCGCAGCATTTTCCCCTTCAGCAGTTTACGCACCCAGTAGCGATTGGGATTGGTTGCGGCCAGCGTGGCGTGGTCCAGCGGTATCGGCTCGCCGCACATCTGCGCGGCAAGCACCTCTGCCGCCAGCGGGCCGCTGCACAGGCCGCGAGAACCCAGCGCCCCCAGCACAAAGACCCCCTCGTGCACCGGGGATGGTTCGGCCTGCTCCGGATGTTGTGAAAGCTGCGCATACTGCGCAACCAGCCGATCGTAGTCTGGCAGCGCCCCAATGAGCGGCAGATGATCGCGCGAGGCGCAGCGTACGCCGCAGCGTGCGGACTTCGTGCTGGTATCAATCTCTTTCGCCCACTGCGCCTGCGGCAGGCAACGCAGCAGGCGTTCACGGTTTTCCCGCTGATCCTCATCGCGATAATCAGTATTGCTGTCGCCGCGGCGGTAGCTGGCCCCGATGCAGTGCTGCTGGTACTGCGGACTGACCGGTGTCAGGTAACCGTCATAGCACAATACCTGCTTCAGGGCCGCCAGTCCGCTGCCGCCGGTGACGTGGCTGACCTGGCCGCCTACGGCATAAACCGGCAGTTTTTCGCTCTGAGCGAGATCGGCAATACGGTGGCCGTTGCACAGCACGACGTTGCGATGCTGCACGGGTTCCTGCTGGCGGAAGCTCAGTTGCCACCCCTCCTGCTGGCGGTTTAATCCGATCAGCTCGCACTGCCACTGCACTGTCATTCCCTGTTCGCAGGCCTGACGGATCAGTCCGGCGGTCAGTTCGGCGGGGGAAAGCCAGCCGCCCGCAGGATAGGTAATGCCGCCGCAGTCGGTTGCCACACCGGTAATGTGCTGAACCTCTGCGGCACCCACTGCACGAGCGATATCCGGCGGCAGGTTCATGCTCAGCATATTGGCAATCTTATCCTGGCTTTTTTGATCCCAGCCGAGCTGGGTTACGCCACACCAGTCGTGCTCGAAAGGAACGTCCAGCGCATCGTACATACGCCGCGCAAAGGTAAAGGCGGCGGGGAAGAACGTCGCCAGCGCCGGATCGTGATGGGTCAGTAAAGGATAGAGTGCCCCCTGACGATTGCCGGAAGCCCCTTCGGCGGGCGCGGATGCTTCACTGTAGAGCGTGACGCGCTTACCGCGACGCAGCAGCGCAAGGGCCAGCAGTGCGCTGGCAACACCGCCGCCAATCAGGGCGATATCGTCGCCGCTGGCCGCAGGGCGGGCATACCACGGCGCCTGCATGGGTAACTCAATGGCAGCGGGCAGATGGCCGACCAGCATCTCACGCTTTTGTCCGTAGCCTTTGCGCTTGCTGACGCTAAACCCTGCTGCCAGCAGCCCGCGGCGGACGAATCCGGCGCAGGTAAAGGTAGCCAGCGTTGCGCCAGGACGGGCCAGCCGCGCCATGCAGGCGAACAGCGCATCGGTCCACATATCCGGGTTTTTCGACGGCGCGAAGCCGTCCAGGAACCAGGCGTCGACCTGCTGGTTCAGCGTGTCATCAAAAGTGTGAATAAGCTGGTTAATATCGCCAAACCACAGGTCCAGGGTAACTCGCCCGCCGTCCAACAACAGGCGATGGCAGCCCGCCAGCGCGGAAGGCCACTGTTCACGCAGGGCGCGTGCCCAGGGTTCCAGCTCCGGCCAGCTGGCGTGCGCGGCGGCTAAATCGTCAGGATTAAGCGGGAATTTCTCACAGCTGATGAAATGCAGCCGCTGGAGCGGGGCATCGGGCTGCTGTTGACGGAAGCGATCGAACGCCTGCCACAGGGTGAGAAAATTTAAGCCGGTGCCAAACCCGGTTTCGGCGACGATAAACAGATCGCGCGGATGCTGAGCAAAACGATCGGGCAGGCCGTTGCCGTCCAGGAAGACATATTCGGTCTCTTTCAGACCATTCTGGTTGGAGAAATAGACGTCATCAAACGCTCGGGATACAGGTGTACCCTGTTCGTTCCAGCTTAGCGCAGCATACTCAATTGGGGCGGTTTTCACGGCAAAGGCTCATTGCTCAGGCGGTGGCGGGATTCTAACTATGTGAGCCAGGCTACGCAAATTTACACAGGGAAAACGCTGATCGGACTTGTTCGGCGTACATCTGTAAGCTAGAGTGCGTGTCGAATCCTAATAATAGAGAAGTAGAAGAGGTATTGAATGAAACGTGCTGTGATTACTGGCCTTGGAATCGTATCCAGTATCGGTAACAACCAGGAAGAAGTTCTGGCGTCATTACGCGAAGGACGTTCCGGTATTACCTTCTCGCAGGAGCTGAAAGATTCGGGCATGCGTAGTCACGTCTGGGGTAACGTCAAACTGTCTAAGGACGATATCTCCGCGCGTATCGATCGCAAAATGCTGCGCTTTATGAGCGACGCTTCTATCTATGCTTTCCTGGCTATGCAGGATGCCGTAAAGGATTCCGGCCTGACTGTAGAGCAGTATCAGAATAATCCACGCGTGGGTCTGGTTGCCGGTTCCGGCGGCGGTTCCCCGTTCTATCAGGCGGCCAGCGTTGACGGTATGCGCGCGAAAGGCCTGCGCGGTGTCGGTCCTTACATGGTGACCAAAGCCATGGCTTCCGGCGTTTCTGCCTGCCTGGCGACCCCGTTCAAAATTCACGGCGTGAACTACTCGATCAGCTCCGCCTGTGCGACCTCTGCCCACTGCATCGGTAATGCGGTTGAGCAGATCCAGCTGGGCAAGCAGGACATCGTGTTTGCCGGCGGCGGCGAAGAGCTGTGCTGGGAAATGTCCTGTGAGTTTGACGCCATGGGCGCACTCTCTACCAAATACAACGAAACCCCGGAAAAAGCCTCCCGTACCTACGATACCAGCCGTGACGGCTTCGTTATCGCTGGCGGCGGCGGCATGGTCGTGGTTGAAGAGCTGGAGCACGCGCTGGCGCGTGGCGCTCACATCTATGCTGAAATCGTCGGCTACGGTGCGACCTCTGACGGTGCGGACATGGTTGCGCCATCGGGCGAAGGCGCAATGCGCTGCATGCGTATGGCAATGGAAGGCGTGGATACGCCGGTTGATTACCTCAACACTCACGGCACCTCTACTCCGGTAGGCGACGTGAAAGAGCTGGGCGCAATCCGTGCGGTCTTCCCGGACAAAACCCCGGCGATGTCGGCGACCAAAGCGATGACCGGCCACTCTCTGGGTGCCGCAGGCGTGCAGGAAGCTATCTACTCGCTGCTGATGCTGGAACACGGCTTTATCGCGCCAAGTATCAACATCGACGAACTGGACCCGGCGGCTGAAGGCCTGGATATCATCACCAAGCCAACCGAGCGTGAACTGACCACCGTCATGTCCAACAGCTTCGGTTTCGGCGGCACCAACGCCACCCTGGTGATGCGCAAGCTGAAGTAAGTTTTTAGCGGGGGTGAGCTCTCACCCCCGTTCACTCAATCCTCGACCTTGCTGTTTCCCTTCCCGCCGTCATCAGGCGTCTGATACCAGTACCAGCCGTCAAACGGGGTCATTAGCGTGTCACCCACTACCGACAGCGGCAGATCGAGCGCGCACAGCGCCGAATCAAAAAAGCAGTGATAATCCTGCTGCGTGCCTGAATAGAATGAGTTTCTCTGATAGTTTTCCGGGGTTCTGCTGTCCATGGTGGCGCAGCCGGCGAGGGCCGTCAGGCAAATCATCAGCGTGAGCATCCGTAACATAGTTGGTTCCCTGTGTGCGATGGGCGTAAACAACTTACGGAGGATCGCAAAAAGGGTTTGGGCGATACGTGCGGATAACGTTTATCTGCGGGGGGAGCGTCCGGCGTCAACCACTTACTTCTGACGCCATCGCGGGGTTACTTGAGCATAAAATCGTACTGCAGATTCATCTTGATATCGTAATAGTCCAGCCGATCGCCAAAAGCACTGCCGTTGCGATGTTCCCGGGCTTTGTTCAGCACCAGCAGCGCCTTCGCGCCCTTGAACAGCCCGTCCTGTGGCTGATAGCCAAACAGTAGATTGGTACTCAGCCCGTTAATGGTCACCCGGTGGCGGGTATCCTCATAGCCGTGGGTCAGAATCGGGGCGATGCCGACAAACGTATCACCCGGCAGATTCAGCGTGCCGCCAAGCTGTACCGACCACATATCGCTGTGGTTGCGGTCGATGCTTAAATCGAACGGATAGCCCAAATCGGTATCAATACCGCTCAGCCCGTTGGGTTTATTACCGGTTTTACCCACGCCAAACGAGAGTCGACCGCGCGGTACGATATAACTCAACTGCCCGCTCATCACCCACGCATTATCCGGTCCGTCATAGCCCGCGCTGGTGCCGTTAAGCCGGGCATAAAACGCCATAAATTCGGGCTTGATCGTCGCCTGTCCGTCGCCCGCCAGCGGGAAGCACCGCGCGGCTTTGGTCATCACCTGCGCCGCCACGTCCTCCTGCCAGGAAACGGCCAGCCCGGCGTTATCGCACTGGTGCTGCCAGGCCAGCGCGGCGATATACTGTGGCCGGAGCGTGTCGTGGCGATAGGTTGCCGGGTTAACCGGTCCGGTTTTGTGTACTCCTTCCGCCACGTCGGGATAGGTATAAATCCCGTGGCGATACATGGCATAAATATCCAGCTCATCATCGACCCGATATTGCATTAATACCGCATCGGATAATGTCGGCACCGTTCGTTGCGACGACGAATTAATAATTAACAGATCCTTGCCGCCGGTATAGGCACTGTCGGTGACCATCCGTCCGGCTTTAATATACAGCTGCTCGGAAACTTTAAATTTCAACGCGGCGGTATAGCGATTAAAACTGTCCGTGCCGTTAAGATACCAGCGTGAACTCCAGTTATTTCGTGCGCCCAGCTTATATACGTAAAAATCCCCGATATCCACGCCCAGCCGATCCTGAAAATAACGGCTGTTATATTCCAGCGCCGCTCCCTGCACCCAGGCGTAAATATCCCGCCCGCTGCCTGCACTGGGTTTGTCTGCCCGGCGCAGTTCGTTTCTCAAACGCAGTCTTACCTCATCATCATCCTGCTGATTAAATGAGGATGCATACAGTGGCCAGCTGCAGAGCAGCACGCAGCCGCCGATCAGCGTATTTCTCGCTATCAGTGTCATCATTATTCACCCCGAATGGGTTATTATTCTGTTCTGCGGCGGTAGACCTGGTTTTCTTCCAGTGTCTCTAAGAATTCCTGGCTATTTTTCTTGCGCTGTTCAATCTCAATTAATATCTGCTGATAGCGTTTTTCAGTCAGCGGATAAAAGACCATCCCGATAAAAGCCAGCAGCATAAAGAGCGCGGGGATAACCGCCACCGACAGTTTAATGCCCATCACCGCTTCCGCCGTTTGCGGCTGGTTAGAAACATAGCCGAACGACACGAGAATAAACGCGGGCAGGGAGCCGCCCAGCGCCTGGCCGCATTTGCGGGTGAAGGAGAACAGCGAGTAGGTTAAGCCTTCAATGCGCACCCCGGTGCGATATTCGCCGTATTCCACGGTATCCGCCTCCAGCGCCCACATCACCGTCATGCACAGGCTGGCACCAAAAGACGCGCAGGCAAACAGGGCAAAAGCGACGTACGGCGATGCAGAGAGGAAAAAGAACAGCGTGAGATAGCTGCAGGCGGCAATCCCCGAGCCGAGCAGGAAGGTCGATTTTTTCCCGATGCGCCTGACCAGCCGTGGCACCAGCGGGGCGGCCAGTACCGCGCCGAGGAAGGTTTGAATAAAAATCAGCACGCTGAAGTAGCTCATATCGTTGAGGATATAGCGCACGTAGTACAGCCCGGCGGCACTGAGCGAGAAGGTGCCGGTCAGAGTGGCTATCGCCACCAGGCACAGAATAATCAGCGGGCGATTGCTCTTCAGCGTGCGCAGACTGATGCGCAGCGACGGCTGCTCGACCGTGCGGGTGATGTTCTCCCGCGTGCTGGCAAAGCACATCCAGTAGAGACCCACGCCGACCACCGCCAGAATCGCCGTATACAGCGTGTAGGTGGACTGCGACTCACCGTGTCCGCCGCCGATAGCCGGGGAGATGACGAAGGCCAGCAGCGTATAGGTAAACGAGGCCATAATCGTGCGGGCAGCCCCCAGCCTGGCGCGCTCCTCCGGGTTCTGGGTCATGGCGGTGGAAAGCGATCCGTAGGGAATATTCACCAGTGAATAGCAGACTCCGAGTCCCATATAGGTCAGATAGATATAGAAAATCTTCTGTCCGTCGCTTAAAAATGACGGCACGGAAAACACCAGGATGCTGAAGATCATCAGTGGCACTGCGCCGAAAAGAATAAACGGCCGGAATTTTCCCCAGCGGCTGCGGGTGCTGTCCACCACTCTGCCCACCACCACATCAGCGACGGCATCGAAAATACGCACCACCAGCAGCATGGTTCCGGCGACGGCCGCATGAATACCGGCGGTATCGGTGTAATAGTTCAGTAAAAACATCGCGCCCATAGCAAAGGCGAAGTTGTTAGCAACGTCGCCTAAGCCATAGCCCACAATATTTTTCCATGTGAGGCTATTTTTCATCGGGGATTACTCCGCATCGCCGGGTTTGGTGAACGGAGTACGCGAGGTCCAGCGATCGCGCAGAATAAATGCGGAAGATTTCGGCTTTCTGTCACGCGTGAAGATGCCTTTTTTGTTACCGCCAACGCGAATAATGTTCTGCGAGGTGGCAAAGTCGGCAAAGTTCCACACGTGTTCGCCCACTACCGCACTGACGCGATCGAAGACCCGGTGATACATATCGAGGAAGGCGTTCTGGAACTCTTCGCTCCACATCTCCTGATAGGACGAGTGCAGCCCCGCCAGCGTATCGGCACCGTATTCGGTGATGATAATCGGTCGGTGCAGCTTCTCCTGCCAGGCGCGCAGCTCGGATTCCAGCGCGCGTTCCGCCTTCGCCAGATTCGCCGACTGGGTGTACCAGCCGAAGTAGCGGTTCAGGCATACCACATCAAACAGATCGGTGATGGTGTCGCTCTCGGCGGTGCAGAACATCACGTTAACGCAGGTGATAGGGCGGGTAGGGTCCAGTTCGCGCGTGGCTGCAGCCAGTGGAGCAAAGTAGTCCCGGGCACCCTGCTGGTTGGCATCCGGCTCGTTGGCGATGCTCCACATTACCACCGACGGGTGATTTTTATCGCGGGCAATCAGCTCTTCAATCGCCCGCAGGTGTGCCCGCTGGGTTTCATCGTTGACCGCTTCGTCGGAGAACAGCTGCGCTGGTTTGGCCGCGCCGTCAAAGGTGATGCCCAGCGCCAGATTCAGCCCCACCGCCGGCGTTTCGTTAATCACCACAATACCGTGTTCGTCCGCCCAGTCGAGCATCTCTTCGGCGTAAGGATAGTGCGATGTCCGGTAGGAGTTGGCCCCGATCCAGTTCATCAGCGCGTGGTCGTGCACCATCAGCACGTGATCGAATCCTTTACCGCGAATATCGGCGTCTTCATGTCGGCCAAAGCCGGTGAAGTAGAAAGGTCGATCGTTGATCAGGAACTGTTCGCCCACCACTTTTACCGTACGAATACCAACGCGCAGCGGATACTCGTCGTGGCTGCTGCCGTCGCTGACCGTGGCCCACAGGGTATAGAGATAGGCATTGCCAGGCTGCCACAGATGCGGCGCATTCACCTGCAGTTCACCGCTGGCTCCCTCGCTTTCGGCGACGATCTGCTGCTGGCTGTCCTTCAGTACCACGCGCACCTTGCCTTCTGCCGCCACGCTGTAGCGGACGGTGGCCTGCTGGTGGTTGTCGGCGAGTTCGGTAACCACGTGGATATCGCGGACGTGGGTTTCCGGGGTGGTGTAAAGCATCACGCTGCGATGGATACCGGCGTAGTTAAAGAAATCGTGGAAGTAGAGCTGCTCGCGTTTACCGGCATCGTCCTGCACGATGGTGCCCGGCGGGATGGTGTGCCAGCTGAGCTCGTTGTTGACGCAGACGGTGATGCGGATGCTCTCGCCGGGTTTGGCCTGCGGGGAAATCACGCATTCAAACGGGGTATAGCCGCCCTGATGTTCCATCACTTCGCGATCGTTCACCCATACCTTGCCGTAATGGGTGACCGCGTCAAAGCGCAGCACCATGCGGCGATCCTGCCAGCCTGCCGGGACGATCACCGTGCGCTGATACCAGACGTTACCGACGTGATTACGGATTTCCGCATCGGCGAACTGCTCGTTAAAGCTGCCGGGAACCGCAATGCTGCGGCTGTCATTCAGCGGTTGAAGCCACCAGCGCTGGCTCATTCCCTGGTTGTCGCGGTCAACGGCAAAGTCCCACAGGCCATCCAGCGTTTTGATTTCGCGACTACGGGTTTCAATGGGTTTTAACATCGATCTCTCTCCATTACAGGTTTAAAAAACGTAAAGGTTAACCAGTTTTAAAATGGTCAACCAAATTGCTGACGGCTTAAACAAATACCATGCACGTCTCAGGATCGTTATCGGCAGAAGCGATCGATGGTGGATGGATCATAAAAGCCGCGCGCCAACAGATGGAAAGGAGAGGGAGTTCACGTTCGTCGATTGAGGGTCATTGACTTTCTTCGCCAGATGATCAATCGAACGTTCGTTCGAGTGCGAGGTGTGAAAAATAGCACGATGACATTAGTCTCATGTTGCTGTTTTAACGGTAATTATTTAAAGAAATGGAGTGCTGAGTGCTGAGTGCTGAGTGCTGAGTGCTGGCTGGCCGCGCCGTTTAGCCAACCGGGCGCAGCACGCCGTTTATCATCGCCGACAGCGCCCGGCGGCGCTGCGCTTCGCTCAGCGCGGAACCGGTGCCGGTATCAGCCAGAATACCGTAGGTCAGGGAGAGCAGCAGGCTGGACGTGGCGGGCAGATCGAGATCGGCAGCCACCGCGCCCTGCTGCTGCGCCTGCCGAAGGCGAGACTCGATCATCGCCATAATCGCCTGATGTTTGCGGTCCAGCATCTCCGCCACCAGTGGGTTACGCATGCCCTCGGCCATAATCTCTACCACCAGCGCACGCTGTGCGCGATCTTCCTCGCGCACCGCCAGCAGGTTGTTGACGATCGTCTCCACCAGGTCGCTATCGGGTTTATCCTGAGCAAAGCGTGAGAAAGCGCGCAGCTGGTCTTCCTCGATGATTGCCTCCACCAGCGCCTCTTTACTCGGGAAGTGGTGATAGAGCGTACCGGGGCTGATTTCACTGGCTTTGCAGATGTTTTTCATCGACGCGCCGTGGAAGCCATCGCGGGAAAAACAGGCGCGGGCCGCAGCCAGCACGCGCAGCCGGGTTGGGGAAGGCGGAGTGTTTTCAGAATCCATGCTGCTCGCTCAACGTCAGGAATTAAGGTGATTTAACGGCCATGAGGTAAACAGGTAGCCGTCAAAATTGATGTCATCAACGTCGGAGAACTCCAGCAGTCGGTTTTTGACGTTTTCCAGGTGCTGCCACATGGCCTGCTTGGCGGCTTTGGCATCCTTCTTAATCAGCGCCGCGAGGATTTGCTGATGGTCGGTCAGCCACTGTTGACGGTAGTGGGTATCTTTCAGATGGCTGTGCAGCTGGGTCCACATCGGATTATTTTCACGCCACTGCCAGGACTGGCGAAAGAGGTCAACCAGCATGCTGTTGTGGGTGGCTTCGGCAATCGCCAGATGAAACTGCATATCGCCGCTTTCGTGGTCGTCGCTGACCAGCTCCTGCTCTTCGATCTGCAATGCGCGCCGCATTTTAATGATGTCGTCGCGGGTAGCCTGCTGGGCGGCAAACTCGGCAATATTGCTCTCCAGCAGCTGGCGCGCCTGCAGCAGCTCGAACGGACCGGCGGCGCTCTCGGAGGTGACCGCCGCCGGAACCGCGTCGGATGGCTCAGCAGGCATATCGGTAACGAAGATCCCCGCGCCGCGCCGCACGTCGACAAGGCCTTCGATCTCCAGCATGATCAGCGCTTCACGCACCACCGTTCGGCTGACGTTCAGCCGTTCGGCGATTTCACGCTCGGGGGGCAGCCTGTCGCCCACCGCATACTGCTGCTGGGCAATCATGTTACGCAGCAGGGTCCCCACTTCCTGATAGGGGCGCTGCTGGCCGGTCTGTTTTATCGTGCTATCCGCTTTCATCTTCTGTACAGGCATCCGCAGTCACCGATTGATGTCGGCCACTATAGCATAATGGGTCAGCCAGTTTCTGCGTCTGCCGTGGGGAAGATCACGCTATGGCGAAATAGCGCCGCGCGTTTTTAAAGCAGATGTCCTCAACCAGTCCGCTGAGCATTGTCTCATCGTCCGGCAGCTCGCCGTCCTCTACCCACTGGCCGATCATATTGCACAGCAGGCGGCGGAAGTACTCGTGGCGGGTGTAGGAGAGGAAGCTGCGCGAATCGGTGAGCATGCCGACAAAGTGGCTGAGGAAGCCCATCTGTGCCAGCTGGGTCAGCTGCGCGGTCATGCCGTCTTTCTGGTCGTTATACCACCAGCCTGAACCAAACTGCACCTTCCCGGCGATCCCCGCTCCCTGGAAATTGCCGATCATCGTCGCCAGCACCGCGTTATCGCGCGGGTTGAGGCAGTAGAGAATGGTTTTCGGCAGCTCGTTGCTAACGTCCATACTGTCCAGCAGGCGGCAGAGCGGCCAGGCGATAGTCCCGTCACCAATGGAATCAAAACCACTGTCGGCACCGAGCTGCCGGAACATCCGGGTATTGGTGTTGCGGATAGCACCAATATGCAGCTGCATTACCCAGCCGCGCGCCGCATACTGCCGCCCCAGCCACACCAGCACGGCGGTGCTGAACTGCGCCGTTTCCAGTTCGCTCAGCTCGCCGCCGGAAAGGCGCTTGCTGAGGATGCGGTCCAGCTGCGCGTCGTCCGGCACAGGCGCATAGCGCAGCGTTTCAATGCCGTGATCGGCCGCCCGACAGCCGTGGCGGGCAAAGTGATCCAGCCGCCTGGTCAGCGCGGTGCGCAAATGCTCAAAGCGGCTGATGCTGACGTCCGCTGCTGCGGCCAGCTGGTGCAGATAGTCGACGAAGCCCGCAAGCTCGATTTTAAAGACTTTGTCCGGTCGCCAGCTCGGGGCAACCTCAACGGAAAACCCCGGGTCTTCCGCTATCTGGCGATGGTAAACCAGCGAGTCGATGGGATCGTCGGTGGTGCCGACCATCTGCACGTTCATCTGGCGCATAATCCCGCGCGCGGAAAATTCCGGCGTGGCCAGCTGCTGGTTACACTGCTGCCAGATGGCCTGCGCGGTATCTGGCCCGAACAGCGTATCCCGGATGCCAAACGGGCGGCGCAGCTCCAGATGCGTCCAGTGATAGAGCGGGTTGCCCAGCGTGCGCGGCACGGTATTCGCCCAGGCGAGATATTTTTCGTAATCACTGCTTTCGCTGCCGGTAATCAGCGATTCATCGACTCCGGCGGCACGCAGCGCCCGCCATTTGTAGTGATCGCCCGCCAGCCAGATCTGGCTGAGATTCTCAAAACGCCGATCCTCGGCAATTTCCTGCGGATTGAGGTGGCAGTGGTAATCAAAAATCGGCATGGCTGCCGCATAGCGATGGTACAGTTCGCGCCCGGTGCCGTTATGCAGTAGAAAATCCTCACTCATAAATCTGCTCATCAGTTCCTCCCAGAGGTTAGCGTGCGGCAACCGCTGCGGCGGCTCCGTCATTGAGTAGCTGGCAGTAGGCCACTGTAATCGCATCAACAAAGTGCGGGTGCGCCGGTAAGTCGCTGCCGAAGATATCGCCGATGTCCAGCAGGGCACGAACCCGCTCTGCCGGGGTATGCGGCTGCTGGTGGATGGCTGCGAAGGTGGCGGCCAGCGGGTCAACCACCGCATAGCGCTCGCCGCGATCGTCAACGCCACCGACGTAGCGCATCCACCCGGCCACGCCCAGCGCCAGGTAGCGCCAGTCGCTGCCCTCGCGCAGATGCTGACGAATGGGATCGAGCAGCCGCTGCGGCAGCTTCTGGCTGCTGTCGCTGGCGATCTGTGCGGTCTGATGCTTCAGCGCCGGGTTGCTGAAGCGCTCAATCAGCCGCGCGGCGTAGCCGGACAGGTCGGTGTCCGGTGGCATGGTCAACGTCGGTGCCTGCTCATCCTGCATCAGCGAACGGGCCGCACGGCGAAACGCCGGGTCGCTGACCGTTTCCGCAATGGTGCGGTAGCCCGCCAGATATCCCAGGCAGGCCAGGAAGGTGTGGCTGCCGTTCAGCATCCGCAGCTTCATCAGCTCAAAGGGCACTACATCGCTGACGAACTGCGCACCGACGCGATCCCACTCCGGGCGGCCGTTGACGAAGTTGTCTTCAATGACCCACTGGTGGAAAGGCTCGCAGGCGATGGCGCAGGGGTCGTAAACGCCGAGCTGCTGCGCAATCTCATCCAGGGTTTCAGCGGTCGCGGCGGGGACAATGCGGTCGACCATGGTGCAGGGGAAGGTGACGTGTTGCGCGATCCAGGCGGCCAGTTCGGCATCTCGCGCCTGCGCCAGGCCAGTGACCGCCGCTTTGGCTACGTGGCCGTTCTCACGCACATTATCACAGGAGAGCACGGTAAAGCCCGGCAGCCCCCGATGGCGGCGAATAGCCAGCGCCTCGACCAGATAGCCAATTGCCGACTGCGGCTGCTGCGGATCGGCAAGATCGTGCTGAATCAGCGGATTGTTCAGGTCCAGCTGACCGCTGGCGGCACCGGTACAGTAGCCTTTTTCAGTGATGGTCAGCGAGACGACCGCCGTTTCCGGCCGGGCCAGCGCCTCCAGGATTGCCTGGCAGCCGTCGGACTGCGGATGCAGGGCTTCTGCCACAGCGCCGACAATATGCAGTTCGGTGCCACCGGTACCGCGTTCGGCAACGGTGTACAGCCGGTTTTGCGCGTTCAGATCGCCAATCAGCTGCGCGCCGCGTCCCGACATCAGGCTGACTTCGCAGATTCCCCAGTCGCTGTCGCTGCTGCTCAGCAGCTGATGGGTATAAAGCGCCTGATGCGCCCGGTGAAACGCGCCGCAGCCAAGGTGGACGATGCGCGGCACAAGGCGTGAAGCGTCCCAGCTCGGGCGTGCAGCGTTAACCGCCCCGCTAACGAGGTTCTGTTCCATAGCAAACTCCTGTTATCCGCTACGCCTGCGCGGCGGCAGGGTCTGCGGGTAAGACGATAAGGCCGGAAAGTGTGATATCGGCAGGGGAGGCCCCCTGCCGCAACGGTTTACTGAGTGAAGAAGGCGCGGTGAATCGCTAATTCAACGCCGCGCATTTCGGCCAGTCCTTTCAGACGGCCAATGGCTGAATAGCCGGGGTTGGTTTTTTTATGCAGGTCGTCCAGCATCTGGTGACCGTGATCGGGGCGCATCGGGATTAGATCGTCACTGCCTTCATCCCGGCGGCGCTGCTCCTCTTCGGCAATCGCCTTGATCACCGCATACATATCCACGTCGCCGTACAGATGCGCGGCCTCATGGAAGGTGCGCGGATTTTCTTCGCGGCGGGTGGAGCGCAGGTGGGCGAACCAGACGCGCGGCGCAAACTCTTTGAACATCGCCACCAGATCGTTCTCGGCAAGCACGCCGTAGGAACCGGTGCAGAAGGTAAAGCCGTTAGCCGGGCTGCTGACCGTTTCCACCATCCACTGCATGTCATCACGGGTCGAGACAATGCGCGGCAGGCCGAGAATCGGGCGCGGTGGATCGTCAGGGTGAACCGCCATGCGGATACCCACTTCTTCCGCCACCGGAATGATTGCCCGCAGGAAGTAAGCGAAGTTTTCGCGCAGTTTGGCTTTATCAATCCCGTCATAGGTTGCCAGTACCTGGCCGAAGGCTTCCAGCGTATAGCCCTCTTCGGCACCCGGCAGACCGGCAATAATGTTACGTACCAGCCGCTCTTTATGCGCGTCGCTCATGCTGGCAAAGCGTTCTGCGGCTTCACGAATCTCTTCCGGCGTGTAGTCCGCTTCCGCGCCTGCGCGTTTCAGCAGATGTAGCTCGAACACCGCAAATTCAATCTGGTCGAAGCGCAGCGCCTTCGCGCCGTCCGGCAGCAGGTATTCGAGGTCGGTTCGCGTCCAGTCCAGCACCGGCATGAAGTTGTAGCACACCACGCGGATACCGCACTGCGCCAGGTTGCGCAGGGTTTGCTGGTAGTTGCGGCACCAGAGATCGACCTGACCGCTGTGGGTTTTGATCTCTTCATGGATCGGCACGCTTTCCACCACCGACCAGACGAGTCCTGCGGCTTCGATAATGGCTTTACGCTTGAGGATTTCCTCCACCGACCAGATCTGGCCGTTGGGGATATGGTGCAAGGCAGTGACTACGCCGGTAGCGCCCGCCTGGCGCACATCGGCCAGGGTTACCGGATCGTCAGGGCCATACCAGCGCCAGGTCTGTTTCATGTTGAATTCCTCTTTTATCTGCGGTGAACGGGGTGATGACGCATCCGCCGCGAGGCTGGCGGACGCAAGATCATCTGCTGGCAGATAAAATCGGTCAGGTGGGAAGTGAAGTCAACCAATTATCTTTCATTGGTTGACCTGTGTAGCATTTTTAACGATTACTCCTGCGCTTCACGCAGCACCTTACCGACGTTACCGCCGGGATGCACGGCCAGTAGCGTCTCTTTACTGTAGCCGCTGCGGCTCATCAGTGCGGCCACCATCGCGTCGAAAACCGCCAGTACGCTGATAATTGAGGTGGTTGCCAGCATCTGTAACGGGTCGACCTCCTGACTTTTCGGTATCAGCAGCAGCAGGTCGGCCTGCTGCGCAATGGCCGACGCGGCATTTTCAGTGACGGCAATAAGCGTGGTGCCTTTCGCTTTGACCGTCGGCAGCAGCCGCGTCAGTTCGTCCGAGTTGCCGCCGCGCGACAGCATAATCAACACGTCGCCTTCGCGCAGAAAACCGATATCACCGTGGGCGGCATCGGCCGCGCTCAGCCAGATCGCCGGATGCTCAATGCAGGCCAGCATATGGGCGATTTTGCGCGCGGCAATGCCGGAGGTGCCGATGCCGGTGACCGCGATTTTTCCGCGACAGCTCGCCAGCGCGTCGAGCACCGCCTGCCACTGCTGGCGATCGAGTTCGCTTTCCAGGGATTCCAGCGCCTGGCGGTAGGTCTGCCAGGCCGCCGTGGCCTGTTCCCAGTCGGGCAGGGAACTCATGAGCCCTCCTGCATCATCTGGCGATACTTCATCTGGTCGTGATACATCTCGCGGAACACCTGATACTTGCGATCGTAGTAGCGTTTGATTTCGTTGGTCTGCGGCGTCACGGTCTTGCCGATGCGGCTCATGGCGTTCATCGCTTCCGGCAGCGTGTCGTACACGCCCGCAGCCACGGTGCCCATTATCGCGCCGCCCAGCAGCATCGCCTCGCTCTCTTCGGCTAGCAGCATGGTGCAACCGGTGGCGTTAGCGTGCTCCTGCACGAAGATCGGGTTCTTGGTGCCGCCGCCGCTCGCCATAATGGTATCGATGCTGTAGCCGCTCTGGTTCATCGTTTCGACGATATGGCGGGTGCCCAGCGCGATTGCCTGAATCGTGGCCAGATACTGCAGCGCCATATCTTCCGGCGTGCGGGAGAGCTTCAGCCCGGTCAGCATGCCGGTCAGATGCGGATTAGCGCGCGGGGAACGGTTGCCGTGGAAGTAGGGCAGCATGTGGATATCGCGGGTGAGGAAAGCGATCTGGTCAACCTCTCCAGCCATCTTACGCAGCAGCTCGTTCAGCACCTCGTAGATGGTTTTCCCCTGGCTTTTGCCCTGTTCACGCAGCGTGGTGTAGCACGGGTGCGACTGGATAATATGGTCAATCAGCGCGCCGGTAGCCGACTGGCCACCTTCGTTCAGCCAGAAGTCCGGCAGCACCGCCGAGAAGTACGGCCCCCAGACGCCCTTGATAAAACGTGGCTCGCGAGAGATGGCCATATGCCCGGTTGAGGTGCCGCCAATCAGCGCGATGCGGCGGTCAAAGTCAGCCAGCTCGCCGGAAGGGCCGGAGGCGCCCAGCGTGCCCAGGCTCCCGGCGTGGGCATCGATGATCGAGGCGCTGACCGCCGTGCCCGGCAGCAGCCCCAGCTCCAGTGCGGCGCGCTGGGTCAGACCGCGGCCCAGCGGTTCGCCCATGCTTTTCACTTCGCTGCCGATCTTCGCCATATCGTGCTCAAGCAGGTCTTCCAGGCCGATTTCGCGGAAGTAGCTGGCATCCCAGCCCTCTTTGTGCGCCAGATAGGTCCACTTACAGACCAGCGAACAGAGCGAGCGGGTAGTATCGCCGGTGGCGCGCCAGGTCAGAAAGTCGGGCAGGTCGAACAGGTGGCCGATATTATTCCAGCTGCCCGGCATATGCTGTTTCAGCCACATCAGCTTCGGTGTTTGCATCTCCGGGGAGATCACCCCGCCCACGTAGTCCAGCACTTCATGCTGCATGGCGTTGATGCGCTCGGCCTGCACGATGGCGCGGTGATCCATCCACACCACCACGTTCTGCTCATTGCGGCCGGACGGGCTGACCGTCAGCGGCTGCCCCTCTTTATCCAGCACCACCAGCGAACAGGTGGCATCAAATCCCAGCCCCTTGATCTGTACCGGGTTGATATTGCACTGGTTAAGCGCATCGCGCACCGACTGACACACGGCCTGCCAGATATTATCCGAGGACTGTTCAACGAAGTCCGCCTGCGGGCGATACAGCGCGATTTCGCGGCTGGCCTGGCCCATCATTCGGCCGGTAATATCGAAAATGCCCGCGCGTGCGCTACCGGTCCCTACATCCACACCAATGTAATAGCTGCTCATTTTTTCCCTCGATAATCAGTTTTTGCGATTCTGTAGCGCAATAAACAGGATAAGTACGCCGCCCCAGAGTGCCATGGTCAGGTAGCTACTGACCCCCAGCAGGTTCAGTCCGCTTTCCAGCATTTGTAAGACAATCAGCGCCAGCACCAGCCCGATAACCCGGCCAAATCCGCCGTCCGGGTTAATGCCTCCCAGCACCGAGGCCAGAATGGTTACCAGCAGCCAGGACTCGCCGTAGCCCGCCTTCGCCGAGTTAAACATCGACATCATCAGCAGCGCCGCGCCCCAGCTCATCAGAGCTGACAGAACGTAAACGGTAATCAGCACGCGGGTGGTATTCACGCCGCTAAAGCGGGTGGCCTGTAAATTCGACCCGAGCAGCAGGATGCTGCGGCCCAGCGTGGTGCGCTCCAGCAGCAGCCACAGCAGGGCGGCCACGGCCAGGAACAGCAGCAGCGACAGCGGAATGCCCGCCAGCGAACTGTTGCCAATCGCCTGAATTACCGGCGGGAAGCCGGAAATCACCGCACCGTTGGTCAGCAGAATATTCAGTCCGGCAATCAGCGTCATGGTGCCGAGCGTAGCCAGAATCGGGGACACGCCGATCACCGCAATCAGCACGCCGTTCAGTACGCCGATAGCCACCGCCAGCAGCAGCCCGGCCAGCAGGGCAATCGCCAGCCAGGCCGGCTGATCGGGATGGGCAACGATAATCGCCGCCATCACCAGCGAACAGGCGTTGGCACTGGCGATAATCGACAGGTTGATACCGCCCGTCAGCATCGTGACGCCCATGCCCAGCGCCAGCAGTCCCAGCACCGGCAACTGCCCGGCGATAGACTGGAAGTTACCTAAACTAAAAAAGCGTGAACCCAGCGTCAGGGAAAACAGCACCAGCACGATGGCGATCATCAACAGCTGCAGGCGAATAATCCGGTCGCCTGGCAAAACCTTCAGCAGACTTTGCATCTTAATTCCCCTTAACCTGTTTGCGTTTCTCATTCCACGCCGTTGCACTGACGCTGAACAGAATAATCGCGCCGCTGAAGACCATGTGCCAGTAGGAGGAGACGGCCAGCAGCGTCAGTCCGTTTTGCAGGAAGGCCAGCAGTAGCACGCCAAGCAGCGTCCCGGTCAGCGAGCCGCGCCCGCCGCTCATGCTGGTGCCACCCAGCACCACCGCCGCCAGCACCGTCAGCTCATAGCCGACCAGTGAGTTAGGTGCCACCGACTGGGTAGTCTGGGCCTGAACGACCGCAGCCACGCCCGCCAGCAGGCCCATATAGCCATACACCCGTAGGTGCAGGCCGCGCAGATTAATGCCGAGGCGTGCCGCCGATTCGCGGTTGCCGCCCATGGCGAAGATCTGCCGACCAAGGCGGGTGTAGTTCATCAGGAATCCGGTCACAATAAAGGTGCCCAGCAGGCAGAGCAGCGGCAGCGTCAGGCCGTATTCATAGCCGTCGGCGGCGGTGAAGGAGAACCAGTTGATGCCGTTCATAAACCAGTCCGGGAAGCCGTACAGCCAGGTCCCACCGGTGAACCACACCAGCAGGCCATAGAACAGATTCAGCGTGGCGATGGTGATGATAATCGCTGGAACCCGCAGCAGGTAAACCAGCAGCCCGTTCACCATACCCAGCAGCAGGCCGACGGCCATTGCTACGGCAAACACGCTGATCAGATTGCCGCCGTGCGCCAGCATGGTGCTGGCCGTGACGTACTGCGCGATGGCGGTCATCGCCGGGAATGAGATATCGATCCCACCGGCAATCAGCACCACAAACAGACCACAGGCCAGAATGCCGAGAATGGCATAGCTGGTGGCCACGTCGGTCAGGTTACCGAGGGTTAAGAATTCGCTGGTGCGCAGGCTGAGGCCCACCGCCAGCAGCAGGATCAGCATGCCCAGCCAGAACTCGTGATAGCCGATAAGCTGGCGTAATTTATTATTCATTGACCACCCCGGCGATCTCTTCTTCGCGGCACTGGTGTGGTGCGAAGCTGGCAACCAGCTCGCCTTTGCGCATCACCAGTATCCGATGGCTGTTGTAGTAAGCTTCCGGGATCTCATCGCAGATCATCAGCACCGCCATGCCCGATTCGGCCAGCTGGCGTGCAATGCGATAGATCCCTTCTTTATTAGCGATATCGACACCAACGGTCGGCGAGTCGAGGATCAGCACTTTCGGCTGCGTCGCCACCCATTTACCGATCGCCACGCGCTGGGCGTTACCCCCGGAGAGCGTCTGCACAGGCAGCTGGCTGTCGGAGACTTTGATATTCAGTTCGCGGATCAGATCGGCCGCCTGCTGCCGCGCTTTCTGGCGATCCATCAGGCCCAGCCCGCCGCGCAGACGATCGAAGATCGACACCAGCAGGTTGTCGAAAATCGACTGCGGCATAATCAGCCCTTCGCTCTGGCGATCTTCCGAAACGTAGGCGATACCGTGGCGGATGGCGTCGCGGTTGTGGCGCAGCGTCACCGGCTGGCCGTCAACGATCAGCTCACCGCTGTCCGGTTTGCTGATGCCAAACAGCGACAGGCACAGTTCGGTGCGTCCGGCCCCCAGCAGGCCGACGATAGAGACGATCTCCCCGCGCCGCAGCTGTAAATTGATATTCTGATACTCGTTGCGGCGGCTGAGGTTGCGCACCTCCAGCAGCGGCGTTTCGTCGCCGTCGGCGCGCTGCGGCAGGTGGCTAAAGCTGAAGCGCTGGCCGGTCATCAGAAACGCCAGTTCATCGCTGTCCAGCTCGCTGGCCTGCCAGGTGCCGACCAGCTTACCGTCGCGGATCACGCTGATGCGGTCGGAGACTTCCATCACCTCATCCAGCTTGTGGCTGACGAATACCACGCAGATCCCGGCGGCCTTCAGCTCGTTGACTACCCGCAGCAGGCCGTTAACTTCATGACGAGTCAGGGAGGCGGTGGGCTCATCCATAATCACCAGGCTGGCTTTGGCGGCCAGCGCCCGGCAGATGGCGACCAGCTGGCGATCGGCGATCGACAGCTTTTCCACTTTGCGAGACGGATCGAGGTTAACCCCGATGCGGTTCATGGTGTCCACCGCCAGCTGGCGCATCGCGCGGCGATTGACCAGCAGATCGCCGCCCGGCAGCATGCGGTGGATGGCGATGTTTTCCATCACTGTCAGGTTCGGGAACAGCGACAGATCCTGATAAATCACCTGCACGCCGTAGAATGAGGAGAGCGCCGGAGTCAGGCGCGGGAAACGCTTGCCGTCAACACTGATATGCGAGCCTTTATCGGGCTGATAAACGCCGGATATCACTTTGATCAGCGTGCTTTTACCGCAGCCGTTTTGCCCGGCCAGGCAGTGGACTTCACCACGATTCAGCGTCAGCGAGACGTTATCCAGCGCGCGTACGCCCGGGAACGATTTGCTGATATTTTCCAGCGAAATAAAGGTATTTTGCGTGGCCATAAGTTAGTGCCCTGGTGTTGGGGAGGGGCCAGCAAGCGCTGGCCCGAATCAATCAAAAGCCGAGGGATGCTGCGTTGTCTTTGGTGACTTCCAGAATGCGGTTGAAGCGGATGACGTGATGTTCCATGTCCACATCCGCCTTGCCGATGCCGTCGATGGTCAGGTCAGGCGTGACCTGTTTGCCGTCCAGCAGCTGATCTGCCAGGCTGACCAGCGCGAATCCGGCATCTTTCGGGTCCCACAGCAGCGCTTTTTTGATATCGCCGGAGGCCAGGTATGGCGCTGCCTGAGCCGGCATCGCAATGCCGACCACGGCAATTTTGTTTTTCGCACGCTTGCTCTTCACGGCCTGACCGGCACCGATTGGGCCGAGTGAACCAAAGCCGATAATGCCTTTCAGGTCCGGGTACGTGCGCATCAGGTCAAGCGTGGTGGCGTAGGATTTATCAATGCTTTCCGCCACCGGCAGGCGGGAGGTGACTTCGTGCATGTTAGGATATTTTTCTTTCTGGTATTTAATCGCCGCATCCGCCCAGGCATTGTGCAGAGGCACGGTCAGCGAACCAACGTAAATGGCATAGCCGCCCTGACCGCCCATCGCGCTGGCCAGTTCATCCATGTTCTTCTCGGCATACTTCACGCTGTCGATGGTTTCCACATCCCACTGGCCAATCTGCTGGTCCGGTGATTCGTGGGTCAGCACGACAATGCCCTGATCGCGGGCTTTTTTCAGCACCGGCTCCAGTACCTTGGCGTCGTTGGGCACCACGATAATCGCGTCGACTTTTTTGGCGATCAGGTCTTCAATCACTTTAACCTGCTGCGCCGGATCGGCGGTGGAGCCTCCCACCTGATAGGCGTTGACGTCGAGTTTTTTCGCTGCTTCATCCACGCCTACGGCCATGCGGGTGAACCAGGGAATGCCGGTCACTTTGGCGACCAGCGCAATATCGTGTTTTTCCGCGGCCATCAGCGGGGTGGTTAACAGCATGCAGGCGGAAACAACACATGCATTCAGTAATGCGAGATTGAATTTCATAGCAGTACCTTTGTTTTGTAGGGCGTGTTTTTGTCAGGTAACGGGGTTTTAACAACGGCACCAGGATAGCAAGAACGATTTGCGGAGGAGCTGAGCGGAAGGAGATTATGTGATCGTTAACTTTTTATGTTTATTTATGCAACTAATTTGGTTAAATATTTGTTAATTTATTGCATCCAGTGGTAATTTTACTCCAAATTTAAGTTATTGATTTGTTAATTAATTTATTTTTCATAACATTTTAGTATCATATGGCCGGATGAGTCCGCTGTCTCGGGCATGAATGGGCTTTCAGAGCATAATTCAGGCGATTTTGTTATCGGAATTGTGAGGATTATCCCATTTTGTCTTCCGGCTACGCTCTGTCTGACGAGAATAAAGTTGGAAATAGTTACGTTATTTTCATACAAAGCGCAGCCAACCCCTCAAAATTTGTGAATGCGAGGCATCTCACGATCTCCGTTTTCATTTATTGACGAAATGAAATTTAACAGCCAATATTTTTTTCTTTGAAAAAAAAATTCCATATCATTGCCGCATCCTTCAGCGGGCAGCGTGGGTTTTCCTCAGGAGAAGTAAGCATGTCGGTCAGTGTTGAAGCGCGCCCTGCGCAGGCTACCCGCGAGCTGGCGCGGATTTCGTTTGCCGTTTTCCTTACCTATCTGACCGCCGGGCTGGCGTTGCCGGTGATCCCGCTTTACGTCCATCAGGAGCTGGGCCTCAGCAACGTGATGGTGGGCATCGCGGTTGGCATTCAGTTTTTTGCCACGCTGCTGACGCGCGGCTATGCCGGCAGGCTGGCCGACCAGCGCGGCGCTAAACGCACCACCGTGCAGGGGATTCTGGCGCTGGCGCTGGTTGGTGTGGCCTATCTGCTGGCGGCTTTTCTGCCGCTGCCGGTGGCCGGAAAGTTTGCGCTGCTGGTGGCGGGCAGGCTGCTGCTCGGCTTCGGTGAAAGCCTGCTGCTGACCGGTAATCTGACCTGGGGAATGGGACTGGTGGGGGCGAAACGCTCCGGTCAGGTGATGTCGTGGAACGGCATGGCAATTTACGGCTCGCTGGCCGCCGGGGCACCGCTGGGCCTGATGCTGCACAGCCAGTGGGGCTTTATGGCGCTGGGCGCGGCGACGATCCTGTTGCCGCTGGTGGCGCTGCTGATTAATTTCAGCATCAGAGCGGTGCCGGTGCTGGGTGGCGAACGCCCCTCTTTGTGGAAAGTGGTGGGGCAGATTATGCAGCCCGGCTGCGCGCTGGCGCTACAGGGCACCGGCTTTGCGGTAATTGGTACGTTTACCTCGCTCTATTTTGCCGACCGACTGTGGGGCAATGCCGGATTTGCGCTCACCGCGTTTGGCGTGGCGTTTGTGATGGTGCGAATTTTCTTCGGTGGTCTGCCGGACCGGCTGGGTGGCGCGCGGGTTGCGCTGGTCTCGCTGGGCGTTGAGGCGCTGGGCCTGCTGCTGCTGGGCATTGCGCCGAACGGCTGGGTGGCGCTGGCCGGGGCAGCATTGACCGGCTGCGGCTGTTCGCTGGTATTCCCGTCGCTGGGCGTTGAGGTGCTGAAGCGAGTCGCACCCCAGGTGCGCGGTACCGCACTGGGCGGATTTTCCGCCTTCCAGGATATCGCCTACGGTGCCAGCGGCCCGCTGACCGGTATTCTGGCTACCACCTTCGGCTACGGTTCGGTGTTTCTTGCCGGAGCCGCCTGTGCGGCACTGGGTATCATCGTCACCTTCAGCTTCGCCCGCAGCGCGGTTAGTAGCTGAGACGAGCCAGCTTATCGACCGCCTGGGTGATTTCATTCGGCTGCAGCGCCGAGTATCCCAGTATCCATCCCTCGCGCGCCTCGCTGCCCGGCTGGTGATACAGCGGCGACAGGCGCGGCAGCAGCAGCCCCTGCGCGGCGGCCTGCTCCGTCAGCCGCCGTTCGCCGCCGTGGTTTAATTGCACGGTGAGCTGTAATCCTCCCTGATGGGCCAGTGGCGTCAGCCTGTCGCCCAGCTTTTCCGCCAGGTCCCGGCGCAGCAGGTCGCGGCGGCTGCCGTACAGCTGGCGCATCAGCCGCAGGTGGGCGGCAAAGTGGCCGTGCTGAATAAAATCGGCGGTCACCGCCTGCATCAGTTGTGCGCTGTGGCCGTCCATCATGCTGCGAAGGCGGCAAAGTGGGGCGATCAGCGCATCGGGCACCACCAGATACGCCAGCCGCAGTGAGGGAAACAGCACCTTGGAGAAGGTGCCGAGGTACAGCACCCGCGCATTATCCTCCAGCCCCTGTAGCGCAGGCTGCGGATTACCGTCGTAATGAAATTCGCTGTCGTAGTCGTCTTCAACCAGCCAGCAGCCGCTGCGGCGGGCAAACTCCAGCCACGCCAGTCGACGAGGCAGGCTGAGGGTGACGCCGGTGGGATACTGATGGGAAGGCGTCAGATATACCAGCTTGGGTGCAGCCTGCGTAGCGGGCACCGCGCCGCGTTCATCCACGCTGATACCACTCACTTGCGCCCCGGCGCTGCGAAAGGCATGCCAGGCCCCGGCATAGCCCGGATGCTCCAGCCACACAGGGTCGCCGCTGTCGCACAGCAGCAGCGCAATCATCTGCAATGCCTGCTGTGAGCTGGTAAGGATCATTACTCGCCCGGCGCTGCATCGGACGCCGCGCGACTGCCCAAGGTAGTCCGCCACCGCCTCTCGCAGCTGCGGTAATCCCTGCGGATCGCCGTAGCCCATCAGCTTTTCCCCCTCCAGCCTTTGCCGCTGCTGCATTAGCCGCCGCCAGGTACGGTGCGGAAAAGCGCGCAGATCGGGCGATCCGGCAGCAAAGGCCTGCGGAAACTGCGGGTCGTTACAGCCGCCGCCGCGATCGATCAGGCCGCCGCGTGTGGAAAGCTGAACCGGTGGAGACGTCACCGGCCTGACGGGGGCAGCAGGTAAATCGCTGGCCACAAAAGTACCGCGCCCAGTTTGTCGGCTCAGATAGCCCTCGCTTTCCAGCTGGGCATAGGCGGCTTCAACCGTTACGCGGGATATCGCCAGATCCTGCGCCAGCAGGCGGGAAGAGGGCAGACGCGCAGCATGGCCGAGTACACCGCTGCGGATGGCTTTACGCAGCATCGCGCAGACGCGCTCGCGCAGCGTAGCGGCCTGCTGCTGGCCCAGCAGTGCGAGAAACGGCACGGCGTTATGCGGCATATGGGTCTTATCCTCTGTTAATTAATGGTCTTACTGTTAAGGCCAATCTGGCCCTATCATGGCAGGACTTACTGCAAGAGGATATTCATTATGACGTCATCCGCCGTTTTACAGTTCCCGCCGCTGCCACCCGACCAGAGCGAAGCCCATCTGCGGCAAAAGCTGGCCTGGTATGCGGATGCCTGGGATCTGGCGCAGGATTTAGCGCAGGGGATCGAAGAGATTGTGGCAATCGATACGCGTTCACCGGAACAGTATCAGGCCGGGCATATCTGTGGGGCTGTCAGTTTCCCCCATCGCACTATGACCGCCGAAACTCTGGCGGCGCTCGATCGCAGCAGGGTATACGTGACCTATTGCGACGGCATCGGCTGCAACGGTTCAACCAAAGGCGCATGGAAGCTGGCGGCGGCGGGGTTTCAGGTCAAAGAGTTGATTGGCGGACTGGATTTCTGGCTGCGCGACGGTCATCCGGTGGCCACCGGTGACGCGCCGGGCAGCTGGCCGGAAGCGGCAGCGCTACCCGACTGCGGCTGCTGAACACCAGCAAACGATAGCATTACAGAACGCTGATGGGTAAATCGCTGCCGGTGACGGCCATTGTTTCACTGCGCTGACAGAACCGAAGATGACGAGCCGCAATTGCTTAGCGGCGAAGATTGACGCGAAGCTGCCCATTAGCGGCAGCTAAATGCGTGTTTCAGACCAGCTGTTGAAGATCGTTGGGTGCCTTTAAAGCAGTACCCAGAGCAGCAGCACGACCAGCAGCAGCGAAAAGGCGGTAAACACCGGGCGGCGGGTGAAGGGTTGCAGTACCGGCGGCAGCGTGCTCCACAGCGGCTGCGGCGTGACATCTTCCCCGGCACGCAGCTGCGCGGCGCGATGCTTAAACAGCGCATTCAGCAAATCCTGCACCTGGGCGGTACTCAACAGCGTCAACGGCTGCGCGTTAAAGCGCTGCTGGCAGCGATCGTCCAACAGGCGCAGCTCGGCGGCATCCGGCGGCTGTTTCAGTGCGGCGATCAGCTGGCCTAGCGTCGGGTTGCCGTGCTGGCTCAGCGTGTGGCTGGCCTGCAGGTATTGGGTCAGCAGTGGGAAAAATCGTGAAGGGATCGGATCGCCGCTGTGCAGGTTCACCACCTTCATCAGCGCTGCCCACAGCTTCACCGGTGACTCACCGGTCGCGGCCGCCAGACGGGCAATCTGCAAATTCAGCGCCTGATGCTCGGCCGGAAGCAGCGAGCGATCGGTCACCCGATTCTGCTGCGGCTGCGGAATTGTCATCTGCCCGTTTTGCAGCATGGTCAGCACCTGGCGCAGCTGATCGGGGTTCAGTGAACTGAGCACGGTCTGGCCAAACTGCTGGCGGATAAAATCGCTGACCGCCTGTCGATTATTCCCGGCGGGCAGCAGCTCGGTCAGCTGCTGCTGAAGCTGCCGGGTGGCGTGAGTATTCTGCACCTGTGCCAGACGGGTATTCAGGAACTGTTCGGCCAGCGGAAAATGGCGAGCCAGCAGTCCGGCATCGTTTTTCACGCCCACCTCATGACGCAGCCCGGCCCACAGCTCAACGGATTTCAGCGAACTGAGAGACATGATCTTGACGATCAGGCGTTCCAGCGTGGTGCGCTGGGCAGGGGAGAGCGGCTGGTCGCCGGAGGCACTGCGCGGCGTATCGGACAGAGGGGCGATCGTCGGACGATCGCCGGGAGATGGCGCTCCGGGGCCACTTAACGGTTGCATGGCGAAAATCCTTCAGTCGGGTTCCGGGGCGTGCCGTAACAGAGAAAATAATGCCATATGATAACAATCCCCCCCGGCGATCGAAAGGCCACCGGGCGGGAATAAGGTGCATTATCCCTGTTTTTTATCCTGATGGCTGCGTGCGAGCGGCATTCTCAGCTGCTGGGCAAGGATTACGCCAAGCAGGGTCACGCCGCCGCCGATAAAGTGGTAGGCATGCAGGCTTTCATGCAGGAAACCCACGGCGATAACGGCGGTAAAAATCGGTGCCAGATTCATAAAGATGCTGGCAGTACTGGCCCCGAGGCGCATCACGCCCTGAATCCAGACGAATGGCGCAATGATCGAGGCCGGGATAGCGGCAAACAGCACCAGAGGAATATTGTGCATATTCAGCGATACATCCGGTGCCATCAGGAAACCTGGCGTCAGCAGCAGCACGCCAAACAGGATCTGCATCCACAGGCTCTGCCAGTTCGGTAGCGGGATCGCCCAGCGTTTGGTTAACACACCGTACAGCGCGTAGGAAGTGGACGCCGCGAACATCATCAGCTCACCTTTGCCCATGCCGTGGGTCAGCAGCTGTGCCGGATTGCCCTGGCTGACCAGCCATACCAGCCCGCCGAATGACAGCACGCTGCCCAGCAGAATGCCCACTGTGGGTGCCAGCCGCAGGATAAAAATGCTCAATAACACCGTCAGCAGCGGGATCAACGCGTTAAGAATACCCATAAACAGCGCGCTGACGCTGTGCGCTGCGAAGTACGCCAGGCTTTGATAGAGCACCATGCCCAGCAGGCCGAGGATCAGCAGTTTCCACCAAACCTGGGCGATCTGCTGCCGGTGCCGCCAGACGCCGGGTAGCGCGAAGGGGGCCAGAACGACGAGGGCAATCAGCCAGCGATAAAAGGAGATCGCCGCAGGATCGATCGCACTGGCCGACATTTTGCTGACGATGGCATTAATTGACCAGATCAGTACGGCCAGCAGGGGAAACATAAAATTCATCAGGTTCTCGCGTTGTTGTCTTCACAGTCCAGAGGGGGGAAGTGTAATCTTGTCTCATTGAAAACAAATAACGACAATCAGACATTATTGCTCTGGGACCGGACAAGATGATTCAGCAACTGACGTACACCCCGCCGGAGAATGCCGCCGAGATGACGCTGTTTTTCCGCTATGAGCAGACCAACGCCCAGACGGAGTATTTGCCCCACAGCCACAGCTGGGGCCAGGCGATCTTTGTCAAATGCAACGTGCTGGAAATGCAGGTGGAGGGCGAGCGTCTGTTAACCCCGGCCAATATTCCCATCTGGATACCTCCGGGGAAAATACATGCCAGCTATAACCACCGCCAGGCCTTTTTCCGCACGCTGAACATCGCCGGTTCGCTTTGCCATCAGCTGCCCGATCGTGCCTGCCTGCTCAGAGTCAGTCCGATTGTGCACGCCATTATGGACGATATCGCCGCGCGCGAACTGCTGGTGCCGGAAACGGCAGAAGATCGCCGTCTGGGGGAGGTGCTGCTCGATCAGCTGCGGCATGCGCAGATCGGCCCCAGCTACCTGCCGTCGACCAGCGATAAATATCTGGCCCCGGTGTTACAGGCGCTGGAGCTGAATCCGGCCGATGACACCACGCTGGCGCAGTGGGCCAGCCGTGTGTACACCACCGAACGCACGCTGTCGCGCCGCTGCCAGGCGCTGCTGGGGATGTCGTTTAGCGAGTGGCGGCAGCGCCTGCGCTTTTTGCACGCCGTGGCGCTGCTTGAACAGGGCAAGAGTGTACAGGAGGTGGCGCTGGAGCTGGGCTACAGTTCGGCATCGGCGCTGATTGTGATGTTTCATCAGCAGTCAGGCACCACGCCGGAGCGCTATCGCCAGCGCATCTGAGGGGGCAGCTTTCGGGCAAACGGGGGGTTATTCGGCAGGGGGCTTTATGGCAGAATAGCGCTCCTTATTGAGCCAGACTGGATGCCGCTAGTGAAAATCCTCGTTGATGAAAATATGCCGTATGCGCGTGAACTGTTCAGCCGTACCGGCACTGTGGTTGCTGTTCCCGGACGCCCAATCCCGGCGGCGGAGCTGGATGATGCCGACGGCCTGATGGTGCGCTCGGTAACCAAAGTGAACGCCGCACTGCTGGACGGTAAGCCGGTTAAATTTGTCGGCACCGCAACGGCAGGCACCGATCATATCGACGAGAACTATCTCAGCCAGCAGGATATCGCCTTCTCTGCGGCTCCCGGCTGTAACGCGATTGCCGTAGTGGAATATGTTTTCTCCGCGCTGCTGCTGCTGGCCGAGCGCGACGGCTTCCTGCTGAAAGATCGCACCGTCGGCATCGTTGGCGTTGGCAACGTTGGCGGACGCCTGCAGGCGCGGCTGGAAGCATTAGGCATCCGTACGCTGCTCTGCGATCCGCCGCGCGCCGATCGTGGGGATGCGGGCGAGTTCCTGCCGTTGGAAACGCTGGTGGCCGAAGCCGATGTGCTCACCTTCCATACCCCGCTCTTCAAGCAGGGACCGTACCAGACGCTGCACATCGCCGACGAAGCGCTGCTGCTGGCGTTAAAACCCGGCACTATCCTGATCAATGCCTGCCGTGGCCCGGTGGTGGATAACGCTGCCCTGCTGAACGTGTTGGAGCAGCGCGACGATCTGAGCGTGGTACTGGATGTCTGGGAGCCGGAGCCGGAACTGTCGCTGCCGCTGCTGGATAAAGTGGATATCGCTACCGCACATATCGCGGGTTATACCCTGGAAGGGAAGGCGCGCGGGACTACTCAGGTGTTTGAAGCCTGGACGCAGTTTATCGGCCAGCCGCAGCAGGTGCCGCTGGATACCCTGCTGCCCGCCCCGGAATTTGGCACCATCACCCTGCGCGGCGAGCTGGATCAGCCAACACTGAAACGCCTGGTGCATCTGGTGTATGATGTGCGCCGCGATGACGCACCGCTGCGCCATGTGGCCGCCATTCCGGGTGAGTTTGACCGTTTGAGGAAGAACTATCTGGAACGCCGTGAATGGTCATCGCTGCGGGTCGTGTGCGACAACGCCGAAACGGTCTCGCTGCTGGCGAAGCTGGGTTTTAATGCGACCGGTGAGTAAGTATTTGTAAAACCGTGCGTTCCCCTCCCTTTATGGGAAGTATTCTGAAACATTGCGGTGTTCCGGCACCGCACTTTTTTTATGTCATTATCTGGAGTAAACCAACATGTCTGACGGCTGGAATATCGCGCTATTGGGCGCAACAGGCGCAGTAGGGGGAGCTTTACTGGAATTACTGGCTGAACGCCAGTTCCCGGTTGGTGAGCTGTATTTACTGGCAAGCGAGCGCAGTGCGGGCGAAGTGCTGCGCTTCGAGGGTAAATCGGTGCGGGTGACCGATGCGGCAGACTTTGACTGGTCGCAGGCGCAGCTGGCATTTTTCGCCGCTGGCCGTGAAGCTTCCGCCCGCTATGCGGACGATGCTGCCAACGCCGGATGCCTGGTCATCGACAGCAGCGACCTGTTCGCGCTGGAGCCGGATGTGCCGCTGGTGGTACCGGACGTTAACCCGCAGGTGCTGGCCGACTACCGTAACCGCAACATTGTTACCGTGGCCGATGGCTTAACCAGCCAGCTGCTGAGCGCGATCAAGCCGCTGGTTGATAATGCCGGGCTGGGCCGTTTACAGGTGACCAACCTGCTGGCGGTTTCCTCCCACGGTAAGGTGGCGGTAGATTCGCTGGCCGGTGAGAGCGCGCGTTTGCTGAACGGTATGCCGGTGGAAGAGAGCCACTTTGGCCGCCAACTGGCATTTAACCTGTTGCCGCTGCTGGCCGATGCGGAAGGCAGCGTGGCGCAGGAGCGGCAGCTGGTGGAGCAGGTGCGTAAAGTACTGCAGGACGAAGGCCTGCCGATTGCGGTCAGTACCGTGCAGGCGCCGGTGTTCTACGGCAATGCCCAGATTGTACATATCGAAAATCTGCGCCCGGTTTCCGCCGAAGAAGCGCGTGAAATCCTGCTGGAAGCGGAAGATATCAACGTCACCGATGAAACGGATTACCCGACGCCGGTGGGGGATGCCTCCGGCAGCGCGCACCTGAGCATCGGCTGCCTGCGCAACGATTACGGCATCCCGGAACTGCTGCAGTTCTGGTCAGTGGCCGACAACGTGCGCTTTGGCGGCGCGCTGATGGCGGTGAAAACGGCCGAGAGGCTGGTGCAGGAGTATATGTACTGATGTCGGACATCAACGTGCCACAGACGGTGTATAAGCTGGCGCTGGGCATTGAATATGATGGCAGCCAATATTATGGCTGGCAGCGACAGAACGAAGTGCGCAGCGTGCAGGAAAAGCTGGAGAAGGCGCTGTCAAAGGTCGCCAACCATCCGGTGGTGGTGTTCTGCGCCGGCCGCACCGATGCGGGCGTCCACGGCACCGGTCAGGTGGTGCATTTTGAAACGACCGTACAGCGCAAGGACGCGGCGTGGACGCTCGGTGCCAACACGAATCTGCCGGGCGATATTGCCGTGCGCTGGGTTCATGCGGTGCCGGATGATTTCCACGCGCGCTTCAGCGCCACCGCGCGGCGCTATCGCTATGTGATTTACAACCAGCGGCTGCGCCCGGCGATCCTCGGCGGCGGCATGACCCATTTTTATCATCCGCTGGACGTAGAAAAAATGCAGCGCGCCGGTCAGTGCCTGCTGGGCGAGAACGACTTCACCTCGTTCCGCGCCGTGCAGTGCCAGTCGCGTACGCCAATGCGTAACGTGATGCATCTGAACGTCAGCCGCCACGGCGCTTACGTGGTGGTTGATATCAAAGCCAACGCCTTTGTTCACCATATGGTGCGCAATATCGTCGGCAGCCTGATGGAAATCGGCTGCGGGAATCAGCATGAAGGCTGGATGGCCGAGCTGTTAGCGGCGAAAGACCGGACGCTGGCGGCCGCGACGGCGCGTGCGGAAGGGTTGTATCTGGTCGCGGTAGATTACCCCGATCGTTTTGCTTTACCTCGTCCACCGATGGGACCTTTGTTCCTCGGGGATTAATCTGGCCTGGATTTCTAAAGGAAGCCTTTATGGAACTGATTCGTTTTGTTGTCGATTTCATTTTGCATATCGACGTCCACCTCGCGGAACTGGTGGCGCAGTACGGCGTGTGGGTTTACGCCATCCTGTTCCTGATCCTGTTCTGCGAAACCGGGCTGGTGGTGACGCCGTTCCTGCCGGGCGATTCGCTGCTGTTCGTGGCCGGGGCGCTGGCTGCACTGCCGGGTAACGATCTTAACGTTCACACCATGGTGGCACTGATGGTGGTCGCGGCGATTATTGGCGATGCGGTGAACTACACTATCGGGCGGCTGTTCGGCGATAAGCTGTTCAGTAACCCGAACTCGAAAATTTTCCGCCGCAGCTATCTTGATAAGACCCACGCATTTTACGAGCGTCACGGTGGGAAAACGATTATTCTTGCTCGCTTCGTGCCAATCGTTCGTACTTTCGCGCCGTTTGTGGCCGGAATGGGTAAAATGTCCTATCGTCATTTTGCTATTTACAACGTATCGGGCGCGCTGCTGTGGGTGCTGCTGTTTACCTATGCCGGTTATCTGTTTGGTAACATGCCGATGGTGCAGGAAAACCTTAAGCTGCTGATTGTGGCGATTATCCTGCTGTCTATTCTGCCGGGTGTAATCGAAGTGTGGCGTCATCGCCGCGCGGCGCGTCAGCAGAAACAGCAGTAACAGAAATCATCAGGCGATACCCGTCCGACCAGATTTTTATCCACAGTCACGGGCGGTTATGGTTTAATGAGCGACAATTTATGGTTTGTGCCGCCGGCTTTTTTGCGGCACAAAAAAGAAAAACTGGCTTACCCTGCGGGGAACCAGGTTCAAACAGAAAGGTCATCAATGAGCTGGATTGAACGAATTCTCAATAAGAGCACAATCACCCCATCGCGTAAGGCAAGCATTCCTGAAGGCGTCTGGACCAAATGTGACAGCTGCGGGCAGGTTCTTTATCGTGCCGAGCTGGAGCGTAATCTGGAAGTCTGCCCGAAATGCGATCACCATATGCGTATGCATGGTCGTGACCGTCTGAACAGCCTACTGGACGAAGGTTCAACCACTGAACTGGGCAGCGAGCTGGAACCGAAAGATGTGCTCAAGTTCCGGGATTCCAAAAAATACAAAGATCGTCTTGCGGCTGCTCAGAAAGAGACCGACGAAACCGACGCGCTGATCGTGATGAAAGGTACCCTGCATGGGATGCCGGTTGTTGCTGCGGCGTTTGAGTTCTCCTTTATGGGTGGCTCAATGGGTTCCGTGGTTGGCGCGCGCTTCGTGCGTGCGGTTGAGCGGGCGCTGGAAGATAACTGCCCGATGATCTGCTTCTCCGCTTCCGGCGGTGCGCGTATGCAGGAAGCGCTGATGTCGCTGATGCAGATGGCGAAAACCAGTGCTGCACTGGCTAAGATGCAGGAGCGCGGTCTGCCCTATATCTCCGTGCTGACCGACCCAACCATGGGTGGCGTCTCCGCCAGCTTCGCGATGCTGGGCGATCTGAATATTGCTGAACCAAAAGCGCTGATCGGCTTTGCGGGTCCACGCGTTATTGAGCAAACGGTACGTGAGAAACTGCCACCGGGCTTCCAGCGCAGTGAGTTCCTGATTGAAAAAGGCGCGATTGATATGATCGTTCGCCGCCCGGTTATGCGCTTCAAACTGGCCAGCCTGCTGGCTAAAATGATGAATCTGCCTGCCCCGCAGGAAGAAGAAGTCAAAGAGGCCGAAGCGACCGGCCCACAGAGCCAAGAGGCCTGACCGATGATGAGAAAGAGGTCTTCGGGCCTCTTTCACCAATGAACCGTAACTTTGTGAACGGGACACATGGATAATCTTCCTCAAGCCACGTCGCCTCTTGCCACGTGGCTTTATTATCTTGAGCATTTACACTCTCAGGCTATTGAACTCGGGCTGGATCGTATCCGCCGGGTTGCCACCTCACTCGATCTGTTAACACCCGCTCCGAAGGTCTTTACCGTTGCCGGTACGAACGGCAAGGGCACCACCTGCCGCACGCTGGAAACCGTACTGATGGCTGCCGGTTATCGCGTGGGCGTGTACAGCTCTCCACATTTAATCCGCTACACTGAACGTGTACGCATTCAGGGCGAAGAGCTGGCCGAGTCGGCGCATACCGCGTCGTTTGCGGCCATTGAAGCCGGGCGCGGAGAGACCTCGCTGACCTATTTCGAATACGGCACGCTGTCGGCGCTGTGGCTGTTTAAGCAGGCGCAGCTGGACGTGGTCATTCTCGAAGTCGGTTTGGGTGGGCGGCTGGATGCGACCAATATCGTTGATGCGGACGTTGCGGCGATCACCAGCATTGCGCTGGACCACGTTGACTGGCTTGGCCCGGACCGCGAAAGCATCGGCCGTGAAAAGGCCGGAGTGTTTCGCCAGGGGAAACCGGCCATCGTCGGGGAACCTGATATGCCGTCAACCATTGCCGACGTGGCGCGAGAGGTTGGCGCGCAGCTGCAGCAGCGCGATCGCGACTGGTCTTACAGCCTGACCGACGGCGGCTGGTCGTTCCGCGATGCCAGCGGCAGTATTGAAAACCTGCCGCTGCCGCAGGTGCCGCTGCCGAATGCCGCCACCGCGCTGGCTGCACTGCGGGCGTCGGGTCTGTCGATTGATGAGGCCACTATTCGTGCCAGTCTGCATCAGGCAATCCTGCCCGGCCGCTTCCAGACCGTGGCGCATTCACCGCAGGTGATTCTGGACGTGGCGCATAACCCGCACGCGGCCGCGTATCTTGCCGGTCGGCTGGCGGAACTGCCGCAGCGCGGTAAAGTTCACGCGGTAGTGGGGATGCTGCACGACAAAGATATCGCCGGGACCCTGGCCTGCCTCAGTCCGCAGGTGGATTACTGGTATTGCGCACCGCTGGAAGGCCCGCGCGGTGCTTCTGCCGAGCAGCTGATTGCCCATCTTAGCGGGGCGCAGGCGTTTGGCTCCGTGGCCGATGCCTGGCATCAGGCGATGCAGCAGGCGGCGGAACAGGACATTGTGCTGGTGTGTGGGTCATTCCACACCGTCGCACACGTAATGGAAACGATGACAGCGGAGAACGGCAGTGGCAAGTAAGTTTCAAAACCGTTTAGTCGGCACCGTTATTATTGTTGCGCTGGGCGTGATCGTGCTGCCTGGCCTGCTGGATGGTAAAAAGAAACACTATAAGGAAGAGTTCGCGGCCATTCCGCTGGTGCCGAAACCAGGCGACCAGCAGGAGACCGAACTGGCACCGCCGGTAACGCAGTCGCTGCCGGCGCAGCCGCCGGAAGGGGCAAGCGAAGCCATCAGCCGTGCCGACGGGGAAAATTCCTCGCAGGCCGACAGCGGATCGACCGCGCCGAAGTCGAACAATCAGCCCACGCTGGTTTCGCCGCCGCCGGTGCAGCAACAGCCGGTCCAGCAACCGGTACAGCAGCCGCCGAAAGTGGTTGAAAAGCCGAAGCCGGTAGAGAAACCGAAACCGGTGGAAAAACCGGTCGATAAGCCGAAGCCGATTGAGAAGCCTCCTGTTCAGCAGCAGCAGCAGACTCAGCCTAAGGTGGAAACGCCTGCTGAGAAACCGGCTGCCGCTGAAGCCGCACCGACCGGCCAGGCGTATGTGGTCCAGCTGGGTGCGCTGAAAAATGCGGCCAAGGTTAACGAAATCGTCGCGCAGCTGCGGCTTTCGGGCTATCGTGCTTTCACCGTGCCAGCAACGCCGGTTGCCGGACAGATCACCCGTATCTACGTCGGTCCGGATGCATCGAAAGCCAAAATGCAGGCGGCAGTCGGTGAGCTACAGGGCATTTCCGGCCTTGGTGGCGTCGTCAAGCCCTGGGGTGCACGCTAGTCGCCCCTGCGGATTGAGCGGAAACAACAATAGCTGTAACAGGTGCCACCCGTTGAAGCGCGGTGTGGCACCGGGCTGTGTCTGGCCGAAGGCAACATGATATAAAGCAAATCAACGAATTGCATTCTGGCGTGGTGAGCGGCAGGAATGTCGCCCACCCGACGGTTTTTTCAGCGTTTTCGTTTATTTAAAACGACGCAGGAAAACCCTACGCAAACGTTTTCTTTTTCTGTTAGAATTCGCCCCGAACTGGATGCAGGGGCGTTTTCACGATTACTGTCACTGGAAGAGTTCATGGTCTGGATAGATAACGTCATTATTGCGGTTATAGCTTTTTCGGCTCTGGTTAGCCTGATCCGTGGGTTTATTCGGGAAGCACTTTCTCTCGTCACCTGGGGATGCGCATTCTTTGTCGCCAGTCATTACTTCTCCTACCTTGCCGTCTGGTTCACAGGATTTGAAGACGAGCTGATTCGGAATGGAATCGCCATTGCAGTGTTATTTGTTGCCACGCTAATCGTTGGCGCAATCGTTAACTATGTAATTGGTTCGCTGGTTGAGAAAACCGGCCTGTCGGGTACCGACAGAGTACTGGGCGTCTGTTTTGGGGCACTGCGTGGCGTACTGATTGTGGCCGCTATGCTGTTTTTCCTCGATACATTCACCGGCTTTTCCAAAAGCCTCGACTGGCAGCAGTCGAAGTTAATCCCTCAGTTCAGTTACATTATCGGGTGGTTCTTTGACTACCTGAAGAGTACGTCGAGTTTTTTGCCCCGGTAATCGCACCGGGGTTGCGGCTATGAGGAAATGTCAATATGTGCGGTATTGTCGGGATCGCCGGTTTTATGCCGGTCAACCAGTCGATTTATGACGCGTTAACGGTGCTTCAGCACCGTGGGCAGGATGCCGCAGGCATCGTTACCATCGATGCATTAAATTGCTTCCGCCTGCGTAAAGCAAACGGTCTGGTCAGCGATGTATTTGAAGCCCGCCACATGCAACGTATGCAGGGTAATATGGGTATCGGCCACGTGCGTTACCCAACCGCAGGAAGCTCCAGCGCTTCTGAAGCCCAGCCCTTCTATGTGAACTCTCCTTACGGGATTACACTGGCCCATAACGGCAACCTGACCAATGCGCACGAGCTGCGTAAAGAACTGTTTGAAACCGGTCGCCGTCATGTTAATACCACGTCGGATTCTGAAATCCTGCTGAACATCTTTGCGCAGGAAGTGGATCGTTTCCAACAGGACCCGCTGGAAGCCGAAAATATCTTTTCCGCCGTTGCCGCTGTGCATCAGCGCGTGCGCGGTGCCTATGCCTGCGTAGCGATGATTATCGGTCACGGTCTGGTTGCTTTCCGCGATCCGAACGGCATTCGTCCGTTAGTGATCGGCAAGCGCGCGCTGGTTGATGGCCGTACCGAGTATATGGTGGCCTCTGAAAGCGTGGCGCTGGATACGCTGGGCTTTGAGTTCCTGCGCGATGTTGCCCCAGGCGAAGCGGTTTACGTGACTGAAAAAGGTCAGCTGTTTACCCGCCAGTGCGCTGAGAATCCAAAGGTTAACCCGTGCCTGTTCGAGTACGTTTACTTCGCGCGCCCGGACTCCTTCCTCGACAAGATTTCGGTGTACAGCGCACGTGTGCGTATGGGCACCAAGCTGGGTGAGAAAATCGCCCGCGAATGGGAAGATCTGGACATCGACGTGGTGATCCCAATCCCTGAAACCTCCTGCGATATCGCTCTGGAGATGGCACGCATTCTTGATAAGCCATACCGTCAGGGTTTTGTGAAAAACCGTTACGTTGGCCGTACCTTTATCATGCCGGGACAGCAGCTGCGCCGCAGTGCGGTTCGCCGTAAGCTGAATGCTAACCGTGCGGAATTCCGCGGTAAGAACGTGCTGCTGGTGGATGATTCTATCGTGCGCGGTACGACCTCCGAGCAGATTATCGAAATGGCCCGTGAAGCCGGTGCGAAAAAAGTGTACCTGGCGTCGGCGGCTCCGGAAATTCGTTTCCCGAACGTCTACGGCATTGATATGCCAAGCGCTACCGAGCTGATTGCTCACGGCCGCGAAGTGGAAGAGATTCGCCAGCTGATCGGTGCCGATGCGCTGATTTTCCAGGACCTTGACGATCTGATCGAAGCGGTGAAGGAAGAGAACCCGGATATCGCCCAGTTCGAATGTTCGGTGTTCAACGGTATTTACGTCACCAAAGACGTCGACCAGCAGTACCTTGAGTATCTGCAGTCGCTGCGTAATGACGATGCCAAAGCGATGGCGCGTCAGAACGAAGTCGAAAACCTGGAAATTCATAACGAAGGCTAAGCGCTTCGCGGTGTAAGCAGGTAAGATGGGCCGGAAGCAATTCCGGCCCGTTTTTTTTTAAGGATTTGGTATGAAAAGACTGATTATCGGCATCTCCGGTGCCAGTGGTGTGATCTATGGTATTCGCACGCTGCAGGTGTTACAGCAGGTCAGCGACGTGGAGACACACCTGATAATGAGTCAGGCGGCGCGGCAAACTCTGGCGCTGGAGAGTGACTATACGCTGCGTGAAGTGCAGGCGCTGGCCGACGTGGTTCACGATGTGCGCGATATTGCCGCCAGCATCTCTTCCGGATCGTTCAAAACCGACGGCATGGCGATCCTGCCGTGCTCAATGAAAACCCTGTCCGGTATTGTGCACAGCTACAGCGACGGCCTGCTGACCCGCGCGGCGGATGTGGTGCTGAAAGAGCGCCGCCGACTGGTGCTCTGCGTGCGCGAAACGCCGCTGCACCTGGGCCATCTGCGGATGATGACCACCGCAGCGGAGCTGGGGGCGATTATTATGCCGCCGGTGCCGGCGTTTTATCACCGCCCGGAAAATGTGATGCAGATTGTCGACCAGACGGTGAACCGCGTGCTGGACCAGTTCGATATCACCCTCGACAACGATTTGTTCACGCGCTGGCAGGGTGCATAGCGGATGGTGCATTGCACCAGCATGGTTCAAATGTTGGTGCTGAATCGCATTTCGTGCAGATGTTGCACCATTGTGAAACATTGTTGCCGCTAAGTCCCTTCAAACCTGCTATATATTCCCCAGCAAACCGGGCATTTACGCTGCCTTGCTTTACGCGCTGAAAAAAGCGGAGATTGCCACAAAATGTGGCATGAAATCTGCAAAACAATTGCGTGGACAAACATCACGAATCCTATAATAAGACGACTCGAGGGTAATCTATGAAAAAGCAGGTCCTGGCTCTTTCCCTGTTGCTGGCAATCACCTCAGCAGGCAGCGCATTTGCTGCCGGTCCAAAAACGCTGCGTATCGGCACCGATCCAACCTATGCACCGTTTGAAATGAAAAATGCCCAGGGGCAGCTGGTAGGCTTTGATATCGATCTGGCCACCGAAATTTGTAAGCGTATGGAAACCAAATGTACCTTCGTGGAAAGCGACTTTGATGCGCTTATCCCTTCATTAAAAGCGAAGAAAATTGACGCTATCATCTCCTCTCTGTCGATTACTGAAAAACGCCAGCAGGAGATCGCCTTCTCAGAAAAACTGTACGCGGCCGACTCCCGTCTGATCGCGCCAAAAGGCTCTAAAATCGAGCCAACCCTGGAATCGCTGAAAGGCAAAAACATCGGCCTGCTGCAGGGCACCACCCAGGAAACCTACGCTAATGATAACTGGCGTCCAAAAGGTGTAACCGTTACGCCATACGCGAACCAGGATCTGGTGTATCAGGATCTGACCGCCGGTCGTATCGACGCCGCATTCCAGGATGAAGTAGCCGCCAGCGAAGGCTTCCTCAAGCAGCCTGCCGGTAAGGACTACGCCTTTGCCGGTCCGTCGGTGAAAGATGAAAAAATCTTCGGTATCGGTACCGGTATGGGCATGCGTAAAGACGATCCGGCGTTAAAAGCAGCGATCGATAAAGCATTCGACGAAATTCGCAAAGATGGTACCTACGATAAGTTGGCAAAAAAATATTTCGACTTTAATGTATACGGCGATTAAGTAGTCCCTGTCTGCCAGCCTCACTGTGCTTGCGGTGAGGCTGCATTTTTGACCACAACGACAGGATAATATTTATGCTGTATGGCTATTCTGAAGTCATTTTTAAAGGCGCCATAGTGACGCTTGAGCTGGCACTCAGCTCGGTAATACTCGCCGTGGTGCTGGGATTAATCGGTGCCGGGGCAAAACTCTCCAATAACCGCCCGCTGGCGATGATCTTTGAAGGTTACACCACGCTGATCCGTGGCGTGCCTGACCTCGTTCTGATGCTGTTAATCTTCTACGGTCTGCAAATCATTCTGAACCACCTGACCGATTTGATCGGCGTGGGGCAGTTTGATATCGATCCCATGGTGGCCGGTATTATCACCCTCGGCTTTATCTACGGGGCCTACTTTACTGAAACCTTCCGTGGGGCCTATATGGCGGTGCCGAAGGGGCAGATTGAAGCAGCAACCGCCTACGGTTTTACGCCTTCACAAACCTTCCGCCGCGTGCTGTTTCCCGGCATGATGCGCTTTGCGTTGCCTGGCATCGGCAATAACTGGCAGGTCATTCTCAAAGCTACCGCGCTGGTTTCCCTTCTAGGGCTGGAAGACGTGGTAAAAGCAACGCAGCTGGCGGGTAAAACCACCTGGCAGCCGTTCTACTTTGCCATCGTTGCCGGGGTGATTTATCTGATCTTTACCACGCTGTCTAATGGCGTGCTGTGGTGGCTGGAACGTCGTTATACCGTAGGTGTGAAAAGGGCTGATTTATGATTGAGATTGTTCAGGAATACTGGAAAGCCCTGCTGTGGACCGACGGCTATCGTTTTACCGGTGTGGCAATGACCCTGTGGCTGCTGATTATTTCAGTAGCGATCGGCGGCTGTATGGCGGTGTTTTTATCCATTGCCCGCGTGTCGCAGCATAAAGCCGTGTGGTTCCCGGTGTGGCTGTTTACCTATGTGTTTCGCGGCACGCCGCTTTACGTACAGCTGCTGGTGTTCTATTCCGGCATGTACACGCTGGAGATCGTCAAAGGCACCGAGATGCTGAATGCGTTCTTCCGCAGCGGGCTGAACTGTACGCTGCTGGCCTTTACGCTCAATACCTGCGCCTATACCACGGAGATTTTCGCCGGGGCGATCCGCTCGGTGCCGCACGGTGAGATTGAAGCCGCACGCGCCTACGGTTTCTCCACTTTCAAACTTTACCGCTGCATTATCATGCCTTCGGCGCTGCGCACCGCGCTGCCCGCCTACAGTAATGAAGTGATTCTGATGCTGCACTCTACGGCGCTGGCATTTACCGCCACCGTGCCGGATCTGCTGAAAGTGGCCCGAGATATTAACTCCGCCACCTATCAGCCGTTTATCGCCTTCGGACTGGCGGCGGTGCTGTATCTGATTATTTCCTATGTGCTGATCAGCCTGTTCCGTAAAGCGGAAAAACGCTGGCTGGCACACGTTAAACCTTCATCGTCACACTGAGTAAAACTATGGCTGACAATAAATTAAGCGTTACCGAACTGCACAAACGCTATGGTGAACATGAGGTGCTGAAGGGCGTATCGCTACAGGCCAATGCCGGCGATGTCATCAGTATTATCGGATCTTCCGGTTCGGGGAAAAGCACCTTCCTGCGCTGCATTAACTTCCTGGAGAAGCCAAGCGAAGGCACTATCTCGGTTAACAATGAAAATATTAATCTGGTGCGTGATAAAGACGGCCAGCTGAAAGTGTCCAATAAAGAGCAGCTGCGCACCCTGCGTACCCGCCTGACCATGGTGTTCCAGCACTTCAACCTCTGGAGCCACATGACGGTGCTGGAGAACGTGATGGAAGCGCCGATTCAGGTGCTGGGGCTGGGCAAAAGCGAAGCGCGCGAGCGGGCGATCCGCTATCTGGATAAGGTCGGCATTGACGAGCGTGCGCGTGCCAAATACCCGGTGCATCTCTCCGGCGGCCAGCAGCAGCGCGTATCCATTGCCCGTGCGCTGGCAATGGAGCCGGAGGTGCTGCTGTTTGATGAGCCGACCTCGGCGCTGGACCCGGAACTGGTGGGCGAAGTGCTGCGCATTATGCAGAAACTGGCCGAAGAGGGGAAAACCATGGTGGTGGTAACGCATGAGATGGAGTTTGCCCGTCATGTCTCCAGCCACGTGATTTTCCTGCATCAGGGTAAAATTGAAGAGGAAGGCGCGCCGGACGAGCTGTTTAATAACCCGAAAAGCGCCCGCCTGCAGCAGTTTTTATCCGGTGCACTGAAGTAACTGCCCGTAAGGGGAAGGCCGCGTAAGGCGTTCCCCTGCTAACCGCCTGTCATCTGCTTAACGACGTGTTGTTCACCGTGCAATCCTGCTCCGGCATGAAAAGCGGCGGGCAGGTTGACTGTACGATGCGTTTACTGACCTAAACCCGATGGCGATACGTCAGAGGGTTATTTTTTACTGTCGATCACATCAGCCAGTGCCTCATCTAACTCATACCAGCGGAAACGAAAGCCGGATGCCTCAAGGCGCTGCGGCAATACGTGCTGCCCGCCGAGCACCAGCACCGCGGATTCACCCATCAGCAGGCGGATTGCGCTGGCTGGCGTACGCACGATAGCAGGGCGGTGCATGGCTTCGCCCAGCGCGGCGGCAAACTGCTGATTGCGCACCGCATAGGGGGCGACCAGGTTAAACGGCCCGCTCAGCGTCGGATGCTCCAGCAGCCAGAGAATGCCGTTCAGCATGTCGTCGATATGGATCCACGGCAAAAACTGCTTGCCGCTGCCGAGCGGCCCGCCAACGCCCATCTTAAACGGTAGCTTCATCTTCTCCAGCGCACCACCGGAACGGCTCAGCACCACGCCGGTACGCAACAGGCAGACGCGAGTCCGCTCGCTCGCCGCCAGCATCGCCAGTTTTTCCCAAGTATCGCACAGGCGATGGGTGAACTCATCGTGGCCGGGATCGTCTTCGGTCACCACCAGCTCGCCGGTGTTCCCGTAAAAACCGGTGGCAGAGCCCGATATCAGCACGGCAGGCGGCGAACTGCTGGCAGAGATTAACGCGGCAAGCCGTTCGGTGATCTGCCAGCGGCTGCGGCACAGCAGCTGTTTTTGCGTCTCGCTCCAGCGTTTGGCGGCAATCGGCTCCCCGGCCAGATTAATCACCGCGTCAATGCCGTTGAGATCGCGCTGTTTCTCCAGCCCGGACCATAGCCGGACCTTCTCGCCGAGTTTTTTCCTTGCGCCAGCCACATCGCGGGTCACCACGCTGACCTCGTGACCAGCCTGAAGCAGACGGGCAACGAGCGGCTGGCCGATCAGCCCGGTGCCGCCGGTGAGCAGAATATGCATGCTGTTTATCCTTTTCAGTGGATCGCGGTTACGGTCACTTTCAGCATAGGTGAAGATAGCGTTGTCACCTGTGACAATGCGCACGGTGGCTGATAACAATGGATTTTTGGTTCATTTCGGGCAGGTAAACCGTACCGATGATTGCTGCCATTCTGATTTGCTATCTGACTCACACGAGATGTTTGCCTTCGGCCGAAAAACCAGCTAAACAGGTGTTTCAATCCGTAACCGTCGAAGGACGCCTGATGAGTCACCCGAATATTATTCTGTGGTCAGATGCTAACTATTTTAGTCCGTATGTGATGTCAGTTTACGTTGCGCTCAGTGAGAAAGGGCTGCCCTTTGCGCTGAAACGCATCGATCTCACGCGCGAAGAACACCATCAGCAGGCCTACGGTGAGATATCGCTTACGCGCCGCGTTCCGACACTTCAGGTTGATGATTTCATGCTCTCGAAATCCTCGGCGATCGCCGAATACCTTGAAGATCGCTTTCCTGCACCCGAATATGAACGCCTCTATCCGCGCGATCGAGAAAAACGCGCCAGAGCACGTGAGCTACAGGCCTGGCTGCGCAGCGATTTTATGCCCATTCGCCAGCAGCGCCCAACCGAAGTCCTGTTCGCCGGTGCGCGTCTGGCAACGCTGGACGAGGCCGGGCAGGCCAGTGCCGAAAGATTGATTGCCGCCGCCGAGCGTTTACTTCCTGCTGGTCAGCAGAATCTGTTTGGCGAATGGACTATTGCCGACACCGATTTTGCCGTGATGCTGAATCGCCTGGCGCTGCATGGTGATACGTTGCCGCAGCGGATTGCCGACTATGCAAACTTCCAGTGGCAGCGCGCCTCCGTGCAGCTGTGGCTGGCGGAATCAGCCAAACTGGCCTGAACTGAATGCGCACAAATGGATGATTGCGTCGCGGGGCGTTAATCATTAATTTAGGCGGATCGCGCTGCGCCGCGAATAATAATGACTAAACGGCGCAAAGCGCCAGAACAAAAAGGGATACGGATGGTGGAGCAAGAGCCAGGCACTGAGTGGGTCGATATCGTTAATGAAGATAACGAGGTCATCGCCCAATCCAGCCGAGCACAAATGCGTGCCCAGTGTTTACGACACCGGGCTACCTACATCGTGGTTCACGATGGCATGGGTAAAATTCTGGTACAGCGCCGTACCGAGATTAAAGACTTTATGCCAGGCATGCTGGACGCCACCGCAGGCGGCGTGGTGCAAAGTGGCGAAGTGATGCTGGAGTCTGCACGGCGCGAAGCGGAAGAGGAACTGGGAATCGCTGCCGTACCGTTTGCGGAGCATGGCCTGTTTTACTACGAAGATGAGCACTGCCGCGTCTGGGGTGGCCTGTTCAGCTGCGTGTCTCACGGCCCTTTCGCCATGCAGGAAGAGGAAGTGGATGAGATTTTCTGGATGACGCCGGAAGAGATTACCTCTCGCTGCGATGAATTCACCGCCGACTCGCTGAAAGCCCTGTCGCTGTGGCTGAGCCGTAACGGCGAAGGCGAGTAATCGCCGATTTTGTGGATAGCGGGGCGCAGCGCAGGCTGCGCCCCATTTCTTTTCCGCGCTAGCAGCTGTCGCGCAGGCACAGCCTGGGTGCCAGCGGCTTGCCTTCCCATGGTTCCTCTTCCAACCTTGCCAGAAGCGCTTTACCTGCGTTGATGCCGATCTGGAGATGGGGGATGGTGACGGTGGTCAGGGGCGGCTGGCAAACCTGGCTGACGTCGCTGTTGCCGTAGCCGACAACGGCTAAATCATCCGGCACCTTGATACGCCGCCGCTGGCACTCGTACATCACGCCGCAGGCCAGTTCGTCGGAAACACAGACCAGCGCATCCAGCTCCGGCCAGTTGAGGATAAACTCCGGCAGCTGCCGTGCCCCGGCGGAAAAACTGGCAGGCGTGGCAGCGTTGATGACCCGATGGGGCGACATATGATGGCGCAGCATTGCTTTATGCCAGCCGCGCAGGTGCTGCTGAAACAGGCGCTGCTCCTGGCTGGCGCACAGCAGCCCGATATTCTGATAGCCGCGCTCGGCCAGCAGACAGGTCAGCTGAAACATCCCTTCAACGTTATCAATACCGATATTCATATCCAGCGGATCGGTGCGAATTGAGCCGATTTCCATCACCGGTATGCGGGCGGAACTGAGCCACTGGCGCAGATTCGGGCCATGTTCAACGCTCAGCAGGATCACTGCGGCCAGGTTCCACGACAGCAGCGTCTCCAGCAGCGCTTCCTCATTTTCAAGGCGATGGTGCGACTCGGTAAGCATAATCTGGTAGCCCGCCGGTTGCAGAATCTGCTGCAACCCGGCAAACATCGTTGAGCATCCCGCTTCGGCCAGGCCGGGAACCACCATGGCGATGGTTCGCGAAGAGGCGGAAGCCAGAGCGCTGGCGGCAAGATTAGGCAGATAGCCCAGCTCATTGACCGCGGCTTCAATTTTTTCCCTGAGTTTGTCGGAAACTTGGTCGGGCGTGCGCAACGCGCGCGAAACGGTCATCGTTCCCACCCCGGCAAGATTGGCGACATCGGACAGCGTTACCCGCCCCGTACCGCGTCGTTTTCGATTGACTGACATGGCTTTTTCCGTTTTTGCGTCCATTTAGCTGTCAATTTACCAGTATCTGCAAAGAACATGTTAGTCGTCAGGTTATTGCTTTGGGGAAAAATCGGCTGACGGCATGCTCTTTATGATAGCGCTATCACAAATCCACGGAATAACTTTTGGTAGCGCTATCTTTGTGAGAATAGTCACGGATGATTATTTATCCGTTGATTACAGTTTGTTCACCCAGCGCAAAATGAAAACAGGAGGTGGCGTGTTAAATCACTGGTTGCACGATGGCACTATCCAGCTGGCTGATGAAATATCCGACTGGCAGCAGGCACTGCAATTATGTGCCGCACCCTTGCTGAAAGCAGGTGTGATTAATAGCGACTACGTTCCGGCTATTATTCGCGGTCATCAGCAAATTGGCCCTTATTATGTACTGGCACCTGGTCTGGCAATGCCACATGCTCGCCCGGAGGAAGGGGCCTGCGAAATGGGTCTGTCACTGCTTAAACTTCGGCGCGGCGTAAATTTTGGTGCAGGAGAATTTGACCCGGTGAATGTCATTGTGATGCTGGCGGCGAAAGACAGTCATTCGCATATTGCGATGTTATCCAGCCTCAGCGAGTTATTTTCTAATGACAGGGCGCTGGAAAACCTGCACCGCGCCATAACGCTGGAGGAAATTAAAAAAGTTATCGCTCCGTTCTGAATGATTTCGAAAAATAATGACGCTGTGCTTTTATCGGCATGGTTCCGTTCGACTGTAAATAAGGTGGCGTTATGAGAATCATGGCCGTATGCGGTTCAGGTCTTGGCAGCAGCTTTATGGTTGAAATGAATATCAAAAAAGTGCTGAAGAAACTCAATATTGAAGCGGAGGTAGAGCACTCTGACCTCTCATCGGCAACGCCGGGTGCGGCGGATCTGTTTGTCATGGCACGAGATATTGCGGAAAGCGCCAATGTGCCCCCGGACAGGCTGGTGGTGTTGAAAAGTATTATCGACATGACGGAGCTGGAAACAAAACTCAAGGAATATTTCTCTTCCCATTAATCCTTCGAAGCGAGGCGGATATGATTATCCAGGAAACGCTGAAGTTTGTGGTAGATATATTAAAAGTTCCCTCTGTACTGGTGGGGCTGATCGCCATGATTGGCCTGATTGCTCAAAAAAAACCTTTTACTGACGTGGTAAAAGGCACAGTAAAAACCATACTCGGCTTTATCGTTCTGGGCGGTGGTGCTACCGTGCTGGTCAGCTCGCTCAATCCCTTAGGGGGAATGTTTGAGCACGCATTTAATATTCAGGGAATTATTCCTAATAACGAAGCGATAGTCTCAATTGCCTTAGAGAAATACGGGGCCTCTACCGCGCTGATTATGGCATTTGGCATGGTGGCGAATATCATTGTTGCCCGATTCACCCGCCTTAAATATATCTTCCTGACCGGGCATCATACGTTTTATATGGCCTGCATGATTGCGGTTATTCTCAGCGTTGCGGGCTTTGATGGCGTGCTGCTGGTATTTACCGGCGCGCTGACGCTGGGGCTGATAATGGCGATTTTCCCGGCCATCGCTCAGCGCTATATGCGGCAGATCACCGGTAATGATGATATCGGTTTCGGCCATTTCGGCACGATTGGTTATGTGCTGGCGGGCTGGATCGGCAGTAAAACCGGTAAAAGCTCGCGCTCTACCGAAGAGATGAACCTGCCGAAAAATCTGAGCTTCCTGCGCGACAGTTCCATCTCTATCTCCCTGACCATGATCGTTATTTATATGATTATGGCCTTCTGCGCCGGGAGTGAATACGTTGAATCGCAGCTCAGCGGCGGCCAGAACTTCCTGGTGTACGCCATCATCCAGGCCATCACCTTCGCCGCCGGGGTGTTTATCATCCTGCAGGGCGTGAGGCTGATTCTGGCCGAGATCGTCCCCGCGTTTACCGGCTTCTCGGAAAAACTGGTGCCGAACGCGCGTCCCGCCCTCGACTGCCCGGTGGTTTACCCTTATGCGCCGAACGCGGTGCTGATTGGCTTCCTGTTTAGCTTCCTCGGCGGACTGGTGGGGCTGTTCCTGCTGGGCCAGCTGAAGCTGGTGCTGATCCTGCCCGGCGTGGTGCCGCACTTCTTTACCGGTGCTACCGCAGGCGTCTTTGGCAATGCCACCGGCGGCCGACGCGGTGCGATGTGTGGGGCATTTGCCAACGGCCTGCTGATCACCTTCCTGCCGGTACTGCTGCTGCCGGTGCTGGGGGCGCTCGGCTTTGCCAATACCACCTTCTCGGATGCCGACTTCGGCGTGGTGGGCATCATCCTGGGGAACCTGGCGCAGTATCTGTCGAAAGAGATGATTACCGTGGTGATTGTCGGCATCTTCGCGCTGCTGGTGCTGCATAACCTGTTCCGCAAACCCAAACCGGCTGACGATAGCAGCAAAAATGATTCGGAGGTTAATCCATGAATACCCGAGAACTGACGCAGTTAGCGAACGATATCCGCGTGGAAACCCTGAAGGCGCTGACCCATCTTGGCTTCGGCCACTACGGCGGCAGCATGTCGGTGGTGGAAACCCTGGCGGTACTCTACGGCGATGTGATGCGCATCGATCCGGGCGATCCGGACTGGTCTGAACGCGACTACTTTGTACTGTCGAAGGGGCATGCCGGGCCTGCGCTTTACAGTACGCTGGCGATCAAAGGTTATTTCCCCCGGGAGCAGCTGACCACGCTAAATGCGAACGGTACGCTGCTGCCCAGCCATCCGGACCGGCTAAAAACGCGCGGCGTGGATGCGACGACCGGTTCGCTGGGGCAGGGGATCTCGATTGCCGCCGGGATGGCGCTTTCCCACAGGCTGGCGGGGCGCAGCAATCGCGTGTTTTGCATCGTCGGCGACGGAGAGCTGAATGAGGGGCAGTGCTGGGAAGCGTTTCAGTTTATCGCTCACCACAAGCTGAACAATCTGACCGTGCTGGTGGACTGGAATAAGCAGCAGCTGGACGGCACGCTCGATGAAGTGATTCAGCCGTTCGACCTGGCGAAAAAATTCACCGCCTTTGGTTTTGAGGCGCAGACCGTACCCGGTGCCGATATCCCCGCGCTGTATGGCGCGCTGAAACCGGTCAGGGAGGCGCAGCAGCGGCCGCTGGCTATCGTTCTCGACAGTATTAAAGGGCAGGGGGTGCCGTGGCTTGAACAGTTAAGTAACAGCCACCATCTGCGCCTGACGCCGGAGCAGCGGCAGGCTATTGACGCTGAAATTGCTGCCCTGGAGGCCGCCCATGACTGAAACAACTGCTGTAACGCTTGAGCGTGATACCACTGAAATGCGTAAAGTTTACGCCAACTTCATTCGTGAGCTGGTTTCCGCCGGAACGCCGGTGATTGCGCTGGAAGCCGATCTGATGAGTTCGATGGCGATGGACGGCGTGCAGCGGGACTGGCCGCAGCACGTTATCAACTGCGGCATTATGGAGGCTAACGTGATTGGCGTTTCTGCCGGTCTGTCGCTGACCGGGCGCACGCCGTTTGTGCATACTTTTACCGCTTTTGCCAGCCGCCGCTGCTTCGATCAGCTGTTTATGGCACTCGATTATCAAAAGAACAACGTTAAGGTTATCGCCTCCGATGCAGGGGTGACGGCCTGCCACAACGGCGGCACGCATATGTCGTTTGAAGATATGGGCATTGTGCGCGGCCTGGCAAACTCGGTAGTGATGGAGGTCACCGATGCGACGATGTTCCGCGATATTTTGCAGCAGCTGGCGACGCTGCGCGGTTTTTACTGGGTTCGCACTATCCGCAAGCAGGCGGCAAAAATCTATCCGGAGGGCACGCGTTTTACCATTGGCAAAGGCAATGTACTGCGCGACGGCAGTGATATTACGCTTATCGCCAACGGCATCATGGTGGCTGAAGCGCTGGTAGCCGCCGATCGGCTGGCGGAGCAGGGCGTAAGCGCGGCGGTGATCGATATGTTTACCCTTAAGCCGATCGACCGCATGCTGGTTAAAAACTATGCGGAGAAAACCGGACGGATCGTGACCTGTGAGAATCACAGTATTCATAACGGGCTGGGGTCGGCGGTGGCGGAGGTGCTGGTGGAAAGTTGTCCGGTGCCGATGCGTCGTGTTGGGGTGAAGGAGCGCTATGGTCAGGTGGGAACGCAGGAGTGGCTTCAGCAGGAGTATGGGTTGACGGCGGATGAGATTGTGGCTGCGGCACGTGAATTGCTGTAGGGGGGATTCTGGATCGAAATTTTTTTGTTGCGAGCCAGGAGCCAGGAACTGGGAGCCTGCGATGCAGGAGTTCGTGCTGGCTGGTGGCTGCCCCGTCTGGCCGGTCCTCGCGCCACGCGTTGCGTGGTGCCCTCACTGCGTTCGTCAGCCTCTCGGACCGGCTCAGACGGCACATCCGTGTGCCGACCGAGCCTTGTGCCCGCGTCCTGCGGGCACATCCTGGCTTCCTTTCTTCGTTCAGCGCTGCGGATTGCCAGCCGTGGCAGCCACCAGCCAGCACCGTTATTACAGAGCTGTCTGGCGGTGATTCAGGGTCTGTTCAGCGTTTGATTTGCAGTCTGGACGATTCGCCTTTCAAAGAAAAGCGACATCTGTCGATTGAAGGGGGAACAGCCCGGGCGGGGGATTAAAGGCAATCCGCAGCGCTGAGGTGAAAGCAGCAGGCCAGGAGACGCCAGCCGGGAAGCGGGCGTCAGGCGGGGTCGGTACAGGGATGTACCGTCTCCGCCGGTCCGACAGGCCGGATGCTGTAACCGAGGGAACCACGCATCGCGTGGCGCGAGGACCGCCGACAAACCCCCGCCCAGGCTGGGCACCCATTCCCAGAAGCAGCCGCAACCTCCAGAAACCGAAGCCCTCAGAAACTACAGTCGTAATATCCAGAAATCTCATCCGCAACATCCAGCCCCTTGCCACCGGCCATAAAAAAAGCCGCTATCCCGAAAGATAGCGACTTTAATCGATCAGCATCAGGCCGTAAGACCTGCTACTGCATCAGAGCTTAAATCAACCTTCAGCCTGCTTGGACTGAATCGCCGTCAGCGCGATGGTGTAGACAATATCATCCACCAGCGCACCGCGAGACAGGTCGTTCACCGGCTTACGCATACCCTGCAGCATTGGACCGATGGAAATCAGATCCGCAGAACGCTGTACCGCTTTGTACGTGGTATTACCGGTGTTCAGATCCGGAAAGATAAACACCGTAGCACGGCCGGCAACCGGAGAGTTTGGTGCCTTAGACTTGGCGACATCGTCCATGATCGCGGCGTCATACTGCAGCGGACCATCGATAACCAGATCCGGACGTTTTTCCTGCGCGATGCGGGTCGCTTCACGCACTTTCTCAACGTCGCTACCGGCACCGGAGTTACCGGTAGAGTAGGAGATCATCGCAACGCGTGGCTCAATACCGAAGGCAGTCGCGGAATCCGCTGACTGAATGGCGATCTCTGCCAGCTGCTCCGGGTTCGGGTCCGGGTTAATGGCGCAGTCGCCGTAAACCAGAACCTGCTCAGGCAGCAGCATAAAGAACACGGAAGATACCAGCGAGCTGTTCGGTGCCGTTTTGATCAGCTGCAACGGTGGACGAATGGTGTTTGCCGTAGTGTGCACCGCACCGGATACCAGACCGTCAACTTCACTGGCTTCCAGCATCATGGTGCCCAGCATCACGTTGTCTTCCAGCTGCTCCTGCGCGACCACTTCGGTCATGCCTTTGCTCTTACGCAGTTCAACCAGGCGGGCAACGTAGTTTTCACGCACCACTGCCGGGTCAACAATCTCAATGCCTTTGCCCAGCTCAACGCCCTGTGCAGCCGCAACGCGCTGGATCTCTTCCGGGTTACCCAGAAGAATACAGGTAGCGATGCCGCGTTCGGCACAGATAGCTGCCGCTTTCACGGTACGCGGCTCGTCGCCTTCCGGCAGAACGATACGCTTACCGGCTTTACGTGCCAGCTCGGTCAGCTGGTAGCGGAAGGCTGGCGGAGACAGACGACGGCTGCGCTCGGAAGCCGCAGTCAGCGACTCGACCCACTCGGCGTCGATATGGCTGGCAACGTATTCCTGCACGCGCTCAATGCGCTGAGTATCGTCGGCGGGCACTTCCAGGTTGAAGCTCTGCAGGCTCAGAGAAGTCTGCCAGGTGTTGGTATCCACCATAAATACCGGCAGGCCGGTCTGGAATGCGCGCTCGCACAGTTTCTGGATCGGCGCGTCGATTGCATAACCACCGGTCAGCAGGATCGCACCAATTTCCACGCCGTTCATGGCGGCCAGGCAGGCAGCAACCAGCACGTCAGGACGGTCTGCGGAGGTCACCAGCAGCGAGCCAGGGCGGAAATGCTCAAGCATATGCGGCAGGCTACGTGCGCAGAAGGTCACTGACTTAATACGACGGGTCTGAATATCACCTTCGTTGATGATACGTGCATTCAGGTGGCGGCTCATGTCGATGGCGCGGGTGGCAATCAGATCGAAGCTCCACGGCACGCAGCCCAGAACCGGCAGCGGGCTGTTGGCAAACAGCTGCTTCGGATCGATGTTGGCGACGTTAGCCTTGGTGGAATCATCAAAGATTTCGGACAGATCCGGGCGGGTGCGGCCCTGCTCATCCACCGGTGCGTTCAGTTTGTTGATGATCACGCCGATAATGCTTTTATTCTTGCTGCCGCCGAAGCTGCTTTGAGTCAGCTCAATGCGCTCTTTCAGCTGTGCCGGAGAATCGTTGCCCAGCGCAGTGACGAACACAATTTCGGCATTCAGCGTTTTAGCAATTTCATAGTTCAGCGACTGCGCGAACTGATGCTTGCGCGTTGGCACCAGACCTTCCACCAGCACCACTTCCGCATCGCGGGTGTTTTCGTGGTAGCGGGCGATGATCTCTTCCATCAGCACGTCCTGCTGGTTGGAACCCAGCAGAGACTCCACGCGGCTCATTGCCAGCGGCTCAGCGGCCGGGATGCTGGAGTTTTTGCGGATGATGGTCGTGGTCTGATCCGGCGCATTGCCGCCGGTACGCGGCTGAGCGATCGGTTTAAACACGCTCAGACGAACGCCTTTACGTTCCATAGCACGAATTACGCCCAGGCTGACGCTGGTCAGGCCGACGCTGGTGCCGGTAGGGATTAACATAATAGTACGAGACACGATAACCTCTCTAATAGCCTGCATTTATCCGTCTGCATCAGTACCGATGGCATCTTTGCAGCGCAAACCAGGGCTATATCGTTACTTCTGCTCTCTGAAAACAACTCCGTCAGCCTGAGCTGACGGAGATTAGTAAATTAAGCGGTCAGGCGGGCTGCGTCCTGCGCGATAACCAACTCTTCATTGGTTGGGATCACGATGGCCGGACGGGTGCCTTCTTTGTTGATGAAACCTGATTTGCCGAAGCGGGCAGCCAGGTTACGCTCGTGGTCAACTTCGAAGCCCAGCAGCGCCAGTTTGCCCAGCGACAGTTCACGGACCATCGCCGCGTTTTCACCGATACCGCCGGTGAAGATAACCGCATCCAGGCGGCCATCCATCAGCGCCGCGTAGGCACCGATATACTTGGCCAGACGGTGGCAGTATACGTCCATCGCACGTTTTGCATCGGCTTTGGTTTCGTAGTTATCTTCAACATAGCGGCAGTCGCTGGTCACTTCGGTCAGGCCCAGCAGGCCAGACTCTTTGGTCAGCAGCTTGTTGATGGCGTCAACGTTCATGCCCAGTGTGTCGTGCAGGAAGAAGACCACAGCCGGGTCGATGTCACCACTGCGGGTGCCCATCACCAGGCCTTCCAGCGGGGTCAGGCCCATAGAGGTGTCAACGCAAATGCCGTTGCGGATAGCTGAAACGGAACCGCCGTTGCCGAGGTGGCAGGTGATAATGTTAACGTCTTCAACCGGCTTGTTCAGAACTTTTGCCGCTTCCTGAGTCACATAGTAGTGGCTGGTGCCGTGTGCGCCGTAGCGACGAACGCCGTGTTCTTTATACAGTTTGTACGGCAGAGCGTAGAGGTAAGACTCTTCCGGCATGGTCTGATGGAAAGCGGTATCGAAAACGGCTACGTTTTTATCAGCCAGATGCGGGAAGTTTTTCAGCGCTTCATCAATACCGATCAGGTGTGCCGGGTTGTGCAGCGGCGCAAAATCAGAAGCGTCTTTGATGCCCTGGATAACAGAATCGTCAATCAGCACGGATTGGGTCAGTTTCTCGCCGCCGTGAACGATACGGTGACCGATTGCCGCGATTTGTGCTGAAAGTTCTGGTTTTTGTGCCAGAATAGTTTTAACCATGAAGTTTAGTGCTTCACTGTGCGCCGCGCCGGCACCCAGAGCCGCTTCCTGTTTAGCGCCGTCCAGTTTCCATTTGATACGGGCTTCCGGCAGGTGGAAGCATTCAGCTAAACCTGACAGGAATTCGTCACCGTTTGCCGGATCGATGATGGCAAACTTAAGGGAAGAACTACCGCAGTTCAGAACCAGTACTAACTTACTCGACATGGAAGGTCCTATTTATCAAAAGTGGCGAAATAAAAGTCAAACAGACTATCAGCGTAGCGCATGAAAGCTGGTACATTAATGACACATGTCATACTGACGAGAACTTTACAGATATCGGCAGTAAAAAATTTTGGATATTTTACGGGATTTTTTTAAATCCTGTTCGATCTTTCATGGCCCGACCAGTTTTTGACCGCAGTTACCCGCTGTCCAGGGTCGAAAACGCGCTCAGGATACCCAGAGTGGCCCATAAAGACAAAATATTTTGAATAATGTCATGTAAAGTTGGTGTATTGCGGTTTTTTTTTAATTTTTATCTCTGAAGTTGAGGTCCGCTATGGCGAATGAATCCGGCTCCGTAGGTTGGTTCAAGCTGTTCCAAAATGGGCAGCATTATATGAAAACCTGGCCTGTCGATAAGCGCCTTGCGCCGGTGTTTCCTGAAAACAGGGTTACGCGCGCCACGCGTTTTGCAATTGCATTTATGCCGCCGCTGGCGGTGTTCACGTTGACCTGGCAAATCGCGCTGGGCGGCCAGCTTGGTCCCGCGGTTGCTACTGCGCTATTTGCTTGTAGCCTGCCGATGCAGGGACTGTGGTGGCTGGGTAAGCGTTCCATCACGCCGCTGCCGCCGACATTATTAACTTGGTTCCATGATGTGCGTGAAAAGTTACAGGCGGCGGGGCAGGCGATTGCTCCGGTGGAAGGCAAGCCGACCTATCAGTCGCTGGCCGACGTGCTGAAGCGCGCGTTCAAGCAGCTGGATAAAACTTTCCTCGACGATCTCTGATCTGTCACGATTGTTCATCGATTAACACGTTACGTTATTCCTTAGCGGGTTTTCATCTGGAAACCCGTTTTGCATCAAAGAAGCTCCCCACGCGGCTGTGAGATCCTTATCCACAACTTAATTTCCGCAACCAGGGAGCCCCCGATGGACATGACCCCAGCCCAACGTTTAATTCTTTCCAATCAGTACCAGATTATGGCCATGCTTGATGCCGAAAATGCTGCGCACTATCAGCGCTGCCAGACCATCATCAAGCGCGGCTATGGTTTGCAGATGCGAGAGCTGGATAGCGAACTCAGTCAGCTACCCGAAGCTGAATGCCGCACGCTGCTGGCAATGATGGAGATGCACCACGCGCTGCATATATCCTGGAGTAATCTGAAAGATGCGCAGGATATCGATCCGCGCAGGCTGCAATTTCTCGGCTTCGACGGCAACAGCGAAGGACGTTACCTTGGCTACACGCGCTTTATGGTCGAGCGTGAAGGGCGCTATACGCATTTTCCTGCCGGCAGTCACCGGTTTGATGCGCAGGTTCCGATGTGGGAAAAGTATCAACGAATGCTTGCTGTATGGCACAATTGTCCGCGACAGTATCATTTGAGTGCGAACGAAATCGCACAAATTATTAACGCCTGATGAGGACGTCGCAGTGAAGTGTAAAGGTTTTCTGTTCGATCTGGATGGCACGCTGGTAGATTCCCTGACGGTTGTGGAGCGGGCCTGGAGTAACTGGGGGCGTCGTCGGGGGATTGATACCGAAGAGATCCTGGCTTTTATCCACGGCAAGCAGGCCACCACCTCACTGCGTCACTTTATGCAAGGTGCCTCGGCTGAAGAGGTTCAGCAGGAGTTTCTGGCCCTTGAGCGCCTGGAAGCTGAGGACACGGACGGCATTGTGGCTTTGCCGGGGGCATTATCCCTGCTGGCAACGCTGGATGAGCTGGAGATCCCCTGGGCGATCGTGACCTCCGGTTCTGTGCCGGTGGCCAGCGCCCGCCATGGCGCAACCGGGCTGCCGGAACCGCATGCATTTGTCACCGCTGAGCGCGTGGAACGCGGAAAGCCGGAGCCGGATGCCTATCTGCTGGGTGCGCATCTGTTGGGCCTGGAACCGGAAGAGTGCGTGGTGGTGGAAGATGCCGCTGCGGGTATTCTTTCCGGTCTGGCGGCAGGCTGCCACGTGGTGGCGGTTAACACGCCTGCCGATGCGCCGCGCCTTAGTGAAGTGGATATGGCGCTGACCTCGCTGGAAGAGCTGATCGTACACCGCGATCCTGACGGGACGGTGAATGTCCATCGTAAGCACTAATCCCTTGATTTAACCCCGCTATTGCGGGGTTTTTTTATGTCATGCTGTTGGCAACTATAGCTGCCTGACGGGAATCTGCCGTGAACAATCAACTGCTCTGGGTACTTTGCCTGCTGGCTTTTGTGGTGATGCTTTTTATTACCGGCAAGCTGCGTATGGAAGTCGTTGCGCTGCTGGTCATTATTGCCTTTGTGCTGAGCGGCACGCTGACGCTGCAGGAGGCGACACTCGGCTTTAGCGATCCTAACGTGATCCTTATTGCCGCGCTGTTTGTGGTCGGTGAAGGGTTGGTGCGCACCGGCGTGGCGCTGCAGCTGGGCGAGTGGCTGATTAAAGTGGCCGGAAACAGTGAGAGCCGCGTGGTGGTGCTGCTGATGCTAACCGTCGCCGGGCTGGGTGCGGTAATGAGCTCGACCGGTGTGGTCGCGATTTTTATTCCGGTGGTGTTGAGCGTCGCCGTCAAAATCAACAGCTCCCCCGGTCGCCTGATGATGCCGTTAAGCTTCGCCGGATTGATCAGCGGGATGATGACGCTGGTCGCCACGCCGCCCAACCTGGTGGTTAACAGTGAGCTGGTGCGCGAAGGGCTGAACGGTTTCGGCTTTTTCGCCGTTACGCCGATTGGGCTGGTGGTGCTGCTGTTGGGCATTGGTTATATGCTGCTGGCGCGTTTCTGGCTGGTGACGCCGACCGCCGCCGACCGCCCGGGGCAGGCGCGGCGTACCTTCCGCGAACTGATCCATCAATACCGGTTAAGCGGCCGTGCCCGTCGTCTGGCTATTCGCCCGGATTCTCCACTGATTGGTCATCGACTGGACGATTTACAGCTGCGAGAGCGCTTCGGTGCCAGCGTGGTGGGACTGGAGCGCTGGCGTAAATTCCGTCGGGTAATGGTGCCGGTAACCGGCACCACCGAGTTTCGCAGCGGTGATGTGCTGCTGATTGATATGTCTGCCGCTGAGATCGATCTGCGCGAGTTTTGCAGCAGTCAGCAGCTGGAACCCATGGTGCTGCGCGGTGAATACTTTTCCGATCGCGCCCGCGACGTTGGCATGGCCGAAGTATCACTGCTTGCCGACTCACCGCTACAAGGCAAAAGTCTGAGGGAAATCGCTTTTCGTTCGCGTTACGGCATCAGCGTAGTGGGGATGCGGCGCGGCAGCGAAGTGCTGGAAAACGCCTTTACGGATGAGCCGCTGGCGCTGGGCGATATTCTGCTGGTGATGGGCGACTGGAAAAAGATTGCCCAGATTCAGCAGCAGACCCAGCGCGATTTTATGGTGCTGAACCTGCCTGCCGAGGTGGATGAGGTCGCACCGGCCAGCAGTCAGGCTCCGCATGCGCTGTTCTGCCTGGCGTTAATGGTGGCGATGATGCTGACCGAGGAGATCCCCAATCCTATTGCTGCGATCATTGCCTGCCTGTTAATGGGGAAGTTTCGCTGTATTAACGCGGAAAGCGCGTGGCGGTCGATTCTCTGGCCGGGGCTGATTCTGATTGTCGGGATGATGCCTTTTGCGCTGGCGCTGCAAAAGACCGGCGGCGTGGCGCTAATCGTTGACGGGTTGATGCAGCTGGCGGGTGGGCACAGTCCGCAGGTGATGCTGGTCTGTCTGTTTGTACTCTGCGCCACCATCGGGCTGTTTATTTCCAATACCGCTACGGCGGTGCTGATGGCACCGATTGGCGTGGCGGCCGCGCATCAGATGGGCGTGTCGCCTTATCCGTTTACTATGGCGGTGGCCGTAGCGGCATCGGCGGCGTTTATGACGCCGGTGTCTTCGCCGGTGAATACGCTGGTATGTGCGCCGGGCGGATATCGGTTCTTTGATTTTGTGAAGGTTGGGGTGCCGTTTACGCTGATTGTGATGGTGGTTAGCGTGCTGTTGATTCCACGGCTGTTCCCGTTCTGATTCTTTGCTGCTGGCCCCTCTCCCACATAGTGCTCGCTGGTTGTTAAGTTAAGTTTTAATGGCTTCAAAGTCCGATCGTGTTTTTTTAAAAGTCGACACCAGAATTCAACATCAAACGTGTGGCCTGTCCGCCATGGGAATCTGTAATTCATAACGCAGTAAGACAGCCCCAGTTCGGCTGTAGGGACGCGGACGAACACAGTGAAAGAATCGCAAAGGGAGCCAGATCCCGGCCGAACGCTGCGCGGAAGCGTCACGCTGAAGCTCTGATAATCCAGGGCGAGGCATCTGCCTCGCCCTGAATCCGCCACTGTCCTTTCCTGCCCGTACTGATTTCTTGCCAAATCCCCCCGACGTAAAAAAACTGCCGATTTAACAGAAAATTTATCCTCCGTATTCGTTTTATTAACCAGAGACCCGAATTCCCGGGGATGCCGTAGGGATTTATGTAATGAGGTTGGTTAGACATGGCAACGCCAGTGACGTTTGATGATGCGCAGCGCGCCGGTACAACGAGCTGGCTGACGGGCAGCCTGCTGGCGTTAGGCCTGCATATTGGTGCTGCTGTGTGGCTGATGTGGATGCCGCCGATTACCGCCGCCGATAATACCCCGCCTGCGGCGATTATGATCGAGATGGCGGATACCGCCCAGGCGGTGCTGACCGAACGGAACGATATCTCACCGGAAAGCCAGAATTCACAGGCCAGCGAAGAGAAGGTGAAAGAAGAGACACAGAGCGATGCCGCCGCTGCGCCTGCCGTCGATCCCTTGAAGCAGCCGGAAAAAGAGCCGGAGAAAGCGGTTCCCGAAGCCGAAAAACCGGATATCGCTCTGCGAGCCGCTCAGGGCGCGAAAACGAAAAAAGACCAAAAGGGCAAATCCCAGCAGGAAAAACAAAAAAAGCAGAAGCAGCAGCAGGCTCAGCATCAGCAGCAGGTTTCAGCAAAGCAGGCGGTTCAGGCTCAGGTGCAAACGCAGCAGGCCGAGCGCACCGCCGCGCAGAAAACCAACGCCAGCAGTTCGGTTTCCACGCCTCAGGAGGCAAGCTGGGCTGGGCGAGTGATGGCGCACCTGGAAAAGCGCAAGCGCTATCCTGAAGCGGCGCAGGAGCGTGGCGATACCGGCACCGTGCTGGTGCGATTCACCATTGATGATGACGGCAATGTGCTGAGCGCTTCGCTGGCGAGGAGTTCGGGCGTCGCCGAGCTGGATCGTGAGGTGCTGTCGCTGGTTAAACGCGCCTCTCCGGTGCCTGCGCCGCCCCCCGGAGCGCAGAAAACACTGACTGCGCCGGTAGCGTTTTTCCCTAAACGGGGCTGAGATAGCCTGAAGGTAGCCCCGGCCCCGTTGGGCGCTGCTTCACTCTTTACAGCGACTCCTGGCTGATTTCATCCAGAGACAGGCTAAAGCTGGGGATAAACACCTCAACAAAATAGTCCATTTCCGGGCTGTGGCGCTGGGAGAGGGTTTTCTCCAGTCGGGCTTTCGCCAGCAGGAATTCGTTATTGCCCGCCGACAGCTCTTCCAGGCATTTCAGATAGGCGCAAAGCGCATCTGCCTGTTTAACAATCGCCGTTTCCGCCTCGCTGTGCTGGTGCTCGTCAATCAGTGGAGCCCAGGCTGAGCGCAATTCTTCCGGCAGCATTTCAATCAGCTTCTTCTGCGCGATCTTCTCAATTTTTTTGTATTCATGGGCAATCTGCGCGTTGTAGTACTTTACCGGCGTGGGCAGATCGCCAGTCAGCACTTCGCTGGCGTCGTGATACATCGCCATCAGAGCGATACGGCCGGGGTCGAGATTGCCGTTAAATTTTTTGTTTTTAATCACCGCCAGCGCATGGGCAACCATCGCCACCTGCAGACTGTGTTCCGACACGTTTTCAGTGCGTACGTTACGCATTAACGGCCAGCGGTTAATCAGTTTCAGACGGGAGAGGTGGGCAAAAAAGTGGCTTTGATTCATCAGGTCTTTCCGTTTGCCCGGATAGCTACGCTGCCGCTATCCGGGACTGATATCTGAAGAGATGTGACTTACTGGTGGTAGCCGCCCAGGAAGCGGCCAAACTTGGTGATGGCCATTTCAAGATCGTCTACGCGCGGCAGGGTAACGATGCGCACATGGTCTGGCCACGGCCAGTTAAAGGCGCTGCCCTGCACCAGCAGGACTTTTTCCTGCAGCAGGAAATCGAGAACCATCTTCTGATCATCGTGGATATTGAATTTTTTCGCGTCGATTTTCGGGAACATATACAGCGCGCCTTCCGGCTTCACGCAGCTGACGCCGGGAATGTCGTTGATCAGCTCCCAGGCCCGATTACGCTGTTCATACAGACGGCCACCCGGCTGAATAAACTCGCTGATGCTCTGATAGCCGCCCAGCGCGGTCTGAATGGCGTGCTGTGCCGGAACGTTGGCGCACAGGCGCATCGACGCCAGCATTTCCAGGCCTTCAATATAGCCTTTTGCGTGCTTCTTCGGCCCGTTCAGTACCATCCAGCCCTGACGGAAACCGGCAACGCGGTAGGTTTTTGACAGGCCGTTAAAGGTAATGGTCAGCAGGTCCGGTGCCAGCGCGGCAATCGAGTGATGACGGGCGGCATCGTAAAGAATCTTGTCGTAAATTTCGTCAGCAAAAATAATCAGGTTGTGCTGGCGGGCGATCTCAACCACTTCCAGCAGCAGTGCTTTGCTGTATACCGCACCCGTCGGGTTGTTCGGGTTGATGATCACAATGCCGCGGGTGCGCGGGGTGATTTTGCTGCGAATATCGTCAAGGTCCGGGAACCAGCCTGCGGATTCGTCACAGAGGTAATGCACGGCCTTACCGCTGGACAGGGACACGGCAGCGGTCCACAGCGGGTAATCCGGGGCCGGAACCAGCATTTCGTCACCGCTGTTCAGCAGCGCCTGCATTGACTGAACGATCAGTTCTGATACGCCGTTACCAATATAGATATCTTCAACGGTCGTATCACGAACGCCCAAAGCCTGATAATGCTGCATGATGGCTTTACGCGCGGAATACAGGCCTTTGGAGTCGCAGTAGCCCTGTGCGCTGGGCAGATTACGGATCACATCGACCAGAATTTCGTCCGGGGCTTCAAAGCCGAAAGGGGCAGGGTTACCGATGTTAAGCTTGAGAACTTTATTACCTTCTTCTTCGAGGCGCTTGGCTTCTTTCAACACCGGGCCGCGAATGTCATAACACACATTATCCAGTTTGCTGGATTTATCAATTTGGGTCATCTCGGTCACCTTGACTTGCAGGAGGGTTTTCCTGCCGTGGAAAACTAAACGTTACACAATGTACTCCTCTCCTTAATGCTTTTGAAGGGTAGCCACGGGGTTTGGCGCGTTAATCGCGCTTTTTTCATGCGGCTCACACGACAGCGCGGAGGTTGTACAGTTTGTAGTGTTAAATACTGTAAAACTGATAATAATCATTACTTACAACTGAAAATGCTCTTGCAATGCTAAATGTAGATTCTCCTTTTGAAAGAAAAATGTTGGGAGATGTTGCACAATTCATTAACGAAAAGTGGATTGATGATTGATGAAACAGTCAAAATAAAATTATCATTTGAGCGATTTTTAGTCGCCTGCGCCTGCTGCACCAGGCTGAATCGTTTGCCGGGGAGTTGTACCCGTCAAAAGATTGAATGAGTCCGATTCTTATAACGAAGTTTGATTTTAGTATATGCAAGTCTCATTGGAGTGCTGTTGCTGATAAAATCTTACTTTAGAGATAAGAATAATCGCATTTAGGCTTAAAAAGTAGGCGACAGTATGTCAGGATAACTTTCAGGAGACTTTACGCCGGTTTGCAGAGGTCTTCTGGTAATAAAAAAATGGTTTTTATACCCTGAAAGGGTAAGGAATGCTTAATATTCCTCCGGCATTGATGCTAAATGATTGCCACAGACTTTCCAGTTTGAATCTGCACTGTTAGATCCAAAAACGCGCGCATTTTTACCTAAAGTTTGTCGGAGTCAGCGGGGATCCAGTATCTGATTACCGCTTATGGGTTAGTACAGTGTGCAATCGTGATTAATCAGAGTCGGACACCTTTTTACCGCTTGCGTTGCGCACCGCCTGAGCCGATCGGAGTGTCGTGCAGGGTCTTACAGTGAGAGTTTAAGTCATACTTCAGCCGGGAGTACCGGTTCCCGCTGATGGAATTATGCATTGATTATCGACTTATCTTTTTGATAAGAAAGTAATAACACCAGGGTAGCTGTTCGTAAAAAACTTATAAAGTGAAGAAAAACATGACTAGTGCAAATCGTCCGATACTTAATCTCGACCTCGATCTGCTGAGAACTTTTGTAGCCGTAGCCGATCTGAATACTTTTGCCGCTGCTGCTGCTGCTGTGTGCAGAACCCAGTCAGCAGTTAGCCAGCAGATGCAGCGTCTGGAACAACTGGTTGGCAAAGAACTCTTTGCCAGGCATGGACGTAACAAGTTGCTGACTGAACATGGTATTCAGCTGTTGGGCTATGCGCGTAAAATCCTGCGCTTTAATGATGAAGCCTGCACGTCTCTTATGTACAGCAATGTTCAGGGCGTCCTGACTATCGGCGCATCTGACGACACATCCGATACCATTTTACCGTTCCTGTTAAACCGTGTGACGTCGGTTTATCCGAAGCTGGCCATCGACGTACGCGTGAAACGTAACCCGTTTATGATGGAAATGCTGAATCAGGGCGAGGTTGATCTGGTTGTGACGACCTCCAGCCCGATGAACTTTGCCTGGCAGGTACTGCGTACGTCGCCAACGCTGTGGTACTGCGCTGCAGATTACATCTTCCAGCGCGGAGAGGCTATTCCTCTGGTCCTGCTGGATGAACCAAGCCCTTATCGTGATATGGCGATTGATCACCTTAACGAAGCCGGTATTCCATGGCGTATCTCCTATGTTGCTTCTACGCTGGCTGCGGTTCGTGCTGCGGTGAAAGCCGGTCTTGGCGTGACCGCTCGCCCGGTAGAAATGATGAGCCCGGAGCTGCGCGTTATGGGTGCTGCGGAAGGCTTGCCGGTTCTGCCGGATACTGAATATCTGCTGTGCCGCAACCCGGATAGCGACAACGAGCTGGCACTGGCGATCTTCAATGCCATGGAGTCCAGCAACGATCCTTATGCTCTGGTCAACGCAAATCCTGACGGTACCGCGCTGCTGGATGAGGATGAGTAATCTGTCAGATTAAACGCTGATGTTTATCATTTTCATAGCTAAATTGTAATAAATTAATGAATAACAGCCTTTCAGTGTTTTTTTAACCTGAAAGGCTTTTTTTTGTCATTTTAACGTCATCTAAATGCGCTTTCTTCATCAGAAAAAAGTGTTCCTGCTGCCCTTGTCCATAACGCCTTTAAACCGCTCACGCCATTGCTGGAGACGCCAGTATCATTCGTGCGATGAATTGATTTTGCACAATCCTTGCTGACCAAAATTTGGCCATAAAACACAGAAGTGTGTCCTCGATCAAAAAAATAACCCTATTAAGGGGCAGGAAAATATGATTATTCCTGCCAAAATAGAGATTGTTAAATACGCGATCCGAACATGGTTTTAGCTGCTACATTTTTATCAGGTCCTACCACTGACACGATTTAGCTTATTTTATGAGCATTAATTGTTAAAATAATGTTGCATCTGTAAATTAGCATGCGGATACTTTTGTCAAAGTTGACAAAAGGTTATTGAAAGGAGTAAAAAACCCCATAAAATAGCTGCCTAATCAAAAGAGGCAGTAAAATTTATAAGGTTTTTTATTTTTCCCTTGAATCGTTGTGGTGTGTTAACTGCCAGAGATTAGAGCAGGACGCGAAACACCACTTTTGGTGAGTAAGCAAGAGTATGTCAACAACCACAGAAGTCGTCGCCCATCACTGGGCATTCGCTGTTTTTCTGATCGTTTCAGTCGGTCTGTGTTGCCTGATGTTGGCCGGAGCGTGGTTCCTGGGCGGAAAAGGCCGGGGAAGGTACAAAAACACGCCTTTTGAGTCAGGAGCTCCTTCCGTCGGTAGCGCAAAACTGCGCCTGTCTGCCAAATTCTATCTGGTAGCAATGTTCTTCGTAATCTTCGACGTTGAAGCCCTCTATCTCTACGCATGGTCGACAGCGATTCGCGAAAGCGGATGGGTCGGTTTTGTGGAAGCCGCCATTTTCATCTTGGTATTGCTTGCTGGTCTGGTTTATCTGGTTCGCATCGGCGCGCTGGACTGGGCTCCTGCCCGCCGTCGCTTTGACGTGAAGCCAACCACCATCTCGCACTCCAACCGTAATACGCAGTAACAGCGAGGCAAATAGACATGGACTATACGCTCACCCGCATAGACCCGAACGGTGAGAATGACCGTTACCCCCTGCAAAAACAGGAGATCGTCTCCGATCCCCTGGAAAAGCACGTTCATCAAAACGTCTACATGGGCAAGTTAGAACACGCCATGCATGACCTGGTGAACTGGGGACGCAAGAACTCCCTCTGGCCGTTTAACTTCGGTCTTTCCTGTTGCTATGTCGAAATGACCACGTCGTTTACTTCGGTACACGACGTGGCGCGTTTTGGCTCGGAAGTTATTCGTGCTTCGCCTCGCCAGGCCGACTTCATGGTGGTTGCAGGAACCTGCTTTACCAAAATGGCACCCGTTATTCAGCGCCTGTACGACCAGATGCTGGAACCTAAGTGGGTGATTTGCATGGGAGCCTGTGCCAACTCAGGTGGCATGTACGACATCTATTCCGTGGTTCAGGGCGTTGATAAGTTCCTGCCGGTCGATGTGTATATTCCAGGCTGCCCGCCGCGCCCTGAAGCCTATATGCAGGCGCTGCTGCTGCTGCAGGAATCGATTGGTAAAGAGCGCCGTCCGCTGTCGTGGGTGGTCGGCGATCAGGGTGTGTATCGCGCCAATATGCAATCCGAGCGCGAGCGTAAACACGCTGAGCGTATCGCGGTAACAAACCTGCGCAGCCCTGACGAGATTTAAGCCAGGCAGTTTATGGATGAGGTCAGCAACAGCACAACAAGACTACAAAGCAACGTGCGCCGACCCGCCTTACGCCAACACTGAGTGCCTGTCGGACAGGCCAGAATGGTGAACAACTTATGACAGACTTAACCACGCAAGATCTCGCACAGCCTTTATGGCAAACCCGCGACCACCTGGATGACCCGGTGATCGGCGAGCTGCGTAACCGTTTTGGGCCAGATGCCTTTACCGTACAACCAACCCGTACCGGGATCCCGGTTGTCTGGGTGAAACGTGAGCAGTTGTTAGAAGTAATTGAGTACCTGCGCAAGCTGCCTAAACCCTATGTCATGCTGTATGACCTGCATGGTATGGATGAGCGTCTGCGTACCCACCGTGCCGGTTTACCGGCGGCGGATTTTTCCGTTTTCTATCACTTCATCTCCATTGAACGTAATCGCGACATTATGCTCAAGGTGGCGTTGTCTGAAAACGATCTGAATGTGCCGACCATCACCAAAATTTTTGCCAATGCCAACTGGTATGAGCGTGAGACCTGGGAGATGTTCGGGATTAATATCGTGGGCCACCCGCACCTGACGCGCATTATGATGCCGCAGAGTTGGGAAGGGCACCCGCTGCGTAAAGACTATCCGGCCCGTGCGACCGAATTCGATCCCTTTGAGCTGACCAAGCAAAAAGAAGATCTGGAAATGGAAAACATGACCTTCAAGCCGGAAGACTGGGGCATGAAGCGTGGGACCAATAATGAGGACTATATGTTCCTCAACCTGGGCCCTAACCACCCGTCTGCGCACGGTGCGTTCCGTATCATCCTGCAGCTGGACGGCGAAGAGATCGTCGACTGCGTGCCGGATATCGGCTACCACCATCGCGGTGCTGAGAAGATGGGCGAGCGTCAGTCATGGCACAGCTACATCCCTTACACCGACCGCATCGAGTACCTTGGCGGCTGCGTTAACGAAATGCCGTACGTACTGGCAGTAGAAAAACTGGCCGGAATAAAAGTGCCGGAGCGCGTGGAAGTGATTCGCGTCATGCTGTCAGAACTGTTCCGTATTAACAGCCACCTGCTGTACATCTCTACTTTTATTCAGGACGTCGGCGCTATGTCTCCGGTGTTCTTTGCCTTTACCGACCGCCAGAAAATTTATGACGTTGTGGAAGCGATCACCGGCTTCCGTATGCATCCGGCCTGGTTCCGCATCGGCGGCGTGGCGCATGATCTGCCGAACGGCTGGGAACGCCTGCTGCGTGAGTTCCTCGACTGGCTGCCAAAACGTCTGAAAGCCTACGAACAGACTGCGTTAAAAAATACCGTCCTGATTGGCCGTGCCAAAGGCGTTTCTGCCTATAACATGGAAGAAGCGCTGACCTGGGGCACCACCGGTGCGGGTCTGCGTGGAACCGGTCTGGACTTTGACGTGCGTAAATGGCGCCCTTACTCCGGCTACGAAAACTTTGATTTCGAAGTGCCAATTGGTGGGGGTGTGAGCTGTGCTTACACCCGCGTGATGCTCAAAATGGAAGAGATGCGCCAGAGTATGCGTATCCTGGAACAGTGCCTGAAAAACATGCCTGCCGGTCCATTTAAAGCCGACCATCCGCTGACGACGCCACCGCCTAAAGAGCGCACGCTGCAGCATATCGAAACCCTGATCACGCACTTCCTGCAGGTTTCCTGGGGGCCAATTATGCCTGCCAACGAATCCTTCCAGATGATTGAAGCGACGAAGGGGATTAACAGTTACTACCTGACCAGTGATGGCAGCACGATGAGCTACCGCACACGCGTGCGCACGCCGAGCTTCCCGCACCTGCAGCAGATCCCTTCGGTGATCAACGGCAGCCTGGTATCCGACCTGATCGTATACCTCGGTAGTATCGATTTTGTTATGTCAGACGTGGACCGCTAATTATGCACGATCAAAGAATTGCGATCGAAACGATCGATGAATCCGGGGCTTTCATGCTGAGTGCGGCAGAGCGCGATGCCATCGAGCATGAAAAGCACCACTATGAAGATGCTCGCGCAGCGTCAATTGAAGCGCTGAAAATCGTTCAGAAACAGCGTGGCTGGGTGCCGGACGGCGCAATCCATGCGATTGCCGACGTGCTGGGCATCCCAGCCAGCGATGTGGAAGGTGTGGCAACGTTTTACAGCCAGATCTACCGCACGCCGGTGGGCCGCCATGTGATCCGCTACTGCGACAGCGTGGTGTGCCACATCACCGGCTTCCAGGGCATTCAGGCCGAGCTGGAAAACAAGCTCAATATCAAGCCGGGCCAGACGACCGCTGACGGGCGCTTTACTCTGCTGCCGACCTGCTGTCTTGGCAACTGCGACAAGGGACCGGTGATGATGGTGGATGAAGATACCCATGTTCATCTGACGCCGGAAGGCCTCGCCAACTTACTGGAGCAGTATCAATGAAAACGATTATTCGTACTGCCGAAACGCATCCGCTGACGTGGCGCATGCGTGAAGATAAGCAGCCGGTATTCTTCGATGAATACCGCAGTAAGAATGGCTATGCCGGTGCTGAAAAAGCGCTGAAGTCCATGTCGCCGGAAGAGATTGTAGGCCAGGTAAAAGACTCCGGTCTGAAAGGCCGCGGCGGTGCGGGCTTCTCCACCGGTTTGAAGTGGAGCCTGATGCCGAAAGATGAATCCATGAACATCCGTTACCTGCTGTGTAACGCCGATGAAATGGAGCCGGGCACCTATAAAGACCGCCTGCTGATGGAGCAGATGCCGCACCAGCTGGTGGAAGGCATGCTGATCGGTGCCTTTGCGCTGAAAGCCTACCGTGGCTACATCTTCCTGCGCGGTGAATACATTGAGGCGGCTGCGAACCTGCGCCGTGCGATTGCCGAAGCGACCGAAGCGGGCCTGCTGGGTAAAAACATCCTCGGTACCGGTTTTGACTTCGAACTTATCGTTCATACCGGTGCGGGCCGCTATATCTGCGGTGAAGAAACGGCGCTGATCAACTCGCTGGAAGGCCGTCGTGCCAACCCGCGCTCCAAGCCGCCGTTCCCGGCTTCAGCCGGTGCATGGGGCAAGCCGACCTGCGTCAACAACGTGGAAACCATCTCTAACGTCCCGGCGATTATTGCTAACGGCGTTGACTGGTACAAAAACATCTCCACCAGTGAAGATGCCGGTACCAAGATGATGGGCTTCTCCGGCCGCGTTAAGAATCCGGGCGTGTGGGAGCTGCCGTTTGGTACCACCGCGCGTGAAATTCTTGAAGATTATGCCGGTGGCATGCGTGACGGCCTGAAGTTTAAGGCGTGGCAGCCGGGTGGAGCAGGGACAGACTTCCTGACCGAACAGCACCTCGACCTGCCGATGGAATTTGCCAGCATTGGTAAAGCCGGTAGTCGTCTGGGTACCGCGCTGGCCATGGCCGTCGACCATGAAATCAATATGGTGTCGCTGGTACGCAATCTGGAAGAGTTCTTTGCCCGTGAATCCTGCGGCTGGTGTACGCCGTGCCGCGATGGCCTGCCGTGGAGTGTGAAAATTCTGCGCGCGCTGGAACGTAAACAGGGACAGCCGGGGGATATCGAAACCCTGCTGCAGCTCTGTCGTCAGCTTGGCCCGGGTAAAACCTTCTGTGCGCATGCACCTGGTGCAGTAGAGCCACTGCAAAGTGCCATCAAATATTTCCGCGAAGAGTTCGAAGCGGGGATGGCACCTCAGGTATACAGCAACGCGCACGCGATTAGCGGCATCCAGCCGAACCTGTTAAAGGCTCGCTGGTAAGCAAAGTTTAACGCCCGTTTTTTATCGGGCCTTACGGAAGCATGTTCACTATGGCTACAATTCATGTAGACGGTAAAGAATATGATGTTGATGGTGCAAACAACCTGCTGCAGGCCTGTTTGTCCCTCGGCTTAGATATTCCTTATTTCTGCTGGCACCCTGCGCTCGGTAGCGTCGGTGCCTGCCGCCAGTGTGCGGTGAAGCAGTTCCAAAATGCCGAAGATACCCGTGGTCGTCTGGTGATGTCCTGCATGACGCCAGCCTCCGACGGTACCTTCATCTCTATTGATGACGGCGAAGCAAAAGAGTTCCGCGAAAGCGTGGTGGAGTGGCTGATGACCAACCACCCGCACGATTGTCCGGTATGTGAAGAGGGGGGTAACTGCCACCTTCAGGATATGACGGTCATGACCGGCCACAGCTTCCGCCGCTACCGTTTTACCAAGCGTACCCACCGCAATCAGGATCTCGGTCCGTTCATTTCTCATGAAATGAACCGCTGTATCGCCTGCTACCGCTGCGTGCGTTACTACAAAGACTACGCAGACGGTAAAGATCTGGGCGTATACGGTGCCCACGACAACGTCTACTTCGGTCGCCCGGAAGACGGCGTGCTGGAAAGTGAATTTTCCGGCAACCTGGTTGAAATCTGCCCGACTGGCGTGTTCACCGATAAAACCCACTCCGAGCGCTACAACCGTAAGTGGGATATGCAGTATGCGCCAAGCATTTGCCAGCAGTGCAGCATCGGCTGTAACACCAGCCCGGGCGAACGCTATGGCGAACTGCGCCGTATCGAAAACCGTTATAACGGCACCGTTAACAGCTACTTCCTTTGCGACCGTGGCCGTTTCGGCTATGGCTACGTCAATCTGAAAGATCGTCCGCGCCAGCCTATGCAGCGCCGTGGCGATGACTGGATCGCCCTGAACGCCGAGCAGGCAATGCAGGGGGCGGCAGACGTGCTGCGTCAGGCCTCCAAAGTGATCGGCATTGGTTCCCCGCGTGCCAGCGTAGAAAGCAACTTTGCCCTGCGCGAGCTGGTCGGTGCTGAAAACTTCTCTACCGGCATCCCGGCAGGAGAGCAGGCCCGTCTGGATCTGATGCTGGAGATCCTGCGCGACGGCGGTATCCATACACCGTCCCTGCACGATATTGAAAGCTACGATGCAGTGCTGGTGCTTGGGGAAGATCTGACCCAGACCGGTGCGCGCGTTGCGCTTGCCGTCCGTCAGGCGGTGAAGGGTAAATCCCGTGAGATGGCAGCGGCGCAGAAAGTGGCCGACTGGCAGATCGCCGCGATCCTCAATATCGGTCAGAACGCTAAACATCCACTGTTTGTGACTAACGTCGACCAGACCCGTCTGGACGATATTGCCGCGTGGAGCTACCGTGCCCCGGTTGAAGACCAGGCGCGTCTGGGCTTTGCGATTGCCCACGAGCTGGATGCCAGTGCACCGGCAGTCAGCGATCTGGATAAGTCACTGAACGGTAAAATCGACGTGATCGTGCAGGCGCTGGCCGGTGCGAAGAAACCGCTTATCGTTTCCGGCACCAACTCCGGCAGCGAAGCGGTGATTCAGGCGGCTGCCAACGTGGCGAAAGCGCTGAAAGGCCGTGGCCAGGATGTCGGTATTACCCTGCTGGCGACCGCCAGTAACAGTATTGGCCTTGGCATGATCGGCGGCCATTCGCTGGATGCTGCACTGCAGGAGCTGGAAAGCGGTTCTGCGGATGCGGTTATCGTGCTGGAAAACGATCTCTATCGTCAGCTGCCGAAAGCTCGGGTCGATGCCGCACTGAAAAATACGCCAAACGTGATTGTTATCGATCACCAGCGTACCGCCACCACTGAAAAAGCCGGTCTGGTTCTCTCCACCGCCAGCTTCGCGGAAAGTGACGGTACCGTGGTGAACCAGGAAGGTCGTGCTCAGCGCTTCTTCCAGGTTTATGACCCGGCTTATTACGACAACAAAGTTGAGATGCTGGAAAGCTGGCGCTGGCTGCACGCGCTGCAAAGCACCATTAACAGCCGCGAGCCGGACTGGACCCAGCTGGATCACGTCATTGATTCCTGCGTGGTTGCGCTGCCGCAGCTGGCGGCGATCAAAGATGCTGCACCGGATGCCAGCTTCCGTATTCGCGGACAGAAACTGTCGCGTTCACCGATTCGCTCCAGTGGACGTACTGCGATGCGCGCCAATATCAGCGTGCATGAACCACGTCAGCCGCAGGATAAAGACACGATGTTTGCCTTCTCGATGGAAGGTAACAACCAGCCGGGTGCGGCACGTTCGCAGATCCCATTTGCCTGGGCTCCAGGCTGGAACTCACCGCAGGCGTGGAACAAATTCCAGGCCGAAGTGGGCGGCAACCTGCGTAATGGCGATCCGGGCGTGCGTCTGTTTGAAGCGGGCCCGTCACAGTTGGATTGGTTTGAGAAAATCCCGGCCGCGTTTGTGGGCAGTGAAAACCGCTGGCGTGTCGCGCCGTACTTCCACCTGTTTGGCAGTGAAGAAATGACCCAGCGCTCACCGGTTATGCAGAAACGTATGCCGGAAGTTTATGTGATGGTTAACCCGAATGATGCGGCGAAACTCGGCGTTAACGCCAACAGCGCTGTTCAGTTCAACTGCCAGGGTGAAACCCTGCGCCTGCCGGTGCGCTTCTCAAGTCACCTGCAGGCAGGGCAGGTCGGTCTGCCGCTGGGCTTACCGGGTATCCCTCCGTTCCTGTCGGGCGCTGAAATCGACAATCTGCAGGAGGCGGCACAATGAGCTGGTTGACACCGGAAGTTATCGACATTTTGATTGCCGTCGGCAAAGCACTGGTCATCCTGATGGTGGTGGTGGCCTGCGGCGCGCTAATGAGCTTTGGCGAACGCCGAATTCTCGGCCTGTTCCAGAACCGCTACGGTCCTAACCGCGTCGGCTGGGGCGGATCGCTGCAGCTGGTGGCGGATATGATCAAAATGTTCTTCAAAGAGGACTGGATACCGCCGTTTACCGACCGTGTGATCTTCACCCTTGCGCCGATGATTGCCTTTACCTCGCTGCTGCTGGCGATGGCAATTGTGCCGGTTACCTCTACCTGGATGGGGGCGGACCTGAATATCGGTCTGCTGTTTTTCCTGATGATGGCCGGTCTGGCGGTTTATGCCGTGCTGTTCGCGGGCTGGTCGAGTAACAACAAATACTCGCTGCTGGGTGCCATGCGCGCCTCGGCCCAGACCCTGAGCTACGAAGTGTTCCTCGGCCTGTCGCTGATGGGCGTAGTGGCGCAGGCTGGCTCGTTCAACATGCTGGATATCGTTAACAGCCAGGAACATATGTGGAACGTGATTCCGCAGTTCTTCGGCTTCCTGACCTTCTGCATCGGCGGCGTAGCGGTGTGTCACCGTCACCCGTTTGACCAGCCGGAAGCTGAACAGGAACTGTCGGACGGTTATCACATTGAATACGCCGGTATGAAATTCGGCCTGTTCTTCGTCGGTGAGTACATCGGTATCGTTACCGTTTCTTCACTGATCGTGACGCTGTTCTTCGGTGGATGGAACGGTCCGTGGCTGCCGCCGATTTTCTGGTTCGCCATCAAAACGGGCTTCTTCATGATGATGTTCATTTTGATCCGTGCTGCGTTACCGCGTCCGCGCTATGACCAGATGATGTCGTTCGGCTGGAAAGTTTGTCTGCCGTTGACGCTGTTGAACCTGCTGGCGACTGCCGCAGTGATTCTGTACACGGCGCAGTAAGGGGTTAAGAACATGACATTAAAAGACATTGCCGTTGGTTTCGGTACAACAGTACGCAGTATCTGGCTGATTGGTCTGAACGCCTTCGCCAAGCGCGAAACCATGATGTACCCGGAAGAGCCGGTTTATCTGCCGCCGCGCTTCCGTGGACGTATTGTGCTGACGCGTGACCCGGACGGCCAGGAGCGCTGCGTTGCCTGTAACCTGTGTGCGGTTGCCTGTCCTGTTGGCTGTATCTCGCTGCAAAAAGCCGAGATGCAGGATGGCCGCTGGTACCCGGAATTCTTCCGTATTAACTTCTCGCGCTGCATTTTCTGTGGCCTGTGTGAAGAGGCTTGCCCGACCACTGCGATTCAGCTTACCCCGGACTTCGAGCTGGGCGAGTTTAAGCGTCAGGATCTGGTGTATGAAAAAGACGACCTGTTGATCTCCGGTCCGGGCAAATATCCGGAATATAACTTCTACCGGATGGCGGGTATGGCGATTGATGGTAAAGACAAAGGCTTTGCTGAAAACGAAGCTAAACCTATCGACGTCAAGGGCTTGTTACCTTAAGGAGCCAGGCATGGAATTTGCGTTTTATCTTTGCGGACTGGTAGCGGTGCTGGCGACGTTGCGCGTTATCACCCATACCAACCCGGTACATGCGTTGCTGTACCTGATCGTCTCTTTGCTGGCGGTGTCCGGTGTGTTTTTCTCGCTCGGGGCTTACTTCGCCGGTGCGCTGGAGATCATCGTTTATGCCGGCGCGATCATGGTGCTGTTCGTCTTCGTCGTGATGATGCTGAACCTCGGCGGTGCGGAAGTGCAGCAGGAGCGTGAATGGCTGAAGCCGGGTGCGTGGGTTGGGCCGGGCCTGCTGTCGCTGGTGCTGCTGGTGGTGCTGGTTTACGCCATTCGCACCGTGAATGACCAGGGTATTGACGGCACGATGATCGATGCCAAGCAGGTCGGTATCAGCCTGTTCGGGCCTTACGTACTGGCGGTAGAGCTGGCTTCTATGCTGTTGCTGGCCGGTCTGGTGGTGGCATTCCATATCGGTCGCGAACAGCGTGCAGGTGAACTGCTGAGCAACCGTCCGGACGACGCGTTAAAAAGTAAGAAGGAGGAGAGAGTATGATCCCTCTGCAACATGGACTGATTCTGGCGGCCGTGCTGTTTGTTCTTGGACTGACCGCCGTCACTATCCGTCGCAATATGCTGTTTATGTTGATCGGCCTCGAAATCATGATTAACGCTGCGGCACTGGCGTTTGTGGTTGCGGGGAGCTACTGGGGTCAGGCAGACGGTCAGGTGATGTTTATCCTGGCGATCAGCCTGGCGGCTGCCGAGGCCAGTATCGGCCTGGCGCTGCTGCTGCAGTTACATCGCCGCAGCCAGAACCTCAACATTGACAAAGTGAGCGAGATGCGCGGATGAACCTTCTCTATTTAACAATCCTGTTTCCGCTGATCGGCTTCCTTCTGCTGGCGTTCTCTCGTGGCCGCTGGTCGGAAAATCTGTCAGCTACCGTGGGAATGGGTTCCGTCGGACTGGCGGCGCTGGTCACGGCTTATGCCGGGATCGACTTTTTCAATAATGGACAGCAGGTGTTTAACCAGGCGCTGTGGACCTGGATGCACGTTGGCAACTTCAAAATCGACGTTAACCTGACGCTGGACGGCCTGTCGCTGACCATGCTGTCGGTGGTGACCGGCGTTGGCTTCTTCATCCACATGTTTGCCTCCTGGTACATGCGTGGAGAAGAGGGCTACTCGCGCTTCTTCGCCTATACCAACCTGTTTATCGCCAGCATGGTGGTTCTGGTGCTGGCCGACAACCTGATGCTGATGTATCTCGGTTGGGAAGGTGTGGGCCTGTGCTCCTACCTGCTGATCGGTTTCTACTATACCGAGTCGAAAAACGGCGCGGCGGCGATGAAGGCGTTTATCATTACCCGCGTCGGTGACGTGTTCCTGGCATTTGCGTTGTTTATTCTCTACAACGAGCTGGGCACGCTGAACTTCCGCGAAATGGTCGAGCTGGCTCCGGCACACTTTGCGGCTGACAACCATATGCTGCAGTGGGCCACGCTGATGCTGTTAGGCGGTGCGGTCGGTAAATCCGCTCAGCTGCCGTTGCAGACCTGGCTGGCCGATGCGATGGCGGGTCCAACCCCGGTATCTGCACTGATCCACGCTGCTACGATGGTTACCGCCGGTGTTTACCTGATTGCGCGTACCCACGGCCTGTTCCTGCTGACGCCTGAAGTACTGCATCTGGTCGGCATTATCGGCGCGATCACGCTGGTTCTGGCAGGCTTTGCCGCGCTGGTGCAAACCGACATCAAACGCGTGCTGGCTTATTCAACCATGAGCCAGATTGGCTATATGTTCCTTGCGCTGGGTGTTCAGGCGTGGGATGCGGCTATCTTCCACCTGATGACCCACGCGTTCTTTAAAGCGCTGCTGTTCCTCTCGTCCGGTTCGGTGATCCTTGCCTGCCACCACGAGCAGAACATCTTTAAAATGGGTGGCCTGCGTAAGAGCATTCCGCTGGTGTACGTCTGCTTCCTGGTGGGCGGTGCGGCACTGTCGGCGCTGCCGCTGATTACCGCAGGCTTCTTCAGTAAGGATGAAATTCTGGCGGGTGCGCTGGCGAACGGCCATATCAATCTGATGGTTGCGGGCCTGGCGGGCGCCTTTATGACGTCTCTCTATACCTTCCGTATGATCTTTATTACCTTCCACGGTAAAGAAAAAATTCATGCTCACGCAGGGAAAGGGATCACGCACCATCTGCCGCTGATTGTGCTGTTAGTTCTCTCAACCTTTATTGGTGCGATGATCGTACCACCGCTGAAAGGCGTACTGCCGGAGACCACTGAACTGGCCCACGGCAGCGTGATGATGCTGGAAATTGCCTCCGGCGTGGTGGCGATTGTCGGTATTCTGCTGGCCGCCGCGCTGTGGCTGGGCAAACGTACGCTGGTGACTGCGATTGCTAACAGCGCGCCGGGCCGTTTCTTCTCCACATGGTGGTTTGCCGCCTGGGGCTTCGACTGGCTGTATGACAAAGTCTTCGTTAAGCCTTACCTCGGCATTGCCCGGCTGCTGCAGCGCGATCCGCTCAATTCAGTGATGAATGTTCCGGCGATTCTCGCGCGTGTAGGCAACAAAGGCCTGGTGATCAGCGAAAACGGCTATCTGCGCTGGTATCTTGCCGCGACGAGCATCGGTGCCGTTGTCGTCCTGTATCTGCTGATGGTGCTGTAAAGGTTAGTGAGTTGGGGTGGAGCTGAGCTTCGCCCCAGTAGAAAAATTCGAAATAAAGGGAACAAACCGCCATGTTATTACCTTGGCTTATAATCCTCCCCTTCGTCGGTGGTCTGTTGTGCTGGCAGCTCGAACGCTTTGGTCCCAAAGTGCCGCGCTGGATTGCATTGATCGCGATGGGGCTGACGCTGGTGCTGTCACTGCAGCTGTGGATGCAGGGTGGCTACTCACTGACCCAGGCTTCCGGATTGCCGCAGTGGCAATCTGAATTCAACGTGCCGTGGATTCCGCGTTTCGGTATTCATTTCCATCTGGCGCTGGATGGTTTGTCGCTGCTGATGGTGGTACTGACCGGCCTGCTTGGTCTGATGGCGATTCTTTGTTCATGGAACGAAATCGAGAAGTGGCAGGGCTTTTTCCACCTGAATCTGCTGTGGATTCTGGGTGGCGTTATCGGCGTATTCCTTGCCGTCGATCTGTTCCTGTTCTTCTTCTTCTGGGAAATGATGCTGGTGCCGATGTACTTCCTGATCGCGCTCTGGGGCCATAAAGCCTCCGACGGGAAGACGCGTATTACCGCAGCAACCAAGTTCTTCATTTATACCCAGGCAAGCGGCCTGATCATGCTGATCGCTATTCTGGCGCTGGTATTCGTTCACTACAACGCCACCGGCGTGTGGACCTTCAACTATGAAGATCTGCTGAAAACGCCAATGTCGCATACGGTTGAATATGTACTGATGCTCGGCTTCTTTATCGCCTTCGCGGTAAAAATGCCGGTGGTGCCGCTGCACGGCTGGTTACCTGACGCACACAGTCAGGCTCCGACCGCAGGTTCTGTTGACCTTGCAGGTATTCTGTTAAAAACCGCCGCTTATGGTCTGCTGCGCTTTGCTCTGCCGTTGTTCCCGAATGCTTCCGCGGAGTTTGCGCCGATTGCCATGTGGCTGGGGATTATCGGCATCTTCTACGGTGCATGGATGGCGTTCTCTCAGTACGATATTAAACGCCTGATCGCCTATACCTCGATCTCCCATATGGGCTTTGTACTGATTGCCATCTACACCGGCAGCCAGCTGGCTTACCAGGGCGCGGTGATTCAGATGATTGCGCACGGCCTGTCTGCGGCGGCGCTGTTTATTCTGTGTGGTCAGCTGTATGAGCGTCTGCATACGCGTGATATGCGCCAGATGGGTGGCCTGTGGTCGCGCATCAAATGGCTGCCGGGCCTGTCGCTGTTCTTCGCGGTGGCAAACCTGGGGATGCCGGGTACCGGTAACTTCGTTGGTGAGTTTATGATCCTCACCGGAAGTTTCCAGAGCGTGCCGACGATCATTCTGATCGCCACGTTTGGACTGGTGTTTGCGTCGGTTTACTCACTGATCATGATGCAGCGCGCTTACTACGGTGCGCCTAAATCAGATACGCCACTGCGCGGCATGTCAGCGCGGGAGTTCCTGATGATCATGGTGCTGGTTGTCCTGCTGGTGCTGCTGGGCGTTTATCCGCAGCCGATTCTGGATACCTCCCACGCTGCGATGAGTAACATCCAGCAGTGGTTTACCGCTTCAATTTCAACTACAAGGCCGTAATTCGCCATGACAATAACTCCTCAACAACTGATCGCACTTCTGCCGCTGCTGATCGTCGGATTGACGGTGGTAGTTGTGATGCTGTCCATTGCGTGGCGACGCAACCATTTCGTCAATGCAACACTGGCGGTGATTGGCCTGAACCTGGCGCTGTTATCCCTTTACTTTGTCGGCCAGGCAGGGCCAATGGATGTTACCCCGCTGCTGCGGGTGGACGGCTATGCCATTCTCTATACCGGCCTGGTGATCCTTGCCAGCCTGGCGACCTGTACTTTTGCCTATCCGTGGCTGGCTACTTACCCGGATAACCGTGAAGAGTTCTATCTGCTGGTGCTGATTGCCGCACTGGGCGGCATCGTGCTGGCCAGTGCCAACCACCTGGCGTCGCTGTTTATTGGTATTGAGCTGATCTCCCTGCCGCTGTTTGGTCTGGTGGGCTACGCCTTCCAGCAGAAACGCTCGCTGGAAGCTGCCATCAAGTACACCATCCTCTCTGCCGCAGCATCTTCATTCCTGCTGTTCGGTATGGCGCTGGTGTATGCCGATTCCGGTAACCTTGGCTTTGTGGCGCTGGGCAAAAGCCTGAACGACGGTCTGATTCATCAACCTCTGCTGCTGGCGGGTCTTGGCCTGATGATCGTGGGCTTTGGCTTTAAGCTGTCGCTGGTTCCGTTCCATCTGTGGACACCGGACGTGTATCAGGGCGCACCTGCTCCGGTAACCACGTTCCTCGCTACCGCCAGTAAAATCGCTATCTTCGCCGTGCTGATGCGCCTGTTTATGTACGCGCCGATGACCGACAGCGAAGGCGTGCGCACGGTACTGGGTATCATTGCCGTGGCCTCGATGCTGTTCGGGAACCTGATGGCGATTTCGCAGAGCAACATCAAGCGTATGCTGGGTTACTCCTCGATTGCACATATGGGTTACCTGCTGGTTGCGCTGGTTGCCGTTCAGACTCATCAGCTGTCGCTGGAAACCGTCGGTGTTTACCTGGCTGGCTATCTGTTCAGCAGCCTGGGCGCTTTCGGGGTGGTCAGCATGATGTCCAGCCCGTATAGCGGACCGGATGCGGATTCACTTTACTCGTACCGCGGTCTGTTCTGGCATCGTCCAATACTGTCTGCTGTGATGACGGTGGTGATGCTGTCGCTGGCAGGTATTCCAATGACGCTGGGCTTTATCGGTAAATTCTACGTGCTGGCAGTGGGCGTGAGCGCCGATCTGTGGTGGTTGACCGGTGCTGTGGTGCTCGGTAGTGCCATTGGTCTGTACTACTATCTGCGCGTCACCGTCAGTCTGTACCTGACACCGCCGGAAATGGCGATGCGCGATGCGCCTTCAAACTGGGCGTTTACCGCCGGTGGGATTGTGGTGCTGATCTCTGCAATTCTGGTGTTGTTGCTGGGTGTTTATCCGCAGCCGCTGATTTCGCTGGTCAATCTTGCACAGCCGCTAATGTAAGTTAAGGCATTCCAGGTAATAATCGGGCCCTTGTGGCCCGATTTTTTTTGCTCTGAGGAATTGTATGGATCTGAACTGGCACGATTTACACCATAGCGAACTCAGTACCAGCCAGCTTTATCAGCTGCTGGCGCTGCGTAATGCGGTCTTTATTGTTGAGCAGCAGTGCCCGTATCTGGATATCGACGGGGCGGATCTCAGCGGCGAGAACCGGCATCTTTTGGGAATTATTGACGATCGTCTGGTGGCCTATGCGCGAATTCTGGTACCAAAGGAGGCCGACCAGCCGGTGAAGATCGGACGGGTCATTATTTCCGGCGAAGCCCGGGGACTTAATCTGGGCAGCAGGCTGATGGAGCAGGCGCTCGACAGCTGTGAACGTCACTGGCCGAAGCGGCCGATTTTCCTGTCGGCGCAGGCGCATCTGCAACGGTTTTATGGCCGACTGGGATTTGTGGCGGTTAGCGGTGAATATCTTGAAGATGATATTCCGCATGTCGATATGCTACGGGCAGGCTAATCAGGCTCAGCGGGTTCAGCAGAATAAGCAGGGATCGGCGGGCTGGCTTAAGCCCAGAATTAACGCTGGATTTTAGCCGCTTTGGTAGAAGCGTTCCCGGAGAAAATGCACCGCGGATTTCATAAAAAGGCGGCCTATGAAAGGCCGCCTTGTCGCATTCCCCGGCTTGTCGTGAGACGCCCGCGTCGTTAACCGGCGGTCATAATCCGATCGTCGACGTATTTGCGCTTATCCGGCGGCGGCGGGAAGTACTGATACAGCCAGGTCTCGCTCAGCGTGTCGTCTTTGGTGCGCAGGAACATACGCATATTCACCGGCGCGGTTGAATCACTGTTCGGATACCAGTCAAACAAAATACGATAGCCGTTGATTGGCTCAACGTAGAGGATTTCAACCTGTTTGAGCGTACCTGAGGTGACTTCGATTACCGGCTCAATACCCTTCGGCGCGGCGGCTTTCAGATCGCCACCGACGAAGTCAACGGCGAAACGACGCGCCCAGACGTCCGGATAGTGTTCACCCGGTGCCCAGCCTTCCGGGAAGCCACCCATACCGGTGCGGGTAGCATTAACCCGCGCCAGACCGCTGCGAACCGGCGGCAGGCCGCTCCAGTAAAGTTTGTACTGGAAGCTGTGCTCGCTCCCGGCCTTGATCGGTTCAGCAGGCTGCCAGAAGCAGACGATATTATCCAGCGTCTCTCCCGTGGTCGGGATCTCCATCAGGTTGACTGCGCCTTTGCCCCATTTTCCAACCGGCTCCACCCACAGACTCGGACGCTTGTTGTACCAGCCGATCACGTCCTGATAGTCCTGGAAATCATGATTGAGCTGTAACATGCCGAAGCCGCGCGGGTTTTCATCCTGGTAGGCGTTAAAGGTCAGGCGCTGCGGGTTGTTCAGCGGGCGGCAGATCCACTCACCGGCACCGGTCCACATGGCCAGACGATCGGAGTCGTGGATCTGCGGATGGATGGTGTCGCACATGCGGCGCTCGTTGTTGCCGCAGCTGAACATGGTGGTCATCGGCGCGATACCCAGCTGCCAGATATCCTTGCGCGCATAGATATGGTTTTCCACCTCCATCACCACCCGCTTTTCCTCGCAGTGGATGATGAACTTAAACGCGCCGGTGCAGCTTGCGCCATCCAGCAGAGTGTAGACGGTGAAGGTGGTGTCATCGGCTTTTGGCGTTTCGAACCAGAAGGCGGTGAAGTCTGGGAACTCTTCTTTACCGTTGCTGAAGGTATCAATCGCCACGCCGCGAGCCGAAAGCCCGTACTGATAGGTTTCATCCACCGCGCGGAAGTAGCTGGCCCCCAGGAAGGAGACGATATCGCGGCGAGCCAGTTCAGGCTTTTTAAAGGCACGGAATCCGGCGAAGCCGAGGTCGGTTTTTCCTTCCAGCTGGGCGGTATCAACGTGCGCATTATTGTAGTTGAACAGCTCGGGGCGGAAATGGATCTCACGCGCTTCGCGGCTGCCGCTGTCCACGGAGAACATGCGGATGCGGCGTTTGAATCCCATCCCCACGTGGAAGAACTGAACGCCAAGCTGACGGTTATCGATGCCGTTCCACAGCGAGTGGTTGGCATCGTACTGGATTTCGTTATAGGCCTGAGGCGTTAAGGTGGCCAGGGTTTGCGGCAGCGGAGCCGGCGCGCCACCGTAAGGTTTTTTCGCCAGATCGGCGGCTAATTTTTTGAGCACGTCAAAATCAAATCGCACTGCGGTACCGTCGGCAATCTCGCTGTCTGCCCAGGCGGCCTGGGAGAACAGGGTGGAGATACCAGACATTCCACTTAAGGTGGCGAATGCCATTGACGCTTTCATAAACATTCTTCGATTCATGCCAGAAATCATATCCTTTGCTGAACGGAGCTTGTGTTGACTGTCGCGCGTACTTCACGCATTCGCGTCGCCGGATTTGGCCCGACTACAGGGAGTTACGACAGCTTGCCTGGTGACTAATTCAGTACAGGCAAAATTTATCAGATAAATCCAAAAACCGCAGTGATTTCCACGGCTGACCTGCGCGGAAGCTGCAATAAACAGCATCTTTGACGAGGATCGACGACGCCTGGACGCGGGGCTCTCAGGGATAACAGGCCCTTTTTGCCATGCAGCCCGAAAAATAGGGTCTATAGTTAGTCAGCAAGCAATGTGTAATTCGCCCACGGAGGATGACAATGGCTACACAGACTGAACCGCAAGAGACTCGACTGGATGACGATCTGGCTTTGCTGACCAAAACGCTGGAAGAAGTGTTGAAGTCATCGGGCGATCCGGCTGACCAGAAATATGTTGAACTTAAGGCCAGAGCGGAGAATTCGCTTCATGAAGTGAAATCGCGCATCAGCAATGCGTCTGATACTTACTATTACCGCGCGCGTCAGGCGGTTTCCCGTGCTGATGACTACGTTCACGACAAACCGTGGCAGGGCATCGGTGTTGGTGCCACGCTGGGTCTGGTGATCGGACTGCTGCTGGCTCGTCGTTAATTTATAACGCCCCGGTGCCCTTTTACGGGCACCTGATTTTTGCTAAATATCCCGCTGCCGTTCCCCCCGTTTTTACTCTGATGAAAACCTGCGTAATACTGGTTCAAATCAAAAAGATCGCAAAAACGCCTGCTTATAATGACTTCAGTCAAATTGATCTGGAGTGGCAATGTCGCACGCAACGTTCAATCGCCGCTGGGCTACCGTTCTTGTTGAAGCGCTTACCCGGCACGATATCCGGCATGTTTGTATTGCGTCCGGATCGCGTTCGGCCCCCCTGGTGCTGGCCGCTGCTGCCAATGATAAACTGGTCTGCCACACCCACTTCGATGAGCGCGGTCTTGGCTTTTTAGCGCTGGGGCTGGCAAAAAGCAGTGGGCAGCGGGTGGCCGTTATTGTTACCTCAGGCACGGCGGTGGCCAATCTCTATCCCGCGCTGGTGGAAGCCGGTCAGGGCGGTGAAAAGCTGGTAGTGATTACCGCAGACCGTCCGACCGAGCTGATTGGCTGCGGAGCCAATCAGGCTATCGAACAGCAGGGTATTTTTGCCAGCCACGTCACCGCCGCACTGAATCTTCCCCGACCGACTCCCGATATTCCGGCGCGCTGGCTGGTGTCCTCGCTGGATACGCTGCTGGCCGGGCAGAAAAGCGGTGCCGTACATATTAACTGCCCGTTTGCCGAACCGCTGTACGGTGAGGATGAAGGAGAGTTCCTGGCATGGGCTAATGAGCTGGGTGACTGGTGGCACAGTCCGCATCCCTGGCTCAGCTATCCTGCGCTCGCCGATCTCCCCCTCATGCCGGACTGGTTTTTTGCCCGCCAGCAGCGTGGCGTGGTCATCGTTGGCAGAGTCTCTGCCACCGAGGGGCAGCAGATTAGCGAATGGGCTGAACAGCTTGGCTGGCCGCTGCTGGGCGATGTTCTGTCGCAGAGCGGCCAGCCGCTACCGCATTCCGCGCTCTGGCTTGCACATCCTCGGGCACGCCGGGCGCTGAATGACGCGCAGCTGGTGGTACAGTTCGGCAGCAGTCTGACCAGCCGTAACCTCTTGCAATTCCAGCAGCAGTGCCGGCCGGCTAAATGGTGGTTAATCGATCCGCTCCCCGGCCAGCGCGATCCCGCTTTTCATCAGGGGATTCGGGTACAGGCCCGCGCGGGCGAGTGGCTGGCAAAACATCCGGCAATGCCGCGCCAGCCCTGGTGCCCGCAGCTTCAGGAACTGGCAGACAAAACTGACCGTTACCTGAAGCAGCATCTGACCGCCTTTGGCGAGGCGCAGCTGGCACGCCGACTGCCGGAGCTGCTGGCTGAGAAAGGCGCGTTGTTTATCGGTAACAGCCTGGTAATCCGGCTGGTGGATGCGCTGGCCCGTCTGCCTGTGGGGTATCCGGTATACAGCAATCGTGGTGCCAGCGGTATCGACGGGCTGACTGCTTCCGCCGCTGGCGTTCAGCGCGGGCTTGGGCAGCCGCTATTGCTGCTGCTGGGGGATCTCTCCGCCCTGTACGATCTGAACAGCCTGGCACTGCTGCAGCGGGCATCCGCTCCGGTTGTGGTGCTGGTGGTGAACAACCAGGGCGGGCAAATATTTTCTCTGCTGCCGACGCCGCAGCATGAACGCGAGCGCTTCTTCGCCATGCCGCCTCGGGTGGATTTCAGCCACGCGGCGGCGGTATTTGGCCTGAACTACCGGCGTGCGGAAAACTGGCCTGATCTGGCCGACGCGGTGAGGGAGGGATTCACGCGCGGCGTTACGCTGGTGGAAGTGGTTTGTGACGGCGATGCGGGTGCGCAGGCCCTGGCTGGTCTACTCAAAGAGGTGATGACCCTGTGATTCTCCATGCGCGGTGGCAGGGACATCATCGCAGCATCAGGCCGGTGCTGGTCTGGCTGCATGGTTTTCTTGGCAGCGCGGATGACTGGCTGCCGGTGCAGCACTACTTCCGACACTGGCCGCTACTCAGCATCGATTTACCGGGGCACGGCGGTTCACAGGCGCAAACCGTCAGCGGTTTTGACGAATTATCGCAGCGTCTGACGGCAACGCTCAACTACCATCAGGTTGAACGCTACTGGCTGATTGGCTACTCCCTCGGGGCTCGTCTGGCTTTTTATCACGCCTGCCGCCACGACGACGGTAGGCTTTGTGGTCTGTTGGCCGAAGCGGGTCACTTTGGCTTAACCCGCCAAAGCGAGCGCGAAACGCGCCGCGAGCACGATTTTGGCTGGGCGCAGCGCTTCCGCCAGCAGCCTTTGCCACGGGTTCTGAGCCAGTGGTATCAACAGCCGGTGTTTGCCGAACTCACCAACCCGCAGCGACAGGCGATGATTAACCGTCGGCTAAACAATCGCGCAGAGGGGCTGGCGACCATGCTGGAAGCCACCTCGCTCTCTGCCCAACCGGATCTGCTGGGGGAGCTGCGGCAAAAAACGATCCCCTTCCACTATCTGTGCGGCGAATGGGACCTTAAATTCTTACAGCTGGCGCAGCAGTCGGGCCTGACTCCGGTGGTGATCCGCGATGCCGGGCACAACACTCACCTGGCAAACCCGATGGCATTCGCCCATCAGCTTTCGCTGTTGCTGAACCACAACTAACAGGAGCTTCGATGATTTCTCCCGACGAATCCATGCTAACCGCCCCGGCACAGTGGCTGCCGGTACCGCTGGAATTCAGCGATATCCGTTATCAAAAGACGGCGGATGGCATCGCTAAAATCACCATTAACCGTCCGCAGGTGCGGAACGCGTTTCGTCCCCTGACGGTGACAGAAATACAGCAGGCGCTGGATGACGCCCGCCGAGATCCGGCCGTTGGGGTGATCATCCTGACCGGGGAAGGCGATCTGGCATTCTGCTCCGGCGGCGATCAGAAAGTGCGCGGTGATTACGGCGGCTATCAGGACGATGCCGGAGTACATCACCTCAACGTGCTGGATCTCCAGCGCCAGATCCGTACCTGTCCGAAACCCGTGGTGGCGATGGTGGCAGGCTATGCGGTGGGCGGCGGCCACGTACTGCATATGATGTGCGATCTGACCATCGCGGCGGATAATGCGCAGTTTGGCCAGACCGGACCAAAGGTGGGTTCCTTCGATGGCGGCTGGGGTGCAGCTTATATGGCGCGTATCGTCGGGCAGAAAAAAGCGCGCGAGATTTGGTTCCTCTGCCGGATGTACAACGCGCAGCAGGCGCTCGATATGGGGCTGGTCAACACCGTGGTTCCTCTGGCGCAGCTTGAGCAGGAAACCGTGCGCTGGTGTCGCGAGATGTTGCAGAACAGCCCGATGGCACTACGCTGTTTGAAAGCCGCGCTGAACGCTGACTGTGACGGCCAGGCCGGTTTGCAGGAGCTGGCCGGTAACGCCACCATGCTGTTTTACATGACTGAAGAGGGGCAGGAAGGGCGCAACGCCTTTAACCAGAAGCGGCAGCCCGATTTCTCACCGTTCAGGCGTAATCCCTAATGCGCGGCGCAACGCTGTTTGGCTATCAGCTTGCGCTGGATGCAGGCGTCGTGCTGCGCGAGCAGCGGCTGAAAAGCCGTTTGGGAATGCTGGTGAAACTGGTCGATGACAGAGGGGAAGGTTGGGGGGAGATCGCCCCGCTGCCGCAGTTCAGCGTGGAGGCGCCTGAACTCGCTCAGATGCAGGCCGTGAAGTGGCTGGAGCGCTGGTGTGCCGGAGAACAGCCGCCGGAAAGCCCGCTGCCTTCGATTGCTTTCGGTATCAGCTGTGCGCAGGCCGAACTGGCAGGGCGGCTACCCGCCGAAGGCTGTTGGCAGAGTGCGCAGCTGTGCAGCGGTGACCCGGACGTGCTGTTCGAACGTTTACAGCGTCAGTCCGCGCCGCTGGCAAAAATGAAAGTTGGGCTGTACGAAGCGGTGCGGGACGGTATGCAGGTGAATCTGCTGCTGGAGGCACTGCCCGATCTGACCCTGCGCCTGGATGCGAACCGCAGCTGGACGCTGGAAAAAGCACTGCAGTTTGCCCGCTATATTTCCACCGAGCTGCGCGGGCGCATTGCCTTTATTGAAGAGCCGTGCCGAACGGTGGCGGAGAGCATGGCCTTTGCGCGGCAGACCGGGATTGCTATCGCGTGGGATGAAAGCCTGCGTGATGATGGCACGCTGCTAAGCGCGCAGCAGGGCGTCAGGGCGGTTGTGATCAAGCCCACGCTGACCGGCAGCATTCAGAAAGTACAGCAGCAGGTTGCAGCGGCGCAGCGGCTGGGGTTAACCCCGGTTATCAGCTCCGCGCTGGAGTCCAGCCTGGGTCTGACGCAGCTGGCGCGGCTGGCACAGCAACTCACGCCCGGCATCGTGCCCGGGCTGGATACCCTGTCGCTGATGCAAAAGCAGCTTCTGCGCCACTGGCCCGGTAGTACATTACCGCTTTCAGGGAAGGAGGAACTGCAATGTCTTTGGCGACAATAAATGACTGGCCCTGGCTGTACTGGCAGCAGCGCTATCCGCAGGCGACGGCCATCGACACCGGTGATGAGACGCTGAGCTGGCAACAATTGGCTGAGCGTATTAACGGCCATGCAAACGGCTTCCGTCGACAGGGAGTGATGCCGGAAATGGTCGTCGCACTGCGCAGCCGCAACGGGTTGCAGGCGGTGCTGGCCTGGCTGAGTCTGCTGGCCTGTGGTGCGAGGGTGCTGATGCTTAATCCGCAGCTGCCCGACGCACAGCTGAATCAGTTACTGCCCGGCCTGGGCGTGGCGTTTGCGCTCAGTATCGATGCACCCCCGGTTCCGCAGGTTCTTCCACTAAACCTGACAACGGCCACCGGGCGCGCCAACCATGCCTGGCAGCGGAATGCGTTAGCTACGCTGACCCTGACGTCGGGGACGACCGGGCTGGCGAAAGCGGCAGCACATACTTTTGACGCCCACCTGCACAGTGCGGCGGCGGTAGTCGGTCTGATGGATTTCACCCCGCGGGATCGCTGGCTGCTGTCGTTACCCCTGTTTCACGTTTCCGGCATGGGCATTATCTGGCGATGGCTGTCTGCCGGGGCCACGCTGGTCATCGATAAATCGCAGGATTTGTCGGCTGCGCTGGCACGCAGTAGCTTTGCCTCGCTGGTGCCAACGCAGCTATGGCGTTTGCTGAATCAGTCCGCGCTTCCAGCGAGTCTGCGTGCCGTACTGCTGGGAGGGGCGACGATCCCGTCCGAACTGACCACCCAGGCGGAAGCGGCAGGAATCCGCTGCTGGTGCGGCTATGGCCTGACCGAAACGGCCTCAACGGTATGCGCCGGGCGAGCAGATGGTTCCGGTAGCGCCGGTAAACCGCTCCCCGGGCAGGAGGTCAAACTGATAGAAAACGAGGTCTGGCTACGCACACCAACGCTGGCGCAGGGCTACTGGCGGGAGGGCGCGCTCCAGCCGCTGACCGACAAGGACGGCTGGCTGCACACCGGCGATCTCGGCCACTGGCGTCAGAGTGAACTGTGCATTGACGGTCGTCGCGATAACCTGTTTTTCAGCGGCGGTGAGGCGGTGCAGCCAGAGCTGATTGAGCGGGTGCTGTTGGGCCATCCGGCGGTGACGCAGGCGGTCGTGGTTCCGCAGGCGGATAGTGAATATGGTCACCGGCCGGTTGCGCTGGTGGCGGGGGACATTGACTTCAAGAAGCTTGCCGACTGGGCGGCACCTCAGTTGGCGAACTATCAGCATCCGGTCGCCTGGCTTCCGCTGCCTCAGCTTGCGGGAGAGGGGATCAAACCTTCACGCCACCGTCTGCTGGCCTGGCTTCGCGATCGGAAATAGAGGGGAAAATCACATTGTTTTTATCCGGCGGGCTTCTTACAGTGTTAAGACCTGAGAAACCCGGAGATAAAAATGATAAGAGTGGAAATGCTCGCCACTGGTGACGAAGTGCTGCACGGTCAGATCGTTGATACCAATGCAGCATGGCTGGCGGGCGTGCTGTTTGAAAACGGTTTACCGATGACCAGCCGTCAGACGGTGGGGGACAGCCTCCCGGAGCTGGTCAATGTCCTGACCGAACGCAGTAAAATCGCCGATGTCCTGATCGTTAACGGCGGCCTTGGCCCGACCAGCGACGATCTCAGCTCGCTGGCTGCGGCAACGGCAGCCGGTGTCGGGCTACAAATCCACCCGGAGTGGCTGGCTAAAATGGAAGCGTACTTTGCCAGCCGTGGCAAACCGATGGCACCCAGCAACCGTAAGCAGGCAGAGATCCCGGCTGGTGCAGAAATGCTGGATAACCCGGTGGGCACCGCCTGTGGTTTCGCTATTCAGCTGAATCGCTGCTGGATCTTCTTTACCCCAGGCGTGCCGTCAGAGTTTAAAACCATGGTTAACGGCGAGATCCTGCCACGCCTCAAATCCCGCTATCAGCTGCCCGAACCGCCGCTGTGCCTGCGAATGACCACTTTTGGCCGTGGCGAAAGCGATCTGGCTTCTGCCATTGAACCGCTGCCGCTGCCGGAAGGTGTGGTGGTGGGCTATCGCGCGTCGATGCCGATTATTGAACTAAAGCTCAACGGCCCGGCGGACAAGCTGGCCGAGATGGAACAGTTCTGGCAGCAGGTGCGTGAAATCGCCGGTGATAGCGTGATTTTCGAAGGGCTGGAAGGGCTGCCGGAGCAGCTGGCGCGGCGTCTGGATGAGCGTGAACTCTCGCTGTGCGTCAGCGAACAGTTCACCGCCGGGCTGCTGCAGTGGCAGCTGGTTTCAGCCGGGGCAAAACTGAATGCGGGCAACGTTTTACCCAATCGCCCGGAGTCCCTTAAGCAGCTGGCCGAGCGCAGTCGCGTGCTGGCGCAGGAGAACGATGCGCAGGTGGTGCTAATCGTGGGCGGTGTCGAAGAGGATACGCTGGGATTTGCGCTGAATACACCGGATGGCGTCTTTGCACAACGGGTGAAGTTCAATGTCAGCCGCCACGGCCTGAAAGCGCGGCAGGATATGGTTGCCATGCTGGCGCTGAATATGCTGCGCCGCTGGCTGAATGGCCAGACGGTGACCACCGGTCACGGCTGGATCGATGTGGTGGAAACACTGTAAAAGCCGTTGAGGAAAACGGGCGGCCTGATACTGTGGCTGCCCGAAGCCGAAAGGCGGTATTTTCCGCAAGGAAACCGGAGAATTACAGTTCGATCTCAATATCGCCCTGAGCCTGGCAGCAGCAGGGAAGGATCTCGCCCTGCTGAATAAACGCCAGCGGTTTACTTGCGTAGCTGACTTGGCCTTTCAGCAGGCGGGTGCGGCACGAACCGCAGTAACCTTCCCGGCACTGATACTCAACGCAGACTTTGTTCGCCTCAAGTGCGGCGAGCAGGGAAGTATGATGTTCCCTGCACTCCAGCTGCGTGCCGGAAGCACGCAGGGTAATAATCGAACGGGGCATTTTACAGCTCGAAGTCGCTGAGATCGTCGGTATTCACTTCCGCATCAATCTGTCCAACCAGATAGGAGCTGACTTCTACTTCCTGCGGAGCAACCTGCACGTTGTCCGATACCAGCCAGGAGTTAATCCATGGGATTGGGTTTGAGCGGGTTTTAAACGGCAGGTCCAGACCCACGGCGTTCATACGAATATTGGTAATATATTCAATGTACTGCCACAGAATATCTTTATTCAGACCAATCATCGAGCCGCCGCTGAACAGGTATTCCGCCCACTCTTTTTCCTGCTCTGCTGCCAGTACGAACAGGTCGTAGCATTCCTGTCGGCACTCAGCAGCAATCTCTGCCATTTCCGGATCGTCTTCACCGCTGCGCAGCAGGTTCAGCATATGCTGGGTGCCGGTCAGATGCAGCGCTTCATCGCGAGCGATCAGCTTAATGATTTTGGCGTTACCTTCCATCAGCTCGCGCTCGGCGAAGGCAAACGAACAGGCGAAGCTGACGTAGAAGCGGATCGCTTCCAGCGCGTTAACGCTCATCAGGCAGATATACAGCTGCTTTTTCAACGCACGCAAATTGACGGTGATGGTTTTACCGGCAACTTCGTGGGTGCCTTCACCCAGCAGATGCCAGTAGCTGGTCATCTCGATCAGATCGTCGTAATAGGCGGAAATATCTTTCGCGCGGGAGAGGATCTGCTCGTTAGCCACGATGTCGTCAAAGACCACGGCCGGATCGTTAACGATATTGCGGATAATATGGGTGTAGGAACGCGAGTGGATCGTTTCTGAGAACGCCCAGGTCTCTACCCAGGTTTCCAGCTCAGGGATCGAGATCAGCGGCAGCAGCGCCACGTTCGGGCTGCGTCCCTGAATCGAGTCCAGCAGCGTCTGGTACTTCAGGTTACTGATGAAAATATGCTTTTCGTGATCCGGCAGCGCCTGATAGTCGATGCGATCGCGCGAAACGTCCACTTCTTCCGGACGCCAGAAGAAAGAGAGCTGCTTTTCAATCAGCTTTTCAAAGATATCGTACTTTTGCTGATCGTAGCGGGCAACATTGACCGACTGGCCAAAAAACATCGGCTCCAGCAGCTGGTCATTTTTGTTCTGCGAAAACGTGGTGTAAGCCATAAATAATAATCCGTCGTGGTAGCTGAGTCGTGCTACAGGAAATCAGGGAGGGGGCCAGCAGATGGCCCCCTGAAGATTAGATTTTGCAGGCGCCGCTTTCGCAGCCGTCATCCTGGATTGAAGGTGCCAGGTCATCCTGCGCATCTTCCGCACCATCACGGGTGTTCTGGTAGTACAGCGTTTTCACGCCGAACTTATAGGCGGTAAGCAGATCTTTCAGCAGCTGCTTCATCGGCACCTTACCGTTAGCGAAGCGCGTCGGGTCATAGTTGGTGTTGGATGAAATCGCCTGATCGATAAACTTCTGCATCAGACCCACCAGCTGCAGATAGCCGTCGTTGTTCGGCATTTCCCACAGCAGTTCATAGTTGTCTTTCAGACGCTCATACTCCGGTACGACCTGGCGCAGAATACCGTCTTTAGATGCTTTGATACTGATATGGCCGCGTGGTGGTTCAATACCGTTGGTAGCGTTAGAAATCTGCGAAGAGGTTTCAGACGGCATCAGGGCAGACAGCGTGGAGTTACGCAGGCCGTGAGTTTTGATCGACTCGCGCAGCGCTTCCCAGTCCAGATGCAGCGGTTCGTTGCTGATCGCATCCAGATCTTTCTTGTAGGTATCAATCGGCAGAATACCCTGAGCATAGGTGGTTTCGTTAAACCACGGGCAGGCACCCTGTTCGATAGCCAGATCGTTAGAAGCCTTGAGCAGCCAGTACTGAATGGCTTCAAAGGTTTTGTGCGTCAGGTTATTTGCGCTGCCGTCGGAGTAGCGCACGCCGTTTTTCGCCAGGTAGTAGGCGAAGTTGATCACGCCAATACCGAGGGTACGGCGACCCATTGCACCGCGTTTAGCCGCCGGAATTGGATAATCCTGATAATCCAGCAGGGCATCCAGTGCACGTACCGCCAGGGTTGCCAGCTCGCGCAGGTCGTCAAGGCTTTCAATCGCACCCAGGTTAAATGCGGAAAGCGTACACAGCGCAATCTCACCGTTTTCGTCGTTAACGTCCAGCAGCGGTTTGGTCGGCAGCGCGATTTCCAGGCACAGGTTGGACTGGCGGACAGGCGCGATAGCCGGATCGAACGGGCTGTGGGTGTTGCAGTGGTCAACGTTCTGAATATAGATACGGCCAGTAGACGCGCGTTCCTGCATCATCAGTGAGAACAGGTCGACCGCTTTGACGCGCTGCTTGCGGATGCTGTCGTCTTTCTCATATTTGGTGTACAGACGCTCGAACTCATCCTGATCGGCGAAGAAAGCATCGTACAGGCCCGGCACGTCGGACGGGCTGAAAAGGGTAATCTCTTCACCCTTCAGCAGGCGCTGATACATCAGCTTGTTAAGCTGCACGCCGTAGTCCATATGACGTACGCGGTTGCCTTCCACGCCGCGGTTGTTTTTCAACACCAGCAGGCTTTCCACTTCCAGATGCCACATTGGATAGAACAGCGTCGCCGCACCGCCGCGCACGCCGCCCTGAGAGCAGGACTTCACGGCGGTCTGGAAGTGCTTGTAGAACGGAATACAGCCGGTGTGGAACGCTTCACCGCCGCGAATCGGGCTGCCCAGCGCGCGGATACGGCCTGCGTTAATGCCGATGCCGGCACGCTGAGAAACGTATTTCACGATGGCGCTAGAGGTGGCGTTAATCGAATCCAGGCTGTCGCCGCACTCAATCAGCACGCAGGAGCTGAACTGACGGGTTGGGGTACGCACGCCGGACATGATCGGTGTTGGCAGCGAGATCTTGAAGGTAGAGATCGCATCGTAGAAACGCTTAACGTAGTCCAGACGCGTTTCACGCGGATAGCCGGAGAACAGGCAGGCAGCAACCAGGATATAAAGGAACTGGGCGCTTTCATAGATTTCACCGCTTACACGGTTCTGCACCAGATACTTGCCTTCCAGCTGCTTAACCGCGGCGTAGGAGAAGTTCATATCACGCCAGTGGTCGATAAAGCCGTCCATCTGCTCGAACTCTTCGCGGCTGTAGTCTTCCAGCAGGTGGCGATCGTATTTGCCCATCTCTACCATACGCGTCACCTGGTCGATCAGCTTCGGCGGCTCAAACTGGCCGTAGGCTTTTTTACGCAGGTGGAAAATCGCCAGACGGGCGGCCATATACTGGTAATCAGGCGCATCGCGGGAAATCAGGTCGGCCGCAGACTTGATAATCGTTTCATGGATATCAGACGTGCGAATACCTTCATAGAACTGGATATGCGAACGCAGTTCAACCTGGGAGACGGAGACATTTTGCAGCCCTTCGGCAGCCCAATCGAGCACACGGTGGATTTTATCTAGATCGATGCGTTCGGTACGGCCATCGCGCTTAGTGACAAGCAGACTCTGATTCATGTCGCGTTTTACCTGTTTTAAACAAATAATCCCCACGTTTATGCACAGCTTGCTCGTTGTGAGTAACTCTGTGGATAAACACTACATATAGGGGGTGAGAGAAGACTGGATAACAATATGGTGAGTATTCTAGTAAGTTTCGTGTGGTTAACAAGGCTTGATTTTCACGAAAAATTGCTGTCCGTTGGCACCTTTTTTGGCTAAGTCCGCGTTTCTCAAGGCCCTGGGTCCATGTCAATGGAAAAAGATTTTTTTTAGAAATATGATCGAGCGCGGAAATATTGTTCAGCGTTGAAATTTCCAGATTTTTCTGGCTCTAAAGTTGTGGCGACAGTGCGGGATTTCAGGCAGAGGATTAAAGGTAAAACAGCCCCGGCCAATCGGCCGGGGTAGAAACTTTACTCCACGCGGTGCGTATGGACCATGTAATTAACATCCACACCCGGGCCCAGCTTGAAATGGTTGGTCAGCGGGTTGTAGTGCAGGCCAATCATATGGCGTTCGCGCAGTGTGGTTTCATCCACCCAGTTCAGCAGCTCGGCGGGGCGAATCAGCTTCTTGATATCATGCGTGCCGCGCGGCACCATGCGCAGAATGTATTCCGCGCCGACAATGGCCATAAGCCAGGCTTTGCTGTTACGGTTAATCGTTGAGAAGAACACTTCACCACCGGGCTTCACCAGCTTAGCGCAGGCGTGAACCACCGAGCGCGGATCGGGGACGTGTTCCAGCATCTCCATGCAGGTCACCACATCGTACTGTCCGGCAAACTGTTCGGCATGCTCTTCAACCAGCTGCTGGATATAATCAATTTTTACGCCGCTTTCCAGCGCGTGCAGGCGAGCAACCTGCAGCGGCTCGGCCCCCATATCCAGGCCGGTAACGTTCGCGCCTTCACGCGCCATGCTTTCCGCCAGAATGCCGCCGCCGCAGCCGACGTCGAGGATCTTTTTACCGAACAGGCCCCCGGCATGCTGCGCAATATAGCCCAGGCGCAGCGGGTTGATGCGGTGCAGCGGTTTGAACTCGCCTTCCAGATCCCACCAGCGCGAAGCAACGGCTTCAAATTTAGCAATTTCACCGCTATCAACGTTCTGCGCGGCCCCGTTTTGTTCTTTATTCATTGGGTTATTACTCCAGCCAAAGTTTGCTGCAGTATACATGTTTCGCCGTGCCTGTGGGCACCGCTGCGGGCCAGAGCGACCTGAGAATGCCATAAAGCGGCCAAACTGACGCTTTCCGTTCACCACCTGGGCGCAGTGTGATATACTTTCGCACCTTTGAATCCGGGAATAATCTAGAGGGATAGCGGCTCCATGAGCGACCTAGCCAGAGAAATCACACCGGTTAATATCGAGGAAGAGTTAAAGAACTCTTACCTTGATTATGCCATGTCGGTCATCGTTGGCCGCGCATTACCAGACGTTCGCGATGGCCTGAAGCCGGTTCACCGCCGCGTGCTTTACGCCATGAACGTTCTCGGTAACGACTGGAATAAACCGTATAAAAAATCCGCCCGTGTTGTCGGCGACGTTATCGGTAAATATCACCCGCATGGCGATACCGCCGTGTATGACACCATTGTGCGTATGGCACAGCCGTTCTCCCTGCGCTATATGCTGGTAGATGGTCAGGGTAACTTCGGTTCCGTCGACGGCGACTCCGCTGCAGCGATGCGTTATACCGAAGTGCGCATGTCTAAAATCGCCCACGAGCTGCTGGCGGATCTGGAAAAAGAGACCGTCGATTTTGTGCCAAACTATGATGGCACCGAGCAGATCCCGGAAGTGATGCCAACGCGGGTGCCTAACCTGCTGGTAAACGGTTCTTCCGGTATTGCCGTGGGGATGGCGACGAATATTCCGCCGCACAACCTGACTGAAGTCATCAATGCCTGCCTGGCGTTTATTGAAGATGAAAACATCAGCGTTGAAGGCCTGATGGAGCACATCCCGGGGCCGGACTTCCCGACGGCGGCAATCATCAATGGCCGTCGCGGCATTGAAGAGGCCTACCGCACCGGCCGCGGCAAGATCTACATCCGCGCACGCGCTGACGTAGAAGCTGATGCCAAAACCGGCCGTGAAACCATCATCGTGCACGAAATTCCGTATCAGGTGAACAAAGCGCGCCTGATCGAGAAAATTGCCGAGCTGGTGAAAGAAAAGCGTCTTGAAGGCATCAGCGCGCTGCGCGATGAGTCCGATAAAGACGGCATGCGCATCGTGATCGAAGTGAAACGCGATGCGGTCGGTGAAGTGGTTCTGAACAACCTCTACTCGCTGACCCAGCTGCAAACTTCCTTCGGCATTAACATGGTGGCACTGCATCAGGGCCAGCCAAAAATTATGCCGCTGAAGGATATTCTCGAAGCCTTCGTGCGTCACCGCCGTGAAGTGATTACCCGCCGCACCATCTTCGAGCTGCGCAAGGCTCGCGATCGTGCGCACATCCTTGAAGCGCTGGCCGTGGCGCTGGCCAACATCGACCCGATCATTGAACTGATCCGTCGTGCGCCAACGCCGGCTGAAGCGAAAGCAGGCCTGGTTGCTCGTTCATGGGAGCTGGGCAATGTGTCCGCCATGCTTGAACGCGCAGGCGACAACGCAGCGCGTCCGGAATGGCTGGAAGAGCAGTACGGTATTCGCGACGGTCAGTACTACCTCACCGAGCAGCAGGCTCAGGCGATTCTGGATCTGCGTCTGCAGAAACTGACCGGCCTTGAGCATGAAAAACTGCTGGACGAGTACAAAGAGCTGCTGATGCAGATCGCTGAACTGCTGCGCATTCTGGAAAGCGCCGAGCGCCTGATGGAAGTGATCCGCGAAGAGCTGGAGCTGATCCGCGATCAGTTCGGCGATAAGCGCCGCACCGAAATTACCGCTAACAGCGCTGACATCAACATCGAAGACCTGATCACTCAGGAAGATGTTGTGGTCACCCTGTCGCATCAGGGCTACGTCAAGTATCAGCCGCTGAGCGACTACGAAGCTCAGCGCCGTGGTGGTAAAGGTAAATCGGCCGCGCGTATCAAAGAAGAAGACTTTATTGACCGCCTGCTGGTGGCCAACACGCACGATACCATTCTGTGCTTCTCCAGCCGTGGCCGTCTCTACTGGATGAAGGTTTACCAGCTGCCGGAAGCCAGCCGTGGCGCGCGTGGGCGTCCGATCGTCAACCTGCTGCCGCTTGAGGCCAATGAGCGTATCACCGCGATTCTGCCGGTGCGTGAATACGCCGAAGGCTGGAATATCTTTATGGCTACCGCCAGCGGTACCGTGAAGAAAACTGCCCTGACCGAATTCAGCCGTCCGCGCAGTGCCGGTATCATTGCCGTCAACCTGCGTGATGATGACGAACTGATCGGTGTATCGCTGACCAACGGTAGCGATGAAGCGATGCTGTTCTCCGCAGCGGGTAAAGTGGTGCGCTTCGCGGAAAGCGCCGTGCGTGCCATGGGTCGTACCGCTTCCGGCGTGCGCGGCATCAAGCTGGCCGAAGGCGATCGCGTGGTGTCTCTGATCGTTCCTCGCGATGACGGTGCGATTCTGACGGTGACCCAGAACGGTTACGGTAAGCGTACAGCGAACACCGAATATCCAACCAAGTCGCGCGCAACGCAGGGTGTTATTTCGATCAAAGTGACCGAACGTAACGGACCGGTGATCGGTGCAGTGCAGGTTGTCGACAGCGATCAGATCATGATGATTACCGATGCCGGTACGCTGGTGCGTACGCGCGTTTCGGAAGTCAGCGTGGTTGGCCGTAACACTCAGGGCGTTATTCTGATCCGTACTGCGGAAGAAGAAAACGTGGTGGGGCTGCAGCGTGTAGCCGAGCCGGTTGCGGAAGAAGAGCTGGATGCCATCGACGGCAGCGTTGCGGAAGGGGATGATGAGATCGCCCCGGAAGTGGATACTGACGATGATGCGACTGAGGCAGATGACGAGTAATCGTTGATGCTGTAGTTATCCGAGAAGCCGGTTCAGATGAACCGGCTTTTTTATTGCCAAAAATTTAAGACTGGAAGACATTACGCAGAAATACCCCCTCTGCATTTAGCCGTTAAGGCTGTGTTGCGTTAGTTTCAATCCCCGCCTGCTGCATAAATTCCGTGACTGCGGTTATCGTCTGCTGGTGAATCCGTTCCCGCTCTGCGGCGGGAGTATCGCAGATAAACGCTTCTCCCTCTTCGGCCAGAATCTTCTCCGCCGTCGGCTGGCAGACCGGCAGGAAATCAAAGTGCCCGGCCTGTGGCATGATCTGGCGTGGCGTGTGTATTTCCTCTGTCCCCAGCGTCATTTTTCCCGTTGGCCGACTGTAATAGCCTGCGGCAAGGGTCAGTACCGGAATGGAAATGGCCTTCAGGCTTTCTGGGGTTAAGACATAGCTCATCCCCGGATCGAGCGCGATAGCGAAGGTGATTCGCGGATCGCGATAGCTGGCCGCGAGGCGGGCATCCTCAGTTTTCTCCAGCTGTATTCCGTTTTGCTTGTAAAAACGACAGTCCGGCATCTGCGGCATATCCTCGCAGTAATGCGTTAAGCGCTGGCGGTTAATCAATCCGCCCGCCAGTGCCAACACGCTGTAACCGCCTTTGGAGTGGCCTATCGCGCCGATTTTGCTTACATCAATGCTGTTCTTCCAGACGCCAGTTGCAAGGTAGTGGTCAAGCATCAACGACAAATCGCGGGTTTGCAGCGTCAAATCCGTTTCAGGCCGCGAATCCCCGGTGGTGCTTCCGGGGTGACTGGCCGCCACGACGATAGCGCCGCGTTCTGCCAGCGCCGTAGCAAGCCAGGCAAGGCTGGCATTATTTCCCCCGCTGCCGTGACTTAATAAAACCAGCGGGAAATGGCCGCTGGCTATCGGGGCATCGGGGATCGCTTTATAGCCGGTAAAAACCCTATTGCTGCCCAGCAGCTGTGGCTCGCTGTTGCTAGTGGTGGGATAAAATATTCGTACTTTCAGATCCCGCCCCGGGGAGACGTTTTCCAGCGTTTCCAGCCGGTTTCCCACGCTGTAGCTCCAGCCGCTAACGGGAATAAGTAAAAGTACCAGGTAAATAAACAGGCGCATTAATTTCTCTCCTTGTGTATAAAGGTCTGATTATCAGCTTGTTAGCGGCGCCTGGCGTCCTCGATCGCGATAGAGTCCTATGTTGATACCGATTAATTTTTTGCTGAGTCTGATTTGTCTGTTGTTGTTGGTTAAACGCTGGCAGGCCGGATGGGTGTGGCGTGGATTGTTGCTGCTGTGTCTGATCCACAGTCTGAACGCCGGAATCAGTACGCTCCTGGATAGTGCTATCTGGCATAAGCCTCAACCGGTTACCGGTGCCATGCTGCCGCTTGCCTGCCTGCTGGCGCTCCGGGAGCAGCAGGGTAAACCGCTGAGATACGGGCTGAGCCTGCTGCCGGTACTGCTGATGGCAGCCGCCGTCACCGGTTTCCCGCAGGCGATTGATGTACTGATGCCGGTTATCTGGTTCGCCTGTGCTGGTTTGATGTTAACTTCCCTCAAAGCGGGCAGCGACGTGCTGCCAACGGTGGCGCTGGAGCGCAGTGTTCCCACTGTTAAAACCTGGCGTTGGCTGGCGATCGTGCTTATCGCGGTGGCGCTGTTGGATGTGGCCGTTTCACTATTGGTTAACTTTGCCAGTGGGGCAGGGGTCCAGCTGTTGCTGTTCTGCGGTAATCTGCTGGTTTGTGCTGTTTTATCGTTGTCGCTGGTGCTGGCCCCGGCAAACCCCGTGCAGCCAGAACCCGGTTTGCCGAGGCAGCCCGATACCGGTGACCATGATATTTTTATCGGCATTGAGCGGCTGATGCAGGAAGGCCTTTACCGGCGGACAGATTTGAATCTGGCGCTGCTGGCGCGTAAAGCCGGCATCCCGGCGCGGCGCGTTTCGGCGGCGATTAATGCGCTACGCCAGCAAAGCGTGTCGCAATATGTCAACGGTTGGCGGATTAGGGAGGCCTGCGAGCGCCTGCGCCGGGAAGACGGAACCGTGATTGAGATTATGGAAGAGGTCGGATTTCTGACAAAATCCAACTTTAATCGTGAGTTTCGCCGCGTTTGTGGCACAACGCCATCGGAGTGGCGTAAATCCGCCTCGGAACAGACTGAATTAACGCGCTGAGCCTGCGGTGCAAACTGGCTTTTTTAGCAGGCTGGCGCTACTGTATCGGCACGTTTGCTATCATCAGCCTGTTTTGGACGTCAGTGGGTTCCATTTGAAATATCTCGTCTCTTTCCGCACCACGTTACGCATTTCCCGCTATCTGTTCCGCGCGCTGGCGTTGATGCTGTGGACGCTCGGCGCGCTGCTGACCGCGTTTTACATTATCAACGTATTGCATGAAAGAGAATCGCAGGTCCGTCAGGAGTTTAATACCAGCTACGATCAAACGCAGTGGTATGTCCGGCACTCCGCAGATGTGACCCGCGAGCTGAAGTTTATTGCTGAGAACCGGCTTAATGCCGCCAATAACGGGCTTGATGTGTTAAGCGGTGTGTTTCCCGGTAAAACCGCCACGCCACAATTTTATCCGCTGTATGCCGACTCGGACTGCAGTGCGATGAGTAACACGTGGCGCAGTTCGCTTGAATCCCTCAGCTACTTCCTGCACTACTGGAAGGATAATTTTGCGACGGCATACGATCTGAACCGGGTGTTCTTCGTGGGGGGCGAAAGCCAGTGTCTGGCGGACTTTGGTGTCGGTAACGCCTCGGTAGACCGTGAAAGAGCATTAAAGCTGCTGAATGAACGTATTCTTAAGTACCGCAATGGTAATGAAGATGAACGTAAAAGCAGCGTCTTCTGGGTAGCTCCGACAGCTCAGCCCGGCGTGGGTTATTACTACATGATTACCCCGGTTTACGTCGCGAACAAAGTTGCTGCGCTGCTTGGCATTGAGCAGTCTATTCGCATGGAAGATTTTATCACACCGGGAAGCCTGCCGGTGACGGTCACTCTGGTTGATGAAGATAATCAACGGGTGCTCTCTTCCGCTCGTGGCGGCCCGTCGTTTTCATCCGACGATTTACCGGACGAGGATGCCTGGTTCGGCTATGTTCAGGGCTATAAGCAGCTGATCATGAAAAAAAGCCTGCCGCCTTCGTCGCTGAGCGTCGTGTACTCCGTTCCCACCGATGTGATGGTGGAACAGCTTAAAATCCTGATCGTGAATGCCGTGCTGCTGAATCTGATTAGCGCACTGCTGCTGTTTACTCTGGCCTGGCTGCTGGAGCGGCGGATGTTTTTACCGGCGGAAGATAACGCCCATCGGCTGGAAGAACACGAGCAGTTTAACCGTAAAATTGTGGCTTCCGCCCCGGTAGGGATCTGTATCCTGCGGACCAGCGACGGCACCAACATCCTCAGTAACGAGCTGGCGCATAATTATCTCACTATCCTGACGCAGGAAGATCGCCAGCGGCTGACTGAAATTATCTGCGGCCAGCAGGCCAATCTGGTGGATGTACTGACCGGCAGCAATACCAACCTGCAAATTAGCTTCGTTCACTCTCGCTACCGTAACGAGAACGTCGCCATCTGCGTGCTGGTGGATGTCAGCGCCCGCGTGAAAATGGAAGAGTCGCTGCAGGAGATGGCGCAGGCGGCGGAGCAGGCCAGCCAGTCCAAGTCCATGTTCCTGGCCACCGTGAGTCACGAACTGCGTACGCCGCTTTATGGCATTATCGGCAACCTCGATCTGCTGCAAACCAAAAGTCTGCCGCAGGGGGTGGAGTCGCTGGTCACCGCGATGAACAACTCTTCCAGTCTGCTGCTGAAGATCATCAGCGACATCCTGGACTTCTCCAAAATTGAATCGGAACAGTTGAAAATTGAACCGCGTGAGTTTTCCCCGCGCGAAGTGGTCACCCATATCACCTCTAACTATCTGGCGATGGTGATTAAGAAGCGCCTGACGCTCTGGTGTTTTATCGACAATGACGTTCCGGTAACGCTGAACGGCGATCCGATGCGTCTGCAACAGGTGCTTTCAAACCTGCTAAATAATGCCATTAAGTTCACTCATACCGGTGGCATCATCCTGCATGTATACGTGCGCGATGGCTATCTGGCATTCCGCGTGCGTGATACCGGCGTGGGAATACCGGGTAAAGAAGTCATCAAGCTGTTCGATCCGTTCTTCCAGGTCGGCAGCGGCGTGCAGCGTAATTTCCAGGGAACCGGGCTTGGGCTGGCGATCTGTGAAAAGCTAATCAATATGATGGATGGCGATATTGAGGTGGATTCCGAACCGGGTATGGGAAGCCAGTTTACTATTCGTATCCCTCTTTATAACAGCAACGTTGCTGCGCCGGTCCTGCATGACGGACTGCATGATAAACACTGCTGGCTGGCGATACGTAACGACACGCTGGCGGATTTCCTCTGCCGCTCGCTGCCGCAGCAGGGTATTCAGGTGCATCGCTATGAAGGCGAATACGCAGCGGATGATGTCGTTATCACCGACCATGATTTCCAGCCGGACAGCGACGTTCGCGCAGTGATCCGCTTTGATGCCAGTCACAACGGAGCACCGCAGGAGCTGATTGCCGGTCGATGGATCTACAGCACCATCGCGCCTCACGAGCTGGTGTCCCTGCTGGGGCGCATTTACCGTGTTGAGGTGGAGCTCCCCGCTGAACTGCCGCAGGCGGTTGCAGCCGATCAGCAGGCGGTGAGCAATGACGATATTCTGATTCTGGTGGTGGACGATCACCCCATTAACCGCATGTTGCTGTCGGATCAGCTGGGATCGCTGGGGTATCGGGTGAAAACCGCGCAGGATGGCGTCGACGCGCTAAACGTTATCAGCCGCAGCGAAATCGACATCGTGCTGACCGACGTTAATATGCCGAATATGGATGGCTATCGCCTGACTCAGCGTTTACGCCAGCTGGGTCAAACCTTCCCGGTGGTCGGCGTTACCGCCAATGCACTGGCAGAAGAGAAACAGCGCTGTATGGAAGCGGGAATGGATAACTGCCTGTCGAAGCCGGTGACGATGGATGTTTTACAGCAGGCGCTGGCTTTTTATGCCGAGCGGGTGAGAAAGGGCAGGGCGGGGTAAAGTACGTGGGGCGACCTGAATCTGTCGCCCCATCGAGGATTTACTCTTTATCAACCGAGGACATGCTGACGGATGACAGGTAGTTCAGCAGGGCAATGTCGTTTTCCACGCCCAGTTTCATCATCGCTGACTTCTTCTGGCTACTGATGGTTTTGATACTGCGATTCAGTTTCTTGGCGATTTCAGTGACCAGGAAGCCTTCTGCGAACAGGCGCAGTACTTCGCTCTCTTTTGGCGACAGGCGTTTATCACCGTAACCGCCAGCGCTGATTTTCTCCAGCAGCTTTGCCACGCTCTCTGGCGTATATTTTTTGCCTTTCTGTAGTGCGGCAAGGGCTTTAGGCAGATCGGTTGGCGCGCCCTGTTTCAGCACAATTCCTTCGATGTCCAGATCCAGCACGGCGCTCAGTATTGCCGGGTTATTGTTCATGGTCAGAACGATAATCGACAGGTCAGGATAGTGGCGTTTGATGTATTTGATCAGCGTAATACCGTCGCCGTATTTATCTCCTGGCATAGACAGGTCGGTGATCAGTACGTTGGCCTCAAGCTTAGACAGGCTGTTGATCAAACTTGTGGAGTCTTCAAATTCCCCTACAACGTTGACCCATTCAATTTGTTCGAGGGATTTACGAATACCAAACAGGACAATGGGATGGTCGTCGGCAATGATTACATTCAGGTTATTCATTTTATGGGTTACCTTGCAGCAGCAGCTCGTTGACGTAATGGTCAATTTCACTGGTGGTATTTTTAATGTTTGAATCGCTACATTCGCGGATGTGCTGCTCTAACGTTTCGCAGAGCTGCTTGCCGGGGAGCAGGTTGAGCATGGCAAACACACCTTTAAGCCGGTGTGCTGTCTGAGCAAGCGCACTGTATTCCCTGTTTGCTGCCTCATTATACAACCTCCTGACATCATCCGGAACTGTGTCCACAAATAGCTGGAAATAACCGCTGGCAAATAGCTGTGCCAAATCCTGCGGTTCCGTGCTTTCTTCAACCGACTCTTCCTGTGCCAGCTGTTGTTCGATCAGCTGCAACAGTGCATCCTGCATTGCGCTACTGATATTGAAATTAACCCGATACTGGCCGTGAGCCAGCAGCGTAAAGCCGGGCTCGTCGTCTGCAAGCAGCAATGACCACGGCGTCAGTCGTGACGGATCGTCAGTAACCAGCACATCATGCTGCTGGCCGGAGAAGCGCTCATCTGGCGTAATGCAGTTGGCACCCCAGTCTTCAAGTTGATGCACCACAATTTTACGCACATCATCAACAGTGATATCAATCAGGGCATTCACACCTTCCAGCAGTTTCTCTTCCTGTTCCTGCTGCGGCTCGGATGGCAGCGGCAGCTGAATGCTGTATCGGGAGCCAATTTCCGCCGTCGCATGAATATCGAGCTGGCCGCCAAGCTGTTTGCAAAGCTGTTTACAAAGGAAGAAGGCCATACCGGATGCCTGACCAAAGCGATCTTTATGCGTTTCACCGAGGAACGGGAAATCGGTGTTGGCCATTTCGTCAGCCGACAGGCCGGAACCGGTATCGACAATATCAATCACCAGCCGATCCCGATTATCCGTGGCGGTATTGACCGTCAGACTGACTCGCCCCCACGTCGTGGTGGTAATAGCATAGTACATCAGCGTGGAGAGGATTTTTGCCATGGCGCGACGATCGCCCAGCCGCAGTTCATCGCTGCTCAGATGATTAGCGATCATCAGCGTTAAGCCTTTACGCCGCATCATCGGCAGAACGTCCTGGGCCAGTTCATCCAGCAGCGTTTGTACGTTAAACAGGCCCACTTCCGGCGCCCAGTCCAGCGTTTCAAGCTGGTTCAGCAGTACGATATCGTCGATCAGACGCTCCAGAGACTGTGCCGATTCCAGGGAGTGATTAAGCGATTCCACATCGTAATCGCTGCCCAGGGTCAGCAGGCGCTGAATCACATCGCTGAGCGGACGCTGGAGGGCATGACCCAGATTTTGTAACAGCTGCTGCCGCGACTGATGATTTTTATCCAGAACCTGTTGCGCCTTCTGCAGTTTTTTATTAACCAGCAGTTCACGGTCCTGATCGCGCATCATAAACAGCTGCGTATGCGGAGAGATTGCACTGCGCGCGTGGCGAATTTCATAGACTTCATTGTTGACCGTCGCCTGCAAAACGCCCTGATGCTGATCGGACATATTGATAATTTTTTGCAGGTTCAGGTGCGGCAACAGGTGTTCCGCAATCTTGTTACAGAGCAGCGTTCGGTTGTTCGCAAAATCGTAAACCAACAGGCCGACCGGCAGCGTGGCGACAATTTCCTCGTTAAGCTGACGCAGTGATTCCAGTTCGGCACTTTGATTTTCACTCGGCCGCAGCGACTGCTGGCGGAGCAGGAACAAGCCAGCAAGCGACAGCAGCAGCAGGCTGAGATTCGCCAGCAGCGGCCAGAGTAAATTGTGCAGCGTATCCAGCGCCAGCTCGGTTACCGGCACGCGGTACACCAGCTGCAAAGGGGTTCCGGAGAGCGATGTCGCAATTTCAATATTGGGATTCACCCAGTTAATGCGCGCTTTACTGCTGTTATCCTCACTGTCGCTACCTTCAGCCACCGGCGCAGTATCCTGCCGCAGCTGGAAGTTTTCCAGCGGCATGGCTTCAGGAATGATGTCGTTCACCGGCAGATCGAAGGCCACTACCGTTGCCAGATGACCGGGCTGATTGAAGGTGGTGCGCATAGTAAAGTAGTGGTCGTTTTGCCAGCTTAACCGCCGTAGCGGAGAGAAACTTTCGCGCTCATCCAGTGCATTCGCCTGCTGGAGCATTTCCGCCCGGCGCGCCTCAACGATATTGCTGATGGCGTTATCTTTGTAGCGCGTTGCCATATCCTTCAGTGGCAGAGTTGAAACCAGAATCAGGCTGTTGTCCTGACCATTCAGGAAATACATTGACCAGGTACTGTTTTCAGCACCCCAGAGGGTATCCAGATAGTTGGACATGCGCTGCGACATATCCAGCGTGCTGCTGTCGTGCGAGCCGAAAATCAGCGCCTCCGTTTTGCGCCGGTTCTTTTCCAGCGCGTAGACATCGGGACGCAGTCGGGTTTCCTGTAGGCTTTCGGAAGGCGTTGTACCCGCTGCGGTCGCCGCCAGATTTTCATAAATCTGCCAGGTAGCAAAACGATAAGTATCAATGCGTTTCTGCATGGCGTGAGTAATATCATTCATCACGTAGTGCCTGGCCGTAAGCCAGGCACTCACCGCATTCTGAATCATAAAGCCGGATGCCAGCAGCAATAGCAGAATAAACAGCACGAAAAATCGCGTGACGTTAGCGGATGTCAGCGGGAATTTATAGGTCGTCATACGTTGGCACCGCTCATCGGGTGATCAATCTCGCGCTGGCAGCAACGACTAACAGCAGTGCAGCAACGGCGCTGAAGGCGACCGAAAGACTTGACCACTGAGCAATAAAACCGATCAGTGCCGGGCCGGCAAGAATGCCTGCATAGCCAATCGTTGTCATCGCGGAGATAGCCAGGTTCACCGGCATGGTTTTTTGGTTTCCGGCGGCGCTGAACATAATCGGCACGGTGTTCGATGCACCAAAACCGACCAGTAAAAAGCCCACGAGCGTCATCGTTGAGTCGTTGATGGTTACCGCCAGCACCAGCCCTGCTGCGGCGCAAAGCGAACCAAAGAACAGTGTTGCCGTGCGGCCCGCTTTTAACACAACCCAGTCGCCGCATAATCTGCCGATGGTCATGGCGACGGAAAACACCGCATAGCCCATCCCGGCCTGCGCGGCGGGCACATCGCGGCTATGAGTCAGAAACAGTGCGCCCCAGTCGAGAATGGCACCTTCGGCAAGAAACAGAATAAAGCACAATACACCAAGGAACAGCACCCAACCGCGCGGCAGAACAAACATGGGGGTATCGGGCTGATGCAGGCGTTCGTTCAGGATATGGCGCTGGCAATAAAGATACAGTGCGATCAGCAGCAGATTAATCACCAGTACCGCATGCACCGGGGTCATGCCCAGAGCCAAAATCAGGCTCATCAGTCCGGCTCCGACGATACCGCCCATACTGAAGAAACCGTGAAAGCCGGACATCATCGCTTTGCCCGAACTTTTTTCGACTTCTACCGCCTGGATATTCATGGCGACGTCAATTAATCCAATCGATGCACCGAAGGCCATCAGCGCCAGCGCCAGAGAAAAAGGGGAAGAGAACAGGGCCAGAAGGGGCAGCAACACCAGTAAAAAAGCACTGCCGCAGGTAATAATACGCTTACAGCCATAACGTCCCACCAGAACGCCGGTTACCGGCATGGCAATCAGCGATCCCAGCCCGAGAAACAGCAGCAGCGTACCGAAGGAAGCATCGCTTAGCGCAGCACGATCTTTAGCATAAGGGACCAGCGGTGCCCAGGCTGCCATACCAATCCCGGCGATTAAAAAAACGACGCGAGTGGCTCGTTGATTTAACCGCGCTACATTCGCTGAGATCTGCGTTTCCAGTGTTGTCATTTTATCCATTCAGCCCGTGCAAAGTTAACCCCGTTTTTTACCACAATTGCCATGAGTAAAGAAGCGCAACGCTGCATGGGGGGCGCTGTTCAAGCGGATAGCCGGGCTATCTGATCATTCAGCCAATCTTAATAACCTGAAAGGTCACACCTGTGAATCGGAATCGTCGGGTAGCGGCGATTTTCCAGAGGAGTCCTGGGCCGTGGTTTAAATCGGTAATGCGCCAATCTGCGCTATCTGGCGCTTTTCAGAAGCAGAACTGTAGCGGCTATTTGTTTCCTTCAGACGGAGTGACGGAGAGAGAACGTTTACTTTACGGGGGAAATTAACTTTACGGAGGTTCGCGCAGGAATTAAAAGCAAAAAAAACCGGGCAACAAGGCCCGGCGGAAATATTTGGGGTGACACAAATCATTCGGGGTGAATGAAGGTAATAATGAAATTAAATGATGATAGCGTAATTATTATAGCTTTTGCTGGATGGCGATATTTATCATTCAGTGCGTAAAATAACTGTTTTAAATTATTGTTTTCAATAGATTTAATTATTTTTTGATTATTGATGCTATATTATTTATCAATAAATGCCGTTTAAAAGTTCCCTTGAATTTACTTTTTGAAATATATGTAATATGTTCTGAAACATATTATTGTGTTTGGTATCATTTTCCTCATGGATTATTGCCTGTGGTTCCTTAATATGACCTTCAACGCTGAATTAATACATTCAGTACGCAGTGGCAAATAAGATAAATAAAATGAGAGGGTAATTACATGAAACTTCGCGTTCTTTCGCTGATGATTCCAGCTCTGCTGGTAGCTGGTACTGCTGGCGCAGCTGAAATCTACAATAAAGACGGCAACAAACTGGATCTGTTCGGTAAAGTTGACGGTCTGCACTACTTCTCCGATGACAATGGTACCGACGGTGACCAGTCTTACCTCCGCTTTGGCTTCAAGGGCGAAACTCAGGTGACCGATCAACTGACCGGTTATGGTGAGTGGGAATATCAGGTTGCGCTGAACAACACCGAGTCTCAGGGGACTGCTGACAACTACACGCGTGTCGGTTTCGCGGGTCTGAAATTTGGCGATGCGGGGTCTCTGGACTACGGTCGTAACTACGGTGTTATGTACGACATTGGCGCATGGACCGACGTTCTGCCTGAGTTCGGTGGCGATACCTACGGTGCGGATAACTTCCTCTTCCAGCGTTCAAGCGGCCTTGCGACCTATCGTAACAATGACTTCTTTGGTCTGGTTGACGGCCTGAACTTTGCTATCCAGTATCAGGGTAAAAACGGCAGCCCGGAAGAAAGCAACAACGGTCGTGACGTGCTCGGCCAGAACGGTGATGGCTGGGGTCTGTCAACCACCTATGACATCGGTGAAGGCTTTGGTATCGGTGCCGCTATGTTCTCTTCTGACCGTACTGACGAGCAGAACAACAGCGCAGCGCTGGGTCACGGCGACCACGCGACCGCATACTCAGGCGGTCTGAAATATGACGCTAACAACATTTACCTGGCCGCCATGTATACTCGCGCGTATAACGCGACCCGTTTTGGCAGCATTGACTCCAGCGCTTACGGTTACGCAAACCAGGCAGATAACTGGGAACTGGTTGCACAGTACCAGTTTGATTTCGGCCTGCGCCCATCTCTGGCATTTGTTAGCTCACGTGGCAAACAGATCGAAGGTTACGGTTCTCAGAACCTGAAACGCTACATTGATGTGGGTACCACCTACTACTTCAATAAAAACATGTCCACCTACGTTGATTACCAGATCAATCTGCTGGACGACAGCGCCTTCACCAACGCAGCCGGTATCAATACCGACGATGTAGTGGCAGTTGGTCTGGTTTACCAGTTCTAAGTCTTGCTACTACAGATGGGCTGAAGGATATCCCCTGATGCCTGTAAGTTGAAAGTAACGGAGCCGCTATCTTTTCAAGATGGCGGCTTTTTTATCATCGGTAGCCGCATAACCCTCTCTTAACGTCATCCTTTCCGCAATAAAGTGCACTTGTGCTTTTGTTATCAGCAGCTAATCGTTTGTGGCTGTGGCTGTGGCTGTGGCTGTGGCTTGAGCAAGCCAGGCCCGACCTCTGCGGCGGCCGGGCGGTCCTCGCGTCATGCTGCGCATGATGCCTTCGGTTCCGGCTTCTGGTCTTGCGGACCGACCCGGAGTGGGCGTCCTGCCCACGCCGCGCCTGAGACCCGCGTCCATGCGGGTCTCTCCGGCCCAGAATCCTGCACCTCAGCGCTGCGGATTGCCCGGTCGCCGCAGAGGTCGGGCCTTCTGAACGTTTTGCATCGCTTTCATCATTCAGAGAAGAGATCCGGATTCATTTTTCAGGCAACGCAGAAGCCAGAAAGCAGGCGAGTTGTGCCTCCGGGCAGACAACTCGCAGCACTGAACGCGAAGAGGAATACTGGATTCATTTTTCAGGCAACGCAGAAGTCAGAAAGCAGGCGAGTTATGTCTCCGGGCGTACATTTCACAGTGCTGAACGCAGAGCGGAATTCTGGATTCACTTTCAGGCAACGCAGAAGCCAGAAAGCAGGCGAGTTGTGCATCCGGGCGGACATTTCACAGCGCTGAACGCAGAGAGGAATCCTGGATTCATTTTCAGGCGACGCGGAAGCCAGAAAGCAGGCGAGTTATGCCTCCGGGCGGACAATCCACAGCGCTGAACGCAGAGAGGAAGCCAGGATTCGCCTGCATGGACGCAGGCGAAAGGCACAGCCGCGCAGGACGCGCGTCTGTGCTGGTCCGTCCGGCTGACAAGCGAAGTGAAGGTACCGCAAAGCGGCGCGAGGACCATCCGCCCGGAGGCATAACCCGCCAGCGCCAGCCTCTGACCTTACAAACAACCTGGGGTACAATCCACCTGTGTGGCATTCCCTCGTTAACTCACCCTATTTCTAAACCGCCCCTGAATCACCACACCGGCTTCCCTTGTCATTCCCGCCTGTGGCAAAGATAATCATCGCCACAAATTTTATACAGTATTTAAAAATGGCGCAGCCCTCGTAGCTCAGGCTTACGTCGTAACGGCAGCAAAAAGGTTAGAAAGAAAATGAAAGCGAACTGGCGACACTTTATCAGCCTGGCGGCCGCATTTTTGCTGGTGGCCTGCGACAACCCGCAAACCACCGCGCAGCAGGATGCCATGGTGCTGGAAGGGAAAACGATGGGAACCTACTGGCGCGTCAGCCTGGCGGGCGTGGATAACTCGCGCCGTGAAGCGTTGCAAAACGCCATCCAACAGCAGCTGAATAACGATGACCATGAGCTTTCAACCTGGAAAAATGATTCCGTCCTTTCCCGATTCAACCAGTACCGCGGCAGCGACCCGCAGCCGGTCAGCGACAATATGGCCGATATCGTCACCCTGGCGCTGCGAATTGGTCATCAAACCGGCGGTGCGATGGATATCACGATTGGACCCCTGGTTAATCTGTGGGGCTTCGGCCCGGACAAACAGCCCGTCAGCACCCCGAACATTCAGCAGATCGATGCCGCCCGCGCGCTGACCGGATTGCAGCACCTGCAGGTGATCAACCGTGCCGGGCAGGCATATCTGCAAAAAGATCTTCCGGGACTGTACGTGGACCTCTCAACCGTGGGTGAAGGTTTCGCCACCGACCACCTGGCGCGGCTGATGGAAAAAGAGGGCATCAACAACTATCTGGTTTCGGTAGGCGGGGCGGTGCTGACGCGTGGGCAAAATGCGCAGGGCAAAGCCTGGCAGGTGGCGATTCAGAAACCGACCGATCGTGAAAATGCGGTACAGGCCATCGTCGATCTGCAGGGACACGGCATCAGCACCTCCGGCAGCTATCGCAACTACTATGAACTGGACGGCAAGCGTATTTCTCACGTGATCGATCCGGTCACCGGCCAGCCGATCCAGCATCGCCTGGTGTCCGCCACGGTGATTGCTACCACGGCGCTGGAGGCCGACGGCTGGGATACCGGGCTGATGGTACTGGGCGAGGAGAAAGCCAAAGCGCTGGCGCTGCGTGATAAGCTGGCGGTCTATCTGATCTATAAACAGGGCGACGGCTTTGTCAGCTGGATGTCGCCGCAGTTTAAGGCCTTTATACAGTCTGATACCGGCAGTGATAAACCCTGAGGAGTCGTTATGCTCGATCTGTTTGCCGAAGAGGAACCCTGGAGCGAACCGCTGGCTGACGGCGCGGTGATCCTGCGCCGACGAGCACTGAGCGATGCCGATGCACTACTTGAACAGGTGGCGCAGATTGCGGCACAGAACCCCTTTCACCATCGCATCACGCCCGGCGGCCACCGCATGTCGGTGGCGATGACCAACTGCGGAGATCTGGGCTGGAGCACCGACTCGCGCGGCTATCAGTACAGCGAGCAGGATAACGCCGGGGGAACCCGCTGGCCGCCTATGCCGACGCTGTTTCGCCAGCTTGCCGTCAGCTGTGCCGCCGAAGCCGGTTTCGCTAACTTTAATCCCGATGCCTGCCTGCTTAACCGCTATGAGCCTGGAGCAAAGCTGACCCTGCATCAGGATAAGGACGAGCGCGACCTGCGCCAGCCGATCGTCTCGGTTTCGCTCGGGCTGCCTGCGGTCTTCCAGTTTGGCGGTTTTGAGCGGAGTGACGGCACCACGCGGGTGCTGCTGGAGCACGGTGATGTGGTGGTATGGGGCGGGCCTTCACGGCTGCGCTACCACGGGATTCTGCCGCTGAAACCCGGTATTCACCCTCAGGCCGGTGCGTTCCGTTTTAATCTGACCTTCCGCCGCGCGCACTAACCCCGGCTTAACACGCAGCCAATGCGGTGATAATGAGAATTAGTATTGATATAGCCCACTATCTCATTAAACTGCTAGCTGCTTTTTTACCTGCCGGGATGTTTTCATGGAGTTGCTCCACGTTGTTTATAAGCAGTATCGCTGGCCGTTTATCGGCGTGATCCTGCTTAGCCTGCTCAGCGCCGCGCTGGGTATTGGTCTTATCGCCTTTATCAACCGCGAACTGATCGTTACTCTCAACTCTTCACTGATGGTGCTGCCACAGTTCCTTGGCCTGCTGCTGTTGCTGATGGCAGTAACGCTGGGGTCCCAGCTGGCGCTGACCCTGTTGGGTCACCACTTTGTCTATCGCCTGCGCGGTGAATTTATCCGCCGGATTCTGGATACTCGCGTCGAGCGCATCGAGCAGATTGGTAACGCCCAACTGCTGGCGGCGCTGACCAGCGACGTGCGCAATATCACTATCGCCTTCGTGCGCCTGCCGGAACTGATCCAGGGGATTATTTTAACCGTGGGATCGGCGGCCTATCTGGGCTGGCTGTCACCGAAAATGCTGGTGGTCACCGCCATCTGGGTTGCCATCACGATTTTCGGCGGCTGGCTGCTGGTATCGCGCGTTTACCGCCATCTGGAAGTGCTGCGTAACACCGAAGAGCGCCTGTATGCCGATTTCCAGACCATTATCGAAGGCCGCAAAGAACTGGCGCTGAACCGCCAGCGCGCGCAGCAGATTTTTGACGATGTCTACGGTGAGGATGCCCGCACCTATCGCCATCATATCGTGCGCGCGGATACCTACCATCTCAGCGCCGTGAACTGGTCGAATATTATGATGCTCGGCGCGATCGGGCTGGCATTCTATCTGGCCAATAGCCTGGGCTGGGCCGATACCGCTGTGGCCGCCACCTATTCGCTGACGCTGCTGTTCCTGCGTACGCCGATGCTGTCTGCCGTTGGCGCGCTGCCGACGCTGCTGACCGCGCAGGTGGCGTTCAACAAGCTCAATACCTTTAAGCTGGCCGACTACCAGGCTGAATTCCCGGCGCAGCGCGGTAAAAAAGCGTGGCAGACGCTGGAGCTGCGCAACCTGGTGTTCCACTACGGCGATAGCGGATTCAGCGTGGGACCGATCAATATGGTTCTCAACCGTGGCGAGCTGGTGTTTCTGATTGGCGGTAACGGCAGCGGAAAATCCACGCTGGCGATGCTGCTGACCGGGCTATATCAGCCGGTTTCCGGCGAGATCCTGCTCGACGGCAAAGTGATTCAGCCCGAATCGATGGACGATTACCGGCAGCTGTTCTCAGCGGTATTTACCGATGTGCATCTGTTCGACCGACTCATCGATGACAGCGGCCAGCCGGCCGATCCCGAGCGGGTCCAGGCGTGGCTGGAGCGGCTACAGATGCAGGATAAGATCCAGCTTGACGGCAACCGCATACTGAATCTGAAACTGTCGAAAGGGCAGAGCAAGCGCCTGGCGCTGCTGCTGGCCACCGCCGAACAGCGCGACATTCTGCTGCTTGACGAGTGGGCGGCGGATCAGGACCCGCACTTCCGTCGTATCTTCTATCGCGAGCTGCTGCCGTGGCTACAGGGGATGGGTAAAACCGTCTTTGCTATCAGCCATGACGATCACTATTTCCTGCATGCCGATCGCCTGCTGGAAATGCGCCATGGGCATCTCACTGAGCTGACCGGGGCCGAGCGGGATATGGCCACGCTGGACGCGGTAAAGCGTACGGATACCGCAGGCTGACCTTTGCATAAGTTCAGCTACTATTGTTATTAGTCAACGGGTTAGTACAGGGGTAAGCTGATTGCAACGGTTGAGTACCGCCGTTAACTTCCCTGAACTTTCTCGTCGTCTTACCAAATGGTTGCAACGGCTTATCATTATGATAAGCCGTTTTTTTATGCATCAGAGAGGGGGAGAAATTAGAGAACTTTGGCGAGGAAGCGGCTGGTGCGCGGATGCTGCGGGTTGTTCAGCACCTGCTGTGCGCTGCCCTGTTCAACGATTTTACCGTCAACCATAAACACCACATTATCGGCCACCTCGCGCGCAAAGCCGATTTCATGGGTGACCACCACCAGCGTGGTGCCGGAGCGGGCGAGCTTTTTAATGGTATCCAGTACTTCACCAACCAGCTCCGGGTCCAGCGCGGAGGTCGGCTCATCAAACAGAATAACTCGTGGATCGAGCGCCAGTGCACGAGCAATCGCGATGCGCTGCTGCTGACCACCGGAAAGATGGCGCGGCCAGGCGTCGGCCTTATGACGTAATCCCACCGCATCCAGCAGCTCTCCGGCGCGTTCTATCGCCTGCTGCCGCGTTAATCTTTTATGCACAATGGGCGCTTCAATAATGTTTTCCAGCACCGTCAGATGCGGGAACAGATTGAAGTTCTGGAATACGTAACCCACTTCGGTACGCTGCTTGAGAATCGCTTTTTCCTTCAGTTCGTACAGCTTGTCACCTTTACGACGATAGCCAATGTAGTCACCGTCAATGCGGATAAAGCCTTCGTCGACGCGTTCCAGATGATTAATCGCCCGCAGCAGCGTGGATTTACCGGAGCCGGAAGGGCCGAGGATCACCGTCACCGAACCCGGCGGCAGCTCCAGCGAAACGTTATCCAGCGCCTTGAAGCGGCCAAAGCTTTTGCTGACGTGGGTAATCGAAATATGGCCGCGCACCGCGTGGCTGTGCAGATCGAGGGCTTCTGACATCGTTAGCTCCTTAGCGGGGTGATCGCTGCAGTCTGGCGGCGTAAGCGCCAGCGTGGACGCGGAGTAGAAGATTCACGGGTTGCACTGCGGGCCAGCCAGCGCTCGACATAATGCTGCAGAATCGACAGTACGGTGGTGATCAGCAGATACCAGACGGCGGCCACCATCAGCAGCGGGATAACCTGCTGCGTACGGTTGTAGACCATCTGAATGGTGTAGAACAGTTCCGGCATCGCCAGTACGTACACCATCGCGGTGCCTTTGGCGAGGCTGATAATTTCGTTAAAGCCGGTCGGGATAATCGAGCGCAGCGCCTGCGGCAGGATAATGCGCAGCGTGCGGCGCGAGCCCGGCAGGCCCAGCGCGGCAGCGGCTTCAAACTGACCCTGATCGACGCCGAGTATGCCACCGCGAATAATCTCAGCGGTATAGGCCGACTGCACCAGCGTCAGGCCGATTACGGCGGTGCTGAACTGGCCAAGTACGTCAATGGTCTGGTATTCGGCAAAGGTCAGCGGAGTAAACGGAATACCAATCGACAGCGTGTCGTAGAGGTAAGAGAAGTTGTAGAGAATAATCAGCACCACAATCAGCGGCAGCGAGCGGAACAGCCAGATGTAGCCGAAAGCCAGTCCCGAAAGCAGCCACGAAGGTGAAAGGCGGGCCAGCGCCAGCAGGCCGCCAAAGAAAATACTGAGTACCGTGGCGATCAGCGTCAGCAGCAGGGTCTGGCCCAGGCCGCTGAGGATCGCCGGGTGGAAGAACCAGTGGGCGAAGACCTTCCACTCCCAGCGAGGATTAAAGGCCACCGACTGAATCACGACCGCCAGCACAAACAGGGCAATAAACCCGCCCAGCACTCTGAGCGGATAGCGGGCAGGGACCACGCGCAGGGTTTCCGTTTCATTGTGTTTCATGAGCGGCTCCTGCGGTAACATGCTGATTCAGCAGCTTTCGGAAGCGCAGTCGGCCATCATGGGGCGGCAGGCTGTACTCTTCCGGGTTACGGGTGATATCGAACTGCGGCTGATAGCCGTGGGAAAGATAGAGCCTGACGGCTTCCGGCTGGCGGAAACCGGTGGTGAGGAACACCCCTGTGTAACCTGCCAGCTCGGCGCGTCGCTCCAGTTCAACCAGCACCTGCAGTGCCAGCCCCTGGCGGCGCAGATCGCTGCGCGTCCAGATGCGTTTCAGCTCGGCGGTTTCCGCGTCGAGCGCCTTGTAGGCGCCCATTGCAATAATCTCACCATCGCGCTCCAGCACCACAAACGTACCCCGTGGCGGCAAATACCATTCGGTCAGTTCGACTTCCGCGTCGCGGGCGAAAAAATCACCGTAGCGGGCGCTGTATTCGCCAAACAGACCTTCGATAATCGGTGCCAGCTCCGGGGCTTCCGGTGACAGCTGGCGGAACTGTGCTTGACTCATCACGAACTCCTTAGTCGCCCAGACCCGGCGGGTTGATCTCGGAGCGATCCAGGCGTTCAATGCCTTCGCCCCAGCGGTTCAGTACCTTGTCGTACTCGCCGCTTTTAATCACGCCGTTCAGCGCGGTATTCACCGGTGTTACCAGGCCATTACCTTTCTTCAGCGTCACCGCGATGTGTGCCGCCTTCGGCCAGCCGCCGTCAACGCTGCCAACCAGTTTGGTCTGGCCGGTCAGCGCCGCTTTCCATGCGCCGATCACGTTTGGACCGAAGAAGGCGTCCGCGCGACCCGACTGCAATGCCAGCGTCTGCGCGGCATCATCTTTTACGTAGATTGGGGTAAACGGCTTCAGGCCTTTTTTCTGGTTGGCTTCATCCCAGGCCAGCAGGATCGCTTCCTGGTTGGTGCCGGAGCCAACGATAATGCGCAGACCGGCAATATCTTCCGCTTTTTTCAGCGAGGTAATTTTGCTGGTGGACTTGACGTAAAAGCCCAGTGAATCCTGACGGTAGGTGGCGAAGTCGAACTTCTCCTTACGCTCTTTGGTGACCGTCACGTTGGTGATCGCTGCGTCGTATTTGCCGGAGCTGACGCCCAGCGGCCAGTCTTCCCAGGAGGTTGGCACCACGTTAAGCTCAAGACCCAGGCTATCAGCCACCAGGCGGGCGATATCCACTTCGCTACCCTGCAGGGTTTTGTTGTCGTCGGAGAACAACGTCAGCGGGGGGGAGTTCAGCGCGGCTACCGCCACGGTAAATTTACCCGGCACGGCGAAGCGGTGATCCTTAGGGATCTGCGCCACGGCTTCAGGGTTTACCGGCGCATGGATCGGCGCGGCATTGGCTTCCACGCTGATCCCCGTGCCGTTCACGGTGACGGTTTCGGCCCAGGCTCCGCTGGTCAACAGGGCGGTAGCAACGAACAGTCCTGACAGTAATGAGGTTTTAAGCATAATGTTTACTCTTATTATTTGAATGTGCAGGTGGAAACGCAGTTTGCTGTGGCTAACTAATTTCACGCAGCGCGGCTTCCGCCAGCTGGCTGAAATAACGGGCGGCCGGTTCGATCAGGCTTTCATCCGGTTTAAATCCGGGATGATGCAGGCCGAATTCGCTGGCGCTGCCGATACTGACGAAGGTGCCAGGAGTGTTGTGCAGGTAGAAGGCGAAATCCTCCCCGCCCATTTGCAGATCGGCGTGTTGCACGGTGTAACCGGCTTCCGCCGCGACCCCTTTACTGAATTCTGCCCAGCGCTCGGTATTGACCAGCGCCGGAGGCCCCGGATGCCAGTTGAGCTTCGCTGTTGCACCGAAGCCTTCGGCGATGCTGCTAATCAGCTGCTGGAAGCGTTGCGGTAATGATTCGCGAATGGCGTCGTTGTGGGTACGCACCGTCCCTTCCAATACCACGGTCTGCGGCAGCACGTTCCAGGTATTGCCGCCCTCAATGCGGGTCACACTCACCACCACCGATTCCAGCGGGCTGTAGCTGCGGCTGACCAGCGTTTGCAGCGCGGTGACGATCTGGCTGGCAATGACAATCGCGTCAATCCCTTCCTGCGGACGGGCGGCGTGGGCACCTTTACCGGTGACTTCGAAGTCAAAGCGATCGACGTTGGCATAAAACGGCCCGCCGCGCGTGGCGAAAGTGCCAACCGGCAGTTCCGGCGCGTTATGCATGCCGAAAATCGCGCTTACGCCTTCCAGCGCACCGGCTTTGATCAGCGTTTTCGCTCCGCCAAAGCGTTCTTCCGCTGGCTGAAACAGCAGACGTACCCGGCCTGGCAGCGTTTTCTCACGCGCTTTCAGCAGCAGTGCAGCACCAAGGATCACCGAGGTATGTACATCGTGACCGCAGGCGTGCATCACACCGGGATTCTGTGAGCGAAATTCAACCGGGACCACCTCTTCGATCGGCAGTGCATCGATGTCGGCACGCAGCGCAATCAGTGCGTCACCCTGACCGATCTCGGCCACGACACCGGTGTTCAGCCCGTAAGGCTGCGGCTCGATGCCAGCGCTGCGCAGCCAGCCCTGAATGCGTTCAGTGGTAGCAAATTCCTGATTGGACAGCTCGGGGAACTGATGCAGTTCACGTCGCCATGCGATTAACTGTTGTCCAAGATTCTGACTCATTGTGCTGTGCTCCTCAGGCGGCGACCAGGCGATGGCTGGCCAGTAGTTCCAGCGATTTCACCCGTGCCGCGCCGCTGCTGACCGGCGTATCAATAACAAACTCTTCAATGCCGTACTGCTGATGCAGCGCTTCCAGCTCGTTATGAACCTGTTCGGCTGTGCCTTTAATGACCGCGGCTTCGCGCGGTTCGATGCGGTAATTCGTAGCATTCGCCTGACGAATAAAGGCTTCCGCCTGGGCAATCGTACCAACGGTGACGCTCTGGCCATTTTCTACATGAACACGGTAGTGCTGCAGATCGGCGGCAAGCAGGTCGGCATCTGCCGCTGACTCCGCCACAATCACCTGCACCGCTACCAGCGCCGACTGTCCGCCGCTCAGGCGACGATAGGTTGCCAGCGTCTGCTCCAGCTCCTGGCGGTTACCGTTAAGATGCGCGGCAAAAACAAACTGCCAGTTCAGCTCGGCGGCCAGCTGCGCGCTGCCTTCGCTGGCACCCAGCAGAAAACGCTGAGCCGGGCGAGCCGGGACCGGGGTCGCCAGCAGCTGGTCTTCGGTTTGGCTGTCGCTGGCGGTGGCGTTCAGCCAGCCTTCCAGCGCCCGCAGCTGGATGGAGAAATCGCCTTTCGCTTCGGCGTTAATGCCGTGCTGCAATGCGCGGGTGGACAGCGGCAGGCCGCCTGGCGCTTTGCCCACGCCAAGATCGACGCGGCCCGGAGCCAGAGAGGCCAGCAGGTTAAAGTTTTCCGCCACTTTATAAGGGCTGTAGTGCTGCAGCATTACGCCGCCGGAACCGACGCGCAGATGGCGGGTATGGGCCAGAATCCAGGCGATCAGCACTTCCGGTGACGGGCTGGCCAGAGCCTGCGTATTGTGGTGTTCAGCCAGCCAGAAGCGGTGAAAGCCCCACTCTTCGGCTTTTTGTGCCAGCAGTAATGTCCTTGCCAGTGCCTGGGCAGGCGTTTCACCTTCTGCTACCGGACTTTTATCCAGCAGGCTCAATTGATAAGCCATAATTAATCCTTAATGTGCTTCAGTTGCTGGCAATTATTGAAGGGAGCTGCGGGGGGAGTAAAACAACAAATCTGGCATATATCATTCATCAAATGGGATAAGCGGCTATTACCAGCGGCTGGCAAAGGCTGTGCGAAATGGATATTTTGTGGAGGCGATAAAATAAGGTTTACTAACCTTTCACAACACAGAGGAGCAACGTATGAAAGGTTTATGGCTGCATTTTACCCGCTTTTTCCAGGTGCCTGCCGGTATGGCAACGCTGGATAGCTGTCGGGTTGTTGAAGCGATGATTCCGATGGTGGAACTGTATGGTGTGGATCTGCACGACTTGCCGCAGCTGAACGACCGCAGCCCGCGCGACGGTAAATAAGCTATGCAGACTCTTTCTGCAGCCCGATAACCCAGGTTAATACCGTATCGGGCTGTAACTCGACCTCTACCGTAAACTCCCTTCCGGCATAAAACTCAACGGATAACGTATCGATAATCCTTAGCGTGAGCCGCGTGTTTTGCGCATCCCAGTCAACCACCTCTGCCGCACTGAAATCCATAAAACGCCGCAGTTCGGGCCATATCGCCTTATATAAGCTCTCTTTCGCCGAAAAAACGATTGTCACCGCACAGGCAAAAGGCAGTTCAAGCCGTTCTAACAGTGCCTTCTCCGCAGGATTAACGATCATATGCGCCATTTCTGACGCGTGTTCTTCCGTCATTATCTGTTCGCAGTCGATGCCCGGCAGGACGTCATTGTGGCGGGTCAGCAGCGCGCAGATGCGCCGATGGGTGTGCGAAAGCGAACCACGTATGCCTTCCGGCCACAGCGGAGCACGGTCTTCATCGTTGTGCAGAATGAACTGCGTAACGTCCATCCTGGTCAACGCCTGCTGCAGGCAGTAGCGGCTGGCAAGATACTCCGCGCGGCGTTTGTTCACCGCTTTTTGCAGCCTGGCAGGGAAGGGGATATTCAGCAAATCAAACAGTTTAGGGGTAAAATGCGCTTCGTTAAACTGCACGTCGAGCAGTAACACATCGGGATAAGCGGCGAGCGGGCTAACTATCGCACTGACAATAAACGGAGGCAGAACGGGCAGGTTTACCAAAAGCATAGCCACTAACCGGTTGAAAGATGATGCGTAATTTAAACAGGTTAGTGGCCAGAGATCAAAGCCGGGCAGGCGGGATCAGTGGTTAGGCGGGATCGCGAGATTCTTAATCGATACCACGAAATGTTCATTGCCCTTGGAAATTTTGGCACCACGGTCACACCAGTGGCTGGCGAGACGGAAAAAATCGTCGCTACCGATGTCGTAGGCCAGTTCTACTTTATGGATACCCGAGTGAAGAAGTTCTTCTGCATCTTTGAAGTTTGTCGCTTTTACTGTCGGCATGTTAGTCATCCTGTTTTACACAGTGCGATGAAAAGTGTATCCACAGCGTATGATATTTGTGTGACAGTTTTGTTTCACCAGAACGGGTTGCTGACAATATGCGATATAACCCGCAAAATTTTGCAACGTGTTGTAATTCAGCAGAAGGGCGCGGCTGATGATGTCCGGCATTACCCTTTCACCTCAACTCTCAGACGCGCCGTTCTGTCTGAGCGGTTAACCCGAACGGTGCTGGATTAGTGCCTCAATGCCAGCGATTAATTTATCCATTCCCGCTTCGACTTTCGACCTCGGGCAGCCGACATTTAACCGCAGGAAGCCGTTGCCCTCTTCACCGTAGGTATAACCTGGCATAATCGCGACTTTCTGCCGTTCGATCAGCTCTGTTTGCAGCAGACGATCGTCAATCCCTGACGGGCGTAGATCGATCCAGGCCAGGTAGGTCGACTGCGGCGGCTGCCAGTTCAGCTGTGGGAAGGCGTGATTCAGCCGGTCGGCCACGTAGCGAAGATTGCCCTGCAGATAGTCGCGCAGTGCATCCAGCCAGGGTTCACCGGCGCGATAGGCCGCCACGTGGGCATGAACGGCCATTACCGCCGGAGAAGACAGGCCATCGCAGGCCTTCAGCTGATGCAGGTAGGCATCGCGATGGTTTTTACTGCCGATCAGCCCGTAAGCGCCGGTCAGTGCAGGAATATTAAAGCTCTTGGAGCCGGAGGTCAGCAGCGCCCATTCGCTTCGTGCCACTTCATTCCACGGCGTGTGCCGATTGTCACCCCAGACCATATCCATGTGGATTTCATCGCTGATCGTTCGTACGCCGTGCCGCTCGCACAGCCCGGCAATCAGCGTAAGTTCCGCACGCGTCCAGACTTTTCCGGTCGGATTGTGCGGGCTGCACAGCAGCAGTATCGAGCAGTCTGGCTGGCTTAGCAGGTTTTCCAGCAGCGCTGCGTCCAGTCTCCAGTCGTTACCCTCTTTGATCAGCGGGCAGGGCAGCAGGCGGCGCTGATTGCTGTCTACCACTTTATAAAACGCGTCGTAGGCCGGGGTGAAAGTGACTACGCCGTCACCCGGATGGCTCCACAGGCGGATCAGCTGCGCCACCATATAGATCACAGAAGGACCGTAGACCACCGTTTCACTATCAATACGGCTGTTGAAGCGCTGCTGAAACCAGTGGGCAATTGCACCGAGAAAATCATCATGCTGCCAGCGGCTGTAGCCCAGCACACCGTGCTGCAACCGCTGTTGCAGCGCCTCAAGAATGCACGGCGCGGTAGGGAAATCCATATCTGAGATGGTGAACGGCAGCAGGTCGGCGCTACCGAAGCGATCGGCGACGTAATCCCACTGGGTACACCAGGTTCCGTGACGGTCGGTGACGGTGGAGAAATCAAAAGACATGCGCTTCACTCCCTGAACAAAGCTGAAAAGGGCGGCCTGAGCCGCCCACTTGGGGTTTATACGGTAAGTGGTTCTGCTGCCGCAGGACTGGCCGCTGTACGGATCAGAGCATCCAGCTCGTCTTTCACCGACTGCACCTGTGGGCCAATTACCACCTGCAGGTTGTGTTCATTAAGATGCACTACACCAATCGCCCGGTTAGCCTTCAGCGTGGCATCATCCACCAGCGTCATATCCGCTACCGACAGGCGCAGGCGGGTGATGCAGTTGTCCAGCGATACGATGTTACCGGCACCGCCCAGCGCACTCAGAATAGCCGGCACGTTGTAGCCCGATTTGCTGGAAGACGGTACGGCGGCGGCGGTCGGCAGGCTGTCCGATTCGCGGCCCGGGGTTTTGATATTAAAGCGGGTAATTGAGAAGCGGAAGATAGCGTAGTAACCCGCGAACCAGATGGCCGCCACAACCGGCACCAGATACCACTTGGTAGCGGTGCCGTGCAGAATCCCGAACACTACAAAGTCAATGATATTGCCGTCCGTATTACCGATGGTCACGCCCAGCACCGACATCACGGTGAAGCCCAGCCCGGTCAGGAATGCGTGGATCACGTACAGCGCAGGAGCCACGAACAGGAACAGGAATTCGATCGGTTCGGTGGTGCCACCGACCACGCAGGCAACCACGCCGGAAATCAGCAGCCCTTTAATTTTATGACGGTTTTCAGGTTTGGCGCAGTGGTACATGGCCAGCGCGGCACCCGGCAGACCGCCGAGGAAGGCCGGCATCTTACCCTGCGACAGGAACTGCGTTGCGCTTTCAGAAAAACCGTGGGTGGTCGGGCAGGAGAGCTGTGCCTGGAAGATGGTCAGCGCGCCGCTGACCTCGCGGCCGCAGACATCTAACGTTCCGCCTGCTTCGGTGAAGCGGATTAGCGCCACCAGAATGTGCTGCAGGCCGAACGGCAGCAGGAAACGCTCGCCGGAGCCGAAAATCATCGGGCCAAATACGCCCGCGCCCTGGATCAGGCGGCCAAGGCCGGTAATCCCGGCAGCGAAGAACGGCCAGATCAGCGGGATCAGTAAACCGACCAGACCCAGCACTACGGTAGTGACAATCGGCACGAAGCGGGTACCGCCGAAGAACGCCAGCGCGTCCGGCAGGCGTATGGTGTTAAAGCGCTCGTGCAGCCGGTAGACGATGATGCCAACGATCACCGCACCCAGAATGCCGGTATCGATAGACTGAATGCCCAAAAATCCTCTGGATATTATTGGCTTTCAGCACCGCCGGATCGGTAGTGGGCAGCGTACCGTTGGCGGTCAGATAGAAATTAACGGCCAGATTCAGCACGGTGAAACCGACGAAGCCGGAGAAAGCGGCAACGCCTTTATTTTCACGCGCCATCCCCAGCGGAATCGCAATAGCGAACATCACTGGCAGGAAGCTGAAGGCGAAAGAGCCAACCTTGCTCATCCAGACGAAAATCAGCTGAAGAACGGGATTGCCCAGCACCGGTAGCAGGGTGATGACATCGCGGCTGCTCAGTGAACTGCCAATGCCGAGCATAATGCCGCAAAACGACAGCAGCGCGACCGGCAGCATGAAAGTTTTACCCAGACTCTGGAAGAACTCCCAGAGTGTGAAACGTTGTTTTTTATGTGCAGGCATACCCGCTCCCCAATGGTGTTGTTAGGCTTTGTGTTGCTGGTGGCTAAGATAAAACGTTTTACCAAAACAATGCGTGTTCAAGCTCACACTATCCGATCATTCCAGACATAACGGGGTTTAAAAAAGGTTTAACGTTTTACTAAAATTGCTTAATCATATATAACTCTCTGACCAGGCTAATTTTTTGCTTCCGGGTACGTATAATGGCGGCCGTGAGCGATGCCGTTTCGTGGAGTCCGGTATGAACGATAAAGTCCGATGAACCATAAAAAGATCACGATTATCGACGTGGCCCGCCACGCCGGTGTGTCTGTCACCACCGTTTCACTGGTGCTGGGCGGCAAGGGGCGTATCTCTCAGGCGACGGCAGAGCGGGTTAACCGCGCCGTGGATGAGCTGGGTTTTGTGCGCAATCGTCAGGCAAGTACGCTGCGCGGCGGCGAATCCGGCGTGGTCGGGCTGATTGTCCGCGACATTTGCGAGCCGTTTTACGCCGAAATGACCGCGGGTCTGAGCGAAATGTTTGAAGCGCAGGGCAAAGTTTTGTTCCTGCTGCAAAGCGGAGCGTCGGGAAAAGGTCTGATGCGCTGCTTCGATACGCTGCTGACGCACGGCGTGGACGGCATTGTGATTGCCGGCGGTGAAGGGGCAATGAGCGGCCTGAAGGAAAAGGCCGAAGAGCAGGGCGTGCCGCTGATTTGTGCCACCCGTTCCGGCGGCATTGACGGCGTTGACGTGGTCCGCCCCGACAATATGCTGGCGGCAAAAATGGCCACGGAATACCTGATAAGGCAGGGGCACAAGCAGATCGCCTATCTCGGAGGGCTGAGTAATTCACTGACCCGCGCCGAACGGCTCGGCGGTTTTTGCGCCACGCTTCTGCAATACGGCCTGCCGTTCCGCACGGAATGGATTATCGAATGCGATTATCAGCAAAAGTGTGCGGCGGATGCGACGGAACTGCTGCTCTCCCACTATCCAAAAATCAGCGCCATCGTCTGCCATAAATCTTCCGTGGCGCTGGGGGCGTATTTTGGCGTGCTGCGGACCGGCGCTGAAGTTGGCGGCGGCGCAGTTGACAGTTTCTTCCAGCAAAAAATCGCCCTGATTGGCATGGAAGACGCCCCCGAGTCCGAGCTGACCGAACCGCCGCTAACCTCAATTGCCAACTCCGCGCGTGAAATTGGCCACGCTACGGCGCGGCGTCTGCTGCTGCGCATCGGTGGGCAGAATCTGGAAGCGCAGAATATTATCGTGCCGCCTGCGCTGGTGGAGAGGGCGTCGGCGTGAATCGAATTGATACATTCCGCCTTAGCGGGCGGGTTTTATCAATTATCGCAGCGACAGATTAAGTAGCCCGATCGTTTTCGTCAAAGACCTATTATCATGTTCCTGAGTGCGATATTAAATTCTAATTCCTGATGCGATAATATCCTATGCCGCATTGATTTGTTAGTTATTGTATTTAAAGGTTGAATGTATTAGGTTTTGGTAATTGTGATGATGTTCAATTATTTTTGTAAAAAATAGCTTATTTTTATGTGTAATTGATTTTAATGAGATCATAATAAATCTATCTTGTTGATATTTAAGTAATTTATTTCATTGATTGTTTCCTATTAAATATCTTGTAATTTTAAATCATATGAATGTATTCTTTGGTTGCAGTTTGAATTTAATGCTAACTTCTTATAAGGGATTATAAATGTGATGGAGCTAAATATTTTAAAAATGGAATCTGTTACCGGTTCTGGTGGTAGAAATGATAATTACAGTGCTGCGGGCAGAGCTGGAAAGCGAGGTAGCCAATCAGGGTCTGGAGGAGGAAATCAGAACGGGAATAGCAACTACGTCACGGATTGTAATAATGGAATCATCGGTGGAATGATTGCTGGATCCATCGGTGGACTAGGCGGTTTGGCTTTAGGATTAGCTGGTGGTGCGCTTGCTGGCGGGTGTTTTGAGAGCGGTTCCGGCTCAAATAATAATAACGGGAGTAACTCAAATTCAAACTGCGGAAATAATAATGGTGGTTGTTCTTGGTGATGATCCTTTAAAGGCTTGAAAATGAAACGCAAAATATTCAGGGGCATAATATTACTTCTATCCATCCTGATTGTGGCGGCCTTGCTGAATGGGGCGGGGGTATTTGAAAATACCTTTTATGCTGCCCCACGCGAGCTTTCTAATCTGGTGATAACCGTTTTGAGCATGTTTGGTATGGTCAAGATCACCGATGGGATATTTGTATTCTTTTCCAGAAGATGACTGCGTCAGTGTCATTGTGCTGGTCTGTGTCATATAGGGCCTCTTTTAACAGAGGCCTTTTACATTCACAAATAGAGTGGATTTCAATCAAACCTAACGATTACACAGGCTAAATTATCTTAGTCTTTAGCCTGTGGATGCAGGGCATGATTCAGGCACAAAAAAACCAGCCGTAAGAGGCTGGTTTTTTTTAGGTATTTGGTCGGCACGAGAGGATTTGAACCTCCGACCCCGGACACCCCATGACCGTGCGCTACCAAGCTGCGCTACGTGCCGATATTTGCAGCATAGTTTACTGAACTGGCCTTCGAATGCAAGTAGCTAACATCTTGACTGCGTTATATTTATACAGTCAGTTAGCGATAAAACGTTTTTCGTCGGTCAGCACCTGAAGCAGCAGCGCCAGCTGTGGCTTGTGATTCTTCAGCTCTTCACCCTGCGAATTCCACGCCGTATAGCTACCGTTGTTATCCAGCAGCAGTGTCTCATCGGCGGTGGTGATGACCAGGCGGTGGTTGCTGATACTGCTTGCCACCCAGTTATGACGACGCTTCGCAGAAAACAAGTCTTCCCCCTGCGAATAGTCAGCAAGCGGCGTATTCACATGCAGAAGACGCTGCATCAGGGTTGCCATAATGTCCTGATGATCGGTGAGTTTATTCACCGTTTGTGCGGGCGTTTGTGGCCAGTGCACGATCATCGGCACCTGTAGCGCTGCGCGATTGCCCGGATTGTCATCACCTTCCAGCACCACGCCGTGCTGAGCGGTAATGACCACCACTGTCTTGTCTAACAGCCCTTTCTGTTCAAGCGTAGCCAGCACGCTTTGTATCTGCTGATCGACATTGGCAGCGGCCCGACTGTACCGACGAAGGCGTTGCTTATCGGAACTATCCCCGCCGCTGTTATCTGCGGTGGTTAATGACAGATAGGAGAACCACGGATTGCTATCGTTTCTGTGCCCGTTCAGCCAGTTTTGCCACTGGGTGGTCGTCTGATCGTTGCTTTGTTCGCGTGCTTCCGGCAGAGAGAAATCAGACAGCAGCGCCTGGCGATACAGCGGCGAATTGAAGCCGTCGCTGGCAAACAGGCCAAACTGATACCCCTGCTGGCCCAGCGTGCCAATCAGCGTTGAAGCAATGCGTGATGAGAGTACGCCGTCCATATAGCTCGGGGAAATACCATAAAACAGCCCAAACAGACCGGTGTCATCGGTGCCGCCGGAGCTGAAGTGCTGGCTAAAGCGCACATTGCTTTCGGCGAAACGCGTCAGATTCGGCAGCATTTTAGGCATGGTGGCTTCATTCAGCCCGTCCACGGTGATGACCAGCAGGTTGTTGCGTGTACCGCGATCGCTGACGGTAATATCGCTCAGCGGATAGGCGACCGACAGCGCTTCAGGATTCCCCTGCTGCACCAGGCGGCGCTGATACTCCTGCGCATCCAGCAGACCGTATTTTTCCAGGAAGCGTCGCGCTGTCATTGGATAGGAAAGCGGAAGGTTCGAACGCTGCATCGTGATCGGGCGATAGAAGTTAGCATCCGCCCAGATATACATCAGATGACTGGCAAAGAAGGCGCTGATAAACAGGGCCGCCAGCGGTTTGCCGAAGCTGCGGCGGTTCAGGCTGCGCAGCTTTTGCCAGCTCCAGGTGGCAAACAGCATCTCCACAAGGAAAATCACCGGCACGCTGATAAACATCAGCTGCCAGTCGCGCGCCAGTTCGCTTTGATCGGGGTTAATCACCAGTTCCCAGACAACGGGATTCAGGTGCAGGTGGAATCGTTCAAAAACCGCGCCATCGACCAGAATCAACGTCAGTCCCGCAGTGGCGATAATCGCCGACAGGAAGCGTAACAGCCGCTGCGACATCACCACGAAGGTCAACGGGAAAACGATCAGCAGATACGCGGCGAAGACGATAAAGCTGAAGTGCCCGATCCAACTGCTAAACGCATAAATCCGACCGGCCAGCGAGGTTGGCCAGTCGGAAACAAACAGGTAGCGGCTACCCAGAATGAACGCAAAAATGATGTTAAACAGGGCGAACCAGTGCCCCCAGCTTATCATCTGGGAGACTTTTTCACGGTAGCGCTGCCGATTTGTTACCATAACGGGATCAGAGTCGTCTCATCAGTGGGCTTTATCTTCGCGTACCGACGCCTGAAGCGCTTCGGCAAACGAACGAGCCATAGTCTGGCGCTGCGCAGGTGCAACGCTGGTATTGAGCAGGTTGGTCACCATATTTCCCAAAACCATCAGGGAAAGATCGGTAGGAGTCTGGTTTTTTTCCAGTACCTGGACCAGTTCTGCGAGGATTTTTTCCACGCGTTCGTTACTGTAACGGGATGATTGTGCCATAGCGTCTATTTTACTGAGATTTAAAAGGCGTCATTTTACCGTAACAGCACGTTTTTTTCTGCATTTTTATCGTCAGCAACGGGTTAATGTTGTTGCTGATTGGTTGATCGAAATAGCACTCGGTGATTGAATACGCGCCTGTGCCAAAAGGAGAGTTTACCATGAGTCTGGATATCGACCAGATTGCCCTTCATCAGTTGATCAAACGTGATGAACAGACGCTGGATCTGGTTCTGCGTGATTCGCTGCTGCCGTCCACCCCGGCGGTTACCGCCATGATGGAAGAGCTGCACCGCGTTTACAGCGCCAAAAGTAAAGCCTATGGCCTGTTCAACGAAGAGAGCGAGCTGGCCGAGGCGCTGCGCAACTGCCGCAAAGGCGAGGATGATTTTCTGGCTTTCAGCCGTGCCGCCACCGGCCGCCTGCGCGATGAACTGGGTAAATATCCCTTTGCAGAAAGTGGCGTGGTGCTGTTTGGTCACTACCGCTACCTGGCGGTAAACTATCTGTTGATCGCCGTGCTGAGCAGCCAGAACAGTATGCGCGTGAACGAAGAGCTGGATATCAGCAGCACGCAGTTCCTGGATATTAATCATGCCGATATCGTGGCGCGCGTCGATTTGACCGAGTGGGAAGCTAACCCTGAATCGACCCGTTATCTGACCTTCCTGCGCGGTCGGGTAGGGCGCAAAGTCGCCGACTTCTTTATGGACTTCCTCGGTGCCAGCGTGGGTCTGGATACCAAGGCGCAGAACCGTGGGCTGCTGCAGGCGGTGGATGACTATTGCGCGGAAGCCAGCCTCGATAAAAACGAGCGGCAGAACTACCGTCAGCAGGTTTACAGCTATTGCAACGAGCAGCTGCAGGCGGGTGAAGAGATCGAACTTCAGGGGCTGTCGGAAGAGCTGGCGCCGCTGGGTGAAAAAACCTTCCAGGCGTTTACCGCCGAGCAGGGCTACGAGCTGGAAGATAGCTTCCCGGCCGATCGCAGCACCCTGCGTCAGCTGACCAAGTTTGCCGGTAGCGGCGGTGGTTTAACCCTTAATTTTGACGCTATGCTGCTGGGCGAGCGTATTTTCTGGGACCCGACCACCGATACGCTGACCATTAAAGGCACGCCGCCGAATCTTCGCGATCAATTGCAGCGCCGCACCAGCGGTAAGTAGCCGCATAGGGCGGATCTGATTTCAGGTCTGCCCGAATTCAGCATAAAAAAAACGCCGCATATGCGGCGTTTCTTTTACATCTGTAACGAACGAGCGATTAAGCGCGAACGAAGTCGATGTGGTGCAGTTTTGGCTTGAACGGGTGACGCTGAACAGCCTGCACTTTAACTTTGATTTCTTTGCCATCTGCAACCAGAGTCAGCACTTCTTCGTAAAAACCAGGCTTAGCCTGCATGTTCATTACGGAGTCGTGGTCCAGTTCGATAGCGATAGCTTCTTCTTTGCCACCGTAAACGATAGCTGGGAATTTGTTAGCTACACGCAGGCGGCGGCTCGCACCCTTACCCTGCTCTTTACGTACTTCTGCATTGATAGTGAACATTTTAAAGTCTCTTCAGTTTTTGTCCCTGCTACAGGCGACCCAGCAGCAGGCGGATTGTTCAGCTTTTGCATAGCAAAAGCGGGCGGCATTATAGCCTCGTTTGCCGCTGTGGGCAACGTAATAAACTCAGCGCAGCTCATTAGCCCGGCGAAAACGTCCCTGGTAATCAAAGACTTTTTCCCGCACCTGCCAGAAATGGCGCTGTTTGCGGGCGACAACAAAATCGGGATGGCGCAGCAGCGGCTGGAGGCTGATGATATCGTCAGCCGTTTTCCAGTTCAGCGGCACGCCCGGTGCGCGCTGGTGCGGGCGTAAAAAAAGCTGCTCAAAGGCGGTGCGCTGCGCCGGGCTTTTCAACCGGAAACGCTCGCTCACCTCGCTGGCCTCTTCATCGAAGTAGCGCACCTTCAGCCATTCGCCGTGCTCGTCGCTTCCGGCCTCCAGCACCATGGCCGCACAGCGCAGTACCAGCGCATCCTTCAGCTTCAGCGCGGCTTTCAGCATATCGTCGGGATCGACCAGAATCGTGTCGCACTCGCGGCAGCGACGGGCGGCAATATCATTTTCGGCATTGCACTGCGGGCAGTTCTTGAAGCGAAAGCGATAGTCACACTGTTCGCGGTTGCCTTCATCATCCTCCAGCACGCCCTGGCAGCGGCGGCCAAAGTGCTCAATAATCGTGCCGTCGGCGGTGGTTTTCCCCCAGAAGGTGTTGGCGAAACCGCAGCCGGGGCAGAAAACCTGCACTGGCTTATTGTCACTTTTCCCTTTTGGCGTCCCCACTTCCGGCGTGAACAAATCGTGGGGATTACCGGCGTAGTCGAGGATCAGGCAGTCGCTTTTCCCCGGACTGAGGCGCAGTCCGCGGCCGACAATCTGCTGGTAAAGGCTGACCGATTCGGTGGGGCGCAGAATGGCAATCAGGTCGACGTGGGGCGCATCAAAGCCCGTGGTCAGTACCGCGACGTTGACCATATATAGCAGCTCACGCGCCTTGAAGGCGGTAATCAACGCGTCGCGTTCGGCGGCGGGCGTTCCGGCGCTGATTAAGGCTTTACTGTCCGGCAGCAGGCCGAGAATTTCTCTGGCATGCTCAACGGTAGCGGCAAAGATCATCACTCCCTGACGCTCTTGAGCAAATTCGACGATCTGCTGAATGATATGCGGCGTGATGCGCTGCTGCTGTTTCAGTTCACGGTTGAGATCGGCCTCGCTGAACAGGCCATTTTCCTGCGCCTGTAGACGGCTGAAATCATACTGCACCACCGGCATGTCCAGCCGCTCAGGCGGTACCAGAAAGCCGTTCTTAATCATATAGCGTAGCGGAAGCTCATAGATGCAGTCGCGAAACATCGCCTGCTCGCTGCCGCGCACCATGCCGTGATAGTGGAACTGATAGATCCAACCTTTCCCCAGCCGGTAAGGCGTGGCGGTAAGGCCAAGCAGGCGCAGTTGTGGATTGCGCTGACGCAGTTGGTTGATGATTTGCTGATACTGGCTGTCGTCGGCATCACTGATGCGATGGCACTCATCAACAATCAGCAGTGAAAAACGGTCGTCAAACTGCGCCAGGTTTCGTGCCACCGACTGCACGCTGCCGAACACCACTTTTGCCTGGCTCTCTTTACGCTGTAGTCCGGCGGCAAAGATGTCCGCCTCCAGATCATAAGCCTGATATTTCGCGTGATTCTGCGCCACCAGTTCTTTGACATGCGCCAGCACCAGTACCCGACCACGCGCCACGCGGGCCAGTTCGGCAATCACCAGGCTTTTGCCCGCGCCGGTCGGCAGCACGATGACCGCCGGCTCGGCGGAGCGGCGAAAGTAGCTGACGGTGGCATCCACCGCTTCCTGTTGATAGGGGCGTAGGGTAAAAGACATGAACACTCACTGCGGAAAAAATATTTGGCTATTATGCCACGAAAGGGCGTTATGAGGACTATTCCCTCTGTGATGCAGGGACTTCTGCGGCTATACTGTGCATTCCATTCTGGATGAGCGCTTCGCGCCACATCACAAGACGTTAATCGTCAGTTTTCATTCCAAAATACAGGCAGTGCAGAGTTAATGCGACTTGATAAGTTTTTATCCCAGCAGCTGGAAGTCAGCCGCGCCATCGCCGCACGTGAGCTGCGAGCAAAAAGAGTGACCGTTGACGGCGAAGTCGTGCGCGATGGCTCGTTTAAACTGACCCCTGAAAGTCTGGTGGAGTTTGACGGTAATCCGCTGCAGCAGCAGCTGGGGCCGCGCTATTTCATGCTGAATAAGCCGGTGGGTTATGTGTGTTCTACCGACGATCCCGATCATCCTACCGTGCTTTATTTCCTCGCCGAGCCGACCGCCTATAAGCTGCATGCCGCCGGACGGCTGGATATTGATACCACCGGTCTGGTGCTGATGACCGATGACGGTCAGTGGTCACACCGTATTACTTCTCCTCGCCACCACTGCGAGAAAACCTATCTGGTGACTCTTGAGCATCCGCTGGGCGACGACACGGCGCAGCAGTTTGCCGAAGGCGTGCAGTTGCACAATGAGAAGACGCTGACCAAACCGGCGGTGCTGGAAGCGCTCGACGAACATCACGTGCGCCTGACCATCAGTGAAGGTCGTTACCATCAGGTTAAACGGATGTTCGCCGCGGTGGGGAACCGCGTGGTGGAGCTGCATCGCGAACGTATTGGTGATATCAGTCTGGATGCCGATCTGGAGCCGGGAGAGTACCGCGCGCTGACTGAGGAAGAAGTCGCCAGCGTTGGGCTGGCGCGCTAGCGCACAATAATTTCAAAGGGGCAGTGAGTGTCAAAGGATAAGAATTCTTCCGCAGGATTGGTGGTGATCCTCGGTCTGTTGGCGATGCTGATGCCGCTTTCGATCGATATGTATCTGCCTGCGCTGCCGCAGATTGCTCGCGAGTTTGGCGTGTCGGCGGGCAGCGTGCAGATGACGCTCAACGCCTACATTCTTGGCTTTGCACTTGGTCAGCTTATCTATGGGCCGCTGGCGGACAGCTTTGGCCGCAAGCCGGTGATTGCGGTGGGCACGCTGATCTTTGCGGTGGCTGCCGCCGCCTGTGCGCTTTCGCAGAGTATTGAGCAGCTGATCAATATGCGTTTCCTGCACGGCCTGTCGGCGGCGGCGGGCAGCGTGGTGATCAGCGCCCTGATGCGCGACAGCTACTCGAAAGAGGAATTCTCGCGCATGATGTCGTTCGTGATGCTGGTGACCACCGTGGCACCGCTGCTGGCGCCGATCGTCGGTGGCTGGCTACTGCTGATCTGGAGCTGGCACGCTATTTTCTGGACGATTTCCGTGGCGGCGATTATTACCACGCTGCTGGTGGTAACCCAGATAAAGGAGACGTTGCCGAAGGAGAAGCGACAGCGGTTTAATTTGCGTACCACGCTGGGTAATTTCCTTTCGCTGTTTCGCCATAAGCGGGTGTTCAGCTATATGCTGGCCAGCGGCTGTTCGTTTGCCGGGCTGTTCTCCTTTCTCAACGCCGGGCCATTCGTTTACATCGAGCTGAACCATATTTCGCCGCAGCATTTTGGCTACTACTTTGCACTGAACGTGGTGTTCCTGTTCCTGATGACGCTGCTGAACAGCCGCTGTGTTCGGCGTTTTGGTCCGCTGGCGATGTTCCGCTTTGGTCTGCTGGTCCAGTTCACTATGGCGGTTTGGCTGCTGCTGGTTAGCGCGCTGGATCTCGGCTTCCTGCCGCTGGTGTTTGGCGTGGCGATGTTTATCGGCTGTGTAGCGATGGTGTCATCGAATGCGATGGCGGTGATCCTGGATGAATTCCCTCATATGGCGGGAACCGCTTCTTCCCTGGCGGGCACGCTGCGTTTTGGTGTGGGCGCGCTGGCCGGGGCGCTGTTGTCTACCATGACCTTTAACAGTGCGTGGCCGATGGTCACAGCGATCTTTATCTGCGCTACGCTATCGGTTGTTCTGTTCCTTTATGCGGCGCGCCCGCGTCACGCTCAGTCCGCCTGATTCTGCTGCCGGGCCGCTTTTGGCCCGGTAGTATACCGAATCCCCAATCCCCGGTGCTCAGGTACAGGGTCTTTGCTGCCATCCGTTAATCCGCTTCAGACATCAATCTTCGAATCGTTCATCCAGCCTGTTTGCGTGCTGTTTCTCTTCCGTACCCGGGCACGCCTGACTGTAGCCGGGCAGCGATGCATTTGATCAAGTACCGGACATTTTCACCGTTCTGTTGATTATTTGTGAAATGCTAACCCTGAAAAAGTAACAATATTGCTACGAAAACGGTTGTGATCCCGAGGGTAACGCGGTAAATATAGCGAATAAATGAGAGTTACCTCTCAAAAAAAGACTATAAAAAATGTGGATAAGTCAGGTAATTAAAACTGCCTGAGATAAATAATGCTGTTTATCAGCACGTTAAAGTTATTTCCACAATTGATGATTTACCTTGTAAAATAATTGTGAAAAAATTGTTTAAAGGTCACTCTGGGGGGGACTATGTTGAATACATTACAACATTCAGTGGTACATCGTTTGCCAGCCAGTTATCGACGCTGCGGTGGGCCTGTCGGCTTCACCGTAGAACCGCAAGCTGCCAATGTGTTAAACAGCGATGACGACTTGATCGGGCTGCGCCTGCTGAGCCACAACGGTGATTCTGCATGGGAAATTATGCAGAACATCAAACTGGCACTGGCTGATATGCAGCTGGAGTGTTCCGTGCTGGAGCTGGAAGGCGAGCCCTGCCTGTTTGTTCATCGGCAGGATGAATGCACCACCACCTGCCGCCTGAAGAATTTCGGCGTCGGTATAGCTGAAACCTTTGCCGGTGAGCGCCGCGATTAGGTCAGGCTGAGTCTCACCACATTTGAACAAGCTTGTCCCCACCGCCAGACGTTTTGATTAAGCCTGACCCGGCCGCAGAACGTCATAACTAAACCCGTAGCAGCACGTCGATCTCGCGATCAGGCCAGCATCAGCAGCTGGCGAGTGTATTCCTGCTGTGGCGTATTAAAAATCTTCTCACATTCTCCCTGTTCGACTACTTCTCCCTGCTGTAGCACCACGACCTGATGACAAAGCGAACGCACCACCTGCAAATCGTGGCTGATAAAGATGTAGGCCAGCCGGTGCTGTTGCTGAAGCTGTTTCAGCAGGGCGAGGATCTGTTTCTGCACCGAACGGTCCAGTGACGAGGTTGGTTCATCCAGAATGATCAGCTGCGGTTGCAGGATTAGCGCGCGGGCGATGGCGATACGCTGGCGCTGACCGCCGGAAAACTCTGCCGGATAGCGCTGGCGCGTTTCGGGGTCCAGGCCGACCTCTTCCATTGCGGTAATCACCTTTGCTTCCCGCTGCCCGGCATCCAGCTCGGGGTGGTGAACCTGTAGCCCTTCTGCAATGATTTGCAGCACGTTAAGCCGCGGATTCAGCGCCGAGTTAGGGTCCTGAAACACCACCTGGATCTGACGGCGCACCGGCAGCATCTGCTTGCGGTTCCACTGGTGCAGCGGCTGGTTGTTAAACCAGATATCGCCACCGGAAGCAATCAGCCGCAGCAGCGCCAGTCCGGTGGTGCTTTTACCGGAGCCGGATTCCCCAACCAGACCGAGCGTTTCACCCGGATGCAGGCTAAAACTCAGCGATTTTAATGCATGATGATAGCCCACCGTGCGGCGCATCAGCCCCTTTTTAATCGGGAACGCTACCTGTAAGTTATCCACTTTCAGCAACGGTGCCTGTTGAGTATCCGCGGGTTCCGGCCGGCCTTCTGGCTCAGCATCCAGCAGCTGGCGAGTATAAGGATGCTGCGGTGCGGCAAAGAGCTGCTGTGTGCTGTTATGTTCCACAGCCTGGCCGTTGCGCATCACGGTTACGCTATCCGCAAGCTGGCGCACAATATTCAGGTTATGGGTGATAAACAGCAGGCCCATATTCAGCTCCTGCTTCAGCTCCTTCAGCAGGGTGAGGATCTGCGCCTGTACCGTCACATCCAGTGCGGTCGTGGGTTCGTCGGCAATTAACAGTTCGGGCTGAGTCAGCAGCGCCATAGCAATCATTACGCGCTGGCGCTCGCCGCCGGAAAGCTGGTGGGGAAAATCATTTAATCGCCTGGTTGCATTGCGGATGCCCACACGTTCCAGGCAGCTGAGCATTTCGGCCCGTGCGGCTTCCCGGCGCATCCCGCGATGCAGTGACAGCACTTCATAAAGCTGCTTTTCTATGTTGTGCAGTGGGTTTAGCGAAACCATCGGTTCCTGAAAAATCATCGCTATACGGTTACCGCGCAGGCCGCGCAGCGTGCGTTCATCGGCATGCAGCACGCTCTGACCGGCAAACTGGATATCACCCTGCGGGTAAACCACCGGCGGTGAAGGCAGTAGCCGCATCACCGACAGCGCCGTCACGCTTTTACCTGAGCCTGACTCGCCGACCAGCGCCACGGTTTCACCGGCATCCACCGAAAGCGAAAGCCCGTCCACCACGCGCCGTTCAACGCCGCCCTGGCGAAAAGCAATGCTCAGATCCTGAATCGAAAGTAGCGCCATATCAGTGTACCTTGCTCGGGTCAAAGGCGTCGCGCACGGCTTCACCAATAAAAATTAACAGTGACAGCAGGATCGCGAGCGAGAAGAAGGCGGTCAGCCCCAGCCACGGAGCCTGTAGATTATTTTTACCCTGTAGCAGGAGCTCCCCCAGCGACGGCGAACCCATTGGCAGCCCGAAGCCAAGAAAATCCAGCGAGGTCAGCGTGGTGATCGATCCGCAAAGAATAAACGGCAGGAAGGTCAGCGTGGCGACCATCGCATTCGGCAACATATGCCGCGACATAATGCGCCAGTCGCTGACCCCCATCGCCTGTGCGGCGCGGATGTAGTCGAAGTTACGCGTGCGGAGAAATTCCGCGCGAACCACGCCGACCAGGCTCATCCAGCCGAAAATCACGGTAATCGCCAGCAGCCACCAGAAGCCGGGCTGCACCACGCTGGAGAGCAGGATAATCAGGAATAACGTCGGCATGCCCGACCAGACCTCAATAATACGCTGTCCCCACAGATCGACTTTACCGCCAAAATAGCCCTGGGTTGCGCCGACGATAATGCCAATCACGCTGGAAAACAGCGTCAGCATCAGGCCAAACATCAGGGAAATCCGCGTGCCGTAGAGAATGCGTGCCAGCACGTCTCCACCGTTAGCATCGGTGCCCAGCCAGTTTTCCAGCGAGGGCGGGGAAGGGAAGGGGCGGGTGCTGGCAAAGTTAATTGTATTATCGCCGAAGCGGATTGGAGCCCAGATAGCCCAACCCGCGCTGTCCAGCCGCTGCTTCAGCCATGGGTCCTGATAATCTGCCGGGGTGTCCAGCGGCCCGCCAAAATCACTTTCGGTATAGTTCACCACCAGCGGGAAATAGGTCCGATCTTGATAGTGCACCACCAGCGGCTTATCGTTCGCCAGCAGTTCGGAGCCGAGGCAAAGCACGAAAAACACCAGGAAGATCCACAGCGACCAGTATCCGCGGCGGTTATGCTTAAACCGCGCCCAGCGGGCCTGATTAATCGGATTTAAATGGCTCATCAGCGCCCCTCGAAATCAATACGCGGATCGACCAGCGTGTAGGTGATATCGCTGATAATGTTCAGCAGTAACCCGATCAGCGTGAAAATGTACAGCGTGCCAAACATCACCGGATAATCGCGTTGAATGGTCGCGTCGTAGCCCAGCAGACCCAGGCCGTTAAGCGAGAACATCACCTCAATCAGCAGCGAGCCGGTAAAGAACATGCTGATAAAGGTGGCGGGGAAACCGGCGATCACTAACAGCATGGCGTTTCGGAACACGTGGCGGTAAAGAATTTTCTCCTCATCCAGCCCTTTGGCCCGGGCGGTAACGACGTACTGTTTGCGGATTTCATCAAGAAACGAGTTTTTAGTCAGCATGGTCAGCGTCGCAAAGCCACCGATTACCGTCGCCAGCACCGGCAGGGTGATATGCCAGAGATAGTCGGTGATTTTGCCATACCACGGCAGGCTGTCGAACTGCGGTGAGACCAGTCCGCGCAGTGGGAACCAGTCGAGGTAGCTGCCTCCGGCAAACAGCACAATCAGCATGATACCGAACAGGAAAGAGGGAATGGCGTAGCCGATGATTATCGCCGTGCTGCTCCAGATATCAAACGCGCTGCCGTTGCGTACCGCCTTCTTGATGCCCAGCGGAATCGAAACCAGATAAATAATCAGCGTGCTCCATAGCCCCAGCGTTACCGACACCGGCAGGCTTTCTTTGATCAACTGGATAACAGAGCTGCTGCGGAACAGGCTGTCGCCGAAATCAAAGCGGATATAGTTCCACAGCATGGTGAAGTAACGCTCGTGCAGCGGTTTATCAAAGCCGTAGCGCTTGGTGATCTCGGCAATCACCTCAGGATCCAGACCGCGGGAACCGCGATACTGACCGTCAGCGGGGGAGGCATTCAGCGAACTTCGCGAGTGGGCCGCGTTTTCGCCGGCAGCACCCGGCAGGCCGGTGGTCTGTCCAAACTCAATATTGGCAATGGCCTGATCGACCGGGCCACCTGGTGCAATCTGCACGATAAAAAAGTTAATGGTGATAATCGCCCACAGGGTGGGAATAATCAGCAGTAAGCGACGAAGAATATACGCACCCACAGTCAGGCTCCTTAACGACGCTGCGCCGGCAGCTGTGCGGCTTTGTTGACATCGTACCACCAGCTGTCAAAGCCCAGCGAATAGGTTGGGCGAGTGGTCGGCATCGAGAATTTATTCCAGTAAGCATAACGATCGCTGGCGCTGTACCACATGGGGATCATGTAGTAGTTCCACAGCAGCACCCGGTCCAGCACTCGTCCCAGAGCGATCAGCGCCGGTTTATCGCCCTGATGCTGGTTAATCTGTTCAATCAGATTATCGACCAGCGGACTATTGACGCCCGGCCTGTTGTAGCTGGAATTGATATAGCTGCTGGCCCAGTAAAACTGCAGGCCGGTATCGGGGGTGGCAAAAGCGGCATAGGGCGAGGGCAGCATATCGAAATCACGGCTGCGCAGGCGGGAAAGATACTGCGAGCTGTCCACCTGGCGTACATCCATGGTAATACCGATACGCGACAGATTATGTTGGAACGGTAGCACCCACTGGTCGCTGCCGCCGCTACGCAGCAGCAGTTCGAAGCGCATTGCTTTGCCGGTTTTAACGTTGACCAGCTGTCTGTTCTTTAATTCCCAACCGGCCTGTTTTAACAGATCGAGCGCCTGCAGCAGTTTGCTCCGGTCGTATCCACTGCCGTCAGTTGTCGGCGGTTGATAAATTTTATCAATGACTTCAGGTGGATACTGCCCCTTTAGCGGGGCAAGTATTTCCAGTTCGCTGGCGTCAGGGTAGTTGCGTGCAGCGTACTCTGTATTCTGGAAATAGCTGTCGACTCGCTTATAGGCATTATAAAACAGCGCCTTGTTCATCCAGTCGAAATCAAACACCAGCGACAGCGCTTCACGCACTTTCGGATCGCTAAACTGCGGACGCTGAATATTAAAGGCCAGCCAGTTGGTGTCGGTAGCGACGGTATTCGGCACCGGATCTTTGATGATATAGCCGCGTTCAAAGTTATTGCCGTTGTACTGCGTGGCCCATTTTTTTGCCGAACCTTCCGCCCGGAAATCAAACGCGCCAGCCTTAAATGCCTCGAATGCCACGTTATCATCGAGATAATAGTCGTAGCGGATTTTGTCGAAGTTAAAACGACCCTTATTCACCGGCAGGTTTGCTGCCCAGTAATCTTTTACCCGCGAGTAGGTGATTGACTGGCCGACTTTATAGGCAGTAATGCGATAGGGTCCGCTCGATGGCGGTGGGTAGGGGAGTGGCTCACCCAGATTACGATTTTTCCAGAATTTCTCCGGGAATACCGGTGATGACAACAGCGACAGCATTTTGTCGCGGTCGGACTGAGGCAGTTCAAAGCGCACCGTCAGTCGGGAAATCGCTTTAGCCGTCACCCCTTTGTAGAACACCCGATACTGCGGCACGCCCTGAGTCATAAACATATTAAAGCTAAAGGCGACATCGGCGGCGGTAATGGCGGAGCCGTCCTGGAAGCGCGCCAGCGGGTTAATGTTCACTTCCACCCAGCGATAATTGTCGGGATAGCGTGCGTATTCGGCAATCAGCGGATAGAGACTGCCCACTTCATCATCGGAAGAGGTGAACAGGCTGTCATACAGTGCTTCTGTACGCGCGCCGGGACTGCCGCGCATGGCATAGCGGTTAAAGTTATCGTAGGTGCCAATTGCCGAGAGGGTAATACTGCCGCCTTTTGGCGCAGCGGGATTGGTGTAATCAAAATGCGTGAAGCCTGTGGCGTATTTTGCAGTACCAAGCTGGGCAAAACTGTAGCTCTCATTAATCTTTTCAGCCTGCGCGCAGGCTGCGGTCAGGCTGAATAAAGCAAGGGCAACAACGCGCACAATCATGGTTTAACAGGCTCCCGAAGGTTATTGAAAAAGACAGGCAAGTCAGACTGACAGTAAAGCTAACCGGGCGCAATGATAGTTAAGCCTTTTTACCCGTTTTGACAGTTGATGCTAACCAACCAGTACCGTGCGATCGTTTGACACGGACTGGTCGATAAAATAATCCACCAGCTGGGGTACTGTTCGCGGCCGACTGAATAAATAACCCTGCATATGGGTAATACCGCCATTGATCAGCCACAGCGCCTGCTCGGCGGTTTCCACGCCTTCGGCTACCGTATTCAGATTCAGTTTCTGCGCCAGATTCAGCACGGCGTCCAGTACCGGAGAGTTAACGGTTTCAGTGCCAATGCTGAGAACAAAACCCCGATCGATCTTCAGGTAATCAAATTTAAACTTTTCCAGATAGATTAACGCACTGTGGCCGGTGCCAAAATCATCAATCGCAATTTTAATATTTTGCTGGCGGATCCAATGGAAGATTTCATCCGCGCTGTTGTCATCCACCATAGCGCGTTCGGTAATTTCGAAAATATATTCGAAATGATTTTGCGGCATGGCTTCCAGCCAATCGAGCACGTCCTGACGAAAAGTCGGGTAACTTAAATGCAGTGGGGAAAGATTAATACCCAGACGCGTTCCGGCAGGGATAATCTGGCACAGCTGATGCGCATCGCGTGCCACAAGCTGGAATAAATGCCGGGTAAGCGGAACGATCAGATTTTGGCCTTCGGCATAGCTGATAAACGAGTCGGGCGGTATTCGGCCTTCGGTCGGATGTGTCCAGCGCAACAGGGCTTCAAGCCCGTAAGTTCGCCCGGTGCTGGCTTCTATTACCGGCTGGTACTCGACGTGAAATTCGCCACGCTTCATACCCAGCTGGATCTCCTTTCCCTGGCGCTGACGCAGCAAAAGCGCAAGGAAACAGGCAAAGGCGGCGATGATGCTGAGTAACAGTCCGGCGAGAAGGATGACATGAACATCGCGCGCAGGAAGCGTCTCCCCATAGAAATAGAGCGTCATGGGGTAACCGGGAATGGAAATCGTGCGCAGCGGATGCTGCGGCAAATCTGCAAGCTTAACCACTCCGTCATTCCAGGTGGTTAACGCGTTATCTTTTGTGGCTATCGCCATTCCGGCGATCTCCAGATGACGGGAGGTCAGCAGCAGGTAAGGGGTCAGGTTAACGTTCAAAGTGACAAACACGCCGTAGGACGGGTGATTGGCATCGGACAGCCAAATGGCGATTGCGGGTTTGCCCGGAACCATTGGCGTGTCGGGGATCAGGCGAACATCCAGTGGTTTAGCTATGTCGGTTAAGGGAGAAATGCTTTTTACCGCCAGTGACATCGGTCCGGTGGCAGACGAGCAAAAGGCAACGCCGTTTTTGACCAGCAAAATGGCACGAATATTGGGTGCGAATGCGGCGCGCTGGATCAGGTCATTACGGATCTGGTCGCAGCTGGCAATACTGGCGGCGGCCTGTAAAGGCTGAAGCGTTTGCTGAAGTTCACCGAACAGATTAATGACGTAGCTTTGCGTGTAGCCAGCCAGCCGGCTGTGACTTTCGGAATGGCGGTTCCAGGTGATACTCAGGGTAATAACAATAAACAACAGAAAAAAAATAAAACCAATGGCGGCACTCAGACAGACTATCTTGCGCTGCTGGGGAACCAGTCGCGTGACGTTTGTTGGCAGTGGCATGGGGTGATATCTCCCGTTATAGCCGGTTTTTTATTATTTATTAGTAACAAACAGCTTCTCTGGTGTAAGCAATGCAGGATATAACGGCGGCGGGTTTCTGTCTTCATATTCTTTTGATTATCAATAGTTTTTTTGCTGGAAAACAGGCGAAAAAAAACGCTGCCGGGGCAGCGTTTTTTCTCTCGTGTTTCGCAGACTTCAAACGATGAAATCAGCTTTGAGTTCGGCTCAGAACCCGTCGTGCATCGCGGTAGCGATTTTTCCAGTACGATTCGTTGAGATTAGAAATCATCACGCCGTTGCTGGTCGATGCATGTACGAAGTTGTCATTACCGATATAAATACCAACATGACGCCCCGTAGAGCCTGCGCGGAACAGAACTAAATCACCCGGGCGCAGTTTCGCGCGCTGGATACTCTTTCCGCTGTCTTCCTGTTCATAAGTGGAACGAGGAAGATCTAAACCAAACTGTTCACGAAACGTAGTCTGAACAAAGGCTGAGCAATCAATGCCACGTTTGCTGGTACCGCCTAAACGATAACGCACGCCTTTCCAGTCTGCGTATTGATCCATTAAACGGGATTTAATATCCACGTTCTGAACCATCTGTTCGAATTCATCCTGAGACGCTTGAAGTAAAAAACCATTCTGGTCTTTAACTGCATGAGTATCAGTTTGTACATTGTGCCCGCTGTTCGAACTACATGCTGACAAAAGTGCCGCAAATGCGACGGCGGGGATTGCCCGCAGGATATATCTCAGAATAGGTTGAGACTTGACCATTATGTTTGTAATCCCTTGAAGTCCTTAACGACAGAGTCGTTAGTTAAAATGCGAAACGAAACGAGATTAATTAGCGCATCACAAGATGACAATTTCGGAATCTTTAAAATGTGTTAGCGAGCACGTTTTAAAATGTAACAGACCGAAATATTTTACCCATTTTGCCTAACCGGAAACGAGGTTACCCCATTACAACGCCCATGGCGAGGGGTTTTAAGTACTTTTTTATAGGTTTTTTTGATGTGAAATAACCAGATACGCATTTGGTTAGAGAACGGACAATAATGGAGGTTTTAGCGTGCCAGACAGCACAGCTTTGTGACAGAAGGCATAGCGGCTGCGAGATTAGGAATAATCTCAAAGAATGACAGTTGGTTACCTTGTCGATCTCACCTGCCTGGACATAATGAAATGTTCTGAGTGATTTACTACGTTAGCGTGCTAATTGATTTCTAATCCGCATTAAAGATAAGAAAAATATTTATCCTTAATGCGGAATGTACTGCAGGTTTATAAGGGGAATTACCTGGCCGGTTTATATTTACCCGGTAAATGACGGTAGAGCCAGTTCACCAGATAGTCGCTGGCCGGCGTCATTAGCCACCAGCTCATTCCCACCAGCACCACGGAAAGGGAGCCGACGGCAATGTCGGTAAACCAGTGGGCGCCAATCATCACGCGCGGCATTGCAAACACCAGTACGATCAGCACCGCCACGGCAAACGCGCGGTGGCTGAAATAGCGCAGCATAAAGCAGGCGAAAATAATCAGCATCATGCCGTGGTCGCCGGGGAAACTGTCCGCTGACGAGTCTTTAGTCGGAATACCGGTCAGCTGCGAGACATGATGCACGTCCGGGAAGTATTTCGTCGGGCTGGCATGTGAAACCGGGATCAGATGGCCGAGCTGGTTCAGGCCCACGGCGGTAATCAGCATGGTGATGCCGATGGCCAGCATTCGGCGGCGGCCCTGCGGCGTTTCACGACGCCAGAAGTGCAGATACAGACCACCCATCGCCAACAGAGAGACACCGTCAAATGCGCGGAAGTTGGTGATGGCTACCAGCCACAGCAGGGGTTTACTGGTCACCATGCGGTCGTTGAACCAGTAGAAAATCCCTTTATCGATGGCAAACCACTGGCCGTGGCCTGCGGGAAGATACCAGGAGAAAAAGAGGATTAACCCCAGCGCATTGAGTAAAAGGATGGTCAGTAAGCGTTTAGTCGTCATAAATACCAGAGTGTCATTAGCTAAGTCGCGGCGTAGATTATCCCTGATAGTGTAAACGAAGTTTCAACAAAGAAGTTTGCAAACTGTTCCAATCCGCGCGCGCATCGTCGATAAGTTCGATGCGACTGTCCGGGGGCTCGGTGCTGCGGGTCTCAATATGGAAGTCTGCACCCTGACGATTAATGCTGACCATACCTTCCGCAATCCGCATGACGCCTTTCACCCGGGAAACCGGTGCCAGCCTTGCCCACTCCAGCAGGCCGATGGTATCAAACACCGTATCGCCGTTGAAAACCCAGCCGCAGGCATAGTATCCCTGGCCCTCATTCAGCGCTCGCCGCCACGGCATGTTGTCGTCAGGCTTGAGTGCCGACAGCCGCGATGGTGCGGTGCTGTGATGATGATGGGCGGGATGGGGTAATTCGCGCAGATTGCGGCGTGGGGTGTCCAGCAGCGCCGCATCAATCTCGCCGTGCTGGGTGGTAACCAGCGTGCGGCCGGAGGCTGACTGCTGCTGGAAGTTCAGCAGCGCCTGGCGGCTGGCGTCGTCCCAGCGATCCTGTTTATTAGCAATAATGATGTCGGCAGCGGCCAGCTGGTCACGGAAGTTTTCATTATCCACCACCCGTTCATCCAGCAGCTGGCGCGGATCGAGCAGGCAGAGCGTGGCGCGCAGATCGATCCAGGGTTCGTACACGCTGGCCGATAGCATATCGAGGATCTGTTTCGGATGACCCAGACCGGTAGGTTCAATCAGCAGCCGATCCGGTTTTGACTGCTTCAGCAGCATATTCAGTCCGACCTGCATGGGCAGCCCGTTTACACAGCACATACAGCCGCCGGGGATCTCTTTCAGCACGGCACCGGTTTCTGCCAGCAGCGCACCATCAATACCTACTTCGCCAAATTCGTTGACCAGTACCGCCCACTTTTCACCGTCGGGTTTATTCGCCAGTAAATGCCGCAGCGTGGTGGTTTTTCCGCTGCCAAGAAAGCCGGTGATCAAATTTACCCGGGTCATCATTGCTCCAGTTAATGCGTTTTCTTTTTGTTATAACATAACAAAAAGGGCGATGTCATTGCACATCGCCCTTGTCCGGCAGAACTAGTCTGCGCGGCTCATATAACGACGCTCGGGAATATGAATGCGGATCTTGTCACCGTTGCTGAGGTATTCCGGTACCTGGATAACCAGACCGGTGCTCATCGTTGCTGGCTTAGTACGGGCGCTGGCAGAGGCACCTTTAATACCCGGCGTGGTTTCAACAATTTCCATATCCACGGTCTGCGGCAGCTCAAGCGCCAGGATCTGGCCATCCATCGTCAGCACCTGGATACCTGGAATGCCGCCTTCCGGCAGGAACAGCAGTTCGTCTTCGATCTGATCCTGCTTGAAGTTGTACGGGGTGTAATCTTCGTCATCCATAAAGACGTATTCGTCACCGTCTATATAAGAGAAGGTGACCTGGCGGCGGCTGAGGGAAATCGTGTCGAGGATGTCATCGCCTTTGAAGCGCTCTTCAACCTTCAGCCCGGTGCGTACATCCGTGAAGCGCATTTTGTACAGCGTGGACGCACCGCGTGCGCTTGGGCTTTGCACATCAATGTCTTTTACCAACAGCAGTTTGCCGTTGTAGCTGATGGCCATACCTTTTTTGATTTCATTCGCTCTTGGCATAAAACGGATCTCACGTGGAAGAGAGGAAAATTTATCGCGACAAGGTACTCGCGCCCGGGCTTTCAGGCAAGATCTGCCTGCATGGCTAAGCGGAAAAAAGCGGGAATTGTAATCATGAGGATATCCCGAGCGTCGGTGGTTTACAGCGGATAAGGCCACACTTCACGATATAATCTGACATTCGCGACATTCTGTATCGTAACGAAAGGGCTTCTGCTAATGTGGCGCCCTGTAACTTAGCGTAGAGATTATCTGATGGAATGCCGTATTGATTGTGGAGCCTGCTGTATTGCGCCTTCCATCTCCAGTCCGATCCCGGGCATGCCCAACGGCAAGCCGGCCAACACCCGCTGTATTCAGCTTAACGATCGCAATTTGTGCAATATTTTTGGCTCGCCGCTGCGACCGAAGGTGTGCGGTGGATTACAGCCTTCGCGGGATATGTGCGGCACCAGCAGCCTTGACGCGATGACCTATCTGGTGAATCTGGAAGCCGCAACGGCACCTTAGGTTCAACTTTGAGATTGGCAGAGCCACTTTGCTTAACAATAAATTGGAACTTAACACGTCCGCTCGTAAGGCGAATGTGTGATCGCACAATGCCAGATTTCAAACATTTTTTAGCATCTACATTCGATAAAATTGAGCCTTCCAATTTGAGTTGGAGCGTTAGCAATCTGATGTTTCAGTAACGCTAACTTTACTGATTTTGATAATTTACTCTGCAAAGTTCGACCAGGTACACTTTCCCTGTGGATATTTATAACAACATGAGGGAAAGAAAATGGCTATACCCGCTTATCTATGGCTTAAAGATGACGGTGGTGCAGCAATAAAAGGATCTGTTGACGTTCAAGGGCGTGAGGGAAGCATTGAAATCACAGGGTTTTCCCATAATCTCAGTATACCCACTGATGGAATGACAGGTAAGATCACTGGCACCCGAAGACATTCTGCTGTTCTCATCCAAAAGGAATTTGATTCCTCATCGCCTTACCTCTACAAAGCTGTCGCTACTGGCCAGACACTGAAATCAGCAGAGTTCAAATGGTATCGTATCGATTACTCTGGTCAGGAAGCAGAATATTTCAACATTTTACTTGAAGGAGTGAAGGTTGTTGGTGTTTCGCCGGTGATGCACGATACCAAAGACGCTGCTAAAGAGAAGCATAATCACCTTGAGTGCGTAGAGCTTCGTTATGAAAAAATTACCTGGAAACATTGTGACGGCAATATTATTTTTTCTGATGCCTGGAATGAGAGGGCTCAGGCATGAGATACCCAACATTAGCAGCCTCACCTCACCCGCCATTCGATGTGTCTTCGTTTTCTCCGCCCGGCGTCAGCATCATAAAAAACATGATGATGGCTCGATTCCATCGCGGTCCCTCAGCACTGACTTATGCCTGGTTCTACAAGCAGGTAAGAGGGCATGGCCCTTGGGATTACAAAAACCAGTGCGGCAGGCAGTATGCTAACTTTGGTAATTTCCACTATGGCGCAGTAGGTCAGGCAGCAGGAATTTCGGAAGAAGTGCTGCTAAGGGCGGCTGGATGGGCGCAAAGCCGCGCAGGAACGAGTAAACCCGCGTTTGGTGATTGGTATCTTACTTCACCGTATGGGGATGATCCAGACGATCAGGCGTGGATTAGAATGGGAATAGACTATGCAAAACGCTCGGGTTTTTAAGAAACCATATCTGCTATTTATTCTGATGATATTTGTCATCGTCGGGATTTACCAAACGCTGCACGTCTCACCGCTCGATCAGCGGGTTATCAACAAAGTACACATTAATAGCCTGGCTAATTTATATATCACAGAGGCGAGTGCAGGTGCCACGACCGGCTTTTCATACCGTTTCTATCTCTATGATGCAGCGAAAAGTGATAAAGAGTTTGCAACAAGCCTGGAAGGCGATATTCAGCCTTTCATGATAACTACGGATAAAGACGCATTAAAGAAGGTTGAGAACGATGCGATCTATCTGTCGATAAAAGGCACCATTTATAATTTTCAGAGCCCAGCTTCTTATGTGGTGCGGGATTCGATCTTTTCGGTTCCTATCTATCTCAACTCCGCACCGTTCTAAGATATTAGCCGGCTTTCTTACCGGCTCTTTTCGACAAAACTATGACGTTTACCCCGTGTTCTCTAATGGATTCTTCAGGCCATCAAACCTCTGCTTAACCTCTCTTCAGCACTTTTCCCGATAAATCCCCCTGCTTTCAGCACCCCTTCAGCTAAAGCCATAGCGCCGGGGGTTTTCTGTGACAAATCTCAACAAAATGTGCGGACCGTCAAAAATCTGCTATGCCGTTTGCAGTAAAACTTGCCACAACACATCAATAACGACCACAATCCTTGAAACGTTTCAGCGTTGTCTCCGCAGGTTGTTTGCTCAGGGATAGCGCTTTTTTTCTCAAATTAGCTGAAACGATTCAAATTCAGCAGCGAGGAGAACCATGTTCCAGTTAGAACTCAACGCCATTAAGCCCGGTGCGCAGGCGTCCGACAAACAAGATGCCATTCGTCAGGTTGCCGCAGCGCTGACCGCTGCCGGTAACGTGGGCGAAGGCTACGTTAACGGTATGCTGGCCCGTGAGCAGCAGACCTCTACTTACCTGGGTAACGGTATTGCCATCCCGCACGGCACCACCGATACACGCGATCTGGTCCTGAAAACCGGCGTGCAGGTGTTCCAGTTCCCGCAGGGCATTGCCTGGGGCGACGATCAGACTGCCTACGTGGTCATCGGTATCGCCGCCAAATCAGATGAGCACCTTGCGCTGCTGCGTCAGCTGACTCACGTCCTGAGTGATGACAGCGTGGCTGAACAGCTGAAAACCACCGATTCAGCGGAAACGCTGCGCAGCCTGCTGATGGGCGAAAAGCAGGGCGCTGAGTTCAAATTCGATACCTCGCTGATTGCCACCGACGTGGCCGCCAGCGATCTGATGACCCTTCAGGCGCTGAACGCCGGTCGTCTGCAGCAGGCTGGCGCGGTTGATGCGTCCTTCGTGAGCAGCGTCATCGGCGCGAAGCCGCTGAATCTGGGGCAGGGCATCTGGCTCAGCGACAGCACCACCGGTAACCTGGGTAGCGGCGTGGCCGTCAGCCGTGCCGCTGCACCGATCGACGTCAATGATGAAAGCGCTTCGCTGCTGATCACCGTGGCCGTCGCCGACGACCAGCCGCTGACCGTGCTGAACTACCTGAGCGATCTGCTGATTGCCCAGAAAGCTGAACGTCTGCTGAAGGCCGATGCGGCGGGTATCCTCGCGCTGCTGACCAGCGAAGTGTCCGAACAGGCTGACGTACTGACCGAAGAGTTCACCATTCGTAACGAACATGGCCTGCATGCCCGTCCGGGCACCGCGCTGGTCAGCGTAATCAAGCAGTTCAACTGCGACGTAACCGTCACCAACCTCGACGGCAGCGGCAAACCGGCTAACGGCCGCAGCCTGATGAAGGTTGTGGCGCTGGGCGTGAAAAAAGGCCATCGCCTGCGCTTTACCGCCAGCGGTGAAGATGCGCGCGCCGCGCTGGACGCGATTGGTGAAGCCATCGCCGCCGGTCTGGGCGAGGGGGCAGCATGAGCAGACGCGTTGCCACTATTACCCTGAACCCGGCTTACGATCTGGTGGGTTACACCCCAGAAATCGAACGCGGTGAAGTAAACCTGGTGAAAACCACCGGGCTGCACGCGGCCGGTAAAGGGATTAACGTTGCTAAGGTGCTGAAAGATCTGGGCATCGACGTGACCGTCGGCGGCTTCCTCGGCAAAGAAAACCAGGACGGCTTCCAGCATCTGTTCAGCGACCTCGGCATTGCCAACCGCTTCCAGGTGGTTGAAGGCCGTACCCGCATTAACGTTAAGCTGACCGAGAAAGGCGGCGATGTTACCGACCTGAACTTCTCCGGTTTTGAAGTCACCGGACAGGACTGGGATCGCTTCACCGCGGATTCTCTGACCTGGCTGGGCCAGTTCGACATGGTCTGCGTCAGCGGCAGCCTGCCTGCGGGCGTCGATCCTGAAGCCTTTACCGAGTGGATGACCACGTTACGCACTCACTGCCCGTGCATCATCTTCGACAGCAGCCGCGAGGCGCTGGTTGCCGGTCTGAAAGCCGCGCCGTGGCTGGTGAAACCTAACCGCCGCGAGCTGGAAATCTGGGCTGGCCGTAAGTTACCGACATTACAAGATGTGATTGAAGCAGCACATTTGCTGCGTGAGCAGGGCATCGCTCACGTGGTGATCTCACTCGGTGCCGAAGGGGCGCTGTGGGTGAATGCTTCAGGCGAATGGATTGCAAAACCACCTGCCTGTGAAGTTGTCAGCACCGTGGGTGCCGGTGATTCAATGGTTGGCGGGCTGATCTACGGCCTGCTGATGCGCGAATCCAGCGAGCACACTCTGCGTCTTGCAACCGCCGTGGCGGCAATGGCCGTCAGCCAGAGCAATGTGGGCGTTACCGATCGTACCCAGTTGGCCGCAATGATGGCGCGTGTCGACCTACAACCTTTCCATAATTAACAGCAGGAGACGCATAATGAAAACGCTGCTGATCATAGATTCTTCGCTGGGGCTGGCAACGGGCTATCTGGCAAAAAACATCACTACCGCCGCTGCGGCAAGTGCCGGACTGACGCTGACCGATAACCCGGCAGAAGCAGACCAGGTCATTGTTGCCGGTAAAAATATTCCGGCCGACAGCACGCTGAACGGTAAAGCTATTTATCTGGCGGATATCGAACAGCTGCTGCGCCAGCCTGCCGACGTGCTGGCGAAAGCGCAGACCGATGCCCAGCCGTACCAGGCACCGGTTTCCGTAGCGAAAGCGGCTGCGCCTGCCGCTGGCCCGAAACGTATTGTAGCGGTGACCGCCTGCCCGACCGGCGTAGCACACACCTTTATGGCGGCGGAAGCCATCGACACCGAAGCGAAAAAACGCGGCTGGTGGGTGAAGGTTGAAACCCGTGGTTCCGTTGGTGCAGGCAATGCCATCACTCCGGAAGAGGTCGCGGCGGCCGATCTGGTTATCGTTGCGGCGGACATCGAAGTGGACCTGGCCAAGTTTGCCGGCAAGCCAATGTATCGTACCTCTACTGGTCTGGCGCTGAAGAAAACCGCGCAGGAGCTGGATAAAGCCGTGGCGGAAGCCAAGCCTTATCAGCCGCAGGGCGGTCAGGCTTCATCCCAGAGTGAAGACAAGAAAGAGAAAACCGGGGCTTACCGTCACCTGCTGACCGGCGTGTCTTACATGCTGCCGATGGTGGTTGCCGGTGGTCTGAGCATCGCGCTGTCGTTCGCGTTCGGTATCACCGCGTTTAAAGAGCAGGGCACGCTGGCTGCGGCACTGATGCAGATTGGTGGCGGCAGCGCATTTGCGCTGATGGTGCCGGTACTGGCAGGCTTTATCGCCTTCTCCATTGCTGACCGTCCGGGTCTGACTCCGGGTCTGATTGGCGGTATGATCGCCACCAGCATCAACGCAGGCTTCCTCGGCGGTATTATTGCTGGTTTCATTGCCGGTTATGCGGCGAAGTTCCTCAGTCAGAAGGTGAAGCTGCCAACCAGTATGGAAGCACTGAAGCCGATTCTGATTATTCCGCTGGTCGCCAGTCTGATCACCGGTCTGCTGATGATCTACGTGGTGGGCAAACCGGTTGCCGGTATCATGTCCGGCCTGACTTCCTGGCTGGCTAACATGGGTACGGCGAACGCGGTACTGCTGGGTGCGGTTCTGGGTGGCATGATGTGTACTGATATGGGTGGCCCGGTGAACAAAGTGGCTTACGCGTTCGGTGTGGGTCTGCTCAGCTCATCAACCTACGGACCGATGGCGGCGATTATGGCGGCCGGTATGGTGCCACCGCTGGCAATGGGTCTGGCGACGATTGTTGCACGTAAAAAGTTCAACAAAGGTCAGCAGGAAGGCGGTAAAGCTGCGCTGGTTCTGGGTCTGTGCTTTATCTCTGAAGGTGCGATTCCGTTTGCGGCCCGCGATCCAATGCGCGTACTGCCATGCTGTATCGTGGGTGGTGCGGTAACCGGCGCTATCTCCATGGCGATTGGTGCCAAACTGATGGCACCGCACGGCGGCCTGTTTGTTCTGCTGATCCCGGGTGCAATCACTCCGGTACTGGGTTACCTGATGGCGATTATCGTCGGTACGCTGGTGGCAGGTCTGGCTTACGCGGTGCTGAAGCGCCCGGAAGTGGAAACGGCGAAAGCGTAATCTCCAGTCGGGCCGGGTAATACGCCTGGCCCCGATAGCAAAACGGCCTCGCTACTGCGGGGCCGTTTTTTTACGTCTGACTTCTACGTCTGCGTTTTTACTTCTGCTCTGACTTCAGCCAGGCAATTTCATCCTTCCAGATTTCCGGATCGATGGTTTCCAGAATCATTGGAATACCGTCAAATCGCGCATCTTTCATCAGCCAGCTAAATACCGTCTTACCGATATTACCCTCGCCGAGGCTGTGATGGCGGTCAACGCGGCTGTTAAACTCGCTCTTCGCATCGTTCAGGTGCATCCCTCGCAGGTAGCGGAAGCCGACAATCCGCTCAAACTCCTCGAAGGTTTTCACGCACTCTTCTTCGGTACGCAGATCGTAACCGCCGGCAAAAGCGTGGCAGGTATCGATGCAGACGCCGACGCGGGACTTATCCTCCACGCCATCGATAATCGCCGCCAGGTGCTCAAAGCGGAAGCCAAGATTACTGCCCTGGCCAGCGGTGTTTTCGATCACCGCCGTAACGCCCTCGGTCTGGTCGAGTACGATATTGATCGACTCTGCGATACGCTTCAGGCACTCGTCTTCACTAATCTGTTGAAGATGGCTGCCGGGATGGAAGTTCAGCAGCGTCAGACCCAGCTGCTGGCAGCGGGTGACTTCATCAAGGAAGGCTGCGCGTGATTTTTCAAGGGCTTCCTCAACCGGATGCCCAAGGTTAATCAGATAGCTGTCGTGTGGCAGGATCTGGCCGGGGCCGTAGTTGTATTGCTCACAGGCGCTGCGAAAGGCGGCAATCCCCTCGTCCGTCAGCGGTGCCGCGCGCCACTGGCGCTGATTTTTGGTGAACAGCGCAAAGGCAGTTGCTTCCAGTTCAAAGGCGCGTTTAACTGCCTGATCCACGCCGCCCGCTGCGCTGACGTGAGCACCGATAAATTTCATGCCGTTCTCCTGTTAATGGCCTGGGTCATTCCCGGCTATGATAACCGGAAACGCGGCCAGATTATGCCATCAAATGGTCGGCAAGCAGGTTAATCGCACCGCCGCCCACAATCAGCCAGATAAACAGCAGCAGGCCCAGCAGCAGCGGCCGCAGCCCGGCACGTTTCAAATGGTCAAAGCGGGTGGTGACGCCCAGTGCAGCCATTGCCATCGCCAGCATCACGTTATCCAACTGATTAATGGTGCCGATCATCTCTTGCGGTAGCAGATGCAAAGAATTGAACAGGGCAACAGCGATAAACAACAGGGCAAACCACGGAAAGCTCACCTTTGGCTTCTGAATACCGTGGTCAGAGGCGGGACGCAGACGTCGGATCTGCCAGCTGAGGAGCACCAGGAAGGGAGCCAGCATCATCACCCGCAGCATTTTAGCAATCACAGCCGTATTTTCCGCCTGCGTACCGAGGGTATGCCCGGTGGCAACAACCTGTGCCACTTCATGCAGGGTGGAGCCGATAAAAATGCCGTAGCTTTCTGCGGTAACCGACGGGAACAGTGCTGCTGCCAGCGGGTACAATAAAGGATAAAGAAAGATAGCCAGGGTGCCGAACAGGACCACGGTGGCAACGGCGACGGTGACTTTGGCCGGATCGGCTTTTACCACCGGCTCGGTTGCCAGAATCGCTGCCGCGCCGCAGATGCTGCTACCCGCACCGATAAGCCAGACGGTTTCGCGATCGAGATCAAAAACTTTGCGTCCCAGCCAGCAGGCAAGGAAAAACGTCGAGCTGAGAACCAGCATATCAATCACAATACCGCTGATGCCTACGTCGGCAATTTGCTGGAAGGTCAGACGAAAACCGTACAGAACGATCCCCACACGCAAAAGTTTTTGTTTGGCGAAAGCCACCCCATCGTTACAGGGCCGGGTAATATAGGGATAAACCGTATTGCCGATAAGGATACCGAAGACAATAGCCAGCGTCAGTGCGCCCAGCCCCAGTCCTGAAAGCTGCGGGTTGCTCCCGGCGGCGATCGCCAGGGTGGCAATCCCTGCCACCAGCGCCAGTCCGGGTATAAACTTAACGGGAGCAGGGAGCGGTTTGGTGTAAGTCATGTCGGTCATATCGGTTTCTCCTTAAAAGCCACGTCGATCATGTAAGAATTCGGCTTAAAAGAGAAATTGATAATATTTTTATTATAAACCACTATTAGTGTTAAGCGGCGTCGGCGGAGGGCTGGAATCGCGGCACGTTTTGCAAGGCTGTATCTTTATATTAAGGAAGCATTATGCACATCACTTTACGCCAGCTGGAAGTCTTTACCGAGGTACTCAAAAGCGGGTCAACAACCCAGGCCTCTCTGGTGTTGGCCTTGTCCCAGTCCGCGGTCAGTGCCGCGCTGGCCGATCTTGAAGGCCAGCTTGACGTTAAGCTTTTCGATCGCGTTGGCAAACGGCTGGTGATCAATGAGCACGGACGCCTGCTGTATCCGCGTGCGGTTGGCCTGCTGGAGCAGGCGCAGGAGATCGAACAGCTATTTCGTGAAGACAATGGCTCCCTGCGCATTGCCGCCAGCAGCACCATCGGCAACTACCTGCTGCCGGGGATGATCGCCCACTACCGTCGTGATTTTCCATTATTGCCGCTTGAACTTAGCGTGGGGAACAGCCAGAAGGTGATCAATGACGTCGCTGATTTCCGTGTTGATATCGGGCTGATTGAGGGGCCATGCCACATGCCCGAGTTGATTACCGAACCGTGGATGGGAGATGAGCTGGTGGTGTTTGCTGCGCCGGGTGCGGATATTCTGAGCCATCCGGTGACGCTGCAAAGCCTGGCGGCGGCACCGTGGATCTTACGCGAACAGGGCTCCGGGACCCGCGAAATCGTCGACTATCTGCTGCTTTCCCACCTGCCGCAGTTCGACCTGGCGCTAGAATTGGGTAATTCCGAGGCGATTAAAAATGCGGTGCGGCACGGAATGGGCATCAGCTGTCTGTCACGCCGGACCATTGCCGAACAGCTGGAGCTGGGAACGCTGGTGGAAGTCCCGCTGCCGCTGCCGAAGCTGAAACGCACCCTGTACCGGATCTGCCACCGGCAGAAGCATGTATCAAAAGCCCTGAGCCGTTTTCTCAGCTACTGCAAAGAGTAACAGGTAGTTGTCATTGCTGGTGCGGCGGGAAAACCGTCGCAGCGTTGCCGTTGTCATCACGTCTTATTCTAATGATCGCCGGACGATCATGAAGCTAACTTATAACGTCGCGTTATCGCTATACGCTCCCCGGTAGTTTGTTACAATCGCGCCTCATTTTAGAAAAGCACAGCGATTAAACATGGATCATGACATAAAAACAACACAACAGCCTGGGTTAAGGCGTGAACTCAAAGCTCGTCACTTAACGATGATCGCCATTGGCGGTTCAATTGGTACCGGTCTCTTCGTCGCTTCAGGTGCGACCATCTCTCAGGCGGGACCGGGCGGAGCACTGCTTTCCTACGCGCTGATTGGCCTGATGGTCTACTTCCTGATGACCAGCCTTGGTGAGCTTGCCGCGTATATGCCGGTATCCGGCTCATTCTCCACCTACGGTGCAAAATACGTAGAAGAAGGCTTCGGATTCGCGCTCGGCTGGAACTACTGGTACAACTGGGCGGTGACTATCGCCGTTGACCTGGTGGCCTCGCAGCTGGTGATGAGCTGGTGGTTCCCGGACACCCCGGGGTGGATCTGGAGTGCCTTATTCCTCTGTGTGATCTTCCTGCTTAACTATATTTCGGTGAAAGGCTTCGGTGAGGCGGAATACTGGTTCTCGCTGATTAAAGTCGCTACCGTGATTATCTTTATTATTGTCGGCGTCGCGATGATCGTCGGCATTCTGCGCGGCGGCGAAAGCGCCGGCTGGCATAACTGGCAGATTGGCGATGCGCCGTTCGCCGGGGGCTTCGCGGCGATGATCGGCGTGGCGATGATTGTCGGTTTCTCCTTCCAAGGAACCGAGCTTATCGGTATTGCTGCGGGTGAATCTGAAGATCCGGGTAAAAATATCCCGCGTGCGGTGCGTCAGGTGTTCTGGCGTATCCTGCTGTTCTACGTCTTTGCGATTCTGGTGATCAGCCTGATCATCCCGTACACCGATCCAAGCCTGCTGCGTAACGATGTTAAAGATATCAGCGTCAGCCCGTTCACCCTGGTCTTCCAGCATGCAGGCCTGCTGTCGGCGGCGGCGGTGATGAATGCGGTGATCCTGACGGCGGTGCTGTCGGCGGGTAACTCCGGCATGTACGCCTCCACGCGTATGCTCTACGCGCTGGCCTGTGAAGGCAAAGCGCCGCGCATTTTCAGCAAGCTGTCGAAGGGGGGGGTACCGCGTAACGCGCTGTACGCGACCACCGTGATTGCGGGTCTGTGCTTCCTGACCTCAATCTTTGGTAATCAGACCGTGTATCTGTGGCTGCTGAATACCTCCGGGATGACCGGGTTTATCGCCTGGCTGGGAATTGCCATCAGCCACTATCGCTTCCGTAAGGGCTACGTCGCCCAGGGCCGCGATGTGGCAGACTTGCCTTACCGTTCCGGTTTCTTCCCGCTGGGGCCGATTTTCGCCTTCGTGCTGTGCCTGATCATCACTCTGGGCCAGAACTATCAGGCGTTCCTTGCCGATAAGATTGACTGGTACGGTGCGGCAGCAACCTATATCGGGATTCCACTGTTCCTGATTATCTGGTTCGGCTATAAACTGACGCGCAAGACGCGGTTTGTGAAATACAGCGAGATGGAATTTCCCAAATTAGATAAGTGATATTGCTGAATATCTTCAAAGGCGCGAATTCCGCGCCTTTTTTATCTCCCACGCGCGGGTACAAATATTATTGATAAGTATTATCATTAGCTTTATTTTTCCCTCCATAATTTCTACAATCTTGCCTTTCTCCCGGCCAGGGAACGATCCGGGGCTTTCCCGAACAGGTATTGAAGATGAGTGTGACCCACGATCCCGAAAAGTTATCCGAAGTAACGCCGCCCGACAGTGCAATGGGGCGCTATCATCGGGTACTGAAGCATCGCTTTCTGATGATGGGGGTGCTGTTTCTGGCGATTGTTGCCTCATTAATCCTTGATTTTACCCTTGGCCCGTCCGGCCTGACGCTGCACGCGCTGTGGCAAACTCTGCTTTCCCCTGAATCCGTCGATGCCGGCACCCGAGTGATCGTCTGGGATATCCGCCTGCCGTATGCGCTGATGGCAGTGGTTGTGGGCCTTGCGCTGGGGCTGGCCGGTGCCGAAATGCAGACCATCCTGAATAACCCGTTGGCCAGTCCGTTTACCCTTGGCGTTTCTTCCGCCGCCGCTTTTGGTGCCGCGCTGGCGATTGTGCTGGGCATTGGTATTCCCGGCATTCCCGATCAGTGGTTCATCTCCGCCAACGCCTTTGTCTTCGCGCTGTTTGCCGCACTGATGTTGGATGCGGTCACCCGCTGGACCAAAGTCGCCACCTCTGGCGTGGTGCTGTTCGGTATCGCGCTGGTGTTTACCTTTAACGCGCTGGTGTCGATGATGCAGTTTATCGCCAGCGAAGACACCCTGCAGGGGCTGGTGTTCTGGACCATGGGCAGCCTGGCGCGCGCTTCATGGGACAAGCTGGGTGTGCTGTGCCTGGCGCTGCTGATTCTGGTGCCGCTGTCGTTGCTCAGTTCGTGGAAGCTGACGGCGCTGCGCCTCGGTGAAGATCGCGCAGTCAGCTTCGGCATTGACGTGCGCCGCCTGCGTCTGGCAACCCTGCTGCGCATCAGTATTCTCTCCGCGCTGTCGGTGGCCTTCGTCGGGCCAATCGGCTTTATCGGCTTGGTGGCACCGCACATCGCGCGCATGATTTTCGGTGAAGATCACCGCTTCTATCTACCCGCCAGTGCGCTGACCGGTGCGCTGGTGCTGTCGATGGCTTCCGTCGTCTCGAAGAACATTATCCCCGGGGTGATCATTCCGGTTGGCATCGTCACCTCGCTGGTCGGCGTGCCGTTCTTCCTGAGTATTATTCTGCGCCATCGGGGGAATATCTGATGCAGGGACTGAAAATCAGCGGTTTCAACGCCGGCTATCCAAAGCGCCAGATCATTACCAACCTCAACGTGCCTCTTTTGCCACGCGGAAAAATTACCGTGCTGCTGGGGCCGAACGGCTGCGGTAAGTCAACGCTACTGCGTTCGCTGGCGGGCCTGAACCGCGCAAAAGGTGAAATGTGGCTTAACGGTGAAGAGCTGATGACGCTGCCGTTTGCCCAGCGCGCCAGCCGCGTAGTGTATCTGCCGCAGTCGCTGCCTGCCGGGGTGCATCTGCACGTGCTTGAGTCGATTATCGTTGCCCAGCGGGCTTCCGGCGGGCGCAGCAGTGCGGCCAGTGAAGCCGAAGTGATGGAGCTGCTGGAGCAGTTGGGCATTGCACATCTGGCGATGAGCTATCTGGACCAGCTTTCCGGCGGGCAGAAGCAGCTGGTTGGCCTGGCACAATCGCTGATCCGCCGCCCTGGCCTGCTGCTGCTTGATGAGCCGCTCAGCGCACTGGATTTAAATTATCAGTTCCACGTGATGGAGCTGGTGCGCCGTGAAACGGAGAAGCGAAATATCGTCACCGTCGTGGTGGTCCACGATATCAATATCGCCCTGCGCCACGGCCAGCACGTGTTGATGCTGCAAAACGGTGAACTGATTGCTGATGGTTTACCGGAAGACGTGATTACGCCGGAGAGTCTTGCGCGCGTGTACGGCGTTCGTGGTCGAATTGAACGCTGTACGTTGGGAACGCCGCAGGTATTAATCGATGGATTAGTTGAAGCACCCTCTTTTTAGTTCTGGCAAGTGCGTGCCGGGGCCCGTCCAGCCCCGGAAATTTACCGCGCAGGACAAGCGTCAATTAACCGGAATATAACCGGAAAATCGAGCGGATAAACTCCGCCGATTAAGACTATTACGGTATTTGCCGTAATCATTTTTGCTGTTACTGCTTTGCATTCATGGAGAAAGTTATGTTTAGGTTGAACCCTGTTATGCGCGGGGGCCTCTGCGCGTCTGCTATTATTTTATCCTTCCCGCTGCTGGCTGAAGACGTTGAAGTTGAAGAAGCGAAACAACGTGAACAGCAAATGGTGGTGACCGCTTCGGCAACCGAAGTGAATCTGAAAGATGCACCCGCCAGTATCAGCGTGATCACCGCCGAAGATATTCAGCGCCGTCCGGTGCAGAATCTGCGCGATGTACTGCGCGATGTTCCTGGCGTACAGCTGACCAACGAGGGCGATAACCGTAAAGGCGTCAGCCTGCGCGGCCTCAACAGCAGCTATACGCTGATCCTGGTTGACGGCAAGCGCGTTAACTCGCGTAATGCCGCCTTCCGCCACAACGACTTCGACCTTAACTGGATACCGGCAGATGCCATTGAGCGCATCGAAGTGGTTCGCGGGCCGATGTCATCGCTGTACGGTTCCGATGCGCTGGGTGGCGTGGTGAATATTATTACCCGTAAAGTCGGCAAAGCCTGGCACGGTACGCTAAGCGCCGACACCACGGTGCAGGAACACCGCGATCGCGGCGACAGCTACAACGGCGGTTTCTTCACCAGCGGTCCGCTGATTGACGATCTGCTGGGTGTGAAGGTGTACGGCAATCTCGGCAAGCGCGAAAAAGACAAACAGCAGCACTCAGATACCGCTGCCAACGGCCTGTCGCCGCGCATTGAGGGTTACACCAACCGCAACACCAACGTGGAATTCGCGCTGACCCCGACCAAAGAGCAGGATATCAGCCTCGGCTACGGCTTTGACCGCCAGGACCGTGATTCCGATTCGCTGGATAAAAACCGCATTGAGCGCCAGAACTATTCTCTTGGCCATAACGGCCGCTGGGACTGGGGCAACACCGAACTGCGCTTCTACGGCGATCGCGTGGAAAACTACAACAGCAGCGCCGGTAATGCGGTAGCGAGAAACAACTCGCTGGACGGTAAGCTGGTTCTGCCGCTGGCGGACATCAATCAGATGCTGACCTTCGGCGGTGAAGTGCGCCACGATAAGCTGGAAGACAGCGGCACCCTGAAAGGCAGCGGCAAAACCTCGGCCAGCCAGTACGCGCTGTTTGTGGAAGACGAGTGGCGGATTATTGAATCGCTGGCGCTGACCACCGGCGTGCGTATGGACGATCACCAGACCTTCGGCGATCACTGGAGCCCGCGCGCCTACCTGGTGTATAACGCCACCGATACTATCACCGTGAAGGGCGGCTGGGCCAACGCCTTTAAAGCGCCTTCACTGCTGCAGCTGAGCCCGGACTGGCAGAGCGGTTCCTGCCGCGGCAGCTGTACCATTGTCGGCAGCAAAGAGCTGAAGCCGGAAACCAGCGAAAGCTTTGAGCTGGGCCTGTATTACGCCGGGGAAGAAGGGCTGCTGGAGGGCGTGACCGGCAGCGTGACCGCCTTCCAGAACAACGTTGACGATATGATCGATATTGCCCGTACCGCTAACGTTGGCCTGGCACCGAGCTATCCGAACTATGTTGATATCGTCGACGGTAAGCCGGTGTTCCGCTACTACAACGTGAACAAGGCGCGCATTACCGGTGTGGAAACCGAAATGACGGTGCCGTTTAACGACCAGTGGAAGCTGACGCTGAACTACACCTATACCGACGGACGTAACCTGAGCGGCGGTGGCAATAAACCGCTGCAGGAGCTGCCGCTGCACACCGCCAACAGTACCCTGGACTGGAAGCCGCTGCAGGACTGGTCATTCTTCCTGCAGGCTAACTACTCCGGCCAGCGCCGTTCGCTGACCGCAGACGGCCCGACGCCGGGCGGTTACGTGCTGTGGAATACCGGGGGAGCCTGGCAGGCGACCAAAGCGGTCAAGCTGCGAGCCGGGGTGATGAACCTGGGTGATAAAGACCTGAACCGCGACGACTACACCTTCAACGAAGACGGTCGTCGTTACTTTGCCGCGGTAGATTACTCCTTCTAATCCCCGCCGGGGCCAGCGGTGCAAGCCGCTGGCCCCAAACTGTCTACTACACCAGCAAATACTTCGCGTGAAAGCGTAAATGATCTTCCACAAAGCTGCTGATAAAAAAGTAGCTGTGGTCATAGCCCGGCTGCACGCGCACGGTCAGCGGGAAATCCACTTCGCGGGCAATCTCCTCCAGACGTTCAGGCCGTAGCTGATCGGCAAGGAACTGATCGCTGTCGCCCTGATCGATGAGCACCGGCAGCTGGTTAGCGCTGTTGCGCATCAGCCAGCAGCTGTCGTACTCCTTCCAGCTTTCCACATCATCGCCCAGATAGGCGCGAAACGCTTTCTGTCCCCACGGCACTTCCAGCGGATTGACGATCGGTGCAAAGGCGGAGGCCGAACTGAAGCGGCCCGGGTTGCGTAGTGCAATGGTCAGCGCACCGTGGCCGCCCATCGAGTGCCCCATAATCGCCTGACGATCGCTGACGCTGAAGTTACCGGCAACCAGCGCCGGCAGCTCGCTGTTGATGTAGTCGTACATCTTAAAATTGGCCGACCACGGCGCTTCGGTAGCGTTAAGGTAGAAACCCGCCCCCTGGCCGAGATCGTAACCTTCGTCGTTGGCCACGCCTTCGCCGCGCGGGCTGGTATCCGGCATCACCAGCACCAGACCCAGCTCGGCCGCTACGCGCTGTGCGCCGGACTTCACGCTAAAGTTTTCATCGGTGCAGGTTAAACCGGCAAGGCACCAGACCACCGGCGGCGGCGTGCCGTCTTTCGGGCCGGGTAAGAAGATGCTGAAGGTCATGCTGCAGTTCAGGCTGCTGGACAGATGGCGGTAGCGCTGCTGCCAGCCGCCGTACAGCCGGTGTTCTTCAAGTAGCTCCAGAGTGGATGGCATGTATCCTCCTGATGTTGTCTGTCGTCGTTCAGAATCAGGCCCGCCGGAGCAGGCCCGTCTCTGACTATAGCTTACCGTTGCCCGGCTATTATTTATTGAAGTGCACCACGGAGCGGATCGATTTGCCGGAGTGCATCAGCTCGAACGCCTCGTTGATGTCTTCCAGCGGCATGGTGTGGGTAATAAAGTCGTTCAGCTGGAACTCGCCGTTCATATAGCGATCGACAATGCCCGGCAGCTGCGAGCGGCCCTTCACGCCGCCGAACGCGGAACCACGCCACACGCGGCCGGTCACCAGCTGGAACGGACGGGTGGCAATTTCTTCGCCCGCACCGGCCACGCCGATAATCACCGATTCGCCCCAGCCTTTGTGGCAGCACTCCAGCGCGGAACGCATGACGTTAACGTTGCCGATGCACTCAAAGGAGAAGTCGACGCCGCCGTCGGTCATCTCAACGATCACTTCCTGAATAGGTTTATCGAAATCTTTCGGGTTGATCAGATCGGTAGCGCCCAGCTTGGTGGCCAGATCGAACTTGCTGGTGTTGATATCCACGCCGATGATGCGACCGGCTTTCGCCATCTTCGCACCGATAATCGCCGACAGGCCAATGCCGCCCAGGCCGAAGATCGCCACGGTGTCGCCTTCTTTTACTTTTGCGGTATTCAGCACGGCACCCATACCGGTGGTTACGCCACAGCCCAGCAGGCAGACTTCTTCCAGCGGGGCTTCTTTGCTGATTTTAGCCAGTGAGATTTCCGGCACTACGGTGTACTCGGAGAAGGTAGAGGTGCCCATATAGTGGAAGATAGGCTGACCGTCTTTAAAGAAGCGGGTGGTTCCGTCCGGCATCAGACCTTTACCCTGGGTGGCGCGGATCGCCTGGCAGAGGTTGGTCTTGCCGGACAGACAGAATTTACATTTGCCGCATTCCGGCGTGTACAGCGGGATCACGTGATCGCCCACGGCAACGCTGGTCACGCCTTCGCCCACGGCTTCAACAATACCGCCGCCTTCGTGGCCCAGCACCGCCGGGAACACGCCCTCAGGATCTTTACCCGACAGGGTATAGGCGTCGGTATGGCACACGCCGGTGGCGGTGATGCGCACCAGCACTTCGCCTTTCTGCGGCGGCATCAGATCCAGTTCTTCAATCTTCAGCGGCTCACCGGCGGCCCAGGCTACGGCGGCACGTGTTTTAATCATCTGCATTTTATGCTCCTGTCAGTTACTCCGATCCGGCGGTTTCCGGTCGTGAGCAGGGTGTTTAAGGTTAAGAGAGGGTGATAAGCCCGGTCAGTCGCTAGACTTATTATCAAACTGTTCAATAATCAGGTACTTCAGCGCTTCAACATTCGGCGTGAAGGCATCACGCCGCCACACCAGCCGCGTGTCGGTATCGCGGAATTCCGCCGACAGCGGATGCTGGCGCACGCGTTCATGGCCCGGCAGCAGCGTCAGCACGCCTTCCGGCAGCATCGCGATACCGCCGCCGCTGGCGACGCAGGCCAGCATCGCGTGATAAGAGGGAATATCCATCACCGGTCCGTGCTGCACGCCATCGGCAAGAAACCAGTTTTCAAAACGCTGGCGGTAAGAGCAGCTGGGGCGAAAGGTAAACAGCGTGGCACCGGCCGCGTCCGCCGGGCCGGCGATTGGCGAATGCTCAAGGCTGGAGATCAGCACCATCCGCTCGGAAAAGGCCACGCAGCTGTTCAACTCGTCCATATTGACCGGTCCGTCGGAGAGGGCGGCGGCCAGCGTGCCCGCGCGCACCTGCTCGAGGATCTCGCCGGAGGTGCCGGTGGTCAGCGACAGGGTGACGTTTTTATAACGCTGATGAAATTCAGCCAGCAGCGAGGGCAGGCGGCTGGCGGCGGTGCTCTCCATCGAGCCCAGCGCAAAGTGCCCGGCGGGTTCACCGCTGTGGGCCATCGCCATCGCTTCGGCGCTGAGTGCCAGAATACGCTGCGCGTAGCAGAGAAAGTTATGCCCCATCGGCGACAGCCGCAGGCGCTGCTTTTCGCGAATAAACAGGTCCGTGCCGAGTTCCTCTTCCAGCTGGCGCAGGCGAGTGGTGAGGTTAGAGGGTACGCGGTTAAGCTGTTCCGCCGCGCGAACAACCGAGCCGCTGTCGGCAACGGCGCAGAACATTTTAAGCTGGGTCAGGTCCATATTCTTTTTTCGTAAGCAACTTTGTGTGAATTATTCACTTTTTGAGAGTTTACCGATCGCATAGACTACTGGCAATGAAAATCGGGCATGGGAGAACAAAATGGCAGTGCGTGTGGCATTCAGCGCGTTTCTGGCGCTGGTGGTAGCAATGGGGATCGGGCGTTTCGCCTTTACCCCGCAGGTTCCTTTAATGATAGACGATCGTCAGCTGTCGCTGACCAGCGCCGGGGTGGTTGCCGCCTTAAACTACCTCGGCTATCTGTTTGGCTCCTGGGACGCGATGCGCGCCACCCGGCGAGTGGAGTGGCGACTTCAGGCGGGAATTTGGGGCGCGGTGGCGCTGACGCTGCTTTCCGCCTGCATTGCAGGGCCGTGGTGGCACGGCGTGGTGCGTTTTCTTATCGGCTGGGCCAGCGGCTGGGCGATGGTTCTTATCGCCGCGTGGAGTAATGAACAGCTGCATCACTACGGGCGCCCGGCGCTCAGCGCGGCGGTGTATGCCGGGCCGGGCACCGGAATTTTCCTCAGCGGAATGATGGCGGTGCTGCTGCATCAGTGGCAGATCGGTGCCGCCATGGCCTGGCTGGCCTACGGCGTGATGGCGCTGCTGCTGGTTCTGCTGATTGCCCGCAACCTGCCGCGCAGCGGCCAGCTGCATCGTCCTGACACCGCGCCGGAGCCGCTGAAGCTGACCGCCGGTCTGAAAAAGCTGGTCTGGAGCTACAGCCTGGCGGGGTTCGGCTATATCCTGCCGGCGACGTTCCTGTCAGAGATGGCAGCGGCGCGCTTTCCGGGCAGCGCCTTCGCCCAATTCGCCTGGCCGGTGTTCGGCGGCGCGGCGGTAGTGGGCATTATCGCGGGGATTCTGACCCGCCGTTACGGCCACAGCAACCGGCGGCTGGCATACGTACTGGTATTGCAGGCCGTCGGTGTATTCGCGTCCGATTTACTGCCGGGGATCGGGGGGCTGGTGCTGGGCGCGGTGCTGGTCGGCGGCGGTTTCCTCTGCGTGGTGCAGCTGTCCCTGCAGTACGGTCGCGAACTGGCACCGCGGCATACCCGCTATCTGGCCGGGCTGCTGACCACCGGCTATGCCCTCGGCCAGCTGGTGGGGCCGCTACTGTCGGCTATATCCACCGCGCTGGTCGGGCGGCTGGAACCGGCGCTGTACGTGGCGGGGGTGGCGCTGCTGGTGGCCGCTGCGCTGGTCTGGCGGCGCGATGCGGCGGCTGAATGAAACAGTTTCATCGACAATTAAATTGATTCACTGGATCGCGCGCCGATTGTATTACAAAATACCGCCTCAGAAATTTCGCCGGGCCCGTTGCGCCCGGCTGGTCACCTGCTGGAGAAGAAAATCACATGGCGACGTTGAGTCAGGAAGCCGCACTTGTTCATGAAGCACTGCTTGCTCGTGGGCTGGAAACCCCGCTACGCGCTCCCGTGCGTGAAATGGATGACGAAACCCGCAGACAGCTGATTGCCGGCCATATGACCGAAATTATGCAGCTGCTGAACCTCGATCTGGATGATGACAGCCTGCGCGAAACCCCGCAGCGTATTGCCAAAATGTACGTGAATGAAGTGTTTTCCGGCCTGGATTACGCCAACTTCCCGAAAATTACCGTGATCGAAAATAAAATGAAGGTTGATGAAATGGTGACGGTGCGTGATATCACGCTGACCAGCACCTGCGAGCATCACTTCGTGATTATCGACGGTAAGGCAACCGTGGCCTATATCCCGAAAGATAAAGTGATTGGCCTGTCGAAGATCAACCGCATCGTGCAGTTCTTCTCTTCGCGCCCACAGGTGCAGGAACGACTGACGCAGCAGATCCTCGTGGCGCTGCAAACGCTGCTCGGCACCAACAACGTGGCGGTGTCCATCGACGCGGTGCACTACTGCGTGAAGGCGCGCGGCATTCGCGATGCCACCAGCGCCACCACCACGACCTCCCTGGGCGGGCTGTTCAAGTCCAGCCAGAATACCCGGCAGGAGTTCCTGCGTGCGGTACGTCACAGTTGATTGACAGCCTGAGGCGACATCCTGCACTGTAGGGGCAGGCCGGTTTTGCCGGTCTGCCCGTTGTCGATCCACGCCCGGGCGACCGGAAGAGATGAACCTCCCTGGATGAATGCACCCGTAACCCGTATTGCCACGCTGGATTTTATCCGCGGGGTCGCCATTCTTGGCATCCTGCTACTGAACATCACCTCTTTTGCCTTACCGAAAGCCGCCTACCTTAATCCGGCCTGGCACGGCATGCCTGCCGCTTCCGAGCTGTGGGTCTGGTCGGCGATGGATCTGCTGGCGCAGGCTAAATTCCTGACCCTGTTTGCCATTCTGTTCGGTGCCGGGCTACAGATGCTGCTGCCGCGCGGTAAGCGCTGGCTACAGTCGCGGCTTTCGTGGCTGGTGATCTTCGGGCTGCTGCACGGCCTGCTGTTCTGGGAAGGGGATATTCTGCTGGCGTACGGCCTTGTGGGGCTGGTGGTGTGGCGAATGATCCGAGATGTGCCCGGCACGCGGCAGCTGTTTAATACCGGCCTGATGCTGTATGTGGTCGGCAGCGCCATTCTGGTGGTGCTGGGAATGGCCTCCGGGCCAAATCCCAACAGCTCGTGGCTACCCGGTGCCGCAGACATCCAATATGAAACCTTCTGGCGCACTCACGGTGGCTGGGAAGCGCTGCGCAACCGGCTGGATATGCTGGGATCGGCGCTGATGGCGCTGGCCGCACAGTACGGCTGGCAGCTGGCTGGCCTGATGATGTGCGGCGCGGCACTGATGCGCAGCGGCTGGCTGCGCGGTACGTTCAGCGTGCAGCACTATCGCCGCACGGGCTGGCTGCTGGTGCTGACCGGCGTGGCAATTGAAATTCCGTCGATTGCCCTGCAGTGGATGACCGGCTGGAGCTTCCGCTGGTCGGGCTTTTTCTTACAGGTTCCGCGCGAAGTCAGCGCGCCATTGCAGGCACTGGGCTATGCCGCGCTCTGTTTCGGCTACTGGCCACAGCTACAGCGGCGCGCAATCACCAAAGCGGTCAGCGCCGTCGGTCGAATGGCGCTCAGCAACTATCTGCTACAGACGCTGATTTGCACCACGCTGTTCAACCATTTTGCGCTGTTTAACCACTTTAGCCGTCTGCAACTCCTGGCGATTGTCCCGGCTATCTGGCTGGTTAACCTGCTGTTTTCTCTTTTCTGGCTGCGACTGTTCCGTCAGGGGCCGCTGGAGTGGTTCTGGCGCCGACTGACGTCGCTGGGGCTGCCAGCGTAGGGAGAAGATGACAGGCATCACAAAGGTTAAAAGTTTGTATGTAACCGTTTTCAGGCGTGTGACGCAACTCACGAAGCTGGAACGGCCTGGCTGACAAAATAGACGGCAGAAACGCGTCAAGGTCAGGAAGGGCTATGCAAAATCTTATCTTCTGCGGTAATCGGTCATGATTACCATTCGTGATGTCGCCCGTGAGGCGGGCGTCTCCGTGGCAACCGTCTCCCGCGTGTTAAATAACAGCGCGGCGGTTACCGGGGAAACCCGCGACGTCGTGTTAAAAATTGTTGAGCAGCTGGGCTACCGCCCCAACGCCAACGCGCAGGCGCTGGCCAGCCAGGTTAGCGATACCATCGGCGTGGTGGTGATGGATGTATCCGATCCCTTCTTTGGCGCGCTGGTGAAAGCGGTAGATACCGTTGCCCAGCGCCTGCACAAACATGTACTCATCAACAACTCCTATCATCAGGCGGATAAAGAGCGGCACGCCATTGAAGTGCTGATCCGCCAGCGTTGTAATGCCTTGATTGTTCATGCAAAAGCGTTGGGTGATGACGAGCTGTCGTCGCTGATGCAGCAGGTGCCGGGTATGGTATTGATCAACCGCATCGTGCCCGGATTTGCCCATCGCTGCGTGTGCCTGGACAACGTCAGCGGTGCACTGATGGCGACCCGCATGCTGTTACAGCACGGGCATCAGCGCATCGGTTATCTTGGCTCTGCCCATCCGATTGAAGATGACGATCAGCGCCGCCACGGCTGGATGCAGGCGATGAACGAGCAGGGGATTACCCCGGCCGAGAGCTGGTCTGCCTGCGGCGAGCCGGATTTACAGGGCGGAGAAGCGGCCATGGTCGAGCTGCTGGGGCGTAATCTTCAGCTCAGCGCGGTGTTTGCCTACAACGACAGCATGGCCGCCGGTGCGCTGGCAGCGCTGAAAGACAACGGCATTGCCGTGCCGTTACAGCTTTCCGTCGTTGGATTTGATGATATTCCCATCTCGCGTTACACCGATCCTCAGCTCAGTACGGTACGCTATCCTATTGTTTCCATGGCAAAACTCGCTACTGAGCTGGCGCTGAAAGGCGCGGCCGGGCAGCTGGATCACAGTGCCCAGCACTGCTTTATGCCGACGCTGGTGCGCCGTCACTCGGTGGCGCTGCGGCAAAGTGTGTCGGCCGTCACTAACTCAGGCGATTTGCTGGTGTAACCGTTTTCAATCTGTGAGTAAATTCACAGTTAATTAACATGGCCTTCTCTATGATGGCAGCGTCTGCAGGGGCTGAAACATGATGTAACGACAGGGCTGGCTTTCTCGCTGTCGTTAATCAGCACTGCTAAACGTGTTTACATACAGCATTCAGGAAGCCTTTCCGCACACGGACGTCGGGTTTGGTGTTAGCCATAGTCGGCCCGCGTAACAACTCTGTTTCGCCGCCCACGAATCGATCGCCACGCGAGCACGCTGTGCCCGCATTGCGTTGAGTACTACCCTACAAAAAAACCGGAGATACCATGAATAAGAAGGTTTTCACTCTCACCGCCCTGGTCGCCAGCATGATGTTTGGCGCTGCTGCTCACGCTGCTGATACCCGTATCGGCGTGACCATTTATAAGTATGACGACAACTTTATGTCGGTGGTGCGCAAGGCCATTGAGAAAGAAGCCAAAAACAGCTCAGGCGTTCAGCTGTTGATGAATGACTCCCAGAACAGCCAGTCAACCCAGAACGACCAGGTTGACGTCATGGTAGCGAAAGGCGTGAAGGCCCTGGCCATCAACCTGGTTGACCCGGCGGCGGCTGACGTTGTGATTAGCAAAGCTAAAGCCAACGATATTCCGGTAGTGTTCTTCAACAAAGAGCCATCGGCGAAAGCACTGGGCAGCTATGACAAAGCCTATTATGTCGGTACCGACTCTAAAGAGTCCGGCGTTAAGCAGGGCGAGCTGATTGAAAAACACTGGAAGGCCAACCCGGCCTGGGATCTGAACAAAGACGGCCAGATTCAGTTCGTGCTGCTGAAAGGCGAGCCGGGCCACCCGGATGCCGAAGCGCGTACTAAATACGTGATCGATACCCTGAACAAAGACGGTCTGAAAACTCAGCAGCTGCATCTGGATACCGCGATGTGGGATACCGCTCAGGCGAAAGATAAGATGGATGCGTGGCTCTCCGGCCCGAACGGCAACAAAATCGAAGTAGTGATCGCTAACAACGACGCGATGGCGATGGGTGCCGTTGAAGCCCTGAAGGCACACAACAAGTCTTCCGTACCGGTATTCGGCGTGGATGCACTGCCGGAAGCGCTGGCGCTGGTGAAATCCGGTGCAATGGCCGGTACCGTGCTGAACGATGCGGATAACCAGGCGAAAGCCACCTTCGATATGGCGAAAAACCTGGCAGAGGGTAAACCGGCCACCGAAGGCACCAACTACAAACTGGACGGTAAAGTGGTTCGCGTCGCTTACGTTCCTGTAGATAAAGACAATCTGTCACAGTTCGCGAAATAAGTATCACCTGGTGCGGAGCGCTCTGCTCCGCACCAGGCGTTGAATCAGGTCACCCTTTCAGCCAGGTAGAATTATGGGCAGTGATAACGTGCAAACGCAGCGCGAATTTTTGCTCGAGATGACGAATGTAAATAAGTCATTCCCGGGAGTTAAAGCGCTTGATAATGTGAATCTAAAAGTCCGTCCGCATTCAATTCACGCCTTGATGGGGGAGAATGGTGCCGGTAAGTCGACCTTATTAAAATGCCTTTTTGGCATTTACAGTAAAGACTCGGGGAGCATTATTTTTCAGGGGGAGGAAGTTAATTTCAAAAGCTCCAAAGAGGCGCTGGAAAACGGCGTATCGATGGTGCATCAGGAATTAAACCTCGTTCTGCAACGTACCGTCATGGATAATATGTGGCTTGGCCGCTATCCAAAAAAAGGGTTCTTCGTCGATCAGGAAAAAATGTATCGCGATACAAAAGCGATCTTCGACGAACTGGATATTGATATCGATCCGCGCGATAAGGTGGTGACACTTTCCGTTTCGCAGATGCAGATGATCGAAATCGCCAAGGCTTTTTCCTATAACGCTAAAATCGTTATTATGGATGAGCCAACGTCGTCGCTGACCGAAAAAGAAGTTAACCATCTGTTTACCATTATTCGTAAACTGAAGGATCGCGGCTGCGGCATTATCTATATCTCGCATAAAATGGAAGAGATCTTCCAGCTGTGTGACGAAATAACCATTCTGCGCGACGGCCAGTGGATTGCCACCCAGTCGCTGGAAGGGCTGGATATGGATAAGATTATCGCCATGATGGTCGGTCGTTCGCTTAACCAGCGTTTCCCGGATAAGCACAACGTACCGGGGGAAACCATTCTGGAGGTGAGAAATCTGACCTCGCTGCGCCAGCCGTCGATCCGCGACGTTTCCTTCGACCTGCGCAAAGGCGAAATCCTGGGTATTGCCGGGCTGGTGGGAGCTAAGCGCACCGATATCGTTGAGACGCTGTTCGGCATCCGCGAAAAATCAGCGGGCACCATTAAGCTGCACGGCAAGCCGATCAAAAATAACAGCGCCAACGAAGCGATTAACCACGGCTTTGCGCTGGTCACCGAAGAGCGCCGTTCAACCGGTATTTACGCCTATCTGGATATCGGCTTTAACTCGCTGATTTCGAATATCCGTAAATATAAAAATAATATTGGCCTGTTAGATAACAGCCGGATGAAAAGCGATACCCAGTGGGTCATTGACTCCATGCGGGTAAAAACGCCGGGTCATAAAACGTCAATCGGTTCGCTTTCCGGCGGTAACCAGCAGAAGGTGATTATTGGCCGCTGGCTGCTGACTCAGCCGGAAATATTAATGCTGGATGAACCGACGCGCGGTATTGACGTTGGCGCTAAGTTTGAAATTTATCAGCTGATTGCCGAACTGGCGAAGAAAGAAAAAGGAATCATTATTATCTCATCGGAAATGCCGGAGTTATTAGGCATCACCGACCGGATACTGGTAATGAGTAATGGCCTGGTTGCAGGCATTGTCGAAACGAAAAACACCACGCAAAACGAAATATTGCGTTTGGCATCGTTGCACCTTTAATGATGTAAGGGCTGTTACTATGAATGCAGTGAATAAAAAGAATGCGCTCACCTGGTTAAAAGAGGGCGGAATTTACGTGGTGCTGCTGGTTCTGCTGGCAGTCATCATTATCCAGGACCCAACGTTTTTAAGTTTAATGAACCTGAGTAATATTCTTACCCAGTCCTCCGTGCGCGTCATTATTGCACTGGGCGTGGCGGGGCTGATCGTTACCCAAGGGACCGACCTGTCTGCCGGTCGTCAGGTTGGCCTGGCGGCAGTAGTGGCGGCAACGCTGCTGCAGTCGATGGATAACGCCAACAAGGTGTTTCCGCATATGGAAACCATGCCGATTGCGCTGGTTATTCTGATTGTCTGTGCGGTGGGCGCGCTGATTGGCCTGGTGAACGGCCTGATTATCGCTTACCTCAAGGTGACGCCGTTTATCACCACCCTGGGTACGATGATTATCGTTTACGGCATTAACTCGCTGTACTACGACTATGTTGGTGCGTCGCCGGTGGCCGGTTTTGACGAGAAGTTCTCTACCTTTGCGCAGGGCTTTATCCGCCTGGGCGACTTTAAACTCTCGTACATCACCTTCTACGCGATTATCGCCATCTTCCTGGTGTGGATACTGTGGAATAAAACCCGCTTCGGTAAAAACATCTTTGCTATCGGCGGTAACCCGGAAGCGGCGAAAGTCTCTGGCGTAAACGTCCCGTTCAACCTGATCCTGGTCTACGCCCTGTCCGGCGTGTTCTATGCCTTCGGTGGGATGCTGGAAGCGGGCCGTATCGGTTCTGCCACCAATAACCTTGGCTTTATGTACGAGCTGGATGCGATTGCGGCCTGCGTGGTGGGCGGCGTGTCGTTCGCCGGCGGCGTGGGTACGGTAGCAGGCGTGGTGACCGGGGTGATCATCTTTACGGTGATCAACTACGGCCTGACCTATATCGGCGTCAACCCTTACTGGCAGTACATCATCAAGGGCGGCATCATCATCTTCGCGGTGGCGCTGGATTCACTGAAGTACGCACGTAAGAAGTAAGTTGTTTGTGAAAAGGGCTGCGTGATGCAGCCCTTTTCATATCGAAGCGGGTGATGCCACCTTTCTGCAATTCTGCCAATCCATTAGTCAATAGCGCCCGCCGCAGGCACCTTTTCCTTTCCAAACCGCTGCGCAAGAACAGAAATCAGCCCCGGCATACACATCCCCGTCAGAATCAGTGCGCCGCCCAGCAAAACGTTGACCGACAGGCTTTCATGCAGCAGCCAGACGGCGAACAGCGCGGAAAACACCGGTTCAAGATTGTAGATCAGCACCGCGCGCGTCGGCGAGGTATAGCGCTGATAGTGGGTCTGCACCCAGAAGGCGATCACCGTAGAAAACAGCGCCGTCACCAGCAGGGCCCACACCAGCGGGCCGTCCCACGTTTGCGGAAACCACTCGCCGCCGGTGGCGTGCTGCATCAGCATAATCACCGCCGCCATGGTGGCAACCTGTAAAAACGTCAGGGCGGTATTGTTGTGGCGGACGCTGAGCCTATCAAGCGCCAGAATATGCAGCGCCGTGAACACCGAACCGATAATCACCAGCGAATCGCCCCACTGTAAATGCCAGTCGTGCATATCGGACATCACCAGCAAACCGGCCACGCCAAACAGCACGGCGATAATCGCCGATGCGGAAGGCAGCTTCCCTGCCAGCGGGCCGGAGAGCAGCAGCACCCAGACTACCGCCAGCCCGGCCAGAAACCCGGTATTCGATGCGGTGGTGGTTTGCAGCCCGAGGATCAGAAAGACGAATGCCGCGCCCAGCAGCAGACCCAGAGAAATGCCCGCAAGGTACGTTCGGCCACCGATGCCCGCCAGGCTTTTGGCGCTGAAGGGTAACATCAGCAGGGTAGAGAGCAGGAAGCGCAACCCCAGCACCATCAGCACCGGATGCAGGGCGACCGCCTGCTTCATCACCGGGAAGCCAATTCCCCAACCGGCGGCAACGCAAACCAGCAGCAGTTCCGCTATCCAGCGTTTGCGTGTGGTGACTTCATTCATTCGACAACTCCCGGTCCATGTCTGGCTAATGCGAGTGGTAGTTACTTTCCTTTCTGCTGGATTTCAAGCAGCTGCTCCGGGGTGACTGCCGGGTAACTCTGTGCGTCTTCCGGCACCTCATGCACTGCCGGGATCGGCACCAGCGGCCCGAGGAATCGCGGCTCGCGCTTCATCAGGTACAGATCGGCCAGTGCGCCAAGGCGAGCACCCACTTCACGCAGCCGCACGCTGAGCATGTTTTTCGGCGAGGGAACCGCATAGCACTGCGCCTGAATCCCCATATGCAGGGCGATAAACAGCGCGCGCTCGCAGTGGAAGCGCTGGGTAATAATAATAAAGTCGTTGGTATCGAACACCTTGCGGGTGCGCACGATGGAGTCGAGGGTACGGAAACCGGCATAGTCCAGCACGATATCGGACGGCTCCACGCCGGCCGCAATCAGGTCACGGCGCATGGTCATCGGTTCGTTATAGCTTTGCTGGGCATTATCGCCGCTCAGCAGCAGATAGTTCACCTTGCCACTGTTATAGGCGTTCATCGCACCCTGAATACGATAGAGGTAATACTGATTGATTACCCCGGTGCGGTAATACTTGGCGGTGCCCAGTACCACGCCAACCTGACGATGGGGCAGGGATTTCAAATCGTCGTAAATATAGGGGGCGGTTTTCCAGCTCATCCAGCGATCCAGGCCAAGCGCGGTCAGAACCATCAGAACGATGATGATAATCAGACCATAAGCCAGGCGTTTCAACATACTGAACGGTGCTCGAAATTGCGGAGATAAGGTGGTTCAAGGCTACTGTAGGGAGAGAGGGGAAGCAAGCAACGGCGCGCCGTATGGCGTTTTTTCACACAAATAGCCGGGCGTAGTGTGACGCCCGGCAGATTCTTCTTAGATAGAAGTACGGCGATAGTTACGATACTGCGGCAGCCAGAAGTTGGCGGCAATGGCTTTGGACAGCACGTCTTCCGAGGTGACAACCGCCACGCCCGCCAGCTGTGCGGCTTTGCCTACGGCCATCGCAATGACTTTTGACACGCCCTGAATATCCTTCACTTCAGGCAGCACCGGGCCGGAGCCTTCGTTAGCCAGCGGCGAGCACTCTGCCAGCGCACGGCTGGCGGCCATCAGCATGCTGTCGGTTACGCGGGTCGCGCCGGAGGCAATCACGCCCAGGCCAATACCCGGGAAGATATAGGAGTTATTGCACTGGGCAATCGGGTAGGTTTTATCCTTCCAGATCGCCGGTGCAAACGGGCTGCCGGTGGCGACCAGCGCCTGACCGTCGGTCCAGGCCATAATGTCCTGCGGCGTGGCTTCTACGCGGGAAGTCGGGTTAGACAGCGGCATGATAATCGGGCGTGGGCAGTGCTTATGCATTTCACGCACGATCTCTTCGCTGAACAGCCCCGGCTGGCCGGAAACGCCAATCATAATGCTCGGGCGCGCGTTGCGCACCACGTCCAGCAGGGAGAGCGAATCGCTGCTGCTGTCCCAGTTGACCAGACGCTCGCTTTTCTGCACCAGTTTGCTCTGGAAGTTAAGCAGGTTCGGCAGCTTGTCGGTCAGCAGGCCAAAGCGGTCGACCATAAATACGCGGGCGCGCGCTTCATCTTCGCTCAGCCCTTCGGATTTCATCTGGGCGATAATCTGCTCGGCGATACCGCAGCCGGCGGAACCGGCACCGAGGAACACCACGTTCTGCTCGCTCAGCTTGCTGCCCGCTGCACGGCTGGCGGCCAGCAGGGTACCCAGCGTGACGGCGGCGGTGCCCTGGATATCGTCATTGAAGCAGCAAACTTCGTTACGATAGCGCTCCAGCAGCGGCATGGCATTCTTCTGCGCGAAGTCTTCAAACTGCAGCAGCACGTTCGGCCAGCGGCTTTTCACGGCGGTGATAAATTCGTTGACGAAGTTATCGTACTCCTCGCCGGTAATGCGCGGGTGGCGCCAGCCCATGTACAGCGGATCGTTCAGCAGCTGCTGATTGTTGGTGCCGACATCCAGCACCACCGGCAGGGTATAGGCCGGACTGATGCCGCCACAGGCGGTGTAGAGCGACAGCTTGCCGATAGGAATACCCATGCCGCCGATGCCCTGGTCGCCCAGGCCGAGAATGCGCTCGCCGTCGGTCACGACGATCACTTTTACATTCTGCTTGGTGGCGTTCTGCAGCATGTCTTCAATGCTGGCGCGGTTCGGATAGGAGATAAACAGACCGCGCGCGCGGCGGTAGATCTCAGAGAAGTGCTCACAGGCTGCACCCACCGTTGGGGTGTAGATAATGGGCATCATCTCTTCCAGATGGTTGTCCAGCAGGCGGTAGAACAGGGTTTCGTTGGTGTCCTGGATATTACGCAGATAGACGTGCTTATCGTTATTATTTTTAAAATCCTGGAACTGCCGCCAGGCGCGTTCGGCCTGTTCCTCAATGGTTTCAACCGTTTCAGGCAGCAGGCCGTTGAGGTTGAAGTCATTACGCTCCTCAATCGAGAAGGCGCTGCCTTTGTTCAGCAGGGGAAATTCCAGCAGGATCGGACCGGCGTAAGGGATGTAAAGCGATCGTTTACTTTCGTATTCGAGTTCCATGCAATTCGTACTCTGGTTGCTATCGTGATGATGTGGGGCCAATCCTAGAATAAATCATCTGAAAATACAGCTTTTGTTAACAAGTAATAACAAAAGCTGGGATCTTTCTCGAATTGCTGGCGGATTTTTACGAATTGATCAGAGGAATGGCGCTGAAGTCGGTACAGCCCAGCGCGCTGAGGGTGGCGGCGGTAGCGGACCGCTGGCTGAGTTTCGCCTCTGGCGCTTCGGCCAGTACTGCGCGGGAAATATCGCTGCTGGCGTATCCGGCAAGATTCAGCAGATTCAGCGCGCCCTGCAGCGGCGGCAGAGTGGGGTTAAAGGCGGCGTTTTCCGCATAGCGCCCGGCAAAGATCGTGCCGTCGGTGGTTTCCAGCGCTACGCCGCTCCAGGCCTGACTGTATGGCGCATGGCTGCTGTTGGCTGCCGCCAGTGCGGCCTGTTCCAGCGCATCGCCCCGGATCGCCACGCCGTGATCGACGTTATCCATCAGCAGGGTGGTAATGTTCAGATCGCGCGGACCGAACGAATCCGGCAGATAGTCGCCCAGCGTGGCCGCCGCGCGGCCCGGCAGCTCGATAGTCAGCGCCGTGCCGCTGTTCAGCTCGTTCATAAACTGGCGGCAGTGGCCGCAGGGGGTGTAGTTGACCGTGATCGCTTCAAGCGCGCGTTCGCCCCGGAGCCAGGCGTGGGTCACTGCGCTCTGCTCGGCGTGAACGGTTTGCTGCATGGTGGTGCCGCTGAATTCCATATTGGCCCCAAACCACAGCGTGCCGCTGGCACCCCGTGCGATGGCACCAACTTTAAAATCGGACAGCGCGGCCTGTGCGCAGGCTGCGGCCAGCGGCAGCAGGGCAAAGGCCAGTTCGCTGTCGTTATAGCCACACTGCTTTTTCAATATTGCCGCTTCATCGGCGCTGATGCGGGCAGAAAACTCCGCAGAAGAGAGAATCGGCCGAATGGCATGCTGTAATGGCTCGGGAAGCGTGGCGAAGGCTGCCAGGAATCTTGGATGCATTTTAGGCCTCTTTATGCTGGATGCTGGCTCATGTTAACGAGCCGGCAGCCAGTTATATGTGATCTGCATCCCTCTGTCAGTGTAATAAATGAAATTGATAAATAAAATGCGAGATCTCTCGCAAGTTTTATCCTAACCAGTGCAGCAGTACGGGAAAAATAAACGGTGCCAGCAGTGAGGTAATAATGGCGCACAGCACCAGCGCCAGCGAACTGAACGCCCCTTCCTGCGCATCCATTTCTACCGCGCGGGCGGTGCCGATAGCGTGCGAGGCGTTGCCAATCGCCAGCCCACGGGCGGAGGCGGCACGCACCCGCAGCAGATTCAGCAGCATATGGCCAAACACCGCACCCAGCACCCCGGCCATCAGCACGCAGATTGCGCTAATCGCCGGTATCCCGCCCAGCGAGCCGGACACCGCCATGGCAATTGGCGTGGTCACTGATTTCGGCAACAGGGTGGCGGCGATCTCGGGTGTGGCACCGAGCCACAGGGCAATGGCAGTCCCGGAGGTCATCGCGGTGATACTGCCGATAAAGCAGACGCTGATAATCGACTTCCAGCGGGCGCGGATCTGATGCATTTGCTCATACAGCGGCAGCGCAAGGGCGACCACGGCGGGCTGCAACAGGCTGTTCAGGATGGCGCTGCCCTGGAAATAGCGGGTGTAGGGGATTTGCAGCAGCAGCAGCAGTGGAATAATCACTGCCATGGCGATCAGCAGGGGATTCACAATAGAAATCTTCACCCGTGCGGCAAGCTGACGCGCCGCCAGGAACACCACGACTGTTAACGGAATGGACCACCACATATCACTCATCGCGTTCTCCCTCAGGTGCCAGCGGCTGGCGGTGCATACGCTGTGAAAGAACACCAACGGTCACCAGCACAATCAGCGTACTGACCAGGCAGGAAACCACTATCGGGCCAAACTGCGCGGTGAGAATATCCATGTCGTTCATCACGCCGACGCTAATCGGCACGAACAGCAGCGCCATATAGCGGATAAACAGGCTACAGCCGGGCCTGACCCACTCAACGGGAAGGATTTGCGTAGCCAGCAGGGCGAACAGCACCAGCATACCGATAATACTGCCGGGAATGGTGACGGGAAGCAGGCTGGAAATGCCGATACCCACATACAGGCAGAGGTAGATAATGAAAAAAGCGCGGATAAACTGCCACAGAATCAGCGGGGCGCGGCGCATGATAACCTCCTGAATTTCAGAATGTTAATCATACGATTAATTGAGTTGCTGCGCTACCCGGGCGGGAAGCGTCAGAAATAACAAAGGGGCGAGCGGTTGCCCGCTCGCCCCTGTTAAGAACGGCTTACTTCACCTGCTGACCAGGCTGCGCGCCGCTGTCCGGGCTGAGCAGGAAGATATCCTTACCGCCAGGGCCTGCGGCCATCACCATTCCTTCGGATACGCCGAAGCGCATTTTACGCGGTGCGAGGTTTGCCACCATCACCGTCAGGCGACCGACCAGCACCGCCGGGTCCGGATAGGCGGCACGAATACCGGAGAACACCTGGCGGCTTTCCCCACCCAGATCCAGCGACAGGCGCAGTAGCTTGTCGGAGCCGTCAACGAATTCCGCATTCTGGATCAGCGCAATACGCATATCCACTTTGGCGAAGTCGTCAAAGGTAATGGTGTCCTGAATCGGGTCGTCGGCCAGCGGACCGGTTACCGCCGGTTTCGCGGCGGCAGCGGCTTCCTCTTTCGACGCTTCAATCAGGCCGTTAACTTTATCCATTTCAACGCGGTTATACAGCGCCTTGAAGGCCGCAATATTGTGGCTCAGCAGCGGCTGGTTGATGCCTTCCCAGCTCAGTTCCTGATTCAGGAACGCTTCCACGCGATCGCTCAGCTGCGGCAGCACCGGCTTCAGCCAGGTCATCAGCACGCGGAACAGATTAATGCCCATTGAGCAGATGGCCTGCAGATCGGCATCGCGGCCTTCCTGCTTCGCCACTACCCACGGAGCCTGCTCGTCGACGTAGCGGTTGGCCACGTCGGCCAGTGCCATAATCTCACGGATCGCACGGCCGAACTCGCGGCTGGCCCAGGCTTCGCCAATGCTTTCTGACGCATCGGTAAAGGTTTTATACAGCGCCGGGTCCGCCAGTTCCGCAGACAACTGGCCGCCAAAACGCTTATTGATAAAGCCGGCGTTGCGCGAGGCCAGGTTAACCACTTTATTGACGATATCCGCATTCACGCGCTGCACGTAATCTTCCAGATTCAGGTCGATATCGTCGATGCGGGAAGAGAGTTTCGCCGCGTAGTAGTAGCGCAGGCTGTCGGAATCCAGATGCTGCAGCCAGGTGCTGGCCTTAATAAAGGTGCCGCGCGATTTGGACATCTTCGCGCCGTTAACCGTCACATAGCCGTGCACGAACAGGTTAGTCGGCTTACGGAAGTTGCTGCCTTCCAGCATCGCCGGCCAGAACAGGCTGTGGAAATAGACGATATCTTTACCGATAAAGTGGTAGAGATCCGCGTCGGAGTCGGTCTTCCAGAACGCATCGAAGTCGATATCGCCGCGCTTATCGCACAGGTTCTTAAACGCACCCATGTAGCCGATAGGCGCATCCAGCCAGACGTAGAAATATTTGCCCGGCGCACCAGGAATTTCAAAGCCGAAGTAAGGTGCATCGCGGGAGATATCCCACTGCTGCAGGCCAGACTCGAACCACTCCTGCATCTTATTCGCCACCTGCTCCTGCAGCGCGCCAGAACGGGTCCAGGCCTGCAGCATGGCGCTGAATTCTGGCAGGTCGAAGAAGAAGTGCTCGGAATCACGCAGCACCGGCGTAGCGCCGGAAACCACCGACTTCGGATCGATCAACTCGGTTGGGCTGTAGGTGGCGCTGCACACTTCGCAGTTGTCGCCATACTGATCCGGCGCCTTACATTTCGGGCAGGTGCCTTTAACGAAGCGGTCCGGCAGGAACATGCCTTTTTCCGGATCGTAAAGCTGGGAAATGGTCCGGTTTTTGATAAAACCGTTTTCTTTCAGGCGCGTGTAGATCAGTTCGGACAGCTCACGGTTCTCTTCGCTGTGTGTTGAGTGATAGTTGTCGTAGCTGATATCGAAACCGGCAAAGTCGGTCTGATGTTCCTGACTCATTTCGGCGATCATCTGCTCCGGTGCGATGCCCAGCTGCTGGGCTTTCAGCATAATCGGCGTACCGTGTGCGTCATCGGCGCAGATGAAGTAAACCTGGTTGCCGCGCATTCGCTGGTAACGGACCCAAATATCTGCCTGGATATGCTCGAGCATGTGTCCGAGATGAATTGAACCGTTGGCGTACGGCAGGGCGCACGTTACCATAATTTTTTTCGCGACTTGAGTCATAGTGAGACTTGCTTTACCTGTTGAAAAAGGGGTTTAGATGGTAACCGAAAGCCACTCCCTGCGTAAACAAGGGGTTCATCCACAGGGGGATTTTTACGGCCCCGCTTCCCCGGGGCAGGGCGGGATCTGATATGCTTAGCGCTATAACGCATTCTTTATTACAGACCAGAACAAGGAGCCGGGATGACGTCACAAGCGAAGCCCGAAGCGCTGCGCGCAATCGTCATGGGGGTGCTGGCCACCTTTGAGCATCCAACCCTGCAGCACAATCTTACCGTGCTGAAGGCACTTCGACACTGCGCATTAATAGACAACACGCTGCACATCGAACTGACTCTGCCGTTTGCCTGGCAGAGCGCATTTGAAACGCTGAAGTCCACCGTCAGCGCCGAACTGCTGCGCCTCAGCGGTGCCTCAGCCATCAGCTGGCGGCTGTCGCTGAATGTTGCCACCCTGCAGCGGGTGAAAAACCGCCCCGGGGTGAACGGCGTGAAAAACATCATCGCCGTCAGCTCCGGCAAGGGCGGGGTAGGGAAGTCCACCACGGCGGTTAACCTGGCGTTGGCGCTGGCCGCCGAGGGCGCGAAGGTCGGCCTGCTGGATGCGGACATCTATGGCCCGTCGATCCCGGATATGCTGGGCACCGAAGCGCAGCGCCCCAGCTCGCCGGACGGCAAGCATATGGCACCGATTATCGCCCACGGCCTGGCGACCAACTCTATCGGCTATCTGGTGACTGAAGATAACGCCATGGTGTGGCGCGGCCCGATGGCCAGCAAAGCGCTGATGCAGCTGCTGAACGAAACGCTGTGGCCGGATCTGGACTACCTGGTGCTGGATATGCCGCCGGGAACCGGTGACATACAGCTGACGCTGGCGCAGAACGTGCCGGTGACCGGGGCGGTGGTGGTCACCACGCCGCAGGACATTGCGCTGATTGATGCCCGTAAGGGGATAGTGATGTTCGAGAAGGTGAACGTGCCGGTGCTGGGCATTGTTGAGAACATGAGCATTCATATTTGCAGCCAGTGCGGCCACCACGAGCCGATCTTCGGCACCGGTGGGGCAGAGCGGCTGGCGGAGCAGTATCACACCCGGCTGCTTGGCCAGCTGCCGCTGCATATCAGCCTGCGGGAAGATTTGGACGACGGCGAACCGACGGTCGTGCGCAGGCCGGACAGCGAGTTCACCACGCTCTATCGCCAGCTGGCCGGTAGCGTTGCTGCGCGTCTTTACTGGCAGGGTGAAGTGATTCCGGAAGATATTTCCTTCCGCGCAGTTTAAACAGAGCGCCGTTAACGGGCGGGCATCATCGCCCGGCCGTTACGCCAGGCGCACGTGCCGCTGCTGAAAGCCGTCCACCATCGAATAGTCAAAATCTATTTTTCCGGCGTCAAACAGCTCAAGTATCAGCGTGAAATCGTTGTTGGGCGACACGTTGCAGCGATGATTGAGCAGCGTATCCTGCATGATAAAATTCCGGTCGCCACGGGCGATACGCTGCAAATACTGCAACATGCTATAGGCATTTTTACTGATGCCTGTCTGTTCGTGAAGGGGTCTGCTGGTCATCGTCTTTACTGGCGTGATCTTATTGCGAAAGGGGTATTATAGTCCGTTATGTTTAATGGACGGCAAGCCGATTTTATATTTCAGCGCCACCAGCCGCAGCAGTGTGCAGATGATAATCGCCGCCCAGGTGCTATAGATGTGCGGGACCCACCCGGCCGAACCGCTTATTTCTATTGCTGCGCCAATTAACGCTGCGCTGGCATAGATATCCTGGCTGAAGATGGTTGGCGGCTTACCGATCATCAGGTCGCGCAAACACCCTCCACCAACGGCGCTGACGCACCCCAGGAGTATAGACAGCTCAACATTTTGCGTATGCTGCCAGGCTTTATTGGCACCAAAGGCGGCAAAAAATCCCAGCCCCAGCGCATCAAAAAACAGCGTGGCACGTTCAAATGAAAGGATGAGACGTTGAAAGAAAGCCACGCAGATGACCGCCGCGACAATCACCAGCAAATAGCTGAGGCTGACCAGGCCAGCCGGCGGTAACGTACCGATGCAGATATCGCGCATGACGCCGCCTCCGATGGCAGTAACCGCCGTCAGTACGAACACGCCAAAAATATCAAAATCCTCTCTTACCCCAGCGGTAGCACCGCTCAGGGCAAAAGCAAAAGTCCCTATCAGATCGATAGTGTGAAAAATATTCAGCATGCCAAACATCCCTTGTCTGCATGAACCAAAATGGAGTGATAAGCCGGGGAGTTATAAGCGGTAAAATGATGTGTGCAACGCCGCAGCATTCCTGTGCCATAGTTGCGGTATTAACCCTTAAAGCACAAAGTGCATTAAAAGATACTCACCCTGTTCGCTTTCTCCCTGTGCCACCGTTCGCCATCCATGTTTCTTATAGAAACTTTGCGCCTGTAAATTTTCGGCCAGGCACTTTAACGCTCCGGTCGAGGTAAACGAGCGTTGTACCGCCTGTAAAAGTGCGCTTCCCGCACCGCTTCCCTGCCACTCCGGGTCCACAAACAGGCTGTGCAGGAAGTTATCCTGTTCCAGTACGGCGGCAAAACCTACACGATGACCATCCAGTTCCGCCACCAGGATACGTTCACCCAGCGTGGCATGGTCAAAATCCTCTAAACGCCAGTCGCTATCGTCCAGCCAGGTCCAGCTGTGCCTGCGAGCAGCAAGAAACAGCGTACGCAGGAAAGGGCGATCGGCCTCAGTGTAGGGACGGATAATCATGATCTACTGACTCCTGAAATGAACGCGCCGGATGGCAATCGGCAGAGTGTATAGCAAAACCGGTGGAGAATACTCTGGGAAAACAACGCGCAGCAGGGGGGAGGGAGTAAGTTAATGTAGATGCTGAAAATTTAGTTTCAAGCAGAATTGTATCCGCCTTGAATGCCTGGCAAGCAAGATATTAATCTGTTTAATGGGGCTGTAGAGGTGGGATTACAGTGAGGATGGACACGAATGACGAGGCTTTGAATTTAAATACCACGATGAGGCAGTTAAATATCGTGAAAAATAACCCTTGCTGATTAATTTATATGCGCTGGGGTGTGCGTTTTACGAGATTAGGCCTAATGAGAAAATTCCTATTATTTCCGCTGCTAATAATTCCTTTTGTGGCTATCAATATATACATAAAAATAAAATTACTTATAAATCATATGGTTATAATTTATTCTTTGATGTTTATTAGGATTTATACCATAAATTTTCCGCCACTCAGAGCCGTCTGGAAAACGCGTGAACCGGGATATAGCACTCCCAATTGACAGATATTTACCTTAGAATAATTCCAATTCACTAGTACAACCACACCAGCCTGGAACGCGTTCGGAGGCTCTATCCGATCGCGACCTGACCGGACATTGAATGTGGTTAATGATTATCGCCGAGTAGCACAGTACACTGGTAGCTGTTGAGCCAGGGGCGGTAGCCTGCCTGGACGGGTGATATTTTTTAATCAAACAGCCCGCTCGTTTTTACACCGCAACAGCAAATTTAATCATAGTGTCATCTAATTTTCGTATACCTGAAATTTTATAGTTGATAATCAGAAAACGTGCAAAAAATTCAGATTTATTCCAGCTATAACCACTTGCTATATTTTCTTTTTTTAGAATTTGAGTTCGCCTGGTTACCAGTTAAAGGACTGATATAGCGATAGTGTGATTTTATCTTGCTGATAAATAAGGTTTTTGTTTTCGGTTGTTTCAGTGCAGTCGGCTTTACATCTCAGAATAATGGCTAATCCCATATAAGGATTAAGGATAATCCGCAGCGTTTTACCCTACAAAAAGTTTAATTAAACTCCTCGCTTTAATACGGGAATGGCTTCATTCCTGACCGCAAAAACGTAGTACGTGAAATATTTACGGTCTGTCTGAGATGTTTTCAGAGTTATCGCTCTTGCAGCCCGAAACCGAAGATAATTTTTAGCGAAAAATTGTGGTTATAAGTGGCCTCATTATCAGGCCTGAAGTAGTATTGTGCAGATTCAAACAGCACGTTTTGATACTTCCGCAAGGCCGGAATTATCAGCATCGACAACACATTTTACAGTGTGCACACGTAACACAGCATCCTGGGGGGATGCTCAGGGGGAAATCTAAGCATATGAGAGCAACAGCAGCGCCGACTGTTCCACTTTTAGCCGGTAGAACTCTACCCGAAGCAATACACCCCTTTCGCCACTGTGGCTGCGGTCACGATGTGATACCAGGATGGGCTCCCAGAATCACGGTAACTTTTCATAACGTTTTGGCTATGGTTGGTAAAGAGACCCGATAGAGCATTCACCTTCTAAGCTCAGGCTATTTATTGCTGCTGAATGCAGCAGATAAAAATGACGACTGTCAGTAATTGCACCTTAAAACGGACACTGACAGATAACTCTCTTATTCATTGATGATATGAACTTATGACGAAGAAATATTTGAAACTTTCGGTGGTTGCAGCAGCAATTGGGTTATTAAGTGGTTGTACCGTGATACCTGGGCAGGGCCTGAGCACTTCCGACAAGGACGTGATTAAATCCCAGGACAGCGATTTTGACGTTAGCAAAATGGTTAACGTGTTCCCGATGACGCCAAATCTGATCGACCAGCTGCGCCCGGCCCCGGTGATCTCCCGTCCTAACCCGCAGCTTGACGCGTTACTAAGCAACTATGAATACCGCATCGGCGTAGGTGACGTGCTGATGGTAACCGTATGGGATCACCCTGAGCTGACCACCCCGGCAGGCCAGTACCGCAGCGCCAGCGACACCGGTAACTGGGTCAATGCCGATGGTACCATTTTCTATCCTTATATTGGTAAAGTGCAGGTTGCCGGGAAAACCCTGGCGCAGATCCGCCAGGAGATCAGCAACCGTCTGACGACCTATATTGAAAGCCCGCAGGTTGACGTGAGCATTGCGGCATTCCGTTCCCAGAAAGCGTACGTAACCGGTGAAGTTGCCAAATCCGGCCAGCAGGCGATCACCAATATCCCATTAACCGTAATGGATGCCATCAATGCCGCAGGTGGCCTTGCCGCAGATGCCGACTGGCGCAACGTGGTACTGACCCACAACGGCCAGGAATCAAAACTCTCCCTGTATGCGCTGATGCAAAGAGGTGACCTGACCCAGAACAAACTGCTGTTCCCTGGCGATATTCTTTACGTACCGCGCAACGACGACCTAAAAGTGTTTGTGATGGGTGAAGTAGGTAAACAGTCGACTCTGAAAATGGACCGTAGCGGTATGACGCTGGCCGAGGCGTTGGGTAACTCGGAAGGTATTTCGCAGAACATGAGTGATGCGCAGGGTATCTTCGTAGTGCGCCAGCTCAAGGGCGATAAAAACGGTAAGATTGCCAATATCTACCAGCTGAATGCCAAGGATGCGTCGGCGATGGTGCTGGGGACTGAGTTCCAGCTGCAGCCTTACGATATCGTATACGTCACTACAGCGCCGATAGTTCGCTGGAACCGCGTGATTTCCCAGCTGGTACCAACAATCACTGGCGTACATGATATGACCGAAAACGTTCGTTATATTCGGAACTGGAATTAATTATGTTTGATTCTATTCTTGTTGTTTGCACTGGAAACATATGTCGATCTCCTATTGGAGAGAGAATGTTGCGAAGAGCTTTCCCTGATAAAAAAATTGACTCTGCTGGTGTAGGTGCATTAGTTAACCATACAGCAGATGCTTCAGCCGTTAAAATTGCAGAGAAATATGGTCTTTCTCTTGAAGATCATAAAGGAAGACAGTTTACTTCTAGTCTAGGAAGTCAATATAGTTTGGTGCTTGTAATGGATAATAGCCATTTGGAGCAGGTAAGTAGGATTGCGCCAGAAGTGCGAGGTAAAACAATGTTGTTTGGCCACTGGCTTGGGGGTAAAGAGATCCCAGACCCATATCGCAAAAGCGAAGAGGCGTTTGATTCAGTTTATCAGTTAATTGATTTGGCCAGCCAACATTGGATTGCCAAGTTAGGTGGATAATTTTCAGGGAATAAGGCATGACTTCAGTCACGAAAAAAATATCGGCTTCGCAGGATATCAATGAGATAGATTTGGGGCGCTTGATTGGTGAATTAATAGATCATAGAAAATTAATCATCGCCGTTACTACTGGTTTTGCAGTATTAGCGGTACTTTATGCTTTATTAGCAACTCCTATATATCAAGCTGACGCATTAGTCCAAGTAGAGCAAAAACAGGGGAATGCAATCTTGAGCAGCTTGAGCCAAATGCTGCCAAATAGTCAACCTCAGTCTGCGCCAGAAATTGCTTTACTGCAGTCTCGTATGGTACTTGGTAAAACAGTTGATGATCTAAACTTACAAATACAGGTAAAACAAAAGTATTTTCCACTTTTTGGCCGTAGAATCGCTCAACTTATGGGAGATAAATCAGGAAGCATTACGATTAGTCGTCTGTATCAGCCTAATGTGGATGATGATACCGATAATAATACATTAACTCTTACGGTTAAAGATGATAAACACTACTCAGTTGAGGGCGCAACTTTCAGTATTGATGGTACAGTGGGGACTTTAGTTGCTGAAAATGGTATTTCTCTGTTAGTTAATTCTATCGATGCTAAACCCGGTGACAAATTTACAATTAAACAACTAACCCGAATCAAAGCAATTAGTGACCTTCAAGAAATCTTTAACGTTTCAGATCAAGGAAAGGATTCTGGAATGTTGAATTTAACGTTGACAGGTGATAATCCAGAGCTGATTTCTCGCATTCTAGATAGTATTACTCAAAATTATCTGGCACAAAATATCGATCGTCAGGCAGCCCAAGATGCTAAGAGCTTAGAATTTTTGAATGAGCAATTACCAAAAGTTCGTAGCGATCTTGATATAGCTGAAGATAAGTTAAATGCTTATCGTAAACAGAAAGATTCTGTTGATCTTAACATGGAAGCTAAGTCAGTTCTCGATCAGATTGTTAATGTTGATAATCAACTTAATGAATTGACTTTTCGTGAAGCAGAAATATCGCAGTTATATACTGTAGAACACCCAACCTACAAAGCATTGATGGAAAAAAGACATATTCTCCAGGACGAAAAATCCAAACTCAATAAACGAGTTAGCGGGATGCCATCAACGCAGCAAGAAGTTCTACGTTTGAGTAGAGATGTTGAATCTGGTCGTACAGTATATCTGCAATTGCTGAATCGACAACAGGAACTAAATATTGCGAAGTCCAGTGCAATTGGTAATGTTAGAATCATCGATGATGCAGTCACTGAGACTAAACCGGTGAAGCCAAGGAAGATATTGGTGGTCGCAATCGGTTTAATTTTAGGTTTGTTTATTTCGATTGGTCTGGTTTTATTACGAGTATTTCTCCGTCGCGGCATTGAGTCACCAGAACAACTGCAAGAAATCGGGATTAATGTTTATGCTAGTGTGCCGATCTCTGAATGGCTTGCAAAAAATAATAGAAAATCAAATCAATTGCGCAAGAATAAATCGGAAATATTGTTAGCATTGGAGAATCCAACTGACTTGGCAATTGAAGCTATACGAAGTCTGCGCACTAGCCTGCATTTTGCAATGATGGAAGCTAAAAATAATGTGCTCATGATTTCAGGAGCAAGCCCTAATGCAGGGAAAACATTCATAAGTAGCAACTTGGCGGTAACACTTGCTTTGACCGGAAAAAAAGTATTATTCATTGATGCTGACTTGCGCAAAGGCTATGTCCATAAGATGTTGGGAGGACAACAAGATAAAGGGCTCTCCGAGATTTTGTCGGGACAAATTGCGGCCGAAATGGTAATTGAAAAAGTAAAAGATGCTGGATTTGACTACATTGGCCGAGGAACTGTTCCCCCGAATCCTGCTGAATTGCTGATGCATCCTCGTTTCGAGAATTTATTAAAATGGGGCCAAGAGCACTATGATATTGTTATCATTGATACACCTCCAATCTTGGCCGTAACTGATGCCGCAATTATAGGTGGCTATGCTGGTACAAGCTTGCTGGTCGCCCGTTTTGAAGAAAATACAGTTAAAGAAATCGAATTTAGTGTCAAAAGATTTGAACAAAGTGGCGTGGATGTAAAAGGATGTATTCTTAATGGTGTTGTGAGAAAAGCCAGTAGTTATTATGGCTATGGTTATAATTATTATGGTTACTCTTACTCTGATAAAGACGATAAGTAGTAATTTTCCAACTGGCCCTAAAGTCAGGGCCAGTTGATTATATTTGAATGATAGATTCCTATTCTGGTTTACTATAGTGCGATATTTATTTAATCTTTAGCTAAGATATTGTTAATATAATATAGGGATTTGAAGTGAACTCAGAAAAAATATATATTGATCCTCGTTGGGATGGAGCCGGTGGAATAGGCACGTTTTATAATAATATAAACCATATTAATGAATATAAGAAAATTAATATAGTCGGCCAACCATTCAATCCAGTTGATTGTTGGAATTCCTCGAAAGCATTAATGAAAATTAATGATGGTGTTGTTTTCTTCCCTGGATATATACCGCCATTATACTCCAAAGTTCCATTTGTTTTCACGATACATGATTTGAATCATTTGGATAGGAAGGAAAACTCAAGTGTCTCGAAAAAAATATTTTACAATACAGTTATAAAAAAAGGATGCTCTCGAGCTGGTTATATTTTTACAGTTTCTGAATTCTCCAAAACTCGTATTGTAGAATGGTCTGGTGTTGATGCCGACAAAGTGATAAATGTCGGTAATGGTGTATCTCCATTGTTTTTCCCTAATGGTGAAAGGGTGCATTTGGGTTTTAAATATCTTCTGTGTGTTAGTAATAGGAAAGGACATAAAAACGAATTAGGAACTTTGCTAGGATTTAAAAAAGCTCAAATTGATCCTGAAATAAAAATTATTTTTACTGGGAATCCCGATGGTTTCATAAAAAATAAAATAGCTGAACTTGGTCTTCAAGAAAGAGTAGTATTTACTGGCTATTTGGAGGAAGAGTATTTACCTAAATTATACCGTTCAGCTTTAGGTGTTGTATTTGTTTCTTTTTATGAAGGATTCGGTTTGCCAGTTGCAGAGGCTCAGGCGAGTGGAGTACCAGTTCTAACATCATACGGCTCTTCGCTAGAGGAGATCGCTGGAGATGCTGCTTGTTTGGTTGATCCCAATAGCACTGATGAAATAGCAAAAGGTATATCTGATATTTGCAATAACATCTCTTTGAGAGATTCATTAGTAGCGAATGGTATAATAAATAGTAGAAGATTCAATTGGGATGAAACTGCCAAGCATGTTGATACCTATTTAAAAAAACTGATGTATTAAATGAGTCATAATAGAATGTATGAATAATTTAATACAATTGAAAATGGTATCCAGATGAATAAAATCTCACAAAGCTATTCGGTCGATATTATTTGCCCTGTCTATAATAAAGCCCATCTTATAGATTTATTTATTCGCTCGTTTTTGAATAACTTATCCGATGGAAATTTTAATCTTATTTTGATTAATGATGGCTCAACCGATAATATAGAAGAAGTTGTTTCGAAATACAAAAACAAAAATATAAAAATTTTCAATAAAGAGAATGGAGGGGTGTCATCTGCCAGAAATATGGGGTTGAAGCTAGCAACCGCTAGATATATTTGGTTTTGTGACCCCGATGATGAAGTTATTGTTAATGGAGATTCAATAACTCAATTGTTAGAGAGAGAAAATGCAGACTTATATGTGTTTTCATATGAGGAAAGTAAGCAAGGAAAAAAAATAATTTTCCGCGACATAGGGGCGGAAAATAAAAAATATGATTTTAGGGATTATTTATTAGAGCATGATTACTTCGGTAAAAATAATGGAATTAGTACGTTGTGGAATAAGATATATAGTAGAAGTATTCTTGAGGGCCACAACTTTGATGTCAAACTATCGAATGCTGAAGATAGAATGTTCAACTTAAACATATTTTCAAATCAAGGGCAATGCTACGTTAGCGATGTGACTATTTACAACCATATAATATATGAAGATGGAACGCTGAGCACTGTAAAGTCATACAAGAAAATTGAAAATATAAGACTGGTGAATGAAAAAAATATCCAAATTATTTCCTCATATAAATCTGATGTTACTATAGAAAAAAAGAAAAATATAACAATCCTATGCAAGGAGCTTATGATTTATGGAAGGAAAGATATTCCAAAATTTTATTTTGAAGAGCACAAAAAACAGGGCCTTAGTGTTTTTCCATTGCTACACTGGTCTGATATTATATATATGATTCCATTTAACACAAAAATATACAAGATAATTAAAGGGTTGAAAAAAATATTGATTTTTAAATAAGAAGGCGAATATGCTTAAAAAAATGGTACATTATCTATCCCTATTGACGATACTAATAGGGCCGTCAATCGCTTTGGCAAACGATTTTCTTTTAGGAGTTGGTGTACATCCTCAGTCTTTTCCGGGGGGGGCTGAGTCTCTCTTTAGGCAAATAGAAAGGCTTCATGCGCAATCTATTAGAACAGATTATCCTTGGTATCAGGTTGAGGGTAGTAAAGGAGTTTATACAGTACCTAATAAAGAAATAGAAGATACACTAAATAAAGCAATAGATAAAAATATTACACCGATCATAATCCTAGGTTATGGAAATCCAATATATAATGAAAAAACAAAAAATAACCCAAGGATGAAACCTATTGGAGAAAAATCTGTTGCTGGCTTTGTAAATTATGCAACGTGGGCTTCAAATCATTTTGCAGATAAAGATGTTATTTTCGAAATATGGAATGAATGGGTGCAGGGAGGCGGTGGTGGTAAAAAAATTACGTTGAGTGATGCTTCCCTTAGAAGTTACTCAAATTTAATAAATAAAACGTGTTTTGCAATAAAAAACAATAATAGAAATGCAAAAGTTATTATCGGCTCTACGAGTCCATTTGATAATAAATCTAATTTTTGGTTAAGATCATTAATTACCAACCTTGATATGAAATGTGTTGATGGGATTTCTTTACATGCTTATCATTATTTCCCGAAAAGAAAAACAATAAATGCTGAAAGTGTAGTTAAAGAATTGGATGAATTACAAAATTATCTCCATGGAAGTGGAAGTGGCAAGGATGGAATCCCTATTCCGTTTTATATTACAGAGATTGGTGTGCCTGGAATTTCATCAGCCCGCTATAACGATAGTGATATAGCTGATTATTTTGAAAGATTGATACCCTTGTTAAAATCAAAAAGTTATATTAAAGGTGTTTGGTGGTATGATTTAATTGATGATGGAGATAATAAGGACAATATCGAGCATAATTTTGGATTATTGAATGTAAATAAAATGGATAAGCCAGTAGTAAACAAGTTTATTTCAATGGCGAAGGGGCTATAATAAACTATTTATAAGGTTGAAAAAAGATGAACACATTTTGCCATATGGGCTTATCTAGAGAATATGTTATTTTCCTGTTGGTTTCGATAGCCTGCTCTATTACTCTTTTTGTTTCCCCGTTATTAGGGCTCTACTTAACTATATTATACTTTTTGTTTGTAAAGGTGGATTCTGTAATATTAAGATTACCCGGTGAAATATTCGCAATTATTTGCATGAGTGTTATTGCCGCCTCAATCCAAGTTGGATATGGGCATGGTGATGATTATTATAATGTTTATATTCCAGTCTATGAGTCAATTGGTAAAGGTGGTAGTATTTTCTCCTTTTTCTCTGGCGGTGTAGAATTTGGATTGCCTTTATTTTTTTATATAATAAATAAATTTTTTCCTGATGCTAACTACATTCAACTGAGTGGGATTATTACATTTATCTATTCGTTTATATTCATCTTATGGGTAGAGCGTTTTTTTCTAAAGAACATTGAAGATAAGTATAAAGGAATAGCTTTGGCAGCTTTATTACTTTTCTTTAACTATCTAATTTTAGTTCATTTGATGCGTCAGTCATTGGCATCATTATTTGTTTTGTTCAGTATTGGTTATTTTCAAGAGCATAAAAATAGAAAAGGTATTATCTTCTTTATCATCGCTTGTGTTTGTCATCTATCATCAGCCATTATAATTCCGTTGTTTATAGTTTTCCTCAGTAGCAGAAAGTATCTTAAAGTGGCATTTGTGTCTTTTATCGTTTTTTCTGTCATATCCTTTAAGTTTCTTATTGGGTTTATTGTAGCGCACAACATTTTTGGCGTAGCTACATATAAAATGGCCGTATATGAAAATGATGTAATAGAAACAACGGCTGGTGCCGGGTTTGTTCTACATTTTATTGTGCTATTTGTCTTGTCACGATTTATCCGTGATAATTCAACTGAATCATATAAAAGCCTTATCTTTTATTCTTGCCCGGCTTATTTAGCACTGACATTAATCCCTTTTGCTTCAGACAGGTTGTTTATGCCAATAACGGGATTCATGCTTGGCGGTTTATTTTTTATATGCTTCAAAAGGTATGTGACAATATTCAGATTATTACTTTTGGCCTACTGCATTCTAAGGTTTGTTAGACTGGGGCCGTATGCCAATAACATTTATGGATTATGGTTTAACTATCCATGGTTGGGTAGTTTTTTTATCTAATACATTAGGGGGATTGGATGAAGGAAAATAAAGATTTAATAATTCTTCATGATGTCGATGGGCGAATTTATTTTGAAGCATTAAAAAAACTTTCAGATGACAAATTAATTGGAAGCATAAAATATAGAGAGACTTCTGTTCTAAAAAAAATGTTATCAGCCATAATTAAAAGAAAAGATGTCTCATTATGGTTCAAGCGCGGGCTGAGTAATACTTTGTTCAGATTGCAGTTGCCATTTTTAAAGAACAAAACAATTATATTCGGTATAGCACCTTATAATTTACGCTTTGCTTTTTATGGATTGTTAGGTATTAGAAACAATATTATTTATCACACTTCATGGCCATATTGGTGGGGGGATAATGTTCCTTATCCATATAATGGAAAAAACTTAATAATAAAAAATATTTTCAAATTTTACTTAAATAATTTAAATTTTAAGGTCGTAGGTGTAACCGAACCTTGTATTGAAAGTATCAGTAGCGAACTAACCAATTCAAAATTGGAGTGTTCTTTTATCCCTCACGCGGTCAATATAGATTTATTTAAACATGACGGTGGTGAAAAAAATTCGGCAAAAAAAATACTATATGTAGGTAGATTGGTTAAAGAAAAAGGTGTTTTCGAACTCGCTGAAGCAATTAGAGAATTAGATTCTGAATATACTTTTACAATAGTAGGTGCAGGTGTTGAAGAGAAAAAACTTGTAAGTGAGTTGAACCAATTCAAAAATGTTGAATTTCTGGGGCACATAGCCGAAAAAAGTAAAGTTGCAGAGGTTTTTAAGCAACACGATATATTAGTCCTACCCTCAAAAAAAATTGATGGCTGGGAAGAGTTATTTGGTTTGGTGATAATTGAGGCAATGGCATGTGGTTTGATAGTCATTGCAAGTGATCACATTGGGCCAAGAGGAATAATAAGCAACGGAAAAAATGGATTTTTGATATCAGATGTAAATTTGAAAGATAATTTAATCAAAAGTATTAATAACCTTAAAGATATGGAACTTGATTTCATAAGGGCTGGTGCACGGAAAACGGCCATGGAGTATGATATAAATAACATAAAAAGAAAATGGAGTGAGGTGATTAATGAAGTACAGCATTAGTAGTTTACCTCACGATCTTCTTAATGAACCAATATGTTTTTTTTTCCCTTCTAAAATAATAGGTGGCCATGAATTAATGGCTATTGAATTAATAAAGCAGCTTTATGAAAAGGGAAAAAGTATCAGTGTTGCTTATTTGTCACAGAATGAAGAGCTTAAAGAAAGAGTTTCAAAAAATGGCATTGATATTGATTTCATGGTTATTAATTTAAAACAACCAAGGTTTGAGTTTTTACATGCTTTATTTAACTTTTACTACTGTAATCAAGTTGATAAATCAATGCTGAAGATGGATTCTTTCGCAAGCGGAAATATAGTAGTGGTTCAAGGAGATATCGAACTAGGTGCGGCCTATATTAACTCAGCCAAAAAAAATAATATTGATTTATATTCTTACATTCCCTATGCGCATTCTGCGAAGAAAATGAATAAAGCTTTGGCTTTTTTTCGTGATCTTTATTATCCAGTCTTGTATAAAAAAGTTAAAAACTATATCACAATAAGTGAGCAATTCAAGAAAGAATTAATAAGTTTAAACAGTAATTCGAATGTTTATATTGTGGAAAATAATGTGAGATGTCTCGATGACATAAAGAATAAGAGACAAGAATGTTGCGATAAATCTGACATGAAGTACGAAATTGCGATTGTGGGGCGCATCTCACTTAAGCAGAAGGGGCATGATAAACTGATTTTAGCTCTTGCCCAACTTCCAACCGAAATAAGTGATAAGATCAGACTACATATTGTAGGAGATGGCAAAGATCTGAAGTTGCTTAAAAATCTTGTATCTAAAAACTGTGCCAATCTGAGTGTTGTTTATCATGGATGGTGTAAAGAACCATGGGAAAAAATCTATCATGTAGACTTGATTGTTATTCCTTCAAGATTTGAAGGTGTCCCATTAGTTATGCTTGAATCTATAGAGTTAAGGATAGATGTGTTGGCTTCAAATATTGATGGTATGATAGATTATTTAGATAGTGAGAAGTTGTTCGATTCCATTGAGGATTTAGGGGAAAAGATAAAGAAACGCATCGTCGAACATAAAGATAAAATGAATTTCAGTGCCAGTGAATAAAGTTTTAATGATTTGAAATACTATCATAACTTACTATAAGTATGCAATTGCAATCAAATTCATGATTTTTTAGTTGTATAACATTTCAAAATATAAATATTTATAATTCTCTCAATGATTGGTTATATAACCATATCTTGTTCCTATCCAGGTTGGAAAAATAGTCTTACCTCATTAATTATTTTGATTGTATTTGAGCTAACAATTTTAAGGTGTTTCATGCAAATATATTATTTCAAAGACCCCGTCGGTAACTTTGGTGATGACTTGAATTCTTGGTTGTGGGATGCTTTACTTCCAAATTATTTTGATACTGATGATACAGTAAGACTATCAGGCATCGGCACCATAATTAATACTTCAATGCCACCGGCAAAAAAATGGTATGTTTTTACTAGCGGTGTTGGATATGGCTACCCACCAGTAAACTTTGGCGATGATAGTTGGAATGTGCTTAGTGTTCGTGGACCTTTGTCTGCAAAAGTGCTTGGTCTTGACAAAAGTAAGGCTATTACAGACGGAGCTGCGCTACTTAATACGCTTGATGAATTCCAGCCATTGCCTGAAAGCGAAAGGAATGGTGTAATTTTCATACCTCATCATCATGCACTGCTTTCAGGAAAATGGGAATTAGCCTGCAAGCATGCTGGCGTGGAGTTCGTGAACCCTCAATGGGATTCTAAACTCGTGATACAGAAGATAAGACATGCAAAACTAGTAATTGCTGATGCTATGCATGCTGCAATCATTGCAGATGCTATGCGTGTTCCATGGGTCCCTGTCATAACATCACCTCAAATTAATACGTTCAAATGGTTGGATTGGACACAAACTGTAAATCTATCATATGAACCAAAAATATTGGGTTCCAGTAGTTTCAGGGAAGCATACAGAAGTCGAACACTTTCACTATATGGTGAGAATTATTTCATAAAAAGCTTATCGATTGATGATGCAGTTTCAGATTTTTATCGGAAAAGAAATTTAAAATCAAACTCCTGGTGGCGTACATATAAAACGACTACAGAAAAACTGGTTTTTTCAGCGCCTAATAAGCTTCTCTCAAATGATTTAGTTGAGAGGTTATTTGATGAGAAATATCAAGTTGCTATCATCAAAGCTTTAGTTGAATTAAAATCAAGTAATGGTTTCCTCAGTAAGGATGTTGATTTCTATAGAAACATTGAACGTTTGCTTGAATGTAAAGAATCGTTATTGAAGTTAAAATAATTGTACCCCTCTCTATGAGAGGGGATAGGATTTCGTAATGAATAAGTCTAAGCTATCCATATTAAACATCGTATGGTATTTTATAAGTAATGTTTTTCCAGCATTAAGTGCTTTTTTTATTTTCACTTTTGCATCCCATTCGATATCTGTTATTGAATTAGGTAGTATCACCCTTTGCACTACAGTTATAACTATTTTAATAAATGTAAGTGCTGTTGGGTTTGCTGATGCTATTGTCAATAGGCAGGATGTGAAAAAAGCTGAAATCGATGCTATATTTACTTTGATTTTTTCATTAAGCATTCTTTTTTATATATTTTCGGTGTCCGTCCTTTTTTTTCTTGTAAATTACGGTGTAAGTCCCTTAGTAGCAAACACATATCCAGTTTTAGGTATTAAATTGGTTTTGGATTCAGTCTCTTTTGTTCCCCTTGCTATTCTTTCAAGAAAAATGGAATTTAAAAAAATTGCAATAAGGACTATCCTATGTTCAATATTGTCGGCATTGATATCTGTGCCTGCGTTAATTACTCATAATGGTTTTTATGCAATAATTATAAGTTTGCTAACTACAAGTTTGGTTAGTTTTTCTGTGCTGTGGCTTTCCGCTGGTTATAAACCCCGGTTAGTGTACCCTGGAAAGAATTTATCTGAGATTTATAACTTTGGGATTAATAACTCTCTGACAAAAATTGTAAACTCATTCAATTTTGATAATATATTTTTGGGTTTTTTTGGTAGTCTTTCAACACTTGGTATTTATGGCTTTGGAAAGCGAGTATTAAGCATTTTCACTGATATCATAAGTAGTGCAATTTCCAACGTATCATATCCTATATATTCTACGCTAAGCCATGGTGATGGTGATAAATTGAAGGCAATATATCTCAAAACGATATATTTTTCGGTTTTAGTAAGCATGCCTATATTTATGGGGCTTATATTGATATCGGATGATATAGTTCCTTTTATATTTGGTCAGCAATGGTCTTCAGCAGTGCCTACGATAAAGTTCTTCTTCGCGTTCGGTTTTTTATCGTGCATAGGAAGTTTACAGTTATCTTTGATTAAGGCGAAAGGATTCACAGGGTGGATATTTAAATATCAACTATTTCAGCAAGTAACTACTGGTATCTTAGCTCTAATGTTGGCAGGCTATGGTCCCGAGTATGTGATTATGGCCATTGTAATAAAAACTTATCTGACTTGGCCATATACTATTTACTATATCAGCAGGTTGCTCGATATTTCAGTTTTTGACTATTTGAAGGTTATATTGAAGCCTTTTCTTCCGCTGGGTGTTCTTGTAATATCTTTTTTAATTTTAAAAGAAAACTTTCACTCCATAAATTTATTCTTGTATTTATTTGTGCAGATTTTTTCTTGTGCTTTAATTTATGCCTTGAGTACGTATGTCTTTTTCAAAAGAGACATTGTTGGCATTTTTCATATGATTAAGTATCGGAAAGTGGATTCATTGAAATAATATTTCTGCTTGAAATCAATCTTCCATATTCATTTTGATTTTTTTACTGCGGAGGCAGTTATGATTCTTCCAGTTATTATGGCCGGTGGTACCGGTAGCCGTTTATGGCCAATGTCACGAGAGCTTTTTCCAAAGCAATTTCTGCGCCTCAATGGTGAGCAGTCAATGCTACAGGATACAGTGACTCGTTTGGATGGCCTGAATGTTTCAGAACCACTGCTGATCTGTAACGAGCAACATCGCTTTTTGGCCGCTGAGCAGTTACGTAAAATCAATCAGCTGTCTAATAATATTATCCTCGAGCCGGTAGGGCGTAATACTGCACCGGCCATTGCACTTGCAGCTCTGAGTGCCACTGCCAACGGCGAGGACCCACTTTTACTGGTTTTGGCTGCCGATCACGTGATCGAGAACAAGGATGCTTTCCACCACGCAATTCAGTTAGCAACGCCTCTGGCAGAGCAGGGCAATCTGGTCACCTTTGGTATAGTGGCAACTGGCCCAGAGACAGGTTATGGTTATATTCAACGTGGTGATTCTTTCGGCGACTCAGCGTTTAACGTAAAACGATTCGTAGAGAAACCTGATCTGCCCACTGCAACTGGATATCTTGCCAGCGGTGAATACTACTGGAACAGCGGAATGTTCCTGTTTAGCGCGAAGCGTTATCTGGAAGAGCTGGGTGAATTCAGACCAGACATCCTGGCTGCATGCCAGCTGGCAATGGCTGATGTGAAGATTGATTCGGTGCAGGACTTTATTCGTGTCGATCTTGAAGCCTTCTCTGCCTGCCCGGATGAGTCCGTTGACTACGCCGTAATGGAAAAAACAACCGACGCTGTTGTTATCCCTCTGGATGCAGGTTGGAATGACGTTGGTTCATGGTCAGCCCTTTGGGAAGTTAACGAGCGCGATGATAATGGCAATGCCCTGACTGGCGACATCTTCACTCATAAAACCACCAACTGCTATATCAACACCGACGACACCTTGGTTGCTGCAATTGGTGTTGAGAATCTGGTGATTGTTAACACTAAAGATGCCGTATTAGTCATTGATAAATCGCAGGTTCAGGATGTTAAGAAGGTTGTTGAGTTCCTGAAGTCAAACGACCGTCGTGAATACAGAGTGCACCGCGAATCTTATCGCCCCTGGGGCCGCCACGACAAAGTGGTTGATGCGCCGCGCTATCAGATTAACCGTGTAACGGTTAAACCTGGCGGCAAGTTCTCGCTGCAAAAGCACTTACACCGTGCGGAACACTGGGTTGTGCTGTCGGGAACTGCGGAAGTGACTCTTGAAGGCAAAACCTATCTGTTGACTGAAAACCAGTCCACCTTTATCCCGATCGGTTCTGTCCACATGCTGGAAAACCCGGGGAAAATCCCGTTGGAGCTTCTGGAGATTTCCTCCGGTTCCTATCTGGGTGAAGATGACATTATTCGATTAAAAGACCATTACGGCCATTGCTAATTTCAGGGAAAACAATATGTCTGGTGAATTAACGTGCTTTAAAGCTTACGATATCCGCGGAAAATTAGGTGCAGAGCTTAATGAAGATATCGCCTATCGCATTGGCCGTGCCTACGGTGAATACCTTAAGCCAAAACAAATGGTCCTGGGCGGCGATGTTCGCCTGACGAGTGAAGGCCTTAAGCTGGCTTTGGCAAAAGGCCTACAGGATGCCGGTACTGACGTCATTGATATCGGCCTGACCGGTACTGAAGAGATCTACTTCGCAACCTCATACCTGAACGTCGATGGTGGCATTGAAGTCACTGCCAGCCATAACCCGTTAGACTATAACGGCATGAAGTTGGTGCGTGAAGAATCAAAGCCAATCAGTGGTGATACCGGTCTGCGCGATATTCAAAAACTCGCTGAAGCTAACGATTTTGCTGCCGTTGATGAAAGCAAGCGCGGTTCTTACAAGCAGCTTTCTATTCTTGATGCCTATGTAGACAAGCTGCTTAGCTACGTTGACTTAAACAACTTTAATCGCCCATTGAAGCTGGTTCTGAACTCCGGTAATGGTGCTGCGGGGCACGTAGTCGATGCTGTTGAGGCCCGCTTTAAGCAGGCAGGGGTTAATGTAGAGTTTATTAAGGTTCACCATACCCCCGACGGTAACTTCCCTAACGGTATTCCTAACCCGCTGCTGCCAGAATGCCGCCAGGACACAACGGATGCCGTTGTTGCTCATCAGGCAGATATGGGTATCGCCTTCGACGGTGACTTCGACCGCTGCTTCCTGTTTGATAACCAAGGTAACTTTATTGAAGGCTACTACATTGTTGGCCTGCTGGCTGCGGCATTCCTGGAGAAAAACCCGGGATCGCGCATCATTCACGACCCTCGCCTGAGCTGGAACACCGTAGACATTGTAGAAAAAGCTGGTGGCGTACCTGTGATGTCCAAAACCGGCCACGCGTTTATCAAAGAGCGTATGCGCCTGGAAGATGCCGTGTACGGCGGTGAAATGAGTGCGCACCACTACTTCCGTGATTTCGCTTACTGCGACAGCGGTATGATCCCATGGTTGCTGGTTGCCGAACTGCTGTGTGTTAAAGGCAAAACCCTCAGCGAACTCGTTGGCGATCGTATGGCGGCTTATCCTGCATCCGGCGAAATCAATAGTTCGTTATCTGCCCCGAAAGATGCAATCGCCCGCGTTCTCGAAAAATATCAGCATGATGCCATCAATGTGGATTACACCGACGGAATCAGCGTTGAGTATGCCGACTGGCGCTTCAATCTCCGCAGTTCCAACACTGAGCCTGTAGTACGTTTGAATGTTGAGTCTCGTGCTGATGAAGCTCTTATGCAGTCAAGAACGAATGAGATCTTGGAAATTTTACGAAAATAGTTTATTTCTGACAGGTGGGGATACCCACCTGTATAACTCATTTTTTCAAAAATCTTGATGTAAGAATAAATAAAAAATCTATTCATCAGGGTTAATATTTAAGCCAGAGGGTATGATATGTCTACGGAAAAAAACATTGGCATTGTTGTTGATTGGTTAGTGACTTATGCTGGTGCCGAGCGAGTAGTGAAGGATTTTGTGGATGTTTATCCAAACTCTGAGCTTTATTCAGTTGTTGAGTTTTTAAATGATGATGCAAAAAAACTTTTCCACAATAAAAAAGTTAACACTACATTCATTCAAAAATTCCCATCAGCGAAAAAGAAATATCAAAAATATCTGCCTTTTATGACGATGGCCGTTGAGCAGCTTGATGTTTCAAAACATGATGTTGTGCTTTCAAGCAGTCATGCTGTTGCAAAAGGAGTTCTGACCGGGCCCGATCAACTGCATATCAGCTATGTGCATTCCCCGATTCGCTATGCCTGGGATATGCAACACCAATATCTGCGAGAAGCTGGTTTGAATAAAGGTCTTAAAGGATTCCTGGCGAAATGGTTGCTGCATAAAGTCCGAGTGTGGGACTATAGAACGGCAAACGGTGTAGATCATTTTATTGCTAACTCTCAGTTCATCGCGCGTCGAATTAAGAAAGTATACGGGCGTGAAGCTGATGTCATTTATCCACCGGTAGATGTGGATAGATTTACACTGCATGAAAAGAAAGATGATTTCTATTTTACAGCTTCACGAATGGTTCCTTACAAGCGTATCGATCTGATTGTTGAAGCCTTCAGTAAAATGCCGGATAAAAAATTAGTTGTTATCGGCGATGGCTCTGAAATGGCTAAGATTAAGTCTAAAGCCGGAAGTAACGTTGAAATTATGGGATACCAGTCAAACGAAGTTATGGTTGATCATATGCAAAGAGCTAAGGCTTTTGTTTTCGCCGCAGAGGAAGATTTCGGTATTACTCCGGTAGAAGCTCAGGCCTGTGGTACACCAGTAATTGCCTTTGGTAAAGGTGGTGCCCTGGAAACAATTCGTCCTTACGGGGTTGAAAAACCAACGGGAATATTCTTCGATCATCAAACGATTGAATCCGTAATTGAAGCTGTTAAAAAATTCGATGCGATTGACGATGCAATCACGCCACAAAACTGCCGTGAAAATGCTGTGCGTTTCTCAAGCGAAAGATTTAAGAAGGAAATTGCTGATTACGTCGAGGGAAAATGGTCTTTATTTAACGAAACTAAAAAAATTCGTTACTGATTTAATCATGGTTGGGCTTTTTCACGAACTCAGCCTGATTTAAGAACGCAATCATCTGATGCTATAAATATACCTAATCACTTCAGGTTGTTGACCTACAGCTAACAAGAGTGACACTAGAATGACAATTCTACATCATCGAACACGCTCAAATGCCAATGCCTCATTGATATCAATGGTGCAGCGTTTTTCAGATATCTCTATTATATTCTTGGGTTTATATGTTGTTGCCTATTTCAACGATCGGCAGTTCGACTATAAACATGTATTGATTGCACTCGTAGTTTTGGTTGTCTTCCAAATGATCGGTGGAATGACCGATTTTTACCGTTCCTGGAGAGGAGTGAAATCTTCCGCAGAGCTGATCCTGATCTCCAAGAACTGGACGTTAAGTCTGTTACTGACTTTGGGGTTAAGCTCCCTGTTAAGTGACTTTGATCTGAGCTTCAAAATATTCATTCAATGGTATTTGGTTGTCGTTGCCGGTTTCCTTGTATGCCGTATGGCCATTCGTATTGGTTCCGGGATGCTAAGAAAGATGGGATACAACACACGTAACGTGGCGCTTGTGGGGACTATGCCAGCCGGTATCAACTTGATCAGCAGTTTTCTTGAAGAGCCGTGGATGGGTTTTGTTGTTGCCGGCGTCTATGATGAGCAGCCAATTGAAAACACCAATGGTATTAAATACGCGGGTGACTTTGACAAACTAATCGAGGATGCCCGCGAAGGCAAATTGGATCGTATCTACATTGCGATGAGCATGAAAGATGAATCCAAAATTAAAGATATTGTCAAACGCTTAACGGACACTACCTGTTCTGTTTTACTAATACCGGACGTTTTCACTTTCAATATTCTTCAGTCTCGTACTGAAGAGATTAATGGTGTGCCGGTAGTCCCATTATTTGATACGCCTCTTAACGGTATCAATATGGTATTCAAGCGTCTTGAAGACATTATTGTGTCATCGATTATTCTGCTGTTTATCTCACTGCCGTTGATTGTTATTGCCTGTGCTGTGAAGATGAGTTCTCCTGGTCCGGTTATCTTCCGCCAGATTCGTTATGGCATGGACGGTAAACCAATAATGGTATGGAAGTTCAGAACCATGTCAGTCATGGAAAACGGCGCTAAAGTTACCCAGGCTAAGCAAAACGATCCTCGCGTGACCAAAGTCGGTAAGTTTTTACGCAATACCTCACTGGATGAACTGCCGCAGTTCTTTAACGTGCTTTTTGGTCAGATGTCAGTAGTGGGTCCACGCCCTCATGCCGTTGCGCACAACGAACAGTATCGCTCACTTATTGAAGGTTATATGCTGCGCCACAAAGTTAAGCCGGGGATAACAGGGCTTGCGCAGATTAATGGCTTCCGTGGTGAAACGGACACGCTGGACAAAATGCAAAAGCGTGTTGATTTCGACCTGATTTATATTCGTGGTTGGAGCATTTGGTTGGATTTGAAAATTATTTTCCTGACTTTCTTTAAAGGTTTCGTTAATAAAGCTGCTTATTAATCTGGACCTTATGATAAGACTATGTCGGACAGGCTTTAAGATGAATAAAAACCCGCCTCGGCGGGTTTTTTACTTTAGAATTCTTATGCTTGATTTAGCCCATCCCTTTACATATTCTTTCCGTCGAAACACATGACTCGGGGTGCCCCTCCTGTTTTCCCAGGACAAGGCTGAGAAAAACCCGCATAACCTGAACTGGATAATGCCAGCGGAGGGAAGTCAGATGCCTCCAACCGGCATCGCCTTCTTGATCGCCGGTTGGGAGTATAGATGAGCCAACCCATTCCCCTCAGCCACCACGATGTGGCGCACTCTCTGGCGCTGTTCCGCCAGCAATCCCCCCTTATTCACTGCATGACCAATGATGTGGTACAGACCTTTACGGCCAACGTTCTGCTGGCGCTTGGGGCATCCCCGGCGATGGTGATCGATGCCGAAGAGGCTGCGCAGTTTAGTGCGGTAGCCAGCGCGCTGCTGGTCAATGTCGGCACGCTGACCCGCTCGCGCAGCGCGGCGATGCTGGCGGCGGTGGAGTCAGCAAACCGTGCAGGGCGCAGCTGGTCACTGGACCCGGTGGCGGTCGGGGCGTTAGCCTTCCGTACCGAATTCTGCCATCAGCTGCTGAATCATCAACCTGCCGCCATCCGCGGTAATGCCTCAGAGATCAAGGCGCTGGCGCAGGAAGCCGTTTCAGGGCGCGGCGTCGATTCCCGGCATCAGTCCGATGCCGCGATCCAGGCCGCACAGAAGCTCGCTTTGCAGAGCGGGGCGGTTGTGGCGGTCACCGGAGAAGTGGACTTTGTTACTGACGGTCAGCGGACTCTCAGTGTCAGCGGCGGTTCACCGTTGATGACGCGCGTGGTTGGTACAGGCTGTGCGCTGTCGGCGGTGGTGGCGGGTTTTGCCTCGCTGCCCGGCGATCGCCTGATCCACGTTGCCAGCGCCTGCCGCGTGGTATCACTGGCCGGCGAGCGTGCCGCCGCGATCGCAACAGGACCGGGGAGCTTTATCCCTGCCTTCCTTGATGCGCTCTATCTGTTGACCCCGGAGGAACTGGCATGAAGCGGATTAATGCACTGACCATTGCCGGTACCGATCCCAGCGGCGGAGCGGGTATCCAGGCGGATCTGAAAGCGTTCTCGGCGCTGGGCGCTTACGGCACCAGCGTGATCACCGCGCTGGTTGCGCAGAATACCCGGGGCGTGCAGTCGGTTTATCGTATTGAGCCAGATTTTGTTGGCGCGCAGCTGGATTCAGTGCTGTCGGATGTACGTATCGATGCGATCAAAATCGGTATGCTGGCGGAATCCGACATTGTGGAAGTGGTGGCCGAGCGTTTGCAGGCAGCCACCACACCCTGGGTTGTGCTGGATACGGTGATGCTGGCAAAAAGCGGCGATCCGCTGCTTTCTCAACGGGCGGTTGCCACACTGCGCGAACGCCTGCTGCCGCAGGTGTCGATTATCACGCCAAATCTGCCGGAGGCCGCTGCTCTGTTGGACTGCCCGATGGCGAGCAACGAGCAGGAGATGCGCGAGCAGGGCAGGGAACTGCTGGCGATGGGCTGCCAGGCGGTGCTGATGAAGGGCGGCCACCTCAGCGAGTCGGAAAGCCCGGACTGGCTGTTCACCCGCGAGCTGGAACAGCGCTTCACCGCGCCGCGCGTGAATACCCGCCACACCCACGGCACCGGATGCACGCTCTCTGCGGCGCTGGCCGCGCTGCGCCCGCGCCACGATAATTGGGTGGCAACCGTGCAGGCGGCGAAGACCTGGCTGCAGGGTGCGCTGGAGCAGGCGGATTCGCTTGAAGTCGGGCAGGGGATTGGTCCGGTTCATCACTTCCACCAATGGTGGTAATGAATGCAGGGGCAAACGCGCTTTTGTGCGCATTAGTCTGAAAAATCCAGTCAGCAATTTGCCTGGTTAAAGGTTTAGGTTCACCCTGTTGAGGTCAGAAATCAGTCGTATTTCTGAACAGCGGGCCATTTGACCGTTGGCTGGTCGTGGCCCTCCCTACCTTTGACAGGAGTTATCATGACGGACATCGTACAGTTATTGGGCAAAGAAGCAGATTCTCTTTTGCAACATCGCTGCATGACTATTCCAGCAGACAGCCTCTATCTTCCGGGATCGGATTACGTAGACCGGGTGATGGTTGATAATAACCGTCCCCCGGCGGTCTTACGCAATATGCAAACCCTGTATAACACCGGTCGTTTAGCCGGGACAGGTTACCTCTCTATCCTGCCGGTTGACCAGGGCGTTGAGCACTCCGCCGGCGCCTCTTTTGCCGCAAACCCGCTGTACTTCGACCCGAAGAATATCGTCGAGCTGGCGATTGAAGCGGGCTGTAACTGCGTCGCCTCCACCTATGGCGTGCTGGCTTCCGTTTCCCGCCGCTATGCGCACCGCATTCCGTTTATGGTCAAGCTGAACCATAACGAAACCCTCAGTTATCCTACCCAGTACGATCAAACCCTGTATGCCAGCGTTGAGCAGGCTTTTAACCTGGGGGCCGTTGCCGTGGGGGCAACCATCTATTTCGGTTCCGAGCAGTCGCGCCGTCAGATCGAAGAGATCTCGGTAGCGTTTGAGCGCGCGCATGAACTGGGGCTGGTCACGGTGCTGTGGGCCTATCTGCGCAACAACGACTTCAAAAAAGACGGTGTGGATTATCATGCCAGTGCGGATCTCACCGGTCAGGCAAACCATCTGGCGGCGACCATCGGTGCAGATATCGTTAAGCAGAAAATGGCGGAAAATAATGGCGGCTACAAGGCGGTGAACTTCGGTCATACCGATGAGCGGGTTTACAGCAAGCTGACCACTGATAACCCCATCGATCTGGTGCGTTATCAGCTGGCTAACTGCTATATGGGACGAGCAGGATTGATTAACTCCGGCGGTGCAGCAGCGGGGGATACCGATATTGCGGAATCCGTACGTACTGCCGTGATTAATAAGCGTGCCGGAGGAATGGGGCTGATTCTTGGCCGTAAAGCATTCAAGAAATCAATGAAAGACGGCGTGGCGCTTATTAATTCCGTTCAGGATGTCTATCTGGATAAAAAAGTCACCATAGCTTAATAATATGACAGGCGGACATAAAATATCCGCCTGTCATATCCTGCCACTTGCTATATAAAACACCCTGGTGTTGGCGCAATCTTCCCACCAACAAACGACTAACTCAAATGCGGTACGTGAGTCAGGCTTTTGGCTAGATTGATTATCTGGAACAGCACTTTAGTCCGCTTTGATTTACTTTTCTTCTTCAGATTGTTTTTATGAGAAAGTACGGTCTTCAGCTTGATGTTAATATGTTCAGAAATCTCTACCGAGCTTCTTTCTTTCATCCAGAGATTAAGTATTTCAGACTCGCGCTTGCTGAACGACAGCGGTGTTTCATCAGCCGGATAGAGCCCAACAGGTTGAGCGGCCTGCTTTAACCTGTTGTTTGAAAACAGGTTTTTTACGGTGTTGATTGACACGTTCTGCGCCATAATCACCACGTTCGGCTTGATGTAAATGTAATCTTCAAATGATGAATGAACCACCCGCATAAAGATAATAAACAGGGTTTCCGGATTCATTGCAATCAGTTTTTTTATCTCTTCCCTGTCGTTTTCCGTGTTGTAAACGGATTCGCAAATAAACGCTATTTGCGTGGAGCCTTGCTGTAATAGTCGTGCGCAGTTAGGAAGATTATCCAGCAGATGAATATCCTTTTTTTTACCGCCTGCTTCATTGATAACGCTTTTTAATCCATGGCTGAAATAATCACATTTATTTAATATGATATAACTCATAAAGTACAGCCTTATTTAAGTTGGTTAACTGCAATGATTGCTGTTATTTATTATGAAACACTAAATATCGATAACGAATAGTGATGACGTTGGAAGAAAATCAGCAGGTGCTGATATTAATGAAATATCAGGAGTCGCTAATTACGCCGATCTTGTGATGTAGATCTACTATAAAGGCTCAGTGTACAGCCGCAAATGTCTTACACCGTCAATTCTTGTCTGTACGCCTCATGAATAGTGAAAAAAGAGGGGCGGGGCGCATTTTTCGCCCCGAAGCGCTGTTTTATACAGCTTCGAACCACTCGCTATTCTGTTCTGCTATCGGAGTTATAGAGAAGATCATCTCCTGCAGATGAGTGCGCATGGCGCTTTCAGCAGCATTAGCGTCTTTCGCCACCAGCGCCTGATAGATTTTCCAGTGCTGCTCTATCAAACTCTCCGGCGGCGAGACCTTGCTGAGGGTCAGAAAACGTACCCGGTCCATGGTGGCCTTGATGTTTTCTACCGTTTCCCACGCCAGCCCGCAGTCAATGCTTTCGGCAATCAGGCGATGGAACTCATCATCCAGTACCAGAAAGGCCTGGCTGTCGTGGCGCTCCGCCGCCAGCTTTTGCAGCTGCAGGTTATGCTCCAGCGCGGCAAGCCCGGTTGCACTGGCTTCCTGCGCCGCTCTGCGCACCACGGCCACTTCTACGGCTTCGCGGATAAAACGCCCGTCAGCCACCCGCTGCGCGGAGATCTTGCGTACGAAGGTGCCGCGCTGCGGCAGAACCTGAACCAGCCCGGCCTCGGCCAGTTTGATAAAGGCTTCTCGCACCGGCTGGCGAGAAACGTTAAAGCGGTTGGAGACGTCTTTTTCGGACAACAGGCAGCCGGGAGGAATGGCACAGGTGACAATTTCATGGCGCAGATAGCGGTAAATCTGCTGATTTACCGGTTCGCTGGCGGTAATGGTATATACAGTCGACATTCGGCAACGTCCCTTTAGCGGCAGGTCATCTCAACCCGTCTGCGCATGGTAGCAAAGCGTTCAGTCTAATCAGCAAGATGGCGGAGCGCCAGGGCTTTATCGGCCCCGGCATGTGGGTGGTGCAAATGCGGTCAGCAGTCCGGCTTGACCAGTTGATGAACGGTTCTTTTTGCCCCCTGATCCAGCAGCAGGCGGTAGAAATGATTCACTCTGGCGACAAACGCGGTGCTGGCGGGCAGATCGTGGCCGAATACGCTGCTCAGCGCCAGCAGCGCGGCGACGCGTTCGCTGCCTTCCCGGCTCCCGGCCACGCGTTGGGCCAGCTCAGCGCGCAGCGGATCGTTGATGCTAATCGCTTCCCCCTGCTCGCTGACGCCGCCAACGTAGCGCATCCAGCCCGCCACGCCCAGCGCAAGCAAATCGAAATCACTACCGTGCTGTAAATGCCAGCGAATGCTGTCCAGCCAGCGCTGCGGCAGCTTCTGCGTGCCGTCATTGGCAATCTGCGCGGTGCGATGTTTGATGGCGCGGTTGCGATAGCGGGCAATCAGCGAGTCTGCGTAGGCTTCCAGGTCCACGCCGCGGGTGCGCAGGGTTACCGCCTGCTCAGACAGCATCAGGCGGCGTGCGGCCAGCAGAAACAGCTCATCATCCATGCAGTCGCTGATATGCTCGTAGCCTGCCAGATTACCCAGATAGGCGAGGAACGAGTGGCTGCCGTTAAGCATGCGCAGTTTCATCTCTTCGAACGGCAGTACGTCTTCCACCAGTTCGGCCCCCGCCAGCTCCCAGCGCGGGCGTCCGCTGACGAAATTATCCTCGATCACCCACTGGAAAAACGGCTCACACACCACGCCCGCCGGATCGTCGCAGCCCAGCTGTTCACGTAGGGCACGGTGCGTTTCATCGGTCATTGCCGGAACAATGCGGTCCACCATGGTGGAAGGGAAGGTGAGGTTATCGGCGATCCACTCCGCCAGTTCCGGCTCCTGCTGACGCGCCAGCTGGCTAATCACCCGGCGCGTGACGTGGCCGTTCTCCGGCATATTGTCGCAGGACATCACGCTAAACGGTGGCAGACCCCGTTCACGGCGGCGGCGGATGGCGGCCAGAATAATCCCCGGCAGCGACTGCGGAACATCGGGATTCGCGAGGTCGTGAACGATCGCCGGGTGTTGCAGATTCAGCTCGCCGCTGGCCGGATGGTGGCAGTAACCTTTTTCGGTTACTGTCATCGATACAATCGCCACCTCCGGCTGGCTTAGCGCGTCAATCACCGCCTCCACGCCGTCCGACTGCCCGTGCAGAGCCTGGGTGACCACGCCAATAATCCGCAGATCCAGCCGGTCATCGGCCATTTCCGCCACGCTGTAGCACAGCTGCTGCTGGCGCAGCGCATGAATCGCCTCGCCGTTGTTCAGATTGATTTCGCAGTAACCCCAGTCGCTGCCCTGCTCGGCAGCCAGCCTGTCGCTGCACACCGCCTGGTGCGCACGATGGAAGGCACCGAAGCCGATATGCACCATTCGCGTTCGTAATGCACTACGGTCGTAAGCGGGTTTCTGCACGCTTGCTGGAAGGTTCTCCACAGACAACATAAATGATCCTTAATTGAAGGTGCGGGGGAGCGCCCCGCACAACCATTTAAACTGAAACAGTCTTACTGTATTTTTTCGGCGGACGTACCACCACCAGCACCAGCAGGGCACCCAGCGCGGCGATGCCACCGGCGAGGATAAAGGCGCTGTCAAACTTACCGGTATGCTGCACGATGTAGCCGGTCGCAATCGGCCCGATAATCCCGGAGATGCTGCCGATCAGGTGGATAAAGCCGCTGATGCTGCCGACGCGGCTTTTATGCACCACGTCCTGAATAATCGCCCAGTAGATCGCCCCGGTGATATACAGGAAGAAGATAGACACCGACATCAGTCCAACCGCAGGCACCACGTCTTTCACCGTTCCCGCGCAGGCTACGCAGACCGCCGCCGCCAGCAGGCACACCACCAGCACAATTTTTCGTGACAGCAACAGTTTGCCGGTCATGCGGAAAATCTTGTCGGAAATGATCCCACCCAGCGCCAGCCCCACGAAGCCCACAATCCACGGGATCATGGTGGTGATGCTCATCGCCTTGATATCCAGCCCGTGCGACTGCACCAGATAGGCCGGGAACCAGCTGAGGAAGAAGAACAGAATATAGTTGTAGCAGAAGAAGGCGAAGGCGGTGACCAGAATAATCGGCTGGCGCAGATAGTGGCCCAGGCCGTGCTGCGACTGGGACAGTTCTTCCTCGGCGCTCAGCTGCTCGTCTTTCATCTGGGCGATCAGGGCGCGCTCGCGTTCGCTAATCAGCTTGCTCTTCAGCGGGTTATCGGCAGCGATAAAGAACCACACCACCATCCAGATAATGCCGATCGAGCAGATAATGGCGAACGCCGGGCGCCAGCCGAAAGCCAGCGACAGATAGCCGATAATCGGGCCGGCAATCGCGCCGCCGAGCGGTGAACCGGCGCTGAGCAGCCCCATCGCGGTGGCCGCCTGTTTTTTCGGGAACCAGCCGTTAATCGCCTTGTTGGCCGAGGCGCAGATTGGGCCCTCCGCCATGCCGAACAGAATACGCAGGATCAGCATCGACCAGAAACCGGTCGCCAGCGCGGTAAATCCGCAGAACAGCGACCACATGCCGACGGCCACGCCGAGGGTGAGGGTTGGCCCGAAGCGGTCCGTTGCCAGGCCGCCGACGAAGTTAAAAATGGCATAGCCGAAGAAGAAGCTGCCGAAAATCAGGCCGAACTCTTCGGCATTCAGCATCAGGTCTTTCTCGATCATCGGCACGGTCAGCGACAGCGCCACACGATCGAGGTAGTTGATCATATAAACCAGGAACAGCAGCAGTACGATGGTCCAGCGCAGGTTTTTAATCATCATGACTCCTTCCCCTCTTTCCGGCCTGCTGGCGGTTGGGGGCTGTAGGTAGAGGTATTGTGGCCGGAGGGCTGGGTCAAACCCCCCGGTGTTTTGCTAGCTGACTTTCAAAATTACTTTGCAGCAGCTGCGCGGGTCCTTCTCAAACAGGGTCATCGCCTGTTCGATCTGGCTGAGCGGCAGGGTATGGGTGACCAGCTTTTCCGGTTCGATCAGCCCCTGTTCGATCCAGGCAATCACCTGAGGGAAGCGGTTGCTGTTCAGTCGGGAGGTAAACAGCGACAGCTCTTTGCTGGTCAGGCTTTGTTGGGTGATGGCGCAGGGCTCGCCGGAGAAACCGAGCAGGCCGATGCGCCCGGCGGGTGAGGCCAGTGCGGCCGCTTCGGCAAGAATCGACGGGTGGCAGGCGGCATCAATAATCAGCGTTGGCTGCACGCCATCGAGCTGTTCTGCCAGCGGGATTTCGCTGTTGTTCAGCGCGCGATCCGCGCCGTTGTTCAGCGCCAGAGTCAGCCGTTCGGTTATCCGGTCGGCGACGATCACCGTTTTTACGCCATAAACGCCTTTCAGCACCTGGATCGCGGTCAGGCCCATCGGCCCGGCACCGTAGATCAGCGCCACGTCGCTGGGCTGCGGCTGTAAAAACGCGGTGATATTGGCGGCGATGGTGAACGGTTCGACCAGGCTGGCCAGCGTATCGGGAATGCTTTCCGGCAGCCGCCAGGCATTCGCGGCGGGTGCCAGCGCATATTCGCTGAAGCCGCCGTCGCGATGCACGCCGATCACCTGCAGCTCTTTGCAGACGTTGGGGCGACCGATGGAGCAGGGATAGCAGTGACCGCAGCTGACCACCGGATCGACCGCTACGCGCTCGCCAATGCGCGCGCCGTCCACGCCGTCGCCCACCGCATCAATCAGGCCAAAAAACTCGTGGCCGATGGTGCGCGGATAGCGGGCAAAGGGATTATGCCCGTGCCAGATATGCACATCGGACCCGCAGATGCTGGCGTACTGCACTTTCACCCTGACTTCGCCCGCTTCCGGCAGCGGCAGCGGACGTTCCTGAATCTGAAGATCGCCGGGACGTTCAATGACCACGCTTTTCATCATGCTCTCCTTACCAGTTCCACAGCGTGCCGTCTTCCAGACGGGCAACGGGCAGATACGCCGGTTCATAGGGATATTTCGCCGCCAGCTTTTCGTCGAACTCAATGCCGAGGCCCGGTTTTTCGCCCGGATGCATATAGCCGTTATCAAACGTCCAGCTATGCGGGAACACTTCCAGCATCTGCTCGGAGTAGCCCATGTACTCCTGCACGCCGAAGTTTGGCACCCACAGATCGAAGTGCAGGGCGGCGGCCATGCAGATTGGCGACAGGTCGCTCGGTCCGTGAGATCCGGTACGCACCTGATACAGCGAGGCGAAGTCGGCGATGCGGCGCATGCCGGTAATGCCGCCCGCGTGGGTGATGGTAGTGCGGATATAGTCGATCAGCTGTTCTTCAATCAGCTGCTTGCAGTCCCAGATGCTGTTAAACACTTCGCCCACCGCAATCGGCGTGACGGTGTGCTGGCGGATCAGGCGGAAGCTTTCCTGGTTTTCGGCCGGGGTCGGGTCTTCCATCCAGAACAGGCGATAGTCCTCTACGCTTTTGCCGAAGCGCGCGGCTTCGATTGGCGTCAGGCGGTGGTGCATGTCGTGCAGCAGGTGTTCGTCAAAGCCGAATTTGTTGCGGATGGCATCGAACAGTTTTGGTGTGAAGTCGAGGTATTTTTCGGTCGACCACAGCTGTTCTTCCGGCCGCGCGCCTTTCGTTGCCGGCTCGTAGGCTTCGCCTTTACCTTTGGCCATGCCGTAGGTGGTTTTCATTCCCGGTACGCCGCACTGGGCGCGAATTGCCTTAAAGCCCAGCTCTTTATGTTTGGCGTAGTCGTCCATCACTTCATCGATGCTGTGACCGGTGGTATGGCAATAGACCATCACTCCGGTACGCGATGCGCCGCCGAGCAGTTGGTAAAGCGGCATGTTGGCGGCTTTGGCTTTGATATCCCACAGCGCCTGGTCAACGGCAGAGATAGCGGACATGGTGACCGGCCCGCGACGCCAGTAGGCCCCTTTGTAGAAGAACTGCCAGATGTCTTCGATCTGATGGGCATCGCGGCCGATCAGCTGCGGGCAGACGTGATCTTTCAGGTAGGACGCGACGGGCAGTTCACGGCCGTTGAGCGTGGCATCACCGATGCCGGTGAGTCCCTGATCGGTGGTGATCTTCAGCGTGACAAAGTTTCTGCCGGGGCAGGTGACAAACACTTCCGCTTTAACAATTTTCATTTCAATTCGCCTTGTTGACTCGCTATGGCGCAAAATTACGCTAATGACGTACTACCATACAAGTTGGATTGATTGGATTTTCGAGGGGGATCACAGATCGGGGGGAGGGCGCTGTAAAGTTCGGGGATGGGTTCAGCCTCTGCTGCTGCTTCAGGGCGGTCCTCGCGCCGTGCGTGGCATGGTGCCTTCTGTTGTGCAATAAAATGGCGCTGTGGAACAGGCTTATGGGGTTCAGCCTCTGCTGCTGCTTCAGGGCGGTCCTCGCGCCGTGCGTGGCATGGTGCCTTCTGTTGTGCAATAAAATGGCGCTGTGGAACAGGCTTATGGGGTTCAGCCTCTGCTGCTGCTCCAGGGCGGTCCTCGCGCCGTGCATGGCACGGTGCCTTCGGTTATGCCATTGTGCCGGTCGGACCGGCCAGGATTGAACGTCCCTGTTCAAACCCGGCCTGACGCCAGCATCCTTGCTGTCGTCTCCTGGCGCAATGGCTCCACCTCAGCGCTGCGGATGCCCTTACGCAGCAGCAGAGGCTTTACCCTCCATGCAATTTCATCGCTTTTGCTTTTGGGTTTTCAGGCAATACAAAAGTCAGAAAGCAGGCTGGCTGTGCCCCCGGGCGGGCAATCCACAGCGCTGAACGCAGAGAGGAAGCCAGGATTCACCCGCATGGACGCGGGTGAAAGTCACGGTCGGGCCAGGACGGCCCGTCTGTGACGGTCCGACGGGCTGACGAGCGAAGTGAAGGAACCGCAACGCGGCGCGAGGACACCCGACCGGGGGCACAACCAGCCAGCGCTAACTAACGACTCTGCAAACAACACAGCACAGTTCACTAACGGTGGCTAATTCTGCAAACAACACTGGTGAACGGTGCCCCCTGCAAACACCGAATCCAAAACTACGCCAGCAACTCACACGACGGCGGCAACCGACACTCCAACGCATCCGGCATCACCTCAATCCTGAACTTCGTCCCCGTCAACGGCTCGCCGTCCAGATTAAACGTCATCTCATTCGGCGCATCAATCGTCAGCCACGGCAGCGACGCCGTAATCAAATTCGGATTCTCATCATCACTGGTCAACGTATGCAACAGCGTCGGCAACAGCTCCTGCGACGTGGCAATCGTCAACTCCAGCTTACCGTCATTAATCAACGCCTGAGGGCAAAGACGCTGACCGCCACCCGCCTGCCTACCGTTACCAATCCCAATCACCAGCGCATCACCCTGCCAGTCGAAATCCGGCCCGCGAAGATGGCAACTGTCCGCCTTCAGCGTATCCATTCGCATCAAACCGTGAATAAAATAGGACACGCCGCCTAGCGCCGACTTCAGCTTCTCCGGCGTTTCCGTCGTAATGCGTGTACCGAAACCGCCGGTCGCCATATTGATAAAATAGCGATCGCCGTTTACCCGCGCTAAATCAATGGCCGTCGCCTTACCGATAATTGCCAGCCGCAGCGCATTCTCCATCTCCAGCGGAATGCCCGCGCTGGTGGCGAAATCATTAGCAGTACCCAGCGGCACAATACCCAGCACCGGCCGCCGTTCAGGTGGCAGACCGGCCAGCGCGGTGGCAATCTCATTAATCGTGCCGTCGCCGCCTGCGGCAATCACCGTGGTTGCATTCAGATCCACCGCTTCACGCACGTAGCGCTCGCCGTCGCCGTGTTCCCAGGTCACGCGTACCTCCAGGCCGAAGCCTTCCTTGCGCAGAGTGGCAATCGCCTGGCGCAGATCCTCATTGCCCGCGCTTTTACCGTTCAAAATCGCCAGCGTGATTGAATCGTTTACCATTTTTTATTTTCCTGAAGTGGATGGCGGATGGTTTCAAGATATAGCATATCCTGTTACAGACGGTGAACTGTGGGGTACCAGAAGGGAATATTTTCGGAAAAAAGGACAAGAAAAAGCCCGGACGGGGGAGCCGACCGGGCCAATGAGGTGGTTCATTCCGCCCGGAACTCAGCTTGATATCCGGACGTGCAGAGAATGCTGTTTAATGTTGTCATTAGGAGCCAGCGCATAATAACGGGGAACCTCCCCCGGTACTGTGATCGGATTCTAAGATCGATAACCTTATGAAACTTCTTTTGCCAGTTCCACCGCATGCGGATTGCGCGTGGTGGTTCCCGCCAGGTTACGCATCAGCAGCGCATACTGCAGGTCCATCTCCTCAGGCAGCGGCAGCCACACCAGATGGCCGTTGCCCGGTGCCACCTCAATCGCCTGTGCCTTGCCGTTCTCCATCTGCGTCAGCGTGAAGTTGATATTGCCCGCGGGGGTCATCAGCTCCAGACTGTCGCCAACGCTGAATTTGTTCTTCACATCCACCTGAGCCAGCGCGCCACGGCGCTCACCGGTAAACTCGCCGACGAACTGCTGCCGGTCGGAAACCGAATAACCCGCGTCGTAGCTCTGATAGCTGTCGTGCGTATGGCGGCGCAGGAAGCCTTCGGTATAGCCGCGGTGCGCCAGCCCTTCCAGCGTCTCCAGCAGGGCGGGGTCGAACGGCTTACCGGCGGCGGCATCGTCGATGGCACGGCGGTAAACCTGTGCCGTGCGCGCGCAGTAGTAAAACGACTTGGTGCGGCCTTCAATTTTCAGCGAATGCACGCCCATCTGCGTCAGCCGCTCCACGTGCGCCACCGCACGCAAATCCTTCGAATTCATAATGTAGGTGCCGTGCTCGTCCTCAAAGGCGGTCATATATTCGCCGGGGCGCATCGCCTCTTCGATCATAAACACCTTGTCGGTCGGCTGGCCCACGCCCAGCGTCGGTTCAACGTTCTGCACTGCGATCGGCTGCTGACGATGGACGATGTTACCAATCGCATCCTCTTTGCCTTCTTCCACGTTGTATTCCCAGCGGCAGGCGTTGGTGCAGGTTCCCTGATTCGGATCGCGCTTGTTGATATAGCCGGAAAGCAGGCAGCGCCCTGAATAGGCCATGCACAGCGCGCCGTGGACGAAGATTTCGAGTTCAATTTCCGGCACTTTCTCACGTATTTCGCTGATTTCTTCCAGGGACAGCTCGCGCGACAGGATCACCCGCGTCAGCCCCATCTGCTGCCAGAATTTCACCGTCGCCCAGTTCACCGCGTTGGCCTGTACCGACAGATGAATATCCATCTGCGGGAAGGCCTCGCGCACCAGCATAATCAGACCGGGATCGGACATAATCAGCGCATCCGGCCCCATATCGATCACCGGCTGAAGATCGCGAATAAAGGTTTTCAGCTTGGCGTTATGCGGGGCGATGTTGACCACCACGTAAAATTTTTTGCCCTGGGCGTGGGCTTCGTTGATGCCGATCGCCAGGTTCTGGTGGTTGAATTCGTTGTTGCGCACGCGCAGGCTGTAGCGCGGCTGACCGGCGTAAACGGCGTCTGCGCCATACGCGAAGGCGTAACGCATATTTTTCAGCGTGCCGGCCGGGGAGAGGAGTTCCGGTTTAAACATGTTTTCTCAGTCTGATGTCAGGTCAGATATTGCCAGGATGGCTGCCCTTTGCGGCGTGGCGTCGCTGAGGGCAGATTTCGGTGCGGGATTGTAAGGCAGGGAAGCGGGAGATTATTTGATCTAAATCAATCGGCAGATATCGGCTTCCCAGCGATAGCCCATGCCGTACACCGCGCGGATAAACGGCTGGCTGGCATCCAGCGATTCCAGCTTGCGGCGCAGATTTTTAATATGGCTGTCGATGGTGCGGTCGGTCACCACGCGGTAATCGTCGTACAGCTGGTTCAGAAGCTGTTCGCGGGAAAATACCTTGCCCGGCTCGTGGGCGAGGGTTTTCAACAGGCGGAACTCGGCGGGGGTCAGATCCAGCGGTTTATCATCCCAGCTGGCCTGGAAGCGGTTTTCATCCATGCACAGCAGCGAGGTTTGCACCGCCTCTTCTTTAGGCCGCAGGCAGCGCTTCAGAATGGTTTTCACCCGTGCCACCACTTCACGCGGGCTAAACGGCTTGCAAATATAGTCGTCCGCGCCAATCTCCAGCCCCAGCAGGCGATCGATCTCTTCGGTTTTGGCGGTGACCATAATGACCGGCAGCTCGGAGAAGCGGCGCAGCTCGCGGCATACCGACAGGCCATCCAGCCCCGGCAGCATCAGGTCCAGCAGCATCAGGTCGGGTGAATTCTGCTTCGCCCACTCCAGCGCCTCGTCGCCGCGCAGCAGGTGGTGCGTGCGATAGTTGGCGGCCTGCAGATAATCCACCAGCAGCTGGCCAAGCTTGGGTTCATCTTCGACGATTAAAATCAACGGTGCCGGTTTTTCCTGCTCCATATCACTTCCTCAGTACGGATAAATCAGTGCGGTTTATTGGGTAAGCTTACCGTAATTTTCAGCCCCCCGGCGGAAGAATGCGCGGCGCTGAGCGTGCCGTCGTGGGCCGCAACAATATTCTGGCAGATCGCCAGCCCCAGCCCCGAGCCACCGCTGGCGCGGTTGCGTGACCCTTCGGCGCGATAGAAACGTTCAAAAATCTGTTTGAGCTGATCGTCATTCACCCCCGGCGCGCTGTCTTCAAAACGCAGCAGGTTTCCGCCGGGGCCGGGCTCCAGATAAATGCTCAGGCTGCCGCCGGCGTCGGTATAGCGCAGGCTGTTTTCCATCAGGTTGGTGAACAGCTGCCCCAGCCGATCCGGATCGCCAAACTGTGGCGCGGCCTCCGGCAGCGACAGGTTAAGCCGCAGGCCCTGTTGCTCATAGCGATGGCGGAAGTTAGCGGCGACCATTTCCAGCAGCGGCACCAGATCGGTGTCGCGTTTGCGATAGGCCAGCGCACCCTCGTCGGACAGCGACAGCTGGTGGACATCATCCACCAGCTTGGTCAGGGTGGCGACCTCACCCTGTAGCGAAATAATTGACTCCGGTGTCAGTTTGCGCACGCCATCCTGAATCGCCTCCAGCTCACCGCGCAGGATCGCCAGTGGGGTGCGCAGCTCGTGGGAAATATCGGCCATAAACGCACGCCGCATGCTTTCGTTCTTTTCCAGCGTGCTGGCCAGGCGGTTAAAATCCTGCGCCAGGCGGCCAAGTTCGTCGCGGCTGGTGGATTCCACCCGGCTGGTAAAATCACCGGCGGCCAGATGATGCGTGCCCTCAACCAGGCGCTTAACCGGGGCCAGCAGCCCGCGCGACATCAGCCAGGTCACCAGCGCGGCCAGCAGCATGGTCAGGCCGACGATCATCCAGCTGGTGCGGTTTTGCTGCCGGTCGAAGTTAATATCCGCAACGCGGGTCAGGCGCTCGGAAGGGGAGCCAACCACCCAGCCGACCACTTTATTGTTGCTGGTGGTGATCGCCCGGCGCGTCCCTTCCGGCGGCACCGGCCCGCGCGGCCCCATCATCACGCTGAAGTTCTGATCGATAATCCAGAACTGGGTACGCCAGCCGTGCGGCGGCAGCTGGTTGCTGGATTCCGGGTTCTGGTCCAGCGAGCGCAGAATATTAAAGACCAGCCGGTTATTATTGCGCAGGAAGGTCCAGCTGCCGTGCTGTTCGTATTGATCGGCCAGCGCATCGCTGAGCATGGTGATCCGCTGTTCGTTGCCGCGCTTAATGTAGTCGATAAAGCCGTGCTCAAAGCTCAGGCGTACGCCCCAGTGCATGGTGATCAGCACCAGCATGCAGGTTGACAGGATCGCGGCAAACAGCTTAGCGGTGATGCCGATACGGAGGCGGGCAAAGATCATTTTTTTCTCCTGCGGGCCAGTACCGTATTCGGGGCGATTTCCGCCGGTACGCGCCAGAACACCAGCGCGGGCAGGGCGATCACCAGCGCCATACAAAGGTAAGTCCAGATAAATGCCTGATGTACCAGCGGGCTGTCCGCCACCGCCTGGTGGCCGAAGGTGCCCAGCAGCAGCCCGGCAACGGTCACGCCGATACTCATCGACAGCTGCTGCACCATCGACAGCAGGCTGTTGCCGCTGCTGGCGAGGTCATCCGGCAGCTCTTTCAGCGTCAGGGTATTCATCGCCGAAAAACGAATAGCGTTGACCATGCCCTGCAAAAACAGCACCAGCGGCAGCAGCAGATCCCAACCCAGCAGCGCGACCATCGGGAAAAGCAGCGTAACCAGCGCCAGCGCGACGGTGGAGCCCACCAGCACGTGGCGATAGCCGAAACGGTTAACGATCTGTACCACGATGTGCTTCATGCCCATATTGCCCAGCACCATTGGGATCATCATCAGCCCCGTGTGCAGGGGGCTGTATCCCATGCCGATCTGCAGGAACAGCGGTGTCATAAACGGCAGCATTCCGCTGCCGATGCGGGCGGTGAGGCTGCCGAGCAGCCCGATGGAGAACACGCGATTATCAAACAGTTTGAGGCTGAACAGAGCGAGATCGTTGTGACGGGCGTGCAGCAGATAAAACAGCATCGCAAACACCCCGGCAAGAATAAACAGGCACAGCAGAAGCGGAGAAATACCCAGTCCGCGCTGGCCGTCGAGCGCCAGAGTCAGCGTTGCCATCCCTACCGCCAGCAGCAGATAGCCGGTGAAGTCGAAGCGGCGGGTAACCAGCGTGAAGTTGGGCAGCAGCCGCAGGGTAGCGATAGCACCGACGATACCCACCGGAATATTAATCAGGAAAATCCAGTGCCAGCTGGCGTACTCGACCAGCACGCCGCCCAGCGTGGGCCCCATCAGCGGGCCAATCTGCCCCGGTATCGTGACGAAGGTCATCGCCGCCATATACTGGTCGCGCGGCACCAGCTTCATCACCGTCAGGCGTCCCACCGGCACCATCATCGCCCCGCCGATACCCTGTACCACCCGCGCCATTATCAGCTGGTCCAGCGTGCCAGAAAGGGCACAGCACAGCGAACCGAGGCTGAACAGGATAATCGCGCTGAAAAACACGTTGCGCACGCCAAACCTGTCCGCCAGCCAGCCGCTGACCGGCAGCATAATTGCCACCGTCAGCACGTAGGAGACAATCACCGAATGCATATGCAGCGGGCTTTCATGCAGGCTGGCGGCCATCGACGGCAGCGCGGTGTTGACGATGGTGGTGTCCAGCGTCTGCATAAAGAACCCGAAGGCAACGATCCACAGCTGCCAGCGAACGGAGGAGGGCGGTGAGGCGATCACATCAGGCTTCCTCAACCACAGGCTGCGGGCGCGGTTTACGGCGCAGTTTATCCATATACAGATAAACCACCGGCGTGGTGTACAGCGTCAACAGCTGGCTCATCACCAGGCCGCCGACGATAGTGATCCCCAGCGGCTGGCGCAGTTCGGCACCGTCACCGCTGGTCAGCACCAGCGGCAGCGCGCCGAGCAGGGCGGCCAGGGTGGTCATCATAATCGGCCGGAAGCGCAGCAGGCTGGCCTGCTCAATGGCTTCACGCGCCGTCAGCCCGCCCTTGCGCTGTGCTTCAATGGCGAAGTCCACCATCATAATGGCGTTCTTCTTCACGATGCCGATCAGCAGCATAATGCCGATCAGCGCGATCAGGCTGAACGGCGCGCCGAACAGTTCCAGCGCCAGCAGCGCACCGACGCCTGCCGAGGGCAGGGTGGAGAGAATGGTCAGCGGATGAACGTAGCTTTCATACAGAATGCCCAGCACGATATACACGGTGGCGATTGCCGCAATAATCAGCCACAGCTGGCTGCTCTGTGATTTCTCAAACTCTGCCGCCGTACCGGCAAAGCTGCCGCGCACGCTGGAAGGCACACCCAGCGCGGTGACGCTGCGGTCGATGGCCGCCGAGGCCTGCGACAGCGACACGCCTTCCGGCAGGTTAAAGGAGATGGTCGAGGACGCCGACAGCCCCTCGTGGTTGACCGACAGCGGCGAGTTCGCCGGTTTCCAGCTGGCAAAGTAAGACAGCGGGATCGGTTTCCCTTCGCTGTTAATCACGTACATCTGGTTCAGCGCGCTGATGTCCTGGGTGTAGCGCGGATCGACCTCCATCACCACTTTATACTGGTTCAGCGGCTGGTAAATGGTGGAGATCTGCCGCTGGCCGAAGGCGTTGTTCAGCAGGTTGTTGACGTCGGACACGTCAATGCCCAGGCTGGACATCGCCGCGCGGTCGTAGGTCAGCGCCATCTCTGCGCCTTTGTCTTCTTGGTCCGAGTTGACGTCGGCCAGCTCCGGCAGCGCGGCAAAGGCACGGCGGATTTTCGGCTCCCACTCGCGCAGGTCGTCCAGGCTGTCCGACAGCAGGGAATACTGGTAGCCGGCGTTGGATTCGCGCCCGCCGAGGCGCAGATCCTGCACCGCCATCAGGAACAGGTTGGCTCCCGGCTCCTTCGCCAGCTTGGTACGCAGGCGGGCAATCACCTGCTGGGCGTTCTCAGTACGTTCCGACAGCGGTTTCAGCGAGATAAACATCGATCCGCTGTTGGTGCGGAAACCGCCGGTAAAGCCGACCACGCTCTCCACCGCGGGATCGTCATGCACGATGCGCATAAAGTCCTGCAGCTTGTCGCGGATCGACTGGAAGGAGATGCTCTGGTCGGCCTGAATAAAGCCCATCAGCCGCCCGGTATCCTGTTCCGGCATAAAGGTTTTTGGAATGGACACGTAAAGGTACATGGTCAGGCCGATGGTGGCGAAGAACACCAGCAGCGTCCAGCGCGCGTGATTCAGCACCACCCGCAGCGAACGGCCATACCCCTGCTGCACGGCCAGCAGCACCTTGCCGAAGCCGCGAATGCGCGGCTGCTGATGTTTGCGCTGCGGCTTCAGCAGCAGCCCGCACATCATCGGCGTCAGGGTGATGGAGATCAGCAGCGAGATACCGATTGCCACCGACAGCGTCACGGCAAATTCGGTAAACAGCCTGCCAATCAACCCGCCGAGCATCAGCAGCGGCAGGAACACCGCGACCAGCGAAATGCTCATCGACACCACGGTAAAGCCGACTTCGCGCACGCCCTGCAGCGCCGCCTGCACCGGCTTCATCCCGGCTTCCACATGGCGGGATATATTCTCCAGCACCACGATCGCATCGTCGACCACAAAGCCGGTGGCGACCGTTAGCGCCATCAGCGACAGGTTGTTGAGGCTGAAGCCGCACAGGTACATGGCGGCAAAGGTGCCGATTAGCGAAACCGGCACCGCTACCGCCGGGATCAGCGTGGCGCGGCCGGAGCGCAGGAAGGCAAACACCACCAGAATCACCAGCCCGACGGAAATCGCCAGCGACTGCTCTACCTCGTGCAGCGAGGCGCGAATTGTCGGCGAGCGGTCCTGCGCCACGTTCAGCTCAATGGATGCCGGGATAATCTTACGCAGCTCCGGCACTTCGGCGCGGATGCGGTCGACGGTGTCAATAATATTGGCTTCCTGCGACTTGCGGATCATCAGCAGGATCGCCGGTTTGGCGTTGGCCATCCCGGCATTGCGTACGTCCTCAACCGAATCGGTGACGTTGGCCACGTCGCTCAGCCGCACCGCCGCGCCGTTGCTGTAGTGCACGATCAGCGGTTGATACTCCGCAGCGGTTTTCAGCTCGTCGTTGGTTTTCAGCTGCCAGCGGTGGTGGTTATCTTCCACCGCGCCCTGCGGCTTGCGCACGTTGGCGTTGGCGATGGTTTCCCGCACCGCATCCAGAGACAGCCCCTGGTTAAACAGCGCCTGCGGATTCAGCTCAACGCGCACCGCGGGCAGCGAGCTGCCGCCGACCGACACATCGCCTACGCCCTCAATCTGCGCCAGCTTTTGCGCCAGCTGGGTGGAGGCATAGTCATACAGCTGGCCCTGCGAATAGGTATCCGAGGTCAGGGTCATGATCAGGATCGGCGCGTCGGACGGGTTGGCCTTACGGTAGGTTGGCCGAGAAGGCATACCGCTCGGCAGCAGGCTTTGTGCAGCGTTGATCGCGCCCTGCACGTCGCGGGCGGCACCGTTAATATCGCGGTCGTAGTCAAACACCAGAATAATGCGCGTGGAACCGAGCGAGCTGCTGGAGGACATCTCGGTAACGCCGGCAATACGCCCCAGCGCGCGCTCCAGCGGCGTCGCCACGGACGAAGCCATGGTTTCCGGTGAGGCACCCGGCAGCGAGGCGCTGATCATAATCACCGGGAAATCCACCTGCGGCAGCGGGGCCACCGGCAGCAGGCGAAAGCCCAGAATACCGGCCAGCAGGATCGCCACGGTCATCAGGATAGTGGCGACCGGGCGATGGATAAACAGGGCGAAAAATTTCACTCTGCCTCCCGGCGTGCGAAGCGCTGGCGAGTAGCGTGGGCGAGGCGGTCAAACAGCAGGTAGATCACCGGCGTGGTGAACAGCGTCAGTACCTGGCTGACGATCAGCCCGCCGACCATGGCCGTACCCAGCGGGCGGCGCAGCTCCGCGCCAACGCCGGTGCTCAGCATCAGCGGCAGCGCCCCGAGCAGGGCGGCCAGCGTGGTCATCAGGATCGGACGGAAACGCAGCAGGCAGGCCTGATAAATCGCATCGTACGGCGACATGCCCTGTTCGCGCTCGGCGGCCAGCGCAAAGTCGATCATCATGATGGCGTTCTTCTTCACGATACCAATCAGCAGGATGATGCCGATAATGGCGATCACGTCCAGTTCGCTGCCGCTAATCAACAGCGCCAGTAGCGCGCCGACGCCCGCGGTGGGCAGCGTGGAAAGAATGGTAATCGGGTGAATAAAGCTCTCATAAAGAATGCCCAGCACGATATACATCGCCACAATCGCCGCCACAATCAGCCAGACGGTGCTGGAAAGCGCTGCCTGGAAGGCGAGGGTGCTGCCCTGGAACTGGGTCATGATTTCCGCCGGCATTTCCATCGACTTCTCGGCCTGAGTGACGGCATTCACCGCCTGCTCCAGCGAGTAGCCGTCGCTGACGTTAAACGAGAAGGTCGCCGACGGGAACTGGTCAAGGTGGTTAATGCTCAGCGCGCCGTGACGCTGTTCAACGCTGGCAATGGCGCTCAGCGGCACGCTGCCGCCGTCGGTGCTTTTCAGCCGCACGCTTTGCAGCGCGGCCAGGCCCGGCGTGGCGGTGGTGTCGTGCTCCAGCACCACGCGGTACTGATTTGCCTGAGTGTAGATGGTGGAGATCAGGCGCTGACCGAAAGCGTTATACAGCGCGTTATCCACGTCGGCCATGGTAATACCCAGACGGCTGGCGGTATCGCGATCGACGCGGATATAGGCTTCCAGCCCCTGGTCCTGCCAGTCGTTGCTGACGTCCTTCAGCTCCGGCATAGTGTTCAGTTTTGCCAGCAGCTTCGGCACCCACAGGCTGAGCGAGTCGAGCGATCCGGCCTGCAGTGTGAACTGATACTGGGTGCGGCTGACCTGAGTATCAATGGTCAGATCCTGGACCGGCTGTAGCCACAGGCTGATGCCGGGGATCTGCGCAACCTGCTGTTGCAGGCGGGCAATCACCACCGGGATGCGGTCGTCGCGCTCATCCAGCGGCTTGAGGTTGATTTGCAGCCTGCCGCTGTTCAGCGCCGAGTTGGTGCCGTCAACGCCGACAAACGAGGTCAGGCTCTGCACCGTCGGATCTTTCATAATCACCGAGGCCACTTCCTGCTGGCGCTGCGCCATGCTGGCGTAGGAAACGGACTGTGAGGCCTGCACGGTGCCGGAGATAATGCCGTTATCCTGCACCGGGAAGAAGCCTTTTGGGATCACCAGCCACAGCATCACGGTGATCGCCAGGGTGCTTAGCGCGACACCGAGGGTGATCCACGGATGATTCAGCACCCGACTCAGCAGGCTGCCGTAGTGGGCAATGACCTTATCAAACATCGCCTCGCTGGCGCGCGAGAAGCGATTCTGTTTACGCAGCGACTCCACGCTCAGCATGCGCGCGCACATCATCGGCGTCAGGGTGAGTGAGACAACGGCGGATATCAGGATCGCCACCGCCAGCGTCACGGCGAATTCGCGGAACAGCCTGCCGACGATATCGCCCATAAACAGCAGCGGGATCAGTACCGCAATCAGCGAGAAGGTCAGGGAGATGATGGTGAAGCCGATTTCTCCGGCACCTTTCAGCGCGGCGGTTAACGGTTTTTCGCCTTTCTCGATGTAGCGCGAGATATTCTCGATCACCACGATCGCATCATCCACCACGAAGCCGGTGGCGATGGTTAACGCCATCAGCGTCAGGTTGTTGATCGAAAAGCCGCAGAAATACATCACCGCAAAGGTGCCGACCAGCGACAGCGGCACCGCCACGGCCGGAATAATGGTGGCGGGAACGTTGCGCAGGAACAGATAAATAATCATCACCACCAGCGCAATGGCCAGCAGCAGCTCAAACTGTACGTCGTTAACCGACGCGCGGATATTGGTCGTGCGGTCGGTCAGGAGCTTGACGTCCACCGATTTTGGCAGTGAGGCGGTCAGCGCAGGCAGCATCTGGCGGATGTTGTCGGCCGTATCAATAATATTGGCACCCGGCTGGCGCTGAACGTTGAGCACGATCGCCTGCTGGCGGTTGGCCCACGCCCCCAGCCAGCTGTTTTCCGCACCCTGTTCAACGGTGGCAACATCGCCCAGCCGCACCGGCGCGCCGTTAAGGTAAGTGACGATCAGCTGGCGATAGCCTTCGGCGGTTTTGATCTGGTCGTTGGCGGACAGCGTAATGGCGCGTTCCGGGCCGTCCAGGCTGCCCTTCGCCGAGTTTACGTTGGCATTGCTGATGGCGGTGCGCACCGTTTCGGTGGAAATGCCCAGCGATGCCAGCGCCTGCGCGTTCAGCTTCACTCTGACCGCCGGGCGCTGCCCGCCGGAAAGCGTGACCAGCCCGACGCCGGAAACCTGCGAGATCTTCTGCGCCACGCGGGTCTCCACCATGTCCTCAACCTGGGTCATCGGCATGCTGGTGGTGGTCACGGCGAGGGTCATAATCGGCGGATCGGCCGGGTTAACCTTACTGTAAACCGGTGGGTTAGGCAGATCGCTGGGCAGCAGGTTGGTAGCGGCGTTAATTGCGGCCTGCACTTCCTGCTCGGCCACGTCCAGCGGCAGCGTCAGCTGAAACTGCAACGTTACCACGGAGGCGCCGCCCGCGCTCTGCGAGGACATCTGTTTCAGGCCGGACATCTGACCAAATTGGCGCTCCAGCGGAGCGGTGACGGCGGAGGTCATCACATCCGGGCTGGCACCGGGGTAGAGCGTCACCACCTGAATCGTGGGGTAGTCCACTTCCGGCAGTGCTGATACGGGCAGAGAGCGGTAACCGATGATCCCGGCCAGCAGGATCGCAATCATCAGCAGCGTGGTGGCGACCGGGCGCAGAATAAACTGGCGCGATGGTCCACCGCCGGTTGTGGAAGGCATTCCCTGCATCAGTCGCTGGCTCCCTTGGCTGGCTGTGCGCTTTTACCAGAGGTCAACGGTGTGGACTGCGGGGCGACGATTTCGACTTTTGCACCTTCGGTCAGGCGATCAATGCCGTCGGTGACGACTTTTTCACCGGCCTGCAGGCCGCTGTTAATCACCACGGTTTCGCTGTCCTGAATGCCCACGGTGACGGATTTTTTGCTGACTTTATTGTCGGCGTTGACCACCCAGACAAAGTGGCCCTCGTTACCCATTTGCAGCGCCGCTGCCGGGATCACAATCGCATCCTGTAGGGTAGCGACCTTCAGGCGAGCATTCACAAACTGATTAGGGAACAACCGGTCGTCCTCGTTGCTGAAGCGGGCTTTCAGTTTAACGGTGCCGGTAGTGGTATCGATCTGGTTATCCATGCTGAGCAGCGCGCCCTGCGTCAGCAGCGTTTTATTGCTGCGGTCCCAGGCTTCGACCGGAACAGCGCCCTGTTTCTGTGCGTTAAGAATGGCGCTGATATCATTTTCCGGCAGGCTGAACACCAGGTCGATTGGGTGCGTCTGGGTGATCACCACAATTCCATTGGTATCGCCGCTGGTGATGTAGTTGCCGATATCCACCTGTTTCAGGCCCACACGGCCATCAATGGGTGAAGTGATACGGCTGTAGGTGAGGTTGAGTTTGGCGCTGGCAACGCTGCCCTCATCGGCTTTAATCGTGCCCAGCGTTTCGCTAACCAGTGATTTCTGAGTGTCGAGGTCCTGCTGCGAAACCAGGCTGGTTTTCGCCAGCTTTTCATAGCGCGCCAGGTCGCGGCGGGCGTTGGCCAGCGTTGCCTGATCCTTCGCCAGCTGGCCTTCTGCCTGGATCAGCGCAACCTGCCACGGGCGGGGATCGATTTCGGCCAGTAGCTGTCCGGCTTTCACCTGCTGCCCTTCGGTAAAGTGCAGCGCAACTAAATCGCCGTCAACGCGACTGCGCAGGGTGACGGTGTTGGCGGCGGTGACGGTGCCGAGGCCGGAGAGATACTGCGGCACGCTTTTGCTTTGCGCGACAGCCGCCTGCACCGGGCTTAATTCTGCGCCCATACCGGCAGGACCGCCTGGCCCACCGGGGCCGCGCCCGCCACGGCCACGAGGATGCGCGGATTTTTCAGCTGTGTCAGGTTTTGCTCCCGGAGCATCAGCATGGCTGTGCCACCAGTACAGGCCGCCGCCAACCAGTGCGGCAAGAATAACAACCAGTGGGATAATGGGGAAACGGCGCTGTGCTTTCATTAACTCTCTTGCTCTCCGGTAGCGGGGAAATGTCCAGATGGGACGAAAAGGCGTCCACTCTTCATTTTAGCTAATTATAACTTACGAAAAATGAAGGAAATAAGGATAACTGTATAGTTCTGCATTGTCTTCTGTTCACATTCTGCAAATTATTAGACAGAAAATGTCGAAGCGACAGATAGTTAGTCTGCTAAGATTGATGCCGTGCAACCCATCTACCAGGAGATTGAAATGAGTACTTCAGAACATCGCCAGCTTGGTCGTTCCGGCATTCAGGTTCCGCTACTGACCTTTGGGGGTAACGTTTTTGGCTGGACGGCCGATCAATCAACGTCCTTTTCCCTGCTGGATGCACTGGTGGAGAAAGGCCTGAATTTTATTGATACCGCCGATGTTTATTCGCGCTGGGTTCCCGGCAACGAGGGCGGCGAATCAGAAACCATCATCGGTAACTGGCTGAAGCAGAGCGGTAAACGCGACAAAATCATTCTGGCCACCAAGGTGGGGATGGATTTGGGCGACGGTAAAACCGGTCTGGCACCTAAATACATTCGCCAGGCGGTTGAAGCCTCCCTCAAACGTCTGCAAACCGATTATATCGATCTGTATCAGGCGCACCGCGATGATGAAGATACGCCATTACAGGATACGCTGGCTACCTTTGATGCATTAATTAAAGAGGGCAAGGTGCGTGCTATCGGTGCCTCAAACTACTCCGCCGACCGTTTGAGCGAAGCGCTGAAAATCAGTGCGGATGCCGGTCTGGCGCGCTATGAGACGCTGCAGCCGGAATATAACCTGTACGATCGCGAAGGCTACGAAAGCGGTCTGGAAGCGGTGGTAGAGGAGCATGGGCTGGGCGTGATTAACTATTATTCGCTGGCCAGCGGTTTCCTCAGCGGTAAGTACCTTAAGCCGGAAGATGCGGCGAAGAGTGCGCGCGGGAAGGGCGTGGTGGAGAAGTATCTGAACGATCGCGGCTTGAAGATTGTGCATGCGCTGGTGGAGGTGGCCGAGGCGCATCATGCTTCGCCAACGCAGGTGGCGCTGGCCTGGCAGATTGCGCGCCCGAGCATTACCGCGCCGATCGTGAGTGCGACGTCGCTTGCGCAGGTGGATGAGCTGGCGAAGGCGACTCAGCTGAAGCTGACTGATGCGGATAAGCGTTTGCTTTCTGAGGTCAGTAGTTACTGAGTTGCTGATAGGCCGGTTGCTGGATGACCGTAAAAGGGCATAACAGCCAGACGCTTGCTGTGTTGGTTGCAGAGTCGGGAGTTAGCGCTGGCGGGTTGTGCCCCCGTTCGGGCGGTCCTCGCGCCGCTGCGCGGTCCCCTCACTTCGTTCGTCAGCCGGTCGGACCGCCACAGACGGGCCGTCCTGGCCCGGCTGTGACTTTTGGCCGCGTCCATGCGGCCAAATCCTGGCTTCCTCTCTCCGTTCAGCGCTGCGGATTGCCCTCTCGGGGGCACAGCCAGCCTGCTATCAAAATTTCGTGTTGCCTGAAAATAAAGGGTTGAGCACCGGTGAGTTTATGCAGAAGGGGGCTTTTACGTGTGGGTAACAAGTTGGTTGTTTTGCCCATTCTATTACCCCATGCAGCATCAGGTTTATCTGCAAACCCGGTGATTGTTTGAAATATAAAAGCGATGAAATTCTGAAAAGGGGACAGCCTCTGCTGCTGCGCAAGGGCATCCGCAGCGCTGAGGTGAAGCCATTGCGCCAGGAGACGACAGCAGGGACGCTGGCGTCAGGCCGGGTTTGAACAGGGACGTTCAATCCTGGCCGATCCGTCGGCACAATGGCGTAACCGAGGGCACCGCAACGCGGCGCGAGGACCGCCCTGGAGCAGCAGCAGAGGTTGGACCTCGTACGCCAGTTCCGCAGCGGCGTTTCATGGCGTAACTGAAGGTACCACAGCGCCCCGCACGGCAACGCGTTGATGGGACTCGCGGCTTTGAGGTATCATCACCGCCCTGTACATGTTCCCACCGCCGTGAGGCAAACCGTATGAACAAGAAAAAGATATTTATCGTCTACCTGCCGGTCAGCCTGGTGTTCTTTATGATCCTGCCAGGAGCCATCCTGCGCGATATGCCGCCAGAGCGCTTTGCCTCGTTCAGCCATATCACCAGCCTTGGCGGAATACTGAACCCGATTGCCTCCGTGCTGCTCTTCCTGGCGATCGTCTCGGTGATTTTGGCAATGATTGCCGTTCCGCTGATTGGCCGCTGCGCCCGCGCAATCATTAATCGACGGAAAGCATAAGCTTCCGCTGCTTCTACGATATGCCGTGCCACTATCACCCGGCATGATAAGAGAACAGCCGGGTGAATAAATCGGGCAGGCCTTAGCGGAACATCACCTGTGCCCAGCGCGCCAGCCCCGCCGTAACTGAACCGAAATCATCGCCGCTGGTCAGCGGGATGTCCGGCAGCTGACGCTGCAACGCCTGGCGCAGAACAGGTGACTTCGCGCTGCCGCCGGTCAGATAAATCACATCAGGCTTGGTGCCGCTGGTCTCCAGCGCCAGCGCAACCTGCTCCTGAATCCGCTCAAGAGGCTGGTTAATCGCTGCCTGGAGCGCCGCCACGCTGATATCCGTTGCCAGCCCGTCGTCGATAAAATCTAATCCCGCCAGCGTCTGCGGCCGATCGGAAAGCACAATCTTGCTCTCTTCCGCCGCACGCACCAGACGATAGCTCAGGCGCTGACGCCAGACCTTCAGCAGGCGCTTCACCTTCTCCGGCTCGCGCGCATCGCGGATCAGATCCTGCAGCAGCTTGTTGCTGGCCGCGGCATAGAAATCACTCTGTGCCGGAACGTCGTTAATCGCCACCGCATTCCACCACGGCAGGGCAGGCAGGCCCATTCCCTTCACGGTTTCACCGCCCAGACCCAGCAGCGGCATCAGCTCCTTAAAGGCCAGCATAATATCGAGATCGTTACCGCCCACGCGGCAGCCGCTGTGGCCCAGCAGGCTGTCGCTGCGATCGGATTTATCGTGCCACTGCGGTCCCATCAGCAGCATCGAGCAGTCGGTGGTTCCGCCGCCGATGTCTACGACCAGTACGCGGCTTTCCTTGCTCAGCGTGGCTTCAAAGTCCAGACCGGCGGCTACCGGCTCGAACTGGAAAATCACATCGCTAAAACCGGCACGGCTGGCCGCGCGGGCCAGAATGCCTTCCGCCTGCTGGTTGGCGTCTTCGCCACCCAGCCCCTGGAAGTTGACCGGGCGACCAATCACCGCCTGGGTTACGCTGTCGTTCAGCGAGCTTTCCGACGATTGACGAATATGCAGCATCATTGCGCAGACCAGGTCCTCAAACAGTGCGACCTGCTGCGGCTTCAGGCCGCTGGCACCAAGGAACGATTTTGGTGATTTTACAAACCACACCTCTTCCGGATCGTCCATATACTGTGCCAGTGAGGCCAGACCGAACTTCACACTGGCCGGTGTGACTTCAATATCTTCTTCGCGGTTGAAAGCGACGGAGCGGCGCAGCAGCGCCTGGCTCTCAGCGTGCGGCGTAGGGACCTGATGATGGCGGAACAGCCATTCACTGACGGCTTCACGGGTTGGCGCACACAGCATTGAGGGTAAATAGGGGGAACCCTGCTCTAGTGGCAGCATTTTTGGCTGGCCCTGGTCCATGATGGCGACCGAGCAGTTGGCCGTACCGTAGTCGAAACCGATAAACATCGTTCTCTCCGCTGAGTGGGGAAAAAAAGGGGGCGACTTTAGCCTGGCCGTGTCGGCAGAGCAAGGGGGTACAGTGGTTTTATTAACGGGGGAGGGGGGAGATGCCAGGTGCCGGAGGCAGGTCGTTATCCGTTGCTTCGCCGTAAACCGCAATCTTGCCCCGACCGCTGTTTTTGGCCTGATAGCAGGCGATATCGGCCTGTGCCATCACTTCAACTGCGTTGCTGCTGCTGTCAAAAATGGTCAGCCCGGCGCTGGCTCCAACAGAGAACTCGTGACCTTTCCACAGGAATTGGTATTGACTGATGGTGGCGACCAGGCGACTGGCGATCTCGCTGGCGTCCTCCAGCGAACATTCCGGCAGCAGCATGCCAAATTCATCGCCGCCAAGACGGGCGAGGAAGTCGCTGCCGCGCAGCTGGCGCATCATCAGCGTTGACAGCTCACGCAGCAGTGCATCCCCGGCGGCGTGGCCGGCGCTGTCATTTACCGCCTTAAAGCGGTCCAGGTCGACGAAGGCCAGCACGTGATGCATGCGCTGATTCTCCTGCGGCATCAGCAACACTTTCAAACGCTGCTCAAAACTGGCACGGTTCGGCAGGCGGGTAAGCATATCGTGAGAGGCGCTGTAGCGCAGGCGTTTAAATATTTCCCGCGACTCGCTGACGTCCTGGATAACCATGACGCTACCGATATTGTCGCCTTCCTGGGTGCTCAGCGGCGAAAGGCTGTAGTTGATGGCAAACACCTCGCCGGCGCGATTGTGCAGGACGAGATCCTGGTCCGGGGAGTCAGCGGGTTTGGTATTTTTCGGCAGGGCGCAGCTGAGGACGATCTCCTGTTCTGGCCCTTCCCCGCCGTGGGTGATCTGCAAGATTTCAGCGATAGGCTTGCCCACCGCGTGATGCTGAGGCCAGCCGGTCATTTTTTCCGCCACCGGATTCATAAAGATCACCTGCATCTCTTCATCGGTGCTGATCACCGCTTCATCAATGGCATCCAGCGTGATGTGCATACGCTCCCTTTCCTGATCGAGGGCGTCGGTCAGCTGGCGAAATGCGGTGACATCCTGATTGATCCCTAACATACGCGAAGACTGGCCGGGTTCGTCCGCTACCATATTTCCCTGGCAGCGGATGTAGCGAATACCCGAGCTGGTTTCAATACGGTACTCAACGTCAACCGACGAGGTGTTTTTCACCGCGTCATCAAGTAAAGCCATCACCTTTTTTCGATCGGCGGGCAGCAGACAGTTCATCCAGCTTTGCTGGGTAATTATCGCGTTTTCCGGCAGATGGTAGAGCTGGAACATGCGCCTGTCCCAGGTCATTTCTCCGGTGATCGGATTCCACTCCCATACGCCGATTCCGGCAGCGTCATTCGCCAGGGTAATGCGCTCCATGAGCTGCTGATTGACCTTCTCGGTTTGCTTAAGCCCGGTTATATCCTCTATTTGCGATATGAAATAGAGTGGCTGCTGTTCGCTATCGCGCACCAGAGAAACGGCCAGCAGCGCCCAGACGGTTTGGCCGTCGCTGCGAAGATAACGCTTTTCCATACTGTAGCTGGCGATATCTCCGGCCAGCAGGGCATTCATCTGTATTAAATCGGCATTCAGATCGTCGGGGTGACTAAGCTGCTGGAAGGTCATTCCTTCAAGCTCATCCTGGCGATAGCCAAGCAGGCGGCACAGCGATTTATTGACCTGCAGCCACTGACCGCCGGGTGCCACCAGCGCCATGCCGATCGCCGAATATTCCATCGCATGGCGAAAGCGGGTTTCACTCTCCGAGATATGCTTACGCTCTTCGCGGAATGAGTGCATCCCCAGGGTCATTAAATGGCTGGGCACCAGCGCCAGCAGGAAGGGTAGCCAGGGAACCGAGACCAGCAACGGTGCGCTGATAAAGTCCTGCGGGATAAGGCTCAGCGCCAGCATCAATGAGATCATCGATACCGTCACAAGATAAACGATGAACGCGGCCAGCCGCGGCAAACGCACGGCGCTGTAAAACAGAATGACAATCACGAAGGCAAACGACCACGGCAGAAAGCGCAGGGCCAGCCAGCTAAGAGTAAGGGTGACCAGCAGGGTGAGTACCGTCTCGATCAGCACCCGATGCTTCATCAGCGAATCGCGCTGCCACAGCAGTGCTACCGGACCGAGTGCCAGCATACCGATGACCTCTGAAGCAACCCATGTTGAGAAAAACTGCGTCAGTGAAGCGGCGGGGATATTCAGCAGCGCGCTGGCCAGCATCGCGCCCAGAAGCGGGGTAAACAGGCCAACTGCCAGCATCATTCTGGCCCAGCTGTACAGCGTATTCAGCGGAGCATGATGATCCAACAGCAGGCGAAGCATTACGCCCCCCATCAGTGCCTGGGCCAGATTAATCAATGGAAATTTCAGGTTGGACAAGCCGGGACCGAGGATAATGGCATTCGCGCAGATCACCCCTATCATGCAGCCGCTTAACAGCAGCGGCAGGTGACGTACAGGATTGCGAAATACCACGATGGTCATCAGCGCGGTGGAAAACCACAGCGGTGAGATCTGGCCGCTGATTTTAATCAACTCAAGGCAGTAAAGGGTGGATGCCAGGCTCAGTAAACCCAGCAGCAGGCTGTTCAGCCACTGCGTCCGGCTATGTTGTACATTGGCTAACGTTTCTGAGGCCATCCACACTTATCCAGCACGGCGCCAGGCAGCGGCGCAATCTTTATCTCTAAAGCCATGCTAGCACAAGAAAACCAGCTTGAAGTGGATGGCACAAAAAACCTGCGAGAAATGCCCCAGATTAAGTCGAGTTTATTGCTTGATTTTTAAAAGATCCGCGCGAGTCCAGGGATGTTCAATACCGGCAATTTGCGCCGATAACTTCTGCAGAAACTGCTGAGTGGTGGCAACACGTCCGTTGCTGAAAAGTAGCACGGGCACCAGCAGCGCGATGCACAGCTGCGCCAGTGAAAAACCCCTTGGCCGAACGCTACGCTGGCTGAGCAAAAAGGCGGTACTAAGCGTAAAGCCCAGAACCAGACCGGCAATCACCTCGCTCACTGAATGAGCGTTAAGTTCAAGGCGCGATATCCCAACGATAACCGGGATAAGATAACCCGCGATCAGCAGAACGCGCCGCCACAGGGAGGAGAGACGGCCGCTTAACAGCCAGAACATCACTGGCCACAGGGTGGCGGACATGGCACTGTGGCCGCTGAAGCCGGTGAAGTTAAAGCGTACGCTGCCAATCCCAAAGCCGAGGAAGGCGATTTTTGACAGGCTGACCACCAGCCCCGCACAGCCGAACGCCAGCAGCCAGAACCAGACGGCACGTTTGTCGTCGTTTTTCCAGCGCAGCAGGAAGGCGATGATGACCGCCGTCGGCAGTAACAGCATGCTGTCACCGAAATAGGTCAAAAGATGCATTATGTGATCTGGCACGCTGTTTCCTTGAGGCTTTTTTGCTTGTCGTACTTTAACCGCACGCCAGCTTATTATCTAACGGTATAATCTGAAAAGGCCGGGGATGCTTTTTTCTGGCATCAGATGGGTGAACTCCCTATAATTGCGCGCGCTATGCCCTTCATATTTCAGGAAGCTGGCTATTTATCCTTTCATTTTGTCTCGGAATCAGGTCGTTAATTTATGGCTGACAAGTCGCATCAGTGCGTCATCGTAGGTATCGCAGGCGCTTCAGCCTCGGGGAAAAGTCTTATCGCCAGTACGCTGTATCGTGAAGTGCGCGATCGCGTGGGTGATGAAAATATTGGCGTGATCCCGGAGGATGCCTATTACAAAGACCAAAGCCATTTAACGATGGAAGAACGGGTTAAAACTAACTACGACCACCCGAGTGCCATGGATCACACGCTGCTGCTTCAGCATCTGCAAATGCTGAAAGCGGGGCAGTCGATTGAACTGCCGGTCTACAGCTATGTTGAGCATACGCGTGAGAAAAAAACCATCACGCTGAAGCCGAAGAAGGTCATTATCCTCGAAGGCATCCTGCTGCTGACCGACGCACGCCTGCGTCAGGAGATGAATTTCTCGATCTTCGTCGACACTCCGCTCGATATCTGTTTGATGCGCCGCATGAAACGTGATGTAAATGAGCGTGGCCGCTCAATGGATTCGGTGATGGCTCAATATCAGAAGACGGTTCGCCCGATGTTCCTGCAGTTTATTGAACCATCAAAGCAGTATGCGGATATTATCGTGCCGCGCGGCGGGAAAAACCGCATCGCTATTGATATCCTCAAGGCGAAGATTAATCAGTTCTTTGAGTAACCCTTGCAGGCCCGCCTGGCGGGCAGGCTACGGAGGTCGAACGGTGCGCTTTCCCGTTGTTCTCGTCGCCGCTTTTAAGCATTTCTGAATAGGTTGGAGTTCCCGTTATGAGATTATGTGACCGCGATATTGAAGCCTGGCTCGATAATGGCAAACTGGGCATTACCCCGCGCCCGCCGGTGGAACGCATCAGTGGTGCCACGGTTGACGTTCGCCTTGGCAACCAGTTCCGCACGTTTCGCGGCCACACGGCTCCGTTTATTGATTTGAGCGGACCAAAGCATGAAGTCAGCGCTGCGCTGGATCGAGTGATGAGCGACGAAATCGTTCTGCCGGAAGGCGAAGCGTTCTTTCTGCATCCGGGGGAGCTGGCGCTGGCGGTAACCTTTGAGTCGGTGACGCTGCCTGACGATCTGGTCGGCTGGCTTGACGGGCGTTCATCGCTCGCCAGACTGGGCTTGATGGTACATGTGACCGCGCATCGTATCGATCCCGGCTGGCAGGGGCGTATTGTGCTGGAGTTCTACAATTCCGGTAAACTTCCGCTGGCTCTTCGCCCCGGTATGCTGATCGGCGCACTGAGCTTTGAACCGCTATCGGGCCCGGCAGCACGCCCGTACAACAGCCGCCAGGATGCGAAATATAAAGGTCAGCAGGGCGCGGTTGCCAGTCGAATCGACAAAGACTAAAGGTGGCAAAGGCATGAAAAGATTGATAACCACACTGGCCATTCTACTGGTGGTGATGGTGGCCGGAATGACCGCACTCGTTCTGCTGGTCAATCCCAATGATTTTCGCGCCTATATGGCCCAGCAGGTTGAGCAGCGCAGCGGCTATCAGCTTGCGTTGAAAGGCGAGTTGCGCTGGCACGTCTGGCCGCAGCTGAGTATTCTTTCCGGGCCGGTCACGCTGACCGCTCAGGGGGCTTCTCAGCCCGTGGTCAGCGCGGAAAACATGCGTCTGGATGTCAATCTTCTGCCTCTTCTCTCCCACCAGCTTTCCGTTAAACAGGTCATGCTTAAAAATGCCGTTGTGCGGCTGATCCCGGAAAGTGAGCGCCAGCGGCCTGCCGACGCCCCCATCGGTCCTGAAGGCAGTTCGCCGCCGTCGGTGATCGAAGATGTGACACGCGGCTGGCGGTTCGATATTTCTCACCTGCGGATTGTCGATAGTTTGCTGGTCTGGCAGCAGGATAACGGCGAGCAGCTTAACGTTCGCGATTTTAATCTTCGGCTCGATCAGACCCAGCCGCGATTGGTTAATCTTGAGTTCAGCAGTCGAATTAGCCGCGATCAGCGCGATCTGCGCCTTCAGTTCAGCAGCGAACTTGATATCACCCACTATCCCCGCCAGATAAACGCCGCCATTAAACAGCTCGACTATCAGCTGCAGGGTGCCGATCTGCCGCAAACCGGGATTAAAGGCCAGGCGGCTATGGCAGCCAGTTGGGATAATGCTAATCAGCGCTTCAGCCTTAGCGACATTCAGCTCAGTGCCAATGACAGTCAACTGAGCGGGAAAATAACCGGCAGTCTCGGTAACCGGCCGCAGGTTGTGGCGGATCTTAGTTCGGCATCGCTGAATATGGATTCGCTGTTGGGTATTCCAGAAACCACTAACGCCGATGTGGCGCAGCAGAGTCAGCGTACCGGGCGTGCACCGGTGATCGCTGAATCAGCGCCTGTCAACAATGCGGACTCACCGTTGAATGCCATCGACGGTAAAATCGGTTTGAAAATGGCTAAACTTCGCTGGCGCGGCATCGATATGGATGCGGTGGATCTGGAGGCGACGAATCAGCAGGGCTTGCTCAGTCTGGTCAGGCTGCAGGGCCAGGCTGACGGCGGTACGTTCTCCCTGCCGGGAAGTATTGACGTCCGTAGCTCACAGACCCGTGTCGCACTTAAGCCTTCATTTCAGCGCGTTGGTATCGGTCCCCTGTTAAAAGCATTTAACCTGCCGGATACCATTAGCGGTGAGCTGTCGCTGGACGGTGATTTCAGCGGCAATGGCTTAACCGTGGCTGAATTTAATCATCAGTGGCAGGGCAGTGCGGATCTCAAGCTGGATAACGCCCAGTTTGCCGGGCTTAACTTCCAGCAGCTGATTCAGCGTGCTGTGGAAGGGAACAGCGACAAAGTGCGCGGCGAGCGTAATGACCAGCCGATCCTGCAGCAGATTAGCGGCCACGCCACGCTGAATAACGGCCTGGTTACCTTCCCTGAGCTGAATGCGCAGTCGACCATTCTGAACTATACCGGCAGCGGTAATGTCGATCTGGCAAAAAGGGAGCTGGATATTAACTTTGGCGTAACGGTGATGCGCGGCTGGCGGGGCGATGACACGCTGGTCAGGCGTTTGCAGCAAACACCGGTGCCGCTGCGGATTTACGGCCCGTGGTCGACGATTAACTACAGCCTGAAAGTCGATCAGGTGCTGCGCCAGCAGTTGCGTGATGAAGCGAAACAGCGCTTGAAAGAGTGGATGGGGCGCAACCCGGACAATGAAAAGCGTAACGATGTGAAAAAGCTGCTGAAGGATATGTAAGCCGGTAGCAGCTCTTAATCTCATACCGTCACGTTTTATGTCATCTGCCGCGCGTTGTGCCATTTCACCGCGTTTTCTTACAACGCCAGGCGGGAAGTAACGTGGCGTTATCCTGCGCAGGCTGGCGAAAAATACAGAGCCTGCGCAATATGCTTTACTTCTATTCCTCTTCCGCCGGTGGCGGTACGATCTGCACTTTTTGTACCCGATGGTTTTCTACCTGCAGGGTGCGGATCAGATAATCGCCGATCTGTACCACTTCTCCTTGCTGAGGGACGTGCTGTAAATGTTCCATCAGTAGTCCCGCGAGCGTATTGTATTCACGCTTTTCATCCAGCGGCAGCGGCAGGTACATCGTCAAATCGTCCAGCGGCATATGTCCGTTAACCGTCCAGCTGGCGTCGGCGTTTTGCTGAATATCGTAACGAGGGTCCAGCCGTTCACCCTCGTTTGGCAGATTACCGGCAATCGTTTCCATCACGTCACTCAACGTGACCACACCTTCCACCGAACCAAACTCATCCACCACGAAGGCAAAGTGGGTGCGTGCATTGCGGAACTGCTCCAGTGCGGGCAGCAGCGGTAGCTGTTCAGGGAACACCAGCGGCTGACGGATTAAGGCCCGCAGATCGAGGCTGTTGCCGTGTAGCGCCTGTTTCAGCAGTTCAATCACATGAACCACGCCAAGCGGCTCTTCGCTATTTTCAGTAATGATCAGGCGCGTGTGCTGATTATTGTCCAGGCGGGACATAATCTCTTCCGGCGATTCGGCAAGGTCAATGTGCTGGATATCATGGCGCGAGGTCATGATGCTGCTGACGCTGCGTTGGCCCATTGCCAGCACCCGCGCAATCATCATCCGCTCCTGCTTATTAAAAATCGCTTTTGGCGCGGCGTTACTGGCCACCAGAGAGGCGGTTTCCGCGTCAAGTTCAGCCGGTTCATGGCTGCCGCGCAGCAGACGTAAAACCGCTTCAGCGGTACGCTTGCGCAGCGGGGCTTTAGCTGACAGGAACCGACGGCGGTTGAACTGGGAAAGCTGATTCAGCGCCTCGATCATCACCGAGAATCCGATGGCGGCGTAGAGGTAGCCTTTAGGAATGTGATAGCCAAAACCGTCGGCGACCAGGCTGAAACCGATCATCAGCAGGAAGCTCAGACAGAGAATAATAATCGTCGGGTGGCCGTTCACGAAACGGGTCAGCGGTTTACTGGCCAGCAGCATTAGCATGATCGAGATGATCACCGCAGCCATCATCACCGCCAGGTGGTCCACCATACCCACGGCGGTGATCACCGAATCGAGGGAAAATACCGCATCCAGTACCACGATTTGTGCCACTACCGGCCAGAATCGCGCTCCGCGTTTTTGCGGATTTTGCTCTTCATCTTTACCTTCCAGCCGTTCATTCAGCTCAACGGTGGCTTTAAACAGCAGGAAGACACCCCCCGTCAGCATAATCGCATCGCGCGCACTAAAAGCATGCCCGGCAATCGTAAACAGCGGAGTCGTGAGGGAAGAGAGCCAGGAGATAGAGGCCAGCAGCATCAGGCGCATCAACAGCGCCAGCAGCAAGCCGGTAACGCGAGCGCGGTCGCGCAGAGCAGGGGGAAGTTTCTCCGCCAGGATGGCGATAAACACCAGGTTATCAATGCCCAGCACTAATTCCAGCACCACCAGGGTGACCAGTCCGGCCCAGATTGACGGGTCGGCGATCCATTCGAACATTGTTTTTACCTGTTAACCAAAAGTTGTTGCGTTAATGATGAGTGTGAATCCCCGTGATTTCAACTGATAACCCCCTGCTGAAAGCATTGCCGCTTATTATCATTTATTGACTTATGCGGAATGAACTATTTATTGACCATAAAGCCTAAAATTATCCCGTTTAAGCTGGTTTTATTGCCGGTGGCGTAGCATATTATTGAGCCGTACTAACTGCATATTAAAGAGCGATTTCGCTGGTTCCTTGAGTTTTAATTGGCACTGACCGCTGAACAATTTTCAGATTAAGATTATACTTAAGGATCGCACCGATAATGCATAATCAGCGAACGCTTATTACCTCATTTATATGGAAAAATTATGACCAAGCTTAAAGCAGTTATCCCGGTCGCGGGTCTCGGTATGCATATGCTCCCTGCTACAAAAGCGATTCCTAAAGAGATGTTGCCGATCGTTGATAAGCCGATGATTCAGTATATCGTCGACGAGTGCGTGGCAGCGGGCATTAAGGAAATTGTACTGGTCACCCACGCTTCTAAAAATGCAGTAGAAAACCATTTTGATACCTCTTACGAACTGGAAGCGCTGCTTGAGGCTCGCGTTAAGCGCCAGCTGCTCAGCGAAGTTCAGTCCATATGTCCACCGGGCGTAACCATTATGAACGTGCGTCAGCCGCAGCCTCTGGGACTGGCGAACTCCCTGCTGTGTGCACGTCCAATGCTCCACGATGAAGCCTTTGTTGTGCTGCTGCCGGATGTGCTGCTGGATGATGCTTCCGCGGACCCGCTGCGTTATAACCTGGCCGCGATGGTGGCCCGTTTTGAAGAAACCGGCCGTAGTCAGGTGCTGGTTAACCGCATGCCGGATGCCGACCTTTCTGAATACTCGGTGATCACCACCAAAGATCCGCTGACCATTCCTGGCCGCGTTAGTCAGATTGTCGATTATGTTGAAAAACCAGAGCAGCCGCAGGCGCTGGATTCTGACCTCTCTGCCGTTGGTCGCTATGTGCTTTCTGCCGATATCTGGTCCGAACTGGAAAATCTGGAACCTGGCGCGTGGGGACGTTATCAGTTAACCGACGCGATCGCTAATTTGAGTAAAAAACGTCCGGTTGATGCGCATCTGCTGACGGGGCAAAGCTTCGACTGCGGACGCAAGCTGGGTTACATGCAGGCTTTCGTGACCTGGGGGCTGCGTAATAACGCCCAGGGACGTGATTTCCGCGATGCAGTGAAAAAAATTCTGGCAAAATAACAATCTGAGGGTGCCGCGGGTCTGCCCGCTGCGTGAAGGAGTCTGAATGGCTATTTTAGTAACGGGTGGAGCAGGCTATATCGGTTCCCATACTGTACTGTCGCTGCTGACCCGCGGTGATGATGTGGTGGTGTTGGATAATTTGAGCAACGCCTCGAAAGAATCGGTGAATCGTGTTGAAAAGCTGACGGGTAAAACCGCCACCTTCCGCGAAGGCGATATTCTCGATCGTGCCTGCCTGCGGGATATTTTCGCCAGCCACAATATCAGCGCGGTGATCCACTTTGCCGGGCTGAAAGCAGTAGGGGAATCTACGAGTAAGCCGCTGGAGTATTATCAGAATAACGTTACCGGCACGCTGGTGCTGCTGGAAGAGATGCGCAGTGCGGGCGTTAACCAGTTTATCTTCAGTTCTTCGGCCACCGTTTACGGTGCCGATGCGCCGGTTCCCTATGTGGAAACAACCCCGATTGGCGGCACCACCAGTCCTTATGGCACATCTAAACTGATGGTTGAGCAGATCCTGCGCGACTATGCCAAAGCCAACCCCGAGTTCAAAACGATTGCTCTGCGCTATTTCAATCCGGTCGGTGCGCATGAATCCGGGTTGATTGGTGAAGATCCTAACGGAATCCCTAATAACCTGCTGCCCTATATTGCACAAGTGGCAATCGGTCGCCTGGAAAAATTGGGCATCTTTGGTGATGATTATCCAACGAAAGACGGTACCGGCGTGCGTGATTATATTCACGTGATGGATCTGGCGGAGGGGCATCTTAAAGCGCTGGACCATCTGCCTGCGATTAGCGGTTATAAAGCTTATAATCTGGGCGCGGGTAAGGGATATTCGGTACTGGAAATGGTTAAGGCTTTCGAGAAAGCTTCCGGTCGGCCGGTACCCTATCAGGTTTCTCCGCGTCGTGATGGCGACCTGGCCGCTTTCTGGGCTGATGCGTCTCTGGCTGATAGCGAACTCGACTGGCGGGTTTCACGCGGCATTGATGAGATGATGCGCGATACGTGGAACTGGCAGTCAAATAACCCAAATGGTTATCGTTAGTAATCAATTTCACTTGTTACTACATCGAAAGCTCCCTCAGTGGGAGCTTTTTTTTTGCTCGCTGTAAAATGAAAAATTTTGCGAATTGCTCATATATCCTGAATTATATGGGAAAATTCCCAATAACGAATTTTTAACGTTAGCAGGCCAAAAAAAACAGCTCGCCTGCTGTTTAATTGCGCACATAAAGCAATTATCCCTACTCTTCATAAAAATTTTCAAATTAAACTTGTATGCCTCATGCCGAGGCGGGAGAATTAGTGATTCTTTTGGTAATCCTTGATGAGATTTTGTTTCCAGGAGTTATCTGAAGAAAAAATTTAGCCAGGCAGGATAGTCTGACTATGCTTGAGTAGGGGAAATCGCGTTTAGTGGACTGGATTGCTGTGCCAGGGGCGGTAGCGTGGTTTCATTGAGCGAAATGCAAAAAGCTAAGTGAGCATTGGTGCACATATGCAAGAGATCGTTCTCATCTTTCTGGGGGCTTTAGCGCTGTTGTTTATTGCGAGGAAAATAGCTCGCAAAGTAGGGCTGGTGGACAAGCCAAACGCGCGTAAGCACCATAGCGGGCATATCCCTTTGGTCGGCGGCGTTTCTGTCTACTTTTCCTTGTGGATTCTTTATGCGCTGCAGCCTGCGTGGCTGCCTGATTTCGATATTTATATGATTTGCGCCACGCTGTTGCTGCTGGTGGGGGTGCTTGATGACAGGTTTGACCTGCCGGTGATGCCGCGTATGGGTCTGCAGGCGGCGGTAGCGGGCATTATGATGTACAACGGGCTCTATTTATCCTCACTGGGTAATATCCTGTTTGGTTACCAGCTGATTTTGGGAACCTTTGGTTATGTGATTACCCTGTTCGCGGTTATTGCAGCCATTAACGCTTTCAACATGGTTGACGGCATTGACGGATTGTTAGGCGCACTCTCCTGCGTCACCTTTGGCTCGCTGGGTATCGTGTTTATCATGGGCGGCAATGATGATATGGCCATGTGGTGCATGTGCCTGATGGCGGCCTGCCTGCCTTACATTTTGCTTAACCTTGGTATTCCATGGGGCAGAAAGTTCAAGGTCTTTATGGGTGATGCGGGCAGCATGCTCATTGGTTTTACGGTGATCTGGCTGCTGATTGTCGCCTCTCAGGGGCAGGATGCGCTTATGAGCCCGGTAACCGCGCTATGGCTGATTGCGGTGCCGCTTATGGACATGATGCGTGTGATGATTGCGCGTATTCGCCGTGGCAGTAGCCCGTTCCGCCCCGACCGCGAGCACATGCACCATATCCTGATGCGTGCGGGTCTTAGTGGGCGCTGGACGTTGGTGATCATGACTTCTGCGCAGGTATTCAGTGGCATGATCGGCATTATCCTTGAAGGCTGCCGCGTGCCTGATAACTGGCAGCTCGCCCTGTTTGTCGGCAGCTTTATTTCACTACTGTATGCCATGAAATCGTTGGAAAGACTCAAAGTGACTTTTGGGCGCTTCCTGGCCGTAAAATAGGCTAACTGGAAAGTGCAGGCGCCGGGGCCCTATCTGTCCCGGCGCGATTTGCCAGGCATTATTATAAGAGAGAGACCGTGTGAAAATTTTAGTGACCGGCGGAGCCGGATTTATCGGCTCTGCCGTCGTACGCCATATCATCAGTGAAACCGCGGACAGCGTCGTCAATGTTGATAAACTCACCTACGCAGGTAACCTTGAATCTGTTGCAACGGTGAGTTCAGATCCCCGTTATGCCTTTGAACAGGCAGATATCTGCGATAAAAGCGCGATGGCCGCTATCTTTGCTCGCCATCAGCCTGATGCGGTTATGCATCTGGCGGCTGAGAGCCACGTCGATCGCTCGATCAGCGGACCCGCTGATTTTATTGAGACCAATATCGTCGGAACCTACGTCTTACTGGAAGCGGCGCGTCAGTACTGGAGCGAGCTGGATGCCTCGCGCAAGAAGGCTTTCCGTTTCCATCATATTTCGACCGATGAAGTGTATGGCGATCTTCCCCACCCCGATGAAGTTAGCGATGGGCAAAATAACCTGCCGCTGTTCACCGAAACCACCTCCTACGCGCCCAGTAGCCCCTATTCGGCTTCTAAAGCCTCCAGCGACCATCTGGTTCGCGCCTGGCTGCGTACCTACGGTCTGCCAACGGTGGTGACCAACTGCTCCAACAATTATGGGCCTTATCACTTCCCGGAAAAGTTAATCCCGCTGGTTATTCTTAACGCGCTGGAAGGCAAAAACTTGCCCATTTACGGCAAAGGCGATCAGATCCGCGACTGGCTGTATGTCGAAGACCACGCCCGGGCGCTGTACACCGTGGTGACCAATGGAACAGTGGGCGAAACGTATAATATCGGCGGCCACAACGAGAAACAGAATTTGCAGGTGGTGGAAACGATTTGCGATCTGCTGGACGAGATGGTGCCGAAAGGGCAGAGCTATCGCCAGCAAATCAGCTATGTCGCTGACCGTCCGGGCCACGATCGCCGCTATGCGATCGATGCCGGAAAGATCGGCCGTGAGTTGGGTTGGCAGCCGCTGGAAACCTTTGAAAGCGGCATTCGTAAAACTGTACAGTGGTATCTGGATAACTCCAGCTGGGTCAGCAACGTGAAAAGCGGTGCTTATCAGACGTGGATTACGCAAAACTACAGCGAGCGTCTGCCGTGAAAATTCTACTGTTGGGAAAAAACGGTCAGGTGGGCTGGGAACTACAGCGTGCGCTTGCTCCACTTGGACAACTGACCGCGTTGGCCTCTGATTCAACTGACTATTGCGGTGATTTCACGCGTCCGCAGGATCTCGCCAATACCGTTCGTCAGCTGCGCCCCGATGCGATTGTCAATGCTGCTGCCTGGACAGCGGTAGACAAAGCCGAGTCGGAAGCTGAGCAGGCGCATCAGGTCAATGCCGCAACCGTTGAGGTCCTGGCAAAGGAAGCCCATCAGCTGGGCGCGCTGCTGGTACATTACTCCACCGATTATGTCTTCCCGGGGGAGGGCGATCGCCCGTGGCAGGAGAGTGATGCCACAGGTCCGCAAAACGTTTACGGTGCCAGCAAGCTGGCGGGTGAGCGGGCAATCCAACGTTTCTGTGAAAATCACCTGATTTTCCGCACCAGTTGGGTATATGCCAGCCGGGGAAATAACTTTACCAAAACCATGCTGCGTCTTGCTGCCGAGCGTGAAGAGCTGTCGGTGATTAACGATCAGTTTGGTGCACCAACGGGAGCTGATTTAATTGCGGACTGTACCGCACACGCTATTCGCGCGGTTCAGCACAGACCTGATGCGGCAGGGCTATATCATCTGGTGGCATCCGGCACGACAAGCTGGTTCGACTATGCCAAATTCGTTTTTGCCGAAGCTAGAAAAAATGGTGTCGAGCTTGCGTTAAAAAATCTGCATGCGGTGCCGACAAGCAGTTATCCGACCCCAGCACGCCGCCCGCTGAATTCCCGACTGGCGACCGATAAGTTCTGCACGACATTTGGACTTTCGCTGCCTGAGTGGCAGGTCGGCGTGCGGCGGATGCTGCAGGAACTCAACGATTCGCAGATCCCGCGTTAAATCTCTGCGATAGAATTAAAAAAAGAGAAAACTATGAAGCGTAAAGGCATTATTCTCGCTGGCGGTTCCGGAACCCGCCTCTATCCGGTCACTATGGCGGTAAGTAAACAGCTGCTGCCAATCTACGATAAACCGATGATCTACTACCCTATCAGCACGCTGATGCTGGCGGGGATACGCGATATTCTGATTATCAGTACCCCACAGGATACGCCGCGCTTTGAGCAGCTGCTGGGCGACGGGAGTCAGTGGGGATTGAATCTGCAGTATAAAGTGCAGGACAGTCCGGACGGGCTGGCGCAGGCCTTTATCATCGGTGAAGAGTTTATCGGTGAAGATAACTGCGCGCTGGTGCTTGGCGATAATATTTTCTACGGCCACGATTTGCCGAAAGAACTGGAAGAAGCCGTCAGTCAGCCTTCCGGAGCAACGGTATTTGCCTATCACGTCAACGATCCGGAGCGCTACGGCGTCGTTGAGTTCGATAAACAGGGCATTGCCGTTTCGCTGGAAGAAAAACCGCTGGAGCCGAAAAGCAACTACGCGGTAACCGGTCTTTATTTCTACGATAACAGCGTTGTTGAGATGGCCAAAAGCCTGAAGCCGTCGCCGCGCGGCGAGCTGGAAATCACCGACATTAACCGTTTGTACATGGAGCGCGGCGCGCTGAAAGTGGCGATGATGGGCCGGGGCTATGCGTGGCTGGATACCGGTACGCACCACAGCCTGATTGAAGCCAGTAATTTTATTAAAACCATTGAAGACCGCCAGGGGCTGAAGGTTTCCTGCCCGGAAGAGATTGCCTACCGTAAGGGCTTTATCGATGCGGCGCAGGTGAAAAAGCTGGCGGAGCCGCTCGCGAAAAATGATTACGGCAAATATTTATTAAAAATGATTAAAGGTCAGTTCTGACATGAAGGTAATTCACACGGCGATCCCGGACGTATTGATTTTTGAACCTAAAGTTTTTGGCGATGAGCGCGGTTTTTTCTTTGAAAGCTTTAATCAAAGTAGCTTTGAAAACGCAGTTGGCCACAGTGTCAGTTTTGTGCAGGATAATCATTCAAAGTCTACCAAAGGTGTGCTTCGTGGTTTGCATTACCAACTTGGGCCACACGCCCAGGGCAAACTGGTACGCTGTACTGCAGGTGAGGTGTTCGATGTGGCAGTAGATATTCGCCACGGCTCATCTACCTTTGGTCAGTGGGTTGGCGTAACGCTTTCGGCAGAAAATAAACGCCAGTTATGGATACCTGAAGGGTTCGCCCATGGCTTTGTTACGTTGAGCGACTCGGCTGAATTTTTATATAAAACCACGCAGTTCTATCATCCACCAAGCGAACGCTGTTTGATGTGGGATGACAAAACGTTAAATATTACCTGGCCAGATGCCGGTGAGCTGACACTGTCTGAAAAAGACAGGCAGGGAATGTCACTGGAAATGGTGTGAGGCCGTATTTACCGTGAGTTTAATCAAAAATACTATTTGGAATCTTAGCGGCTATGCGGTACCCACTCTGGTAGCCATTCCCGCATTAGGCTTTCTGGCTCGTGACCTCGGGCCTGAACGATTTGGTTTATTTTCGCTTGCGCTGGCTATCATCGGTTATGCCAGCATCTTTGATGCAGGATTAACGCGGGCAATAGTCCGCGAAATCTCGCTATTTAGAGATGATAATATTGAATGCGGTAAAATTGTTGCCAATTCGTCGCTAATTCTCACGGTATTAGGGATAACCGGGGGGGCAATTATTTACTTCTCCGGTCCGGCTATCGTTAATGTGCTGAATGTAAAAAGCGGATACTACGCGGAAACTTTGCAGGCAATCTCGCTTGTATCGCTTTCTCTTCCTTTTTTTCTTCTTAATCAGGCATGGCTGTCGATTTTAGAGGGTAGGGAAGAATTTAAGAAATCTAATCTGATCAAGTCTGTTAACAGTTCACTGATTGCCGGCCTGCCAGCGCTGGCGGCGATGATCCATTCTTCTCTGACATGGGCTGTGCTAGGTCTTCTCGCAGCGCGAGTGCTTTCATTACTCATCACTTTTTATCGCTGCCGAGAACATATTGTTTCTGGGCGGTTTACCATCGAGACAGCTACGATGGCACGTCTGATGCGATACGGTGGCTGGATTACGGTCAGTAATATCATCAGCCCGTTGATGTCCTACTTCGACCGTTTTATCGTTTCGCACGTTATGGGGGCATCTCATGTGGCCTTCTACACGGCACCCGCTGAAGGTGTTCAGCGACTCACCATCTTACCTGGCGCACTGGCGAGAGCCGTCTTCCCTAAACTGAGCGGGCGGTACGGACTTGATGAGAAGAAAAAACAGCGTAACCTGGCTTATAGTCTGATGTTATTGACCATTGTTCCGGTTGCGGTTGTGGGGATCATTTTCTCCGAATTCATTATAACGACGTGGCTGGGTCCGGCTTATGCGGGGTTACCTGCTGAGGTATTTAAGATCCTGCTTGTTGGTTTTGTATTGGGTTCGGTTGCACAGATTCCATTTGCCAGTATTCAGGGGGCTGGTTTTTCTAAAGTCACCGCAATGATTCACCTCTGTGAATTGCTACCTTACCTCGCCATACTCTATTATTTTATTAATTTGTGGGGGGTGATAGGTGTTGCCTGCGCCTGGACCCTGCGAGTAAGTGTTGATTGTCTGGCTCTTATCCTGATTAATAATAAGCTGGTCAAATGATTTGTATGAGCCTGAATGCTTTAACTGCTCGTTTTATGATATCCATTCAGGAGTGATAAGGGATTTTTATGCTTTCCTCAGGAATTCGATTAAAAAAAGTTTCAGCGATTATCGTTTTGTATCACTCAAATGCCGATAGTGTGTTGAGACTTATTAAACGACTTAATGATTGTGATTCTATCTATCTGATAGATAATACCCCTGGCATTGAAAAGTTAGATGAGAGATTTCACTATCAACCAAAAGTAAACTATATTCCACTGGGTGAAAATAAAGGGATTGCGTTTGCTCAAAATGTTGGTTTTGTAAAATCCATTGCCGACGGAAATAATGTTTTCTTCACTTTTGATCAAGATAGTTCAGTGGATGATAACTATATCGCTAATATGTTGGTTGAGCTTGATAAAATCACTAGCGAAGAAGAACGCGTTGCTGCGGTAGGTCCGCTGATTATTAATTCGAGAAATAATGAATCATATAATCGGGAAGTCAATTCAGGTCAGGAATCGCTGCAAGGATTATACTCTGTTGAAAGTATTATCTCTTCTGGTGCTGTTTACACTATCGAAGCATTGACCTATGTAGGCTTGAATAAATCAGAGTGGTTTATCGATTTAATCGATATTGAGTGGTGCTATCGTGCTCGCCATCTCGGTTGGAAAATATTCACTAGCACGAATGTCAGGCTCGAGCATAACCTTGGCCAGTCTGACATCAAATTGCCGGGAAAAACGCTCTCCCTCGCCAGTCCAATTCGGCTTTACTATGTCTATCGAAATTGGTTACTGGCTATGCGAGAACCGTCGTTCCCGCTTCGATACAAATTGAAAAAACTGGTGTTTATGCCTTGCCGAATAATTATTTATTCCATGGCAAACTCTCGGCGGGAACGAATTAAATATATATTTAAAGGGATAAAGGACGGCCTGCTTGGCCGCGTTGGCGAATATAAATAACTAATCAAATATTCAGGCAGTTAAATGAAAAAAATCGTCATTACGGCTAATACAAGCTGGTATATTTTCAATTTCAGGGCAAGTACAATTTTTGCTTTGGTTGATGCCGGATTTAAAGTGGTCGTGCTAACTGCTGATGATCTGTATAAAAAACAGATTATCAGTCTTGGGGCTGAGTTTGAAACTATATTCATGGAACAAAAATCAAAAAATATAGTTAAAGAAATGACCTCTATCTTTTCTTACTGGAAAGCAATTAATCGTATAAAACCTGATGTTATATTGAGTTTTACACCAAAATCTAATATTTATGCCTCTCTGGTTTCCCGTCTGTCAGGAACAAAAGTGATCAGCAATGTTTCAGGGTTGGGTGGGGTATTCAACAAAAAGAGTTTTATATCACAGTTGGTGTTGAAACTTTATAAACTTTCTTTCTCATCCAATGTGCATGTCTTTTTCCAAAATGAAGACGACAGAAAATTGTTAATTGATGCGGGATGTGTAAAACCAGAGATGAGTTCGCGAATTTTTGGTTCAGGTGTTGATCTCTCCCGTTTTTATCCAGGGGTTAAAACTCATTCGCAAATAAAATTCATATTTGTAGCAAGACTCCTGAAGCCCAAGGGTACACTACACTATCTTAATGTAGCCAGAATACTTAAAACGCAGCATCCGAACTTAACCTTTTCAATTTTAGGGGTGTTTGACCCTAAAGAAAAAGAGGTTACACCTGAGTTGATAAAAAAATATGTTGATGAGGGTACCGTTAATTTTCTGGGTAAAAGCGATAGCGTAGAATCAGTTATCAGAGACTATGACGCCATCGTTCTGCCTTCGTGGTACAGAGAAGGGGTACCAAAAGCACTGCTTGAGGGTGCCGCTTCAGGCCTGTCGATTATTACTACGGATAGTGTTGGATGTCGTGATGTGGTGATTGATGGATATAACGGTTTTATTTGCCAGCCCAACAGTCTTTCCTCATTACAATCTGCTTTGGAAAAATATATATTCTTAAGTCCGCAAGAGAGAGATGAGCTTGGGAATAATTCCCGAAAATTTGCTGAAGAATTTTGTGATGAAAAAAATATACTTGATGAGTATCTCTCCTGTATAAAAAACAATATATAGTGCTATTGGAGTTCGTTAACGGTGAGAAATCAATAATGAATAATTTATTTGCGAGGGTTCTCTGTGGATGAGTATTTGATCAGGAAGAAGATTAATGAAATCCTGAATAATCTTCTGGTTTTTTTTATTATCCTGATTTGTTCAACACTGATCGCTATTCGTATCTTCGGCCAGGATAATGACTATCAGAACTATTTGTATTTTTGGGATAATATGGCTCCCGGATTTTCAGATAGTGAGAGTCGTTTCGAAATTGTTTTTGTTCTCTTTGCGGAGTTATTTAAGTATATCTTTCACTCCAGTTTTACAGTATTTCTTTTTTTTATTGCCTTTTCTTCTTTGCTTATCAAATTTCAATTATTCCGCAAAAATAAAGACTTTTATTTCATCGCTCTGATGTACTTGCTCAGCATGGCGCTTTTGCACGAAATGACACAAATACGTGCAGCACTGGCGATTGCTTTTGCATTTACTGCTATATATTTACGTGCTAAAAAACAGTTCGCCTCCGCATCAGTATTGTTCTTTATCGCCTGTTTGTCTCACTACTCTATGTTTTTTTTGGCAATCATTTTCTTTATTCCCGATCGCTGGATTGAAAAAGGGATTCTTTCAGACAAGAGACTGATCATTTTTGGTTTGCTGGCATCACTTGCATTGAGCACCACCGTTAGCATCCTGGCTCAAATCATCCCTATGCTAAGATTGTATGCTGAGCGGGCTGATGTTGAGTCATTTAATTTCTTTTCAGTCAGAGTCGTTGCCGTATTGCCTATACTAGTTTTTGGTTTTCTTTCATACCGGAACTTTAGTTCGTTTGAAAAACGCTGCTACATATTATCATTTGTTGGCTTGCTGTTAACGCCTGCCACCGCCATTATTCCCACTTTAGCCAGTCGTCTTTATGAGCTTTCCTTTGTGGGGTACTTTTTCTGGCTGCCAGGAATTAGAAATTACAGAATGTTGTCTTATGCTTTTTTCATGTTCATTTGCGTTTATTTGTTTATGCGAAATGTCTTCATTTCCCCGATATTCAATCTGGCATGATACCGCTGATAAACCTATTAAGAGACTTTTTTGGTCACTATGTTAAAAAATGCTGTTTATATTTATACCAAGCACCAGGGGCAGGGTGCTTCATCACGATATCGTAGCATTCAATATTTTGATTATCTGCAACAGCAGGGGGTTACTGTTGTTCATCGCTATCTTTTTTCCGATGAGTACCTCAAGCTTAAATACTCGAAAAACCGTAAGCATTTACTTGTCGCCATGACTTGTTATTTGAAACGTTTTTTCAACCTGGTTTGCGATGTCAGAAAAGGCCGTGTTTTTATCATCGAAAAAGAGCTTTTTCCCTATCTGCCTGTGAAATTTGAATACCTGATTAAGGCCGTTGGGGCCAGGTACATTCTGGATTACGATGATGCGATATGGCACAACTATGATTCCCACAGGCGCGGGCTCGTCCGGTTTTTACTGGGAAATAAATTAAAGAAAATTATTCGTACTTCAGATTTTTTCATTGGCGGGAACGATTATCTCTGTGATTACGCTGACCGGGCAGGTGCCAGGCATGTCGTCACTATTCCAACAGTCATTTCACAAAAAAAATATCACGCTGCCTATCTGGATATGCCTAAGAGTGAGCCGTTTACATTGGTCTGGATAGGTTCCCCTTCAACCAGCCCCTATCTGGTTGAACTTAACGATGCATTGAGCAGGATTACTCAGGAGTTTGATATTAATGTCAGACTGATCGGTTTCGATGAAAAAATGAGTCATCGTTTGGCCTTCAGGCATACGGTAGTCAGTTGGAATGCTGATACTGAAGTGAGTGAGTTAGCCACCGCTCACCTCGGCATTATGCCCTTACCCGATCGTCCATTTGAAAAAGGGAAATGCGGGTTTAAACTCATCCAGTATATGGCTGTAGGGTTACCGATTTTAGCCTCACCGGTTGGGGTTAACGTGCAAATCGTCACAAACGGCGTGAATGGTTTCACCTGTCGAGACAGTGACGACTGGTACAGTCGAATCCGTCAAATTTTCCTTGACGAGACGCTCAGAGCTGAAATGGGGAAAAACAGCCGCAAGAATTTCATCGAGAGATATTCTCTTGAAGCTGCATCGATCATCTATCTTCAAACGATTGAGCAGGTGTGTGCGGGTGAATAAACGTTATTTTCCGGTTTTTTTACATTAAAACCATAATTTTTAGTGGGTTAATGTTTTGAGCTTTTTTCGGAAATTAGCAAAAGATCAATCGCACCAATCACTATCCTACGCACCTAAACCTGAGTTAACATGTCTGGAACATTGACCGCAGTCACATTGCTGCAGGAAAAATCACGTAGACAGGAGTAGGTATGTCCAAGCAACAGATCGGCGTTGTGGGTATGGCTGTTATGGGCCGCAATCTGGCACTCAACATTGAGAGCCGCGGCTATTCAGTTTCTATCTTCAACCGCTCTCGTGAGAAAACCGATGAAGTGGTCGCAGAGAACCCAGGTAAAAACCTGGTTCCGCACTACACCGTCGAAGAGTTTGTTGACTCACTGGAAAAACCTCGTCGTATCCTTCTGATGGTGCAAGCCGGTGAAGCGACCGATAAAACTATCGCATCCCTGACTCCACATCTGGATAAAGGCGACATCCTTATCGATGGCGGTAACACCTTCTACAAAGACACCATTCGCCGTAACCGCGAACTGTCTGAGCAGGGCTTCAACTTTATCGGTACCGGTGTTTCCGGTGGCGAAGAGGGCGCACTGAAAGGCCCATCTATCATGCCTGGCGGCCAGAAAGAAGCTTACGAGCTGGTTGCTCCTATCCTGGCTGAGATTGCAGCACGTGCAGAAGGCGAAGCCTGCGTGGCTTACATGGGTCCGGACGGTGCGGGTCACTATGTTAAAATGGTGCACAACGGCATTGAATACGGCGACATGCAGCTGATCGCAGAAGCCTACTCTCTGCTGAAAGGCGCGCTGAATCTGAGCAATGACGAGCTGGCGAAAACCTTCAGCGAGTGGAACGAAGGCGAGCTGAGCAGCTATCTGATCGACATCACCAAAGATATCTTCACTAAGAAAGATGAAGAGGGTAACTACCTGGTTGATGTGATTCTGGATGAAGCTGCGAACAAAGGTACCGGTAAGTGGACCAGCCAGAGCTCCCTGGATCTCGGCGAGCCGCTGTCACTGATCACCGAATCCGTGTTTGCCCGTTACCTCTCCTCGCTGAAAACTCAGCGCGTAGCGGCATCTAAAGTGCTGACTGGTCCAACCGTACAGGCTGTATCAGGCGACAAAGCCGAGTTCGTTGAGAAAGTACGCCGCGCGCTGTACCTGGGCAAAATCGTTTCCTATGCACAGGGCTTCTCTCAGCTGAAGGCTGCTTCTACCGAGAACAACTGGGATCTGCACTACGGCGAAATCGCGAAAATCTTCCGCGCTGGCTGTATCATTCGCGCTCAGTTCCTGCAGAAAATTACCGATGCCTATGCCGATAACGCTGACATCGCTAACCTGCTGTTGGCTCCGTACTTCAAAAACATCGCTGACGAATACCAACAGGCGCTGCGTGACGTTGTGGCTTATGCCGTGCAGAACGGTATCCCAACGCCAACCTTCTCTGCTGCGATCGCTTACTACGACAGCTACCGTTCAGCGGTACTGCCGGCGAACCTGATTCAGGCTCAGCGTGACTACTTCGGTGCGCATACTTACAAACGTACTGATAAAGACGGTGTGTTCCACACCGAATGGCTGGATTAATTCAGTCTGCAACCTCCCGCTAAGCGGGAGGTTGTTTCATCCAAAATAGTCTTTCTCGACTATTTTAAGAAATTCCCCATCGCACCTCGCTGACTCTTCAACTATTTTTACCTATACTGACTTCCTTTGCGTTAGCTTTCTTTGTTTGAGTAAATTGAAAATTATGAGTCGCGACAGCCATTCCAATTCTGAGCAGCATCCTTCAACTAACGGTTTCTATTCCCGAGATAATGAACTTGATTTATTAGAGATTATTGTTCAGTTATGGAAGGGGAAAAAAACTATCATGATCGCCGTGGCAATCACCGTGCTATTGGCACTGGCCTATGTATTGTTTGCCAAACAGAAGTGGACTTCCAAAGCGATTGTGACACTGCCCGCTGCAGGACAGGTTGCGAACTATAACGCGGCGCTGAGCGTCCTCTATGCACAAAGCCCGCAGGATAAACCTGCAATTGGCGACCTTCAGCAGCAACTCTTTAGTCGTTTCAGCGGTTCGATCAGTGCGCTATCTGCGGAATTAGATAATCTTGAAGAGCCTCTTGAACTGAAAGTACAGCAAGTGATTAAAGGTAGTCGGGAGCCGCTACGCATCACCTTTACAGCTGAAAGTGCACAGGAAGCGCAAAAGGAATTGGGACGTTATATCCAGAAAGTGAATGATGAGGTGGTTGATGATTATGGTGCGGATATCCGCCGTAGCCTCAGTGTCAAAACCCGCGAACTGAACGATTCACTTGATACGCAAAAGCAGGTGCTGCTGGATCGTAAACAACAACGTATCGATGTGATCAAGCAGTCGTTGAAAATCGCTGAAGCCTCGAACATTACTCACTCACAGCTCAACCAGGCAGAATCACTTTCTGACGATACGCTTTATCTGCTGGGGACCGTATCGCTGCAGGCGATGATCGCGAATGAAGCCACTAAGCCTCTGGCATTTGACGGGCGATATTATGAAACGCAGCGTTCACTGTTAGCGATGACCCATCTGAAAATTCAGGTGGAGAACCTGCAATCCTTCCGCTATATCGCACCGGGCGATCTGCCTGTGCGTCGTGACAGTCCCAAGCGCGCACTTACGGTCCTGCTGTCGATTATCCTTGGTGGTATTATCGGCTCCGGCATCGTAATTGGTCGTGTGGTCAGTCAGCAGTATCGCCAGCGCAAACAGTCTTAAACGTTAACGCAGCGGCCGGCACGCTCCGGCCGCTATGCACCAGGCGGAAGCCTGTTGCCATCATATTACATTCCAGGCCACCGCGCTTATTCCTCTTCCCGCAAAAAACTCAAAATGGTCGGTGCCGCAATGCGCTGATAGTCTGCCGTATTCAGCACCACGGATTTCTCCAGCAGCCCGGCGTTAAACGCCAGCTCGTCATAGCGTGTCAGCAGGCTGGGATCGGCAACCAGCAACAAATCCTGGTGAAAGCTGAAAGGGGGGATCGCACCAAACACGCAGCCGGTCAGCTTATCTACATCCGCCGGACTGGCCAGCGAGGCGCGCAGGCCGCCCAGCGCCGACGCCAGTCTGGAGAGGTCGGCCTGCTTGTCGGCAGGCAGCACCGCCAGCACGTGCTGCTTCACACCGTTACCCTTCACGTGGCACACCAGCGCTTTTGCACCCTGGCCGAGCGCGGTGCCGCGCAGTGCAGCCACATCTTCACATTTCCCCATCGCCGCGTGTTCCATCACCCGATAACGCGCCTGCTGTTCGTCGAGCAGGGCGGTAAGTTGATCAAAGGTATTCATGATTGCTCCCTGTAAAAAAAAGGGCCGGATAACCGGCCCCTTTAGCATAGTGAACGATTACTTGTGTCGCTGGCGCAGATTATCAATCACCGCCGACAGGTTCAGCTCCTGATCCTGTAACAGCACCAGCAGATGATAAACCAGATCGGAGGCTTCGTTGGTCAGTTCGAAGCGGTCGTTAACCGTTGCGGCCAGCGCGGTTTCCACGCCTTCTTCACCCACTTTCTGCGCGATGCGCTTGGTGCCGCTGGCATAAAGGCTGGCGGTGTATGAGCTTTTCGGATCGGCATGCTTGCGTTCGGCCAGCAGCTGCTCCAGCTGATAGAGGAAGGTCCAGTCCGGTGCGGCCGGAGAGAAGCAGCTGGAAGTGCCAAGGTGGCAGGTTGGGCCAACCGGATTGACCAGCACCAGCAGCGTATCGTTATCGCAGTCCGGGGTGATGCTGACCACGTTAAGGTAGTGCTCGGAGGTTTCCCCTTTGGTCCACAGGCGCTGCTTAGTCCGCGACCAGAAGGTCACTTTGCCTGTGGTCAGGGTTTTATCCAGGGCTTCCTGATTCATATAACCGTGCATCAGAACTTCGCCGGAAACGGCGTGCTGCACGACGGCGGGCATCATCCCGTCAGTTTTTACCCAGTCCAGCTTAGCCAGCTGTTGTTCAGTTAACATGCGCGGATCTCCACACCTTTTTCTACCAGGAACGCTTTCAGTTCCCCAATATTAATAATCTGCTTATGGAAGACGGACGCGGCCAGCGCACCGTCGACGTCGGCATCGCGGAATGCCAGATGGAAGTGTTCCATGGTGCCCGCGCCGCCGGAGGCGATCAGCGGCACCTTACACACTTCACGCACTTTCTGCAGCTGCACCAGATCGTAGCCGTTGCGCACGCCGTCCTGGTTCATCATATTCAGCACGATTTCACCGGCACCGCGCTTTTGCACTTCCTGCACCCAGTCGAGGGTTTCCCACTTTGTGACGCGGGTACGGCTTTCGTCGCCGGTGTACTGATTAACGTGATACTTGCCGGTTTCGCTGTCGTACCAGGTATCAATGCCGACCACGATGCACTGCACGCCGAAGCGATCGGCCAGGCGGGTGATCAGCTCCGGATCGGCCAGCGCCGGGGAGTTAATCGAAATCTTGTCGGCACCGAAGGAGAGCAGCAGCGCCGCATCTTCCACAGACTTAATGCCGCCCGCCACGCAGAAGGGAATGTCGATCACTTCCGCCACGCGTGAGATCCAGCTTTTATCCACCACGCGGCCATCGCTTGATGCGGTGATATCATAAAACACCAGCTCGTCGGCACCTTCCTGGGCATAGCGCTGCGCCAGCGGCACGATGTCACCGATGATTTCGTGGTTACGGAACTGCACGCCTTTGACCACCTGGCCGTCGCGTACGTCGAGGCAGGGAATTATCCGTTTTGCCAGCATGAAATTGCCTCCGATACGTTGAATTTACCTTCCAGCAGCGCGCGACCGACGATCACGCCCTGCGCACCGCTGCCGCGCAGGGCGGCAATGTCGTCCAGTGAGCCGATGCCGCCGGAGGACTGGAAGGCAATTTGCGGATAGCGCGCGGAGACTTCGCGATACAGCTCAACGTTTGAGCCGCTGAGCGTGCCGTCGCGGGAGATATCGGTGCACAGCACGTGCTTCAGGCCAAACGGCAGGAACTGGTCGATGACCTCTTCCAGCGTGATCCCGCTGGCTTCCTGCCAGCCGCTGATCGCCACTTCTTTACGGTTGTTGGCATCAATGCGCACGTCCAGCGCCAGTACAATCGCTTTCGCGCCGTACTGCTTAAACCACTGCTGAACCTCTTCCGGCTGCTTAATCGCCGTAGAACCGACCACCACGCGAGTTGCGCCAGCGTTCAGCAGCGCCTCAACGTCGTCTTTGGTGCGGATGCCGCCGCCAACCTGCACCGGCACGCTGACGCCCGCCAGCAGTTTGGTCAGCAGGGGGATCTGGCGTGCCGCCGGATCTTTCGCACCGGTCAGATCGACCAGATGCAGCACGGTCGCACCCTGAGCCTGATAATCCTGCAGGCGCGGCAGAGGATCGCTGCCGTAGTCGCGCTGCTGGCCGTAGTCGCCCTGGTGCAGGCGCACCACTTTGCCATCAATTAAATCTAACGCCGGGATAATCATACCGGTTACATCTCCAGGAAATTTTTCAGCAGCTGCGCGCCAGCGGCACCGGAACGCTCGGGGTGGAACTGCACGCCGTAGAAGTTATCTTTCTGTACCGCAGCGGTAAACGGTGACCCGTAGTTGCACTGGGCAATGGTGTACGGGTTAACCGGCATGGCGTAGCCGTGGACGAAATAGAAGTACGAACCGTCTTCAATGCCGCGGAACAGATGATTACCGGCCTGAGAAGTGATCTGATTCCAGCCCATATGCGGCAGCGGCAGGCCAACATCCTGCATCCGCTCAACCGGATATTCGATCACATCCAGCGTCGGAATACCGCCGTTCTCATCGCTGTGCGAGCCGAGCAGCTGCATACCCAGGCAGATGCCCAGCACCGGCTGCGTACAGGCTTTGATCAGCTCGATCAGTTCACGTTCGCGCAGCTGGTCCATCGCCGCCTGCGCGGTGCCGACGCCCGGCAGAAACAGCTTGTCGGCGTTCAGTACGATATCGGCTTCTCGGCTGACCTGCGGGTTGTAGCCCAGGCGCTGTATGGCCCACTTTACCGAGGAGAGGTTGGCGCAGCCGGTATCCAGGATCACCACGTCCATTACAGTACTCCTTTCGAGCTTGGCAGCGTGTTGCCCTCTACGCGGATCGCCTGGCGCAGGGTGCGGCCGAAGACTTTAAACAGGCTTTCCACGCGATGGTGATCGTTTTTGCCTTTGGTACGCAGGTGCAGGGTGCTGGCCATGGTGTAGGAGAGCGAGCGGAAGAAGTGTTCTACCATCTCGGTGCTCAGATCGCCCACGCGCTGATAGCTAAACTCGGCTTTGTATTCCAGGTGCGGGCGGCCGGAGATATCCAGCGCGCAGCGCGCCAGGCATTCATCCATCGGCAGCACGAAGCCAAAGCGACCAATGCCGCGCTTATCGCCCAGCGCTTTCAGCAGTGCTTCACCCAGCGCCAGGCCGGTGTCTTCCACAGTGTGGTGATCGTCAATGTACAGATCGCCCTTCACGTCGATATTCATGCGGAAACCGCCGTGGGTGGAGATCTGATCGAGCATATGGTCGAAGAAGCCGACGCCGGTGCTGATTTTGCTGTCGCCTTCGCGGTCCAGCCACACTTCAACCTTGATCTGCGTCTCTTTGGTGCTGCGGTTGACCAGCGCGTAGCGATCGCGTTTGGTCAGCTGTTCTTCAATCTGTGACCAGCTCAGGCCGTTTTTGCCGTACAGCAGGCCGGTGATGCCCATATTCTGTGCCAGCTGAACGTCGGTGGCGCGGTCGCCGATCACATAGCTGTTGGCGGTATCCAGCGCGCCTTCTGCCAGCCACTGGGTGACCATTTTGGTTTTCGGCTTGCGGCAGTCGCAGTTATCTTCCGGCTTGTGCGGGCAGATCAGGATGTCGTCAAACTTCACGCCCTGAGAGGTGAGGATCTGCATCATCAGATTGTGCGGGCCGTCGAAGTCCGCCTGCGGGAAGCTGCTGGTGCCCAGTCCGTCCTGATTGGTGATCATCACCAGCCGGAAACCGGCTTTCTGCAGCGACAGCAGGGCGGGGATTGCATCCGGCTCAAAGGCCAGTTTATCCATGCGGTCCACCTGAAAATCTTCCGGCGGCTCAGAAATAATGGTGCCATCGCGATCGATAAAAAGGACTTTCTGACTCATGCTTGCTCCTGAGGTACGGTTGCGCCGGGTAAGGATTTCAGCGCGCTGATAACACGGTCACACTCTTCACGGGTGCCGATGGAAATACGCAGGCATCCGGACAGTCCCGGCTGCTTATTCTGGTCGCGCAGGATAATACCCTGATCCCACAGCGTCTTGAAGACCTGGCTGGAGGCCGTAAAGCGCGCGAGAATATAGTTGGTTTCACTGTTAAATACTTCTTCAACGCAGTCACACTGGCGCAGATCGGCAATCAGCTTTTCGCGGTTGGCGATCAGCTGGGCGACGTGTTCACGCATCAGCGCAATCCCTTCGTCGCTCAGCGCCTGCCCGGCGATATCCGCTACGGGGGTGGAAAGCGGGTAGGGGGCGATCACCTTCATCAGTAGCGCGATCACTTCGGCGTTCGCCAGGGTGAAGCCGCAGCGCAGGCCCGCCAGCGCAAAGGCTTTCGACAGTGTGCGCAGAACCACCAGGTGCGGGTAATCTTTCAGCCAGCCGGCCAGCGACGCCTGCGGGCAGAATTCGATGTAGGCTTCATCAGCCACCAGCAGCGCTTTACCGCGCGTCATCTCCAGCAGCTCACGGAAATCGTCCGGGTTGATCAGGTTACCGGTCGGGTTATTCGGGCTACAGACGTAAACCAGCTTCACGCCGTCCAGCTGTTCAGCAATGCCGGACAAATTCAGCTGCCAGTCTTCACGCGCTTCAACGGTGCGGTACTCCACGCCGATGGTTTCCGCGCTGACGCTGTACATGCCGTAGGTCGGCGGGCAGAACAGCACCGCATCTTTACCCGGCTCGCAGAAGGCGCGCATCAGCAACTCAATGCCTTCATCGGCACCACGGCTGACCAGCACCTGATCTGCATTCAGTCCGGCGTAAGCGGCATAGCGCTCAATCACCAGTTTCGGCTGGCACTCCGGGTAACGGTTCAGCGTCTGCTGGCTGAGGTCAAACGGCACCGCCAGTGGATATTCATTGGCGTTCAGCCAGACGTCGCCGTTGCCGCCCAGGCGGCGGGCGGACTGATACGGCGTCAGCGCGCGAACGTTTGCGCGGGCCAGTGCTTCAACTGAATTCGTGCTCATGGTTTCTCCTTCAGTGCGGCTACGCGCAGGGTCACGGCGTTCTTGTGGGCAATCAGCTGCTCGGCGGCGGCCAGCGTTTCAATGGTCGCCGCCAGGCCCATAAAGCCTTCCTGCGTCAGTTCCTGCACCGTCATTCGCTTCTGGAAGTCCGCCAGGCCCAGGCTGGAATACGTGGCGGTATAGCCATAGGTCGGCAGCACGTGGTTGGTCCCGGAAGCATAATCGCCTGCGGACTCCGGCGACCAGTCACCGAGGAATACCGAACCGGCGCTGGTGATGCTTTCCACCAGATCGCGCGCCTGGCGGGTCTGAATAATCAGGTGCTCTGGCCCGTAGCGGTTGCTGATCTCCACGCACTGCTGCAAATCGCGCACCACAATCAGGCGGCTGCTTTCCAACGCTTTGGCGGCGGTGGCGGCGCGCGGCAGTTCGGCCAGCTGACGATCCACGGCGGCGGCAACGGCTTCCGCCATCGGCAGAGAAGGCGTTAGCAGCACCACCTGCGAGTCCGGGCCGTGCTCGGCCTGTGACAGCAGGTCAGAAGCGACGAAGTCCGGCGTTGCGCCCTCATCGGCGATGACCAGCACTTCCGACGGACCGGCAGGCATATCGATCGCCGCACCGTCCAGGCGCTGGCTGACCTGGCGCTTGGCTTCGGTGACGTACGCGTTGCCCGGGCCAAAGATTTTGTCCACTTTCGGCACGCTTTCGGTGCCGAACGCCAGGGCGGCAATCGCCTGCGCGCCGCCCACCTGGAACACTTCCTGCACGCCGCACAGTTTAGCTGCGTAAAGGATTTCATCGGCAATCGGCGGCGGCGAGCACAGCACCACGCGGCGGCAGCCGGCGATGCGGGCAGGCGTGGCCAGCATCAGTACGGTGGAGAACAGCGGTGCAGAACCGCCGGGAATATACAGGCCCACCGAGGCCAGCGGGCGGGTCACCTGCTGGCAGCGCACGCCGGGCTGGGTTTCAATATCCACCGGCGGCAGTTTCTGCGCCACGTGGAAGGTATCAATATTGGCGACCGCAACGGCCATCGCCTGCTTGATTTCTGAACCGAGGCGCGCGCAGGCGTCCTCGATTTGCTGCTCGCTGACGAGCAGTGCATCAACCTGCGTTTTATCAAAGGTGGCGCTGTAGTAACGCAGCGCATCGTCACCTTCGGCTTTAACCTTCTCGAGAATACCGCGCACCGTGGTGCTGATACTGTCCGAGGCAGAAATCGCCGGGCGGGTCAGCAGCGCCTGCTGCTGCTCTTCACTACAATCCTGCCAGGCAATGGGGGTCATCGTGGTCGCCATGGGATTACTCCATCATCTTCTCAATTGGCAGCACCAGAATGGAGCTGGCCCCGAGGGATTTCAGTTTTTCCATGGTTTCCCAGAACAGCGTTTCGCTACTGACCATGTGCATGGCTACGCGGCTCTTATCGCCCGCCAGCGGCAGAACGGTAGGGCGCTCGGCACCCGGCAGCAGGGAAATGATGTCTTCCAGACGCTCGCTCGGCGCGTGCAGCATGATGTATTTTGACTCGCGAGCCTGAATCACGCCCTGAATACGGGTCATCAGCTTGTCGATCAGCTCCTGCTTGGCGGCAGGCATTTCGCCGTCGCGCTGGATCAGACAGGCTTTAGAGCGGTAAATCACTTCCACTTCACGCAGGCCGTTGGCTTCCAGCGTTGCGCCGGTAGACACCAGATCGCAGATCGCATCGGCCAGACCGGCGCGCGGTGCCACTTCTACCGAGCCATTCAACAGGCAGGATTTGAAGTTAACGTTTTGCTTATCGAGGTATTTTTTCAGCAGGTGCGGGTAGGAGGTGGCAATACGGGAGTTCTGTAAACAGGCCGGTCCGGTATATTCATCGTCCACCGGCATCGCCAGCGACAGGCGGCAGCCGCCGAAATCCAGGCGACGCAGGGTGAAATAGCGCGGATCTTCGCCCTGAGCGCGGCGGGTCAGCAGCTCTTCTTCCAGCACGTTCTCACCGATGATGCCGAGGTCAACCACGCCATCCATTACCAGGCCTGGAATATCGTCATCGCGCACGCGCAGGATATCAATCGGCATGTTCTCAGCGAAGGCGATCAGGCGCTGCTGCTGCAGGTTAATTTTGATGCCGCAGCGGGCCAGCAGTTCGCGTGATTCGTCACTTAAACGGCCTGATTTCTGCATAGCTATGCGTAAACGGGTGTTATCTAACATCGGTGCTAATCCTCTTTATCCTGTCTGCTTTATATTCATTATGCCGTTGGTCAGTCCGTCATCTCAGCATTCGGGCTCTGTGTTCAGCCCAAAAAAAAGCCCCCGGAAGGTGATCTTCCGGGGGCCATTTCGCGTTTATGCACCACTGGAAGATCCTGAACGTCTTCCAGCACACATCGCCTGAAAGACTAGTCAGGGTGATGGTGGTGATGATGGTTAAACTGAACGCGAGTCATAAAATTCTCTTGGATGAATGTCTATTCATATCGTGACAAATAACCTAACCAGGATAGGGAGATGACGCAACACTTTTTTGTTAATGTTGAAAGATTCTCTTATTCACGGGTTGTTGTCAGCGGCATTGGGCTGGCGTAGCCTGAGGCATACTGGTTGCAATAAACGGGAGCAAGGACATGAAGAGAGTCGCAATTGTCGGGCTGGGCTGGCTGGGAATGCCGTTGGGGCTGTCGCTCACCGCCGCCGGAATGCAGGTCACCGGCAGCAAAACCACGCCGGACGGCGTTGAGGCTGCGCGCATGTGCGGCATTGAAAGCTACGTGCTGGAACTCAACCCGGAACTGGTCTGCGAAGCGGATGACCTTGCCGCCTTGCTGAGCGTTGATGCACTGGTGATTACCCTTCCCGCCAGCCGCACGGCATCCGGCGGCGAAAGCTATCTGCTGGCGGTACAGCAGCTGGTGGACAGCGCGCTGGCCTTTAACATACCGCGCATTATATTCACCAGCTCAACCTCCGTGTACGGCGATCGTCCGGGCTTGGCCAAAGAGAGCAGCGAATTGCTACCGGTCAGCGTGGCCGGGCGCACGCTGCAGGAGCTGGAAAACTGGCTGCACAAGCTTCCCGGCACCTCGGTAGATATTTTGCGACTTGCCGGGCTGGTAGGGCCGAAGCGTCATCCGGGGCGTTTCCTTGCCGGAAAAGAGGGGCTGAGCAATGGTGAGCAGGGGGTGAATCTGGTGCATCTTGAGGATGTGATTGAAGCCATCCGGCTGCTGCTCCAGCTGCCGAAAGGTGGCCACGTTTACAACCTTTGCGCCCCGGTTCATCCGTCACGAAACGAGTTTTATCCCACCGTCGCGCGCCAGCTTGGCCTGACGCCGCCGACCTTTATTGACGACGGCACCGGTAAAGACCGCGGTAAAATCATCGATGGCAGCAAAATCTGCCGCGAACTGGGCTTTGAATATCGCTACCCGGACCCGGGCAAGATGCCGCTGGCTTAACCCTGAAGCGGTGCCGGCCACTGCACTGACAATCCTGATGCTGGCACGGATGCAGGGTGGTTCTCACCTCAGGCCGCATTCTCCGGGATATCAGTGAAAAAAGCCGGATCGATCTGCTGCTCTTTGAGCCAGGGATGGATGGCCAGATAGCGGTACACCGCCGGACCCGGCGTTATCGGCGGATATTGATAAATTTCATCCAGCCGCTCCAGCGTGGTGTGCAGCATCGGATTGCGGCAGTACAGGCTGATTTGCTCGCTGCCGTCCTTAATCTCCTTTTGCAGCTGCGCGATGATCCACAGCGTTGGTCGCCACCAGTCATAGGCGAAATCCACATGGCGGATCACCGTTGCCGCCGCCTGGCGGTGCGAAAGCATGGCAAAGAAGTTAAGCACATTATCCAGCTTCAGCCGCGCGTTGCGATCCAGCGCGATCACCTCATCCAGACTCATCCCGTTGAGCTCTGGCTTCAGCTCGGCATACGCCGTTGCGGCCGAGGCCGGGAAGGGCTTCCTGCCGATTGGAAACAGGCGGCTGCTGAGATATTCCGCATACGCTTTATTTTTCACCGCAATGAGCAGAGCGAGAAACGCCTCGTCTTTCACCTTCTGAAACTCATCGGTGGTGAAGGTCGTTAATAGCTCGAAAATGGAACGCTCAACCAGATCCTTCGCGGATCGTTCTGATTCGATGTATTGAAAGCGGAAGGTAATCACCACCCCGGTAAAGGCCAGCGCGGTGAACAGCACGTTAATGGCGTTGTAGATTGCGCCGGTGGGTTCGCCGAAGGCCGCGCTGGAAACATAGCGGGAGAGGGGGTACGCTGCCGCCCAGAACAGGATGATGCCAAAAACCACAATAATGAAGAAACGGGTGTTGCTACTGGTTGAATTCATGACGGTTCCTCAGGTGACCGGTCCGCATTTTACTGCGAACCGGCCGGATTTAAACCCCCAGTCGGTCACGCAGCGCATACCAGGCGGCCCCGATCGCGGTCAGCGGCACGCGCAGGGTGCGCCCGCCGGGGAAGGGCAGATGCGGCAGTTTCGCAAAGGCATCAAAGCGTTCGGCGTCACCGCGCATCGCCTCAGCGATCAGTCGACCGGAAAGATGGGTGCTGGTCACCCCGTGGCCGCTGTCGCCCTGCATGTAGTAAACGCCGTTTTCCAGGCGGCCAAACTGCGGCATTCTTGACAGCGTCAGCAGGAAGTTGCCGCTCCACGCGTAATCAAACTTCACCCCGGCCAGCTGCGGGAAGGTTTTCAGCAGCTTGGGGCGGATCAGCGCATCAATATCAGACGGTTCGCGCGCGCCATAGATCACGCCACCGCCGTACAGCAGGCGGTTATCGGCGGTCAGCCTGAAATAGTCCAGCAGGTAGTTACAGTCCTCAACGCAGAAGTTGTTCGGCAGCAGCGACTGTGCCACTTCGGCTGAGAGCGGCTCGGTGGCAACAATCTGCGAACCGCAGGGCAGGCTTTTTTTCGCCAGCCGGGGTTCAAGGTGCGGTGCCAGATAGGCATTACCGGCAAAAATCACAAATCGCGCCTGAACCTGTCCGTGTTCGGTACTGATGCGATGTGGCGAACCGTACTGCACGGAGGTGACCGCCGAACGCTCATAGATCCGGCCGCCGTGGCGGCGAATGGCTTCAGCCTCGCCCAGCGCCAGATTTAGTGGATGAATATGCCCACCGCTGCGGTCCAGCAGCCCGCCGACGTAGCGTTCACTGCCTACTTCGCGGCGAATCTCCTCGCGGTCCATTAGCTTAAGCTGGTGGTTGCCATAGCGCCGCCAGCGTTCCGACTGCGCGTCAAGATGCTGCATCTGTCGCGGGGTGAGGGCGGCAAAAACACCTCCGGGGCGATAATCGCAGTCAATGGCATAGCGGTCGATGCGATCGCGAATAATTGCCGCGCCCTCAAACATCATGCTCCCCAGTAGCTTCGCGCTCTCGCTGCCGTAGCGCTGTTCGATAACGTCGACATCGCGACTGTAGGAGTTAACAACCTGCCCGCCGTTGCGGCCGCTGGCGCCAAAACCAACCTGTGCCGCCTCCAGTACCACCACATCATAGCCCGCTTCGGTCAAAAACAGCGCCGAGGAAAGGCCGGTAAACCCGCCACCGATGATGCACACGTCGCACTGAATACCCTCTTTCAGCTGCGGCCAGGCTTCGTGCGGGTTGGCAGTTGCTGCATAGTAGCTATTCACATGCATATTTTTTCCCTTATGCCCGGCTGCACCGGGCCTGTCGTGGCTAAAACGTTGCGGGCGTATGGGCGCTGATAATGCAGCAGCGCCGGGAAGAGGAATTGGTAAAGCTGTGGGGGTTGCCGGTATCAATGACATAGCTTTGACCGGCATGCAGGTGATAGCTCTGACCGTTGATATTCAGCGTGATCTCACCCTCCAGCAGCGTGCCGGTTTCTTCCCCCTGATGACGTATTTTTTCACCGGTGGTTGAGCCTGGCTCATAAGTTTCCAGCAGCATGGCCAGCGTTCTGCGGGCGTTGCCGTTGTGGATCAGGCGAAGCGAAACCCCCTGGCCGCCGATATCGATCAGCTCATGCTCCTCAATCACCACTTTAGGTACTTCATCCACCACCGGCTCTGAGAAAAACTCTGACAGAGAGAGGCCGTAAACCTTGAGTAACTTTTGCAGCGTGCTGACTGCCGGGCTGACTTTATCCTGCTCAATGGTGCTGATCGCACTGTGCGTCAGGCCCGAAAGCTCCGCCACGCGGCGCTGTGACAAACCCATCTGCTGCCGGAGCTCGGACAGCCGTCGTCCGGGAGCCAGGGTGATTTCGCTCATAGCCTTTCCTTTCTGAAACGCTGGCTGGCCGCGATCAGCCCGCCAAAAATCTGGCGGGAGGGCTCCGAACCGGCGCTTTGCCATTCCGGATGCCACTGAACCGCCAGGGCAAAGGGATGCTGAGAATGACTGACGGCTTCGATCAGGCCGTCGGCGGAACGCGCTTCGGGCCGCATTTTTGCGCCCAGCGTGCGTATTCCCTGCTGGTGCAGGGAGTTGACCCGCAGCCTGCTGGCGTGGTTTACCAACGATGAGAGCAGGCCGTCCGGTTCCAGCCAGACTTCATGAACCGGTGAGTATTGTTCCTCCAGCGTCAGGGAGGGATCTTCGCGGTGATCCTGCATGCCGGCTACCAGATGGAGCTGGCGGTGCAAATCACCGCCGGTGGCAACCACCAGTTCCTGCAGCCCCCGGCAAATCGCCAGCAGCGGCATCCGGTTTTCCAGCGCGTAGTTGACCAGCGCAAAGGCCAGGCGGTCGCGGCCGGGATCGGCATCCGGTTCTTCCCCGGACTGATGATAATGATGGGGTTCGATATTGCTTGGGCTGCCGGTGAGTAAAATGCCATCCAGCGCAGCCATAGCGTTTTCTAATAGATGAGGGGCTGACATCAGCCCGTGGGGCAGCGCCAGTGGAATTCCGCCAGCCAACAGAATGGCATCGAGATATTTGTTGTGTACCATCTGCGTCGGATGGCCGTTTTTATCGACCTGGCACATCACCACGCCAATCAATGGTTTGTCAAAAATAATGCCCATTCTCACCCCGTTACACTGTTAAAAATATCAACCGGTGGAACCGCCCGTGGCGCAAAACTGTGCAATATTATGTCAATCTAGCAACGGGATGGGTAATATTCAAACGTGATGAGGCGAAAAATAAAGCAGTTAGTTACATTTGCACACTCTTTGTGTTGGCGCTATGTTAATAGTGTGGCTGTTATTTTGAGCAACGCTCAACAACGAAACGAACCTGGTGGGTGGCATCATGACCAATATTGTCGAAGTTGAAGACTTCACGCGGCACAGTGAAGAGAAACGAACCACCGCGTTCCAGAGTGAAGTGCAAACTTACCTGGAACGCCATCCTGAAACGCAGTACGTCGATATCCTCCTCAACGATTTAAATGGCGTTTTTCGCGGTAAACGCATTCCGATTGCCAGCCTGAAGAAACTGGAAAAAGGCTGTTACTTCCCGGCTTCTGTCTATGCCATGGATATCCTCGGCAACACCGTGGAAGAAGCGGGGCTGGGCCAGGTACTGGGTGAACCGGATAATATCTGCGTTCCCGTTGAAGGTTCTTTAATTCCCTCCGCTTCCGATCCCGAACATCTGGCGCAAATTCTCCTGACCATGCGCAATCAAGATGGCACTCCCTTTGACGTTGAACCCCGCAATGTCCTCAACCAGCTGTGGCAGCAGCTGCGCAATCGAGGACTGTTCCCGGTGGTAGCGGTAGAGCTGGAGTTCTATCTGGTCGACAAGCAGCGCGATGCCGAGGGCTATATTCAGCCGCCGTGCGCGCCGGGCAGCGACGAGCGCAACATGCAAAGCCAGGTCTATTCCGTTGACAATCTCGACCATTTTGCCGACGTGCTGAGTGAAATCGACGAGCTGGCGAAACAGCAGGGCATCCCGGCCGACGGCGCGCTGGCGGAAGCGTCCCCGGGCCAGTTTGAGATCAACCTGCACCACACGCGTAATGTGCTGAGCGCCTGCGATCACGCCGTGCAGCTGAAGCGGCTGATCCGTCAGGTGGCCGAACGCCACGGCATGAATGCCACTTTTATGGCCAAGCCGTACGAAGAGTATGCCGGTAGCGGCATGCATGTGCATATCAGCATGCTGGATGCCGCCGATCATAATGCCTTTATCTGCGATGACGGCAGCGATTCGCCGCTGCTGAAGCGTGCGCTGGCCGGGATGATCGACTTGATGCCGGCTTCGATGGCGCTGCTGGCACCCAACGTTAACGCCTACCGCCGTTTCCTGCCGGATGCCTTCGTTCCGCTACAGGCATCCTGGGGCCACAATAACCGCACCGTGGCGCTGCGTATTCCCTGCGGCGACAGCGATAACCACCGCGTGGAATATCGCGTTGCCGGTGCTGATGCTAACCCTTATCTGGTGATGGCGGCGATTCTGGCCGGTATCCTGCACGGGCTGGATAACCAGCTGCCGCTGCCAGTCGCGGTGAAAGGTAACGGGCACGAGGCGGAGGGCAACCCGCTGCCGATCCGCCAGAGCGATGCGCTGTATGAATTTGAGCAAAGCCATGCATTACAGAAATTGCTGGGCGCACGTTTCGGTTTTGTCTGGCACAGTTGTAAGCATCATGAGCTGATGCACTTCGAGCGGCTAATCACCGCCACGGAAATTGACTGGATGCTAAAAAACGCCTGAAGCCCCGGCTGGCAGGCGCTGAACGCGGGTAATCGTCTGTGTAACAGTGCTTTGCCAGTTAGGATTAAACGTAAATTTGTAACTGGAAGTCTCAAAAGCTTGTCAGAGTGCCTCCGTTTGGTGCAAAATACGCGCCCTGCAATAAGAAAGATCACGTAACCGACGCTAATTAATCCTGGCGGCGGTTATTTTTTTTATGCAGGTAAACGAACTTTGTATTTTAAGAGGCCGGTCCAGAACCGGATAGATATAAGCTTTCAGCACACACAGTGACGTGTCTTATTGAGGAAACAAACATGGGGCAACATCTTCTTACTCCAGCATCTGCTGGTATTCGCCAACGCGACGACTACGGCGCGAAAGCAGGATCTTTTTCTACTCCTGCCTGCTATTCCCTCAATCCTCTTAAGAAAGACTATCGCAGTACGCGAAGTTTCCCTGTGGTTCAACCCAGAAAGGTTGACTCTATGGGGAGGCTGAATCATGTCGCTTAATACCGCTACTCCTGGCGCACAGCCTCGTGCTCACCTGAAGAAAACGCTGACGTTAATGCCTGTAGTGATGATGGGCCTGGCTTACATGCAGCCAATGACCCTCTTCGATACCTTTGGCATTGTTTCCGGCTTAACTGACGGTCACGTAGCTACCGCATACGCATTTGCGCTGATTGCTATTCTGTTTACCGCGCTGAGCTACGGCCAGCTGGTTCGTCGTTTCCCGTCTGCGGGTTCGGCTTACACCTATGCACAGAAAGCGATTAGCCCACACGTCGGCTTTATGGTCGGCTGGTCTTCACTGCTTGATTATCTGTTTATGCCGATGATCAACATTCTGTTGGCCAAAATTTACTGGGAAGCACTGGTTCCCGGCATTCCATCATGGATTTTCGTGATCATGCTGGTGGGCTTTATGACCCTGTCTAACCTGAAAGGCATTAAAACCGTTGCTAACTTCAACAGCGTGATCGTTGTGCTGCAGGTGGCGGTAATGGTGGTCATTATGGGCATGGTGGTCTGGGGCGTAGCGCACGGCGAAGGTGCCGGTACGCTGGTCAGCAGCAAGCCATTCTGGTCTGAAAATGCCCACGTTGTACCGATGATTACGGGGGCGACCATACTTTGCTTCTCGTTCCTCGGCTTTGACGGTATTAGTTCGCTGTCTGAAGAAACCAAAGACGCCGGGCGCGTGATCCCGAAAGCAATCTTCCTGACTGCCTTAATCGGTGGCGTGATCTTTGTCGTGGTTTCTTACTTCCTGCAGCTGTACTTCCCGGATATCTCTCGCTTTAAAGATCCGGATGCATCACAGCCGGAAATCATGCTGTACGTGGCGGGCAAAGCCTTCCAGTTCGGCATCCTGATTTTCTCCTGTGTGACCGTACTGGCTTCAGGCATGGCGGCCCACGCTGGCGTGTCGCGTCTGATGTACGTGATGGGCCGTGATGGTGTGTTCCCGGAGCGTTTCTTCGGCTATATCCATCCGAAGTGGCGTACCCCGGCGCTGAACGTGCTGCTGGTTGGTGCTATCGCGCTGACCTCCATCACCTTTGACCTGGTCACTGCCACGGCGCTGATTAACTTCGGTGCGCTGGTCGCGTTTACCTTCGTAAACCTGTCGGTAATTTCGCAGTTCTGGATCCGTGAAAAGCGTAACAAAACGCTGAAAGACAACTTCACCTTCCTGATCCTGCCGATGCTGGGTGCGCTGACGGTGGGTGCGCTGTGGATTAACCTGGAAGAGAGCTCAATGGTTCTTGGCCTGGTGTGGGGCGCAATTGGTCTGATTTATCTGGCCTTCGTGACTCGCAGCTTCCGTAATCCGGTGCCGCAGTGTAGCGAAGACCTGATGTAACGGCGGTTAAGCTTTGCATTAAAAAGGGGCGGTTCATATGAACCGCCCCTTTTTTTACCTGTCGATCACCGAAAATCGTCAGGAAGTCAGCTCGCGGGCATACTCGAACAGCGCCTTAAGCTGCGCCAGTTTTCCTGCATCACCCTCATACTGGTTATACAGCATCTCCAGTTCCTGCACGTAATCCTGCACGCGCTGCGGATTCAGCGCTTCACGACGGTGCTGTAGCCAGCGTTTCTGTTCAGCGTCATCGAGCGTGCCGGGGAAATTGCGCGCGCGGAAACGGAACAGCAGCTTCTCAATGCGGGCATCTGCAAAGGTCAAATCCAGCGCGGGCAGATTCTCCGCCGCTGTCTGACGCACAATATTCATTGCCTGGCGATCCGCGTCGCTAAAGAAGCCGTTATACAGCTGGGCATCAACATCCTCCGACGGGGTAAACGGCTCCGCTTCTGCAAACAGCGTCACCACTTTTTCACGCACTTCCGGGTGCTGGCGCAGCAGGGCGAGGTTATCCAGACAGCGCTGGCGATCGATATCCAGCCGTGCCGCATCTTCCGGGCGCAGGGTATTGGCCGGAGCCACCACCGGGCATTTATTGATATGTACCAGCTTAAGCGGCACCGGCGAGGCGTCGCCCAGCTCATCGCGCCGGGTATACAGCCGTTCACGCAGCTGGTCTGCATCCAGCGTCAGCAGGGGCGACATATCGCCAGCCAGGTCGCAGGTAATCAGCGCATTACGGTTGTCGGGATGCCAGGCGAGCGGGGCGATCCAGCTGGTATTACCGCGCGCCGCGCCAAACATGCCGGAAATATGCACCAGCGGTTTCATCTGCGGGATATCCACCAGGGCGGTAATCTTTTGCTTATTGCGATGGGTAAACAGGAAGTCGTACAGCCTTGGCTGCTTTTCTTTGACCAGCTTCGCCATGGCAATCGTGGCATAGACATCCGACATCGCATCGTGAGCGTTGGCATGTTCCACACCGTTGGCTTTGGTCAGATGCTCAAGGCGGAAGCTGGGAAAACCGTCGTCGTTTTCCGGCCAGATAATCCCTTCCGGGCGCAGGGCGTAACAGGCGCGCATCACATCCAGCAAATCCCAGCGGCTGTTGCCGTTCTGCCAGCTCCATGCATAGGGGTCGTAAAAATTACGATAGAACAGATTACGGCTCACCTCATCATCAAAGCGCACGTTGTTATAGCCAACGATGCAGGTGCCGGGTTCGCTGAACAGCTGGTGGATACGGCGGGTAAACTCTACCTCGGTGACGCCGCGCGCGCGCGCAATCTGCGGCGTGATGCCGGTAATCATCACCGCTTCCGGCTGCGGCAGGTAGTCGTCAGCAGGCTGGCAGTAAAACACTTCCGGCTCACCAATAATATTGAAATCCATATCGGTACGAATCCCGGCGAACTGAGCCGGACGGTCCAGAGACGGGCTTTTGCCGAAGGTTTCGTAATCGTGGAAGAGGAAGGTAGGCTGTGCGCGATCGTTTTTCAAAGTTTATATCCGTTCACTTTTGTTCATATGGCCCTGAGCGATGCAGAACGATGTTTCAGATATGGTAAACCATTATCCCCCTGCTCTGAAGTGACGAATGCAGCCGTTCACCGGCGAAGAAAAAATGCGACCACGCATTTCCAGACTGCCGCACGCTATACTGTGTTACCAACTCTCGCCTGACGGACGGTTAAGCGTTACACTGAAGCAGGGTTACTGTCTGAAATCGGGGAATAAATTGCCTGTAAATCTGTTAGCCATTCCGCCCGTTGCGTTGAGCAGCTCGAAAGCCGCTGGCATCCTGTTGATTAATGAAGGGCCGGGCCCGGTACGGTCAAAAGCCCTGTACACCCAGGGTGACCGCGATCTGCAACAAATGGCGTCAATGACTAAAATATTGACCGCAATGGTTCTGGCGGACCTGAAACCTGATTTAACCACGCTGCTGACCCGCACCGATGCTGATTCCGCGCTGGGTTCCGGCGCTAACCTCAACGTCAGTGAATCCATCTCGGTGAATGATGCTTTCTATAATCTGATGCTGCCATCCTCCAACGTGACTGCCAATATGATTGCCAGAATCTGGGGCGGAAAACTGCTGCAGGCTGAAGGGATCACCGACTACACCGACAGACAGGCCTTGGTACGTTGGGTGCGCCAGATGAATGCAAAATGCCGTTCTATCGGCATGGGCTCGGCTCTGTTTACCACGCCTTCCGGGCTGGGAAACAATCATGCCAGCGTGATCGGTGCCCTGAAAATGGTGGCACGCGCCACGCGCTATCCGATGATTATGCGCAGCTGGAAGACGCAGAACTACCGTCTGAAAGTGTTTGGCGATACGCCGCGTATTGAAACCATCTCAAACACCAACAACCTGCTGTTCTCCGATCTGGAAGTGATTGGCGGTAAAACCGGCACGCTGGCACCCATCTACAACCTGGCCTGCGTGGTATCGATGCCGAACAACCAGTTGCTGCTGGTGGTTACGCTGGGTGCTGAGCGAGCGGAAGATCGCTTTACCGACTGCAAGGCAATGATCGATGCGGTGAAAGTGCAGTACCAGACGTCGAAAGCCAGCTAGTGCGCTAATTCTCTGATTATTCATATTTTCTTGCAATTTAATTACACTTTGCCACGCGATATCTCGTACAACATCCGCAGTTTTTGTTGGTTAATTCGAGGATTTAGCGGTGAAGAAGCGTCAGCTTGGAAGTGTATGCCTGGTTTTATTACTGAGTACGGTTGCCCGTGCTGAAGATCTCCCCGCAGAGAACGCTCTGGCGTTCCCGCTTACCCCTCCGGCTATTGATGCCGCCTCCTGGGTACTGATGGATGCCACCACCGGGCAAATCCTGACGGCCGGTAATCCGGATGAACGCCGCAACCCGGCCAGCCTGACCAAGCTGATGACCGGTTACGTGGTGGATCGCGCCATCGATAAAAAGCGCATCAGCCGCGATGATATTGTTACCGTCGGTAAAGATGCCTGGGCTGCCGGCAACCCGGTATTTAAGGGCTCCTCGCTGATGTTCCTCAAACCTGGCGATAAAGTCACCGTGCGCGATCTCAGCCGGGGAGTGATTATCGACTCCGGCAATGATGCCTGTGTGGCACTCGCAGACTACGTGGCGGGCAGCCAGTCCAGTTTTGTCGATCTGATGAATCAGTACGTGGGCAAGTTAGGCATGGCTAACAGTCATTTCGAAACCGTTCACGGGCTGGATGCTCCGGGCCAGTACACCACCGCTCGCGATCTGGCGATCCTGTCCCGGGCGATTATCAGCGGTGAGCCGGACTTCTATAAGATGTACAGTGAAAAATCGCTGACCTGGAACGGTATTACCCAGCAGAACCGTAACGGCCTGCTGTGGGACAAGACTCTGCACGTGGACGGCCTGAAAACCGGGCATACCGAAAGCGCAGGGTTTAACCTGATTGCCTCCAGCGTTGATGGTCAGCGCCGTCTGATCGCGGTGGTAATGGGCGGGAAAAGTCCGAACGGGCGTGAGGAGCAGGCTCGCAAGCTGCTGACCTGGGGGCAGAGCAACTTTGATACCGTGCAGCTGTTCCACGCTGGAAAAGAGATCGGCCATGAAAAAGTGTGGTACGGCAGCCCGCGCAGCGTTCCTCTGGGCAGCGAAAAAGATATTTACCTCTCCCTGCCGCGTGATGAAGTTCAGAAAATCAAAGCGCGCTATGTGGTTGAAAATAAAAATCTGGAAGCGCCGCTGAAGTTGCATGAGCAGGTTGGCACCATTCAGCTGGTGGAAGGCGATAAGCTGCTGACCAGCTATCCGCTGGTAACTCTCCAGTCGGTAGAACAGGCCGGCATTTTTACCCGCATCAGCGATTACATTCAGCGTAAGCTGTAAAAAGTGGTGTCGCCGATCCGCCCGCTTACAGCGCTAAACGCAGCTGCGGCTCTTCATATCGCCATTTGCAATCTGTCCTGGTTTTAGCGGGCAGATAACTGTATTTATCAACGCAGTATGCAAGAATGGAAATGAATTGTTTCCATAAAATTGAGAATGGTGATGTTAAAAGATCTGCGTGATGTGGCATTGTTCAATGCAATAGCCAGTGGCGGAACATTATCGGCGGCCGGGCGTCAGCTCGGGATCTCGCTGGCCGTCGTCAGCAAACGGCTGACGCAAATGGAACAGCAGCTTGGCGTAAGGCTGTTTCACCGCACCACGCGGCATGTTTCGCTGACCGATGAAGGGCTGGTTTTTGCTGAACATGCCGCGCGATTACAGCAAGAGCTGGAGGCGATTGACAGCGCACTGGCCAATCGCCTGGGGCGTGCCAGCGGAACCCTGCGGATCACCGCATCACACAGTATGGGGCAGCGCTGGCTTGCGCCGATCCTTAATGAATTTATGATTGAGCACCCCGGAGTTAAGCTCCAGCTGCATCTTAGCGATCGGGTTATCGATCTGGCAGCCAGCGGCTATGACCTGGCAATCCGCTACGGTGCGCTGGCGGATTCCCGGCTGGTGGCGCGGGAGCTGGTTGGCAATCGGCGGGTGCTGTGTGCCTCGCCGGGCTATGCGGCAAGGCATGGCCTGCCGCAAACGCTGGAAGAGTTGAGCGCCCACTGCTGCATCGTTACCGGAGATGCACCGATGACCGAGTGGCGTTTTGGCAGCGATGAAGAGCAGCGCAGCGTGCCGATAAATTCACGGCTGCAGGTCAACACCGGAGAAGCGGCGCATGCACTGGCGCTGAATGACGCGGGGATCGCGATGAAATCAATCTGGGACGTCGCGGGGGACCTGCGTGATGGGCGTCTTCTGACGGTTCTGGGGGACTATCCGCTACCTGCGGCACCGCTGCATGCCATCTGGCTGAGCGGTCTTCACCAGCCGCCGCGAGTCAGGTTGTTTGTTGAGAAACTCAGACTGCAACTGGCGCAGCACTGGAATGATTTTTAACCCGAGACATGTGAGGTCCCGGGTCTGGGCTGGCGCGGCGGTCATGTTCCGCTGCGCCGGACATCGTAACACCACAACGCGAAAAGGAATGAAATGTGATGAGAGTAGAAATACAGGAGTTACCGGCCAGTCAAATGGCGGGATATCGACTTGAAGGTGCGTGGGAAATGACCGTTCCGCAGGGTTTTTCCCGACTGAGCGAGTGGGTAAACCGTAATCGACTGAAGGGCGAATGGCTGGCGGTTTACCATGGTAATCCACAGCAGATGTCGGCAGATCAGCTCAAAGTGGACACCGGTATCAGCGTGTCGACAGAGTTTATTTTACCGCTCGACAGTGAAGGTGTGCAGCTGCGACCGATTCCGGCCGCGCGTTATGCCGTAGCTCATGTACAGGTCAGTGATGGTGATTTTAGCAAACCGTGGAGTCAGTTTTTTAATGACTGGCTACCGGGCAGCGGTTATCAGCAGGCGGAAGGCCCCTGCTACGATCGTTATCTGAACGATGGATCAGAAACCGGAATCTGGGAATTCCTGATTTGCGTGCCTATTGAAAAGCGCCAGGCATGATGTGAATTTCTTATTGGAATTTTGTAATTAAAATGCACTCAAAAAAATCAGTGCGTTAAAGTTTTGCTACCGTGTGGTAATCACAGTGGTTAATGCTGTTTACCGCACGGAAATGGCCTGAAAAACTGTCTAAAATCAGCCATGTCCGTCTGTCCATCTTCCGCGCTTCAGGTATTATTAGCCGCTATTTCTGATCTTTTTCGGAGCCTGTTTTGCGACCCGACACGCCGCTTTCGGCCCTGCATTTTAGCGTTTATCGCAACTACCGTATTGTTCACGGCATTCGCATTGCCGTGGCCTTTGTGCTCACCTTTCTGCTGGTGCGTCTGCTGGATATTCCGGAAGGCAGCTGGCCGCTGATCACACTGGTTGTCGTGATGGGGCCAATCTCATCCTGGGGCAACGTGTTTCCTCGCGCGGTGCAGCGTATAGGCGGCACGATATTTGGCTCCATCTCCGGATTGATAGCGTTGAAGCTGGAACTGTTCAGCCTGCCGGTGATGCTGGTGTGGTGTGCCGTCGTGATGTTTATCTGCGGCTTCCTTACGCTGGGTAAGCATCCTTATATGGCGCTGCTGATCGGCATTACTCTCGCCGTGATCTGCGGCGGTACACCGGGAGATATCCATTCCGCGCTCTGGCGTGGCGGGGATGTCATTCTCGGCTCACTGCTGGCGTTACTGTTTACCAGTATCTGGCCGCAGAAAGCCTATACCCACTGGCGCATTCAGCTGTCTGATTCCCTGTTGGAAACGGCAAAAATCTATCATGCCGGCTTTTCGCCAAATCTCGTCGAACAGCCGCGCCTGACGCGCCCGCTACAAAGACTGTTGGGCAAGGTGGTGAAAATGCGCTCGCTGATCGATCCGGCCAGTAAGGAAACGCGCACGCCCCGCTCGGTATTCGAAGCCATTCAGACCCTTAACCGCAATATCGTTTGTACCCTGGAATTGCAGTTAAACGCCTGGTGGGCCTCGCGGCAAAGTCATCTTATTCTGCTTAATGCGCCAACCCTGCGGCGCACGCAGCAGATGACGGAAGATATGCTGCGCACGCTATCGAAAGCCATCGTTGACGGCAACACTGAGCAAATGGCGGCCAACAGTGCAGAACTGGCATCAATCAGTCGCGAACTGCGCCAGCTTATCGCCGAAGCCGGCGGTGATGAACAGGTGGAAACGCCCATTCACGGTTATGTCTGGCTGAGCCTGGAAATGGCGCGTCAGCTGGAGCGACTGTCCGAGCTTTTGCGCCTCGCGCTGCGAAAATAAAACGATTCAGCAACTACTTACTGCGGGATGCTCAGCGCCAGGGTAAGATAGTGCTATTCGGTTGAGCAGATTTAACATTGCCATCGGCAGCGGTGTGCCGCTAAGCTGATAGCCACGACAGTGATGCCTGTGCAACAGGCCCAAAAGAAAGGTGTCTTCATGGAAAATGCAAAGCAATCATTTCAGGACGTACTGGAGTTCGTGCGTATGTTCCGTCGCAAAAACAAACTGCAGCGTGAAATCGTCGATAACGAAAAGAAAATCCGCGACAACCAGAAACGCGTGCTGCTGCTTGATAACCTGTCCGAGTACATTAAGCCGGGCATGAGCGTGGAAGCCATCCAGGAAATCATCGCCAGCATGCGTAGTGATTATGAAGACCGCGTTGATGACTACATCATTAAGAATGCTGACCTGTCGAAAGAACGTCGCGACCTGTCGAAAAAACTGAAAGCGATGGGCGAGCCGAAGTAACGTCCGGCGAAAGGTGGCACCGTTCTGCGGTCGCCACCGATACTGTTTCAGAGGCCACTATGCATATAGTGGCTTTTTTTTGCCTGAGGGAAGGGCTACGGCTCCGAACCTTGTGCCAGAACGCGCGCCAGGCGGCGAAGTTCTGCGGCGACTTTAGCACTCCCGTTTTTACCGTTGAACACCGGCGCAGTGCTGTTGCGCACCACCAGCTCCGTAGTAAAGATTTCACCCGCCCTCGGGTTTTGTGGCTGTTCCACACGACTGATTAACCAATCAACGCTGCGCTCTCCCAGCAGACGCATGTCCTGGCGAACCGTAGTCAGCGGTGGCTGATACCAGGCACTGTCGGCGGTATCGTCATAGCCCACCACTGAAATCTCTGTTGGAACCACGATGCCGCGCTGATGCAGCGCCTGCATGGCACCCAGCGCCATCTGATCGTTGGCGACCAGCAGTGCCGAGGGTAAATCCGGGTCGGTCAGCTGCATGACCGCCTGAAAGCCCGAGCTGGCGCTCCAGTCACCAAACAGTTCGGCCTGCGCAACCAGCTGATGCTGCTGCAGTACCTGCCGCCAGGCATCTGCCCGCGCGCGTGCAGCAACCGATGACGATGGTCCGTTAAGCAAGACAATGCGGCGATGTCCCAGCGCCAGCAAGTGCTCTGCGCCCTGGCGCGCTCCGGCTCGTGCGCTAAAACCGCAGCTGGACACCGGCGCTTCTTCCGCCACATCAAGGAACAGGCAGGGCAGGGAACCGGCCATCGTTTCAATCTGCTGCGCCGCATCGGTTTCCAGCGGCAGATTAATCAGCAACGCATCTACCCGCTGCGCCAGCAGATCGCTGACCGCCGCCTGCGCGCCGTCCGCCCCCGCCATTGCCATCACCAGGTGCCATCCCAGCTGACTGGCACGCTGCTGCATCGCCGAGGCAATCTGCGCCGGAGCCAGCAGCGCCAGATCGCTGGTTGCCAGCCCGAGTGTGCGGGTGTTCTTTCCAGCCAGCTGCTGGGCAACGCGATTTGGCACATAGTTAAGTGCAACCATCGCAGCCTCAACTCGACTGCGGGTCGATTCGGCCACCTGGCTGGAGTGATTCAGCACCCGGGAAACGGTCTGATAGGAGACGCCCGCTGCCTGAGCAACATCATCCAGCGTTACGGAACGGGATTTCATGATTAGCTCCTTTAAAGATGGCGCAGTGTAACAGTAAACACCGTGGCTCTGTTGACCTCCGGTTTAATTAATTCTGGCTCTGCGCCATATAATCAGCCGTCAGAAGCTGACTATTTATCCCGCAGTAATTTACGTTATTACACTTTATTTAGACAACGGCGGCGTGCTGGAAGCCGGTTCTCGCTGCAAGGAAATAAGGATATCAAATGTCTGAACGCCCACTCTCACACGATATGGTGATTCGCTCGCTGGCGATGCGCCACTGGAACGAAACCGTCGATGATGCTCGCGCCGTTGATGCGCTGGAACAGGGGAAAGTGTTATTTCTCCCCTCGCTGGCTTTTCCTCTCAGTACGGAAGAACTGGCGCTGTTAACCCCGGACCTGGTCGATCCTAAACGCAAAAATATCAGTTTTAATGCGCAAAACGGCAAGCTGAACGGCGTTGCTCAGGCGGAGAAAAAAGCGCAGGTGCAGGCACTGCTGCAGCGTCACCATGATTATGCCTGCCAGCTGGTCAGCAGCCTGCTGCCGGAATACAAATCAGCGCTGCATTCGCCGGTTAACTCACTGCGCCTGCATCCGATCACCGTCTGGCGCGACGCCACATCATGGCGAAAGGATGATACCCGCCTGCATGTCGATGCGTTCCCATCACGTCCCAATCACGGTGAGCGTATTCTGCGTATCTTCACCAATATTAATCCACACGGTGAAAGCCGCTGCTGGCGCGTAGGGGAACCGTTCCCCGTGCTGGCCAAACGCTTTATCCCACGCCTGAAGCGTTTTTCACCGTTCAGCAGCTGGTTGCAGAATCGCCTTGGTATCACCAAAAGTTATCGCAGCCATTATGATCATCTGATGCTGCAACTGCACGACACCATGAAAGGTGACGAGAACTACCAGCAGCAGGGACCGCAGGTCACGCTGGAACTGCCCGCGGGCAGCAGCTGGATTTGTTTTGCCGATCAAACGCCCCATGCGGCGATGAGCGGGCAGTTTATGCTGGAGCAAACCTTCCTGCTGCCGGTGGCGGCGATGAAAAACCCCGATAATGCGCCGCTTAAAATTTTGCAGAAACTCACTCAGCGAACCCTGATCTAACCCTTAATGGTGCAGGCGCAGGTCTGCACCACCTCTGAAAGTACTTTGAAACATAAAAAGACTTTGCATAACTCGCCTGCTTTAACCATCATAAATAAGTCCTCTCTCTCCCTGATAAAAAAGCTGGAATGACCTTGCAAAACCTCAGAGTTTCTCTGCAGCAGGCTATTCAACGTACCGCGTGGTATCCCAAAAGACGCTCCTGGCGAGTGTTGTTCTGGCGTGAAGTCACACCGCTGGCCGTCCCGATTTTTTTTGAGAACCTTTGCGTTCTGCTGATGGGGGTGCTCAGCACCTTCCTGGTGAGCTGGCTGGGTAGTGAAGCGATGGCCGGTGTTGGCCTTGCGGACAGCTTTAATATCGTGGTTATCTCCTTTTTTGCCGCCATCGATCTCGGTACCACGGTGGTGGTGGCCTTCAGTCTCGGCAAGCTGAATCGGGAAAGAGCGGTAGCGGCCGCCCGCCAGTCGCTGGTCATCATGACGATTTTTGCGGTACTGCTGGCGATTGCCATCGAGTTTATCGGGCCGCAGATTATCGACCTTATTGCCGGTAAAGCGGAGCCGGAAGTTAAAGCGCTGGCGCTCTCCTATCTGCAAACCACCGCGTGGAGCTATCCGGCGGCAGCCATTGCGCTGATCGGCTGCGGCGCACTGCGCGGAGCGGGTAATACCAAGATTCCGATGCTGATTAACGGCGGGATGAATATCCTCAATATTGCCATCAGCAGCGTACTGATCTACGGCTGCTTCTCCTGGCACGGGCTGGGGTTTATCGGTGCCGGGCTGGGGCTGACCATTTCCCGCTACATCGGCGCGGCAGCGGTGATTTACGTGTTGTTTATTGGCTTTGTACCGGCGTTGAAAATATCACTTAAAAGTTATTTTACCCGGTTGAATCTCGGGATCGTGCGTGAGGTGTTGGGTATCGGCGTTCCCGCCAGCATTGAGTCGGTGTTATTCAACGGCGGCAAGCTGCTCACTCAGATCTTTGTTGCCGGCATGGGGACAGACGTGATTGCCGGCAACTTTATCGCCTTCTCTATCGTGTCGCTGATTAACCTGCCGGGTAACGCACTGGGTTCCGCCTCGACGATTATTGTCGGTACCCGGCTTGGGCGCGGTCAGTTGGGCCAGCCGGAGCGGCTGCTGCGTTACATCTTCTGTCTGTCGAATATTGGCCTGTGTACGCTGGCTCTGCTGACGGTGCCATTTGCCGGTGTGCTGGCGGCGTTTTACACCCAGGACCCGCAGGTGATCCACGTGGTGAAAATGCTGGTATGGCTGAACGCCGCCTTTATGCCGTTCTGGGCTGCCTCGTGGGTGTTGCCGGCCGGGTTGAAAGGCGCGCGCGATGCGCGTTACACCATGTGGGTGTCGCTACTCAGCATGTGGGGTGGGCGCATCGTTGCCGGGTATTTGCTCGGGATTGTACTCGGCATGGGTGTGGCCGGAATCTGGCTGGGCATGGCGCTGGACTGGATCATTCGCGGGGTCTGCTTCCGCCGCCGCTTTAACAGCGGTCGCTGGCTGTGGAAGTATCGCCCGGTCGCGAAGTAACGTTCCGACCCAGGTAAACCCGGCAGTTTTCGACCCAAAACGCACAGATTGTTACTTTTTACCGCTCGTCTTAGCAGATTGCTGCTTGTGGTGAAGATATATCATAGATATATTTTTATGCGTTAATACGAATCATTACCAGTTCAGCCATTGCCAAAAATGTGGAGAACGTTATGACAGTCACATCGGTAACAGAAACAGCACACGCAGCATCACGAACTCAGCTGACCATCACCCTTACGGGCGCACGCAATGCTATCGCTGCCGCACAGCAGAAAGCGCTGGAAAACGGCTGGCATATCAGCGTGGCGGTGGTTGACCATGCCGGTCAGCTGGTGGCACTGGAGCGGAGCGACAGCGCGATCGGCATCAGCCCGGATGTGGCGATCGGTAAGGCGCGGACGGCTGCGCTGCTGCAGGCTCCTTCACAGGAATTTGAGCAGTTTATCAACAGCGGCCGGCCAAGTTTTCTGGCCACGCCCGGCGTCACGCCGCTGGAGGGCGGGGTACCCGTCTGGCTGAACGGAATGGTGATTGGTGCCGTTGGCGTTAGCGGGGCGCACGGTGCCAATGATTCGCTGGTGGCGGAAACTGCCGTGCTGGCGGTTAGCGTCTGACGCATACCCCGATTACACATCATCTATTGCTCCCGGCGGGCGTTGCCTGCCGGTGTTACGTTGCCGGATCTCAACCGGCAGCCCAAGGAGAATAATCTTGTCCGAGAATAAAAGCCGCGCGCCGAAGCGCGTACGTAATGAACTGCGCTTCCGTCAGATTACGGTGGCAGCAAAAACGCTCGTTGCTGAAAATTTCTGGCGTATTGATTTTATCGGTGACGACCTGGCGGGGTTCGTTTCGCCGGGTTTCGATGACCATATCAAAGTGTTCTTCCCGGATGCCGTCACCGGCGAACTGCATCTGCCGGAAGTGACTTCCGACGGCGTGGTGTGGAAAGAGGGCATCCGCCCGGTTTCCCGCGACTATACGCCGCTGTGGTTTGACGGCGAAAAAAATACCCTGACTCTGGACTTCTATATCCACGACGGCGGCGTCGCCAGCAGTTGGGCGGCACAGGCACAGGTCGGCGACCCGCTGGCAATTGGCGGCCCGCGCGGCTCGATGATCGTGCCGGAGGATTATGCCTTCCAGCTTTACGTCTGTGACGAAAGCGGCCTGCCAGCGTTCAAGCGCCGTAAAGAAACCGTGCAGGGCGTGGTGCGTAAACTGTTTGCCTTTGCTGATGAAGCCAGCGGCAGCCTCTATCTGGACGGACTGAACGGCATCGATGTCAGCTGGCTGGGCAGCGGCAATATGCACGGCGATCGTCTGCTGGCGCTGATAAGCGAACTCGACAGCATTCAGCTGCCGCACGAAGATTACTTTATCTGGCTGACCGGTGAAGGCGAAGCGGTAAAACAGCTTAATGACTACTTTGTCCTCCAGCGCGGCTGCGACGATAACTTTGTGCGTGCCGTAGCCTACTGGCACCAGAAGTAACCCTGTGGGCCGCCGCGCCGGTTGTGTTTCACCGGGTGGCGGTCTACTATCATCCCCCTTATTTTTCCGCACGGGCAGGCGATGAAACGACCGCAATCTCCCTTTACTTCCTCAGACAGCGAACCTCGTACCGCCTGCGTCAGCCAGCGCAAAAAGCGCCGGGAAAAAATGCTCGACGGCAGCGATATTCGCCTGCTGGTACTGCATTTTCTCAGCCAGGGTGATGCCCATGGCTACGAGCTGATTAAAGCCATTGAGGATTTGTCGAAAGGGGAATATACGCCCAGCCCTGGAATAATCTATCCCAGCCTGACGCTGCTGGAAGAAACGGCGATGATTGCCGCCATCGACCCGCAGGCGGCGCGTAAAGCCTATCGACTGGAGCCGCAGGGCCGCGACTGGCTACAGCGGAATCAGCCCAATCTGGTGATTATCATGCAGCGGCTTTCCTCACTGGCGGTGCTGGTGCATAACCGCAGCGTGCCGGAAGTCGAACGGGCAATCCACAATATGAAGACCGCGCTCAACTCGCGGCTGTCACAGCAGGATATCTCGCAGGAAACCCTCTACGCGATCGTTGATGCGCTGGACGAGGCGGCGAAAAAGATCGAACGCAGCTAGTTTATTGCCAGAACCAGAACCAGAACCAGAACCAGAGCCAGAGCCAGAGCCTGCATGTCAGGCACCGTTGGCTTTGCAGGTAAATGCATGCCACATCCCCCATCGGCAGTTACCCCCAGCTATTTAACCGGTTTATGCAGATTTACGTTGCCGCCGGTTGCCCCCTGTTGATGATGCCTGCCTGTTACCTGTTACCTGTTACCTGTTACCTGTTACCTGTTACCTGTTACCTGTTACCTGTTGTTACCCCTGCCGGAGTGCCAATTCTTATCGCTCATTGTTGCCCGTATTCGTACGCATCTGCATGCAAAGCACGACGCTTGCCCGAAGGACAGACATCGCTTACTACCAATCCTTCACAGCACTCGCCCTTCACGATCCATTATTTAAATCCGTTTTCTAATCATTATTTTTCAGCGTTGAGTTTTATATTTAAATAATTGTGAGGAAATTGTGTGGAGAGTGAAAGTTTTTCGAAAGCAGGTATCTGGTTTATTTAACGGTCTTAACGCTATTCTGCGAAATTAATTATTCTTAATAATAAAGTGAACTTTCTGCTCCGTGCTCTATTGATAAAGATAATCATTCCTATTAATATCCCGCCGCCTTAAAAATATAATAATATTAGTGAGACTTAACTAAGTTCGTATTCTTTTTTATCGAAGCAATCCGTGAGCCAATACTAATAACAAGCTAAGGGTAATTAAATGCTCACCACGTCAAAATTACAGGGAATCAGTGCGCCGGTAATGAAATGGGCGGTGCTGGCCGCAGCGATTCACTGTGCCTGCGGCTATGCGCAGGCTGAAACTTCTGCCACAGCGAAAACCGCAGCAGAAAGCAGCAATGAACAGGGCACCATGACCGTTACCGCCCAGGCTCCGCTTCAGGGCGGCAGCAAAACCACCATTACCGCCGAGCAGATGCAGAAGAACGGCACTACCGATTTCGGTTCGGTAATGCGTTATCAGCCGCTGATTAGCGCAACGGGCGTGAGCGGCGGTTCGACCGCAGGGAAAAGCGGCTTCGACCGCAGCGGCTACACCGGATTTAATATTCGAGGGCTGGAAAGCAACCGCGTTGGTTTAGACGTGGATGGTATTCCGCTGCCGGATGCGACCGGGCGCAGCTACGTCAGCCGCGCGGGATTAAATACCTTTGGTATTGGCCGGGATTATATTGATCCTTATATGTACGGCAGCGTGGATATTGATGCCGGTGCCACTTCCGTCGATCAGCCAAATACCTCTATTGGTGGTAACGTCTCGTTCCGCAGTAAATCAGCGGATGATTATCTTTCCCCGGAACGCTCCACCTGGTTTGGCTACCAGAGTGATTACGATCCCGCCACTCGCGGCTGGCATAACGGTATCACCGCCGCAGCGGGCGACAGTACTCTGCGTGGCGTTTTCGTGCTTAGCCGCCGCGACGGTCAGCAGACCAGCAATGACAGCGATGAAGTCAGCGCTTATCCGGCTAACTGGCATTCAACCGCGCTGATGACCTCCGGGATCTGGCAGCCGAACGACGAACACAAATTCAGCGCCACGCTGGACTACTACCACAAGGTTAACCACACCCATTACGATACCTGGAACACCGCAGGCACCAGCACTATTGGCGACAGCCAGCAGCAGAGCGATACCCGCCGCTGGGGTGTGAGCCTGGCGGATGAGTACACGCCGGACAATGGTTTTGTCGACAGCCTGTCCAGCCGTGTTTACTACCAGCACACCGAGGCGCATGACAACACCTACATGCCAACAGACAGCAGCGGCACCATGCAGCATGTCTACTCGGATTACAACGTTGATACCTGGGGCTTTGATACCCACGGTAATAAAACGCTTGGCCGTCACGATCTGAGCGCCGGAATCAACGGCCGCATCACCGACACCGAACGCCCATTCCGTCAGGACCCGGCACCGAGCGTCTACAGCGTGATCATGCAGCCACAGGCCGATAGCCGCAGCTACACCGTCGGTGGTTTCGTGCAGGATAAGATCAACTTCGATCTGAACGGCAGCCGTTTCGCGGTGATCCCGGGCGTGCGCGCGGTATATCAAAATACCAAGCCGCAGAACCTGTCCAGTCTGACCACCGGCAGCACCGTACTGACCGCATCTGAGCTGGAAACTCTGTATGGCTCGGCGAACAGCGACAGCCAGATCCTGCCGTCGCTGATGCTGCAATACGATCTGACCCCGCAGATGATCACTTATCTGCAGTACAAGCGCGGCGCGCAGTTTGCTAACGCCAGCCAGCTTTACGGTTCATGGAACCTGGGTTCATCCTATGCCGGTACAGCGCAGTACGCGCTGATTGGTAATCCGGATCTGGAAACCGAAACCAGTAATAACCTGGAGTGGGGTGTGAAGGGCAACGTAACCGACGGCGTAACGCTGAACGGTTCTCTGTTCTACAACACCTACAAGAACTTTATCGCCTACAGCCGTTACACACGTTCCGGCAGCCCTGATAAGTTCACCAACGTACCGTCGAACATTTACACCATTTATCAGGCTGAAAACCGCGATAAGGCCTACATCTGGGGCGGAGAGCTGAGCAGCAAGGTGAACTTCGGTACCTGGTTCGAAGAGGTTAACGGCCTGAGCGCCACCTTTGCCCTGGGCTACAGTGAAGGTAAATCCAAGTCCAGCTACGACGGCGACAAATATGTTGATATCGACAGCGTAGCACCGATGAAAGCGGTGGTCGGCATGGCGTGGGACGATCCGGCGAAGCGCTACGGTGCGGCGGTGGTGGCGACCTTCGTGAAGGGTAAACAGGCCAGCACGACCAACCGCGAAAGCTACACCAACAGCGGCACGGCGCTGACCGATTCCAGCACCGAGTACAATCGTATTCCTGGCTACGGCATGGTGGATATGACTGCGTACTGGCAGGTGGCGAAGAACGTGAAGCTGAGCGGGGGTATTTATAACCTGACCGATCGTAAATATTGGGATTATCTCAGCAGCCGCGATCTGACCGGCAGCACGGCTCAGGATGCCTACGAGAAGGCATTGGCAGTGATGCCTGGCCGTACGTTCCAGGCGGGGATTAACGTCGATTTCTGATGATATCGGTCAGTTATCGGGTTAGGTTTTTGCTCGTTTAGTGAAGTTTGAAGCCGCTGTCTCTTTTGGGATGGCGGCTTTTTTTGCGTGCGATAACGAGGATGCCGGTGCTGGTGCTTCGTTGCTTTGTGTCCGGGTGATTGCGGCCCGGCCTCTGCGGTTACCGGGCGGTCCTCGCGCCGCTTTGCGGTGCCTTCGGTTGCGGCTTCGTACCTTCCGGACCGGCATGGAGCGGGCGTCCTGCCCGCGCCATGCCTGACGCCAACGTCCTGTTGGCGTCTCCTGGCCCGTAGCCTCCACCTCAGCGCTGTGGATTGCCCGGTAACCGCAGCGGCCGGGCCTTTAATACATTGTGCTGGCTGCTTAAGTCAGGATTATGCTTCCAGAGTGGCGGCCTTCTGCGCATAGAGGTGATTGGATATGTTGTGGGTTACCCCGCAGTAGTAGAGGCTGGAGGTTGGATCCACTTTTATGGATGTCAAAAAGTGCAGCTCTGAATTGATCGCTTCAATGGTCGTTCGCCTTTTTCTGCCAGACAACACTTATGCAAAAAGCAGACGGGGTGTGCCCCCGAACGGGTAATCCGCAGCGCTGAACGGAGCGAGGAAGCCAGGATTCGCCTGCATGGACGCAGGCGAAAGGCACAGCCGCGCAGGACGCGCGTCTGTGGCGGTCCGTCAGGCTGACGAACGAAGTGAAGGCACCGCGAAGCGGCGCGAGGACCGCCCGGGCGGGGGCACACCCCGTCGGCTTTGCCACTACAGTCACCGGCGAAACGTGTTTGTGCCCCAGCAGTCACGAGCAATCTAATGCCCCAACTCGTTACTCAGCTAAACGATAACGCGCCAGCCAGTGCGCATACGGCGCAGGCAACACCCACGACGGATCTTCAACGTTCAGCTTCTTCGCCAGAGAATACGGATAATGCGGATTCGCCAGATGCGCACGGCCAATCATCACCAGATCCATCTGCTGCTCGGCAATCACCCGCTCCGCCACTTCCGCCTGCTCCACGCCCCAGGACGACGCCACCGGCAGACCCGCCTCACGACGTACCCGCTCGGCAATCGGTGCCAGGAAGCCCGGGCCCCACGGAATGTTGGTTTCCGCAATAGTAAAGCCCACGCTCACGTTCAGCAGATCCAACCCGCCCTGATGCATCAGGCGCGTCAGCTCAATCGACTCGCTCAGCGTCTGCTCGTCCTGGCCGTCATACTCCAGCACGCCGAAACGGGCTGTCAGCGGCAGATTCTCCGGCCACACTTCACGAACGGCGGCCAGGGTTTCCAGCAGGAAGCGGCTGCGGCCAGCAAAATTGCCGCCGTAAGCGTCGGTGCGCTGGTTGGAATGCGCGGAGAAGAAGCTTTGCGCCAGATAACCGTGGGCAAAATGCAGCTCCAGCCACTCAAAACCGGCATCGCGCGCGCGGCGAGCGGCGGCAACGAAGTCGCTTTTCACCCGGTTAATATCATCCAGCGTCATCGCCTGCGGCACCTTTGGCAGATGATGGCCGAACGCAATCGCGGAAGGGGCAATGGTCTGCCAGCCGCGGCTGTCGCCCTCGGCAATATGATCGTCGCCTTCCCACGGACGGTTAGCGCTGGCCTTACGACCGGCGTGACCAATCTGAATGCCCGGAACGGAACCCGCCGCCTTAATCGATGCTGCAATACGCGCCATGCCTTCCGCCTGCTCATCGTTCCACAGCCCGGTACAGGCCGGAGTGATGCGGCCCTCCGGTGAAACGGCGGTGGCTTCAACAATCACCAGACCCGCGCCGCCACGGGCGATCGCCGGATAGTGAACCTGATGCCAGTCGTTAGTCAGGCCGTCAACGGCGCTGTACTGGCACATTGGCGGCACCGCAATGCGGTTACGCAGCGTAACGTCTTTCAGTTTAAATGGGGTAAAAAGCGCGGACATAGATAACCTCAGTCATAGACGATCGAAGAACACGTGGCCTGTCGATAAGTGGCGATCACGGTAAGCGATGGCCAGCGATAATCACTAAGCCGTATGTGCGATACGCACTGGCCGATCACAGCGTGCTGGCGTCCAGTCCCAGAGAGGTAAACAGCAGTGCGCGTAGCCAGCGGTGGCCGGGATCGCGATGGCTGCGCTCGTGCCAGACCAGCGTTTTGCTGAAGCCCGTCACCGCGACCGGCGGCGCTACCTGCATCAGCCCGTCGGCGGATTCTGCCAGCCTGCGCGGCACAACGGCAATCAGATCGCTGCTGCGCAGGATCTGCGGCAGCACCAGAAAACTGTTCACCGCCAGCGTCACCCGCCGCTGGCGGCCGATTGCGGCCAGCGCCTGGTCGGTCACGCCGCGAAACTCGCGACCGCTGTGCGAAACCAGCGCGTGGTCCAGCGCGCAGAAGCTATCCAGCGAAAGCGCACCGTGCCGCAGGGCAGGGTGGTCCGGGCGCAGCAGGCAGACGTACTGCTCGTCAAACAGATGGCGAGCGTGCAGATCGGCAGGCGTGGTGTCCGGGGTGAGCAGCGCCATATCAATCTCCCCGCGCTCCATCTGCACCGCCAGCCGATCGTTTTCCACCGGCTGCACGCTCACCTGCACGCCGGGAGCCTGCTGGCGAAGCGCGGCAATAAACGGCACCGCCACCGCGCTCAGCGCATAATCGGTTGCGGCAATGCTCAGCGACATCTGCGAACTGGCCGCATCAAATACCTGCGGCTGCAACAGCTGGTCGATATCACCGAGGATCTGTTTGACCGGTGCGGCCAGCGCCAGCCCCCGCAGCGTCGGGTTAATGCCGTGCTGGCCACGGGTAAACAGCGGATCGTCAAAATGCTCGCGCAGGCGGTTAAGCATGGCGCTTACCGCCGGTTGAGTGAGCGACAGGCGCTGGGCGGCCCGCGTCACGCTGCGTTCATCCAGCAGCTCATCCAGCGTTTTTAACAGATTCAAATCCAGCGTACGTAGGTTGCTGCTCATCGGTTCCCCGGCGGTGAGTGGGTCAGATATCAGAAATTATAATATCTGAAATAAAAAATGCTGATTGGTTTTATATCACCGTGCCGCGCATCATGCAGTGGTTTTCGGCAGGCGCATCCCGCGCTCTGGCCGACCAGACTCACAGAGAGGCAGCATCATGAACGCAATTCACTGGCCGCAGGGCTACATTCCTGGCTTCAGCGACAACTTCGCCAGCAACGAAATGATTATTACCGGTGTCAGCGTCGCGGCGCTGTGGGACAAACTGATCGATACCGCCGCCTGGCCGGGTTATTACAGCAACGCCAGCGACATTCAGTTCCACGACGGCAGCGGCCCGTATCTGACCGAGGGAGCGCGTTTTCGCTTCACCACGTTCGGCTTTGTGGTGGAAAGCGAAGTTAACGAATTCGTCGCGCCGGAAATCGGTGGCGCGGCGCGCATTGCGTGGCACGGCTGGTGCGGCGAGGGCGACAGTCGGCTTGACGTGCATCATGCCTGGCTGATTGAGGCGTTGCCGGGTGGCCGCGTGCGCCTGCTGACCCAGGAAACCCAGAACGGCAAACCGGCGGTTGAGCTGGCTAACGCCCGACCTGACCCGATGATCAACGGCCATCAGCAGTGGCTGGACGGAATGATCGCCGCCGCGCGGGCGTAATAAGCGAATCCTATCTGACGATAAGCGTAACCTTGCGGGTGCCGCGGCGGAATTCCGCTAGTTTATTAACGTTCTGAACCCTACGTTAATAAGGATGCCCGCAATGAAACAACAGATACTGATTATTCAGCCGCTGATGCCCGCGCTGAGCGAAATGCTGCACCGCGACTACCAGTGCCATCGTCTTTACGAGCAGCCGGATGCGGCGGCCTGGCTACAGCAGCACGGCCAGACTATCCGCGCGGTCGCCACCCGGGGCGACGTCGGGCTGGCGGCGGAGGTGATGGCCGCGCTACCGGCACTGGAAGTGATTGCCGTCTTCGGCGTGGGTACCGACGCCATCGACCTGGCCGCCGCCCGCGATCGTGGGATTACCGTGACCGTCACCGCCGATATTCTGACCGACGACGTCGCCGACCTTGCGCTGGCGCTGATGCTCAGCGTCTCGCGGCAGATCGTGGCACAGGATGCCTTCCTGCGCGCGGGCGAGTGGGCAAACCGACCGCCGGTGCTGGGCAGCAAACTCAGCGGCAAGCGCGTCGGCATCCTCGGGCTGGGGCGCATCGGCTCGACGATTGCACGACGCTGTGCGGCCTTCGATATGCACATCGGCTACTGCAACAGCCGCCAGAGTGATGAACCCGGCTGGCAGCGCTTTGGCGATTTGCATCAGCTGGCGCTGTTCAGTGATGTGCTGGTGCTGGCGGTGCCGGGCGATGCGCGTAACTATAAGGTGGTCGATCGCGAAGTGCTGAACGCGCTGGGATCGCAGGGCGTGCTGATTAACGTCGCGCGCGGGGCGGTAGTTAATGAAGACGACCTGATCGCCGCGCTGGAAAATCACACCATCGCCGGAGCGGGGCTGGACGTGTTCGAAGGTGAACCGGCAATTGACCCGCGCTTTTTCGCGCTGGAAAATACGGTGCTGACACCGCATATCGCCAGCGCCACCGCCGAAACGCGCCAGGCGATGGCGCAAAACGTGGCGGATAATCTGGCTTCGTGGTTCGCTCACGGCAAAGCCATTACGCCGGTTGCATAACGAAAAAGGCACCCTCTATGGGTGCCTGTTATCAATGCAGGATAGTGTTCTTTTACCGCCTAGAACTGCCCGTCGATAATCTCCACCTGCTTGCTTTTCAGCGTTTCATCAATCCAGCCGCGTTCCAGCTCGCCGCGCTTCGCCAGCTCGAAGTTGCGCTCGTCGACGATCAGATAGGCCTGCGCCGCTTCCAGAATCTGCGCCGCATCGCCGTGAGGGATGACGATCACCCCGTCGTGATCGCCGAGAATGATGTCACCCGGCGACACATGGATATTGCCGCAGGCGATCGGCACGTTGATTTCACCCGGACCATCTTTATACGGGCCGCCGGGAGTAATGGCGGCGGCGTAAAGGTGGTAATCCATCTTGCCGATGCCTTCAATGTCGCGGATTGGGCCGTCCAGCACCAGCCCCTCAATACCGCGCTGGCGGGCCCAGGTGGTCATCACTTCGCCCATCAGCGCCTGGCTGCGATCGCCCTCGTTGGAGACCACAATCACATCGCCTTTACCGGCCATATCCATCGCCTTGTGCAGCATCAGATTGTCGCCGGAGCGGGCCTTAACGGTGACCGCCAGGCCGCACATCACCGCGTTGCGCGGTGCGCTCATCAGGCGAATTTCGCCGGACAGCGCGGGCAGGCGGCTCATGCAGTCGGCCACCACGGCGGCGGGCAGCGTGCGGAAAGCCTCGACGTAGCCGGCGGCTTCAAGATTACGTTGTAAGAAAATACGGTTTCCTGCGGGCATAGCGGATCTCCTGATCGATTATTTCAGCTGGCTGACGGCGTTGGCAATCTGGGCGGCCCCGGCCTGAAGCGTGGCAAGGTCTGTGGCAATAGAAAGGCGGAAGTAGGGCGAAAGTCCGTAGGCGGCACCGGCGACGACCGCCACGCCCGCGCTCTCCAGCAGCCACAGCACCACCTCGCTGTCGTTTTTCAGCACCTGGCCCTGCGCGGTGGTTTTACCCAGCAGCCCGCCGCAGTTGACGTATAGGTAGAACGCCCCTTCCGGCACGCGGCAGCTCAGGCCCGGCACGGCATTCAGGCGGGCGGCGATGTCGTCGCGGCGCTGGCGATACACTTCGCGGCTGTGGGTAATAAAGCCGGTGCCGCTGTTCAGCGCGGCTAAGGCGGCGGCCTGGCTGACCGAGCTGGCATTGCTGGTGGACTGCGATTGCAGCGTGCCCATCGCGGTAATCAGCACTTTTGGCCCGGTGGCATAGCCGATGCGCCAGCCGGTCATCGCATAGGTTTTCGACACGCCATTTACCACCAGCGTACGGTCGGCCAGGCGCGGCTCCACCTCCAGCAGATGCACGTTCGGGCTGTCGTCGTAGCGCAGATGCTCGTAAATATCGTCGGTCATAATCGCCAGATGCGGATAGTCCAGCAGCACATCCGCCAGCGCGCGCAGCTCGGCGCGGCTGTAGCTGGCACCGCTTGGATTGGACGGCGAATTGAGGATCAGCCAGCGGCAGCGGCTGGTAATCGATGCCCGCAGCTGCTCGGCGGTCAGGCGGAAACCAGCCTCTTCCTGGCAGGTAATCACCACCGGACGACCGTCGCAGGCCAGCACCATATCCGGGTAGGAAACCCAGTACGGCGCGGGGATCAGCACCTCGTCGCCGACTTCCAGCGTGGCGGCCAGCGCGTTGAAGATCGCGCTCTTCGCGCCGTTGGTGACGATAATGTCTTCCGGCTTCACCGTCAGATGATTCTCGCGCAGGAACTTGGCGGCAATGGCCTCGCGCAGCGCGGGGGTGCCGTTGTTCTGCGTGTAGCGGGTTTCGCCGTTGCGGATTGCGGCGCAGGCCGCCTCGCAGATTTCCGGCGGGGTGGCGAAATCAGGTTCACCGACCACCAGGTTAATGATGGCTTTACCTTCACGCTTCAGGGCGTTGGCGCGATCGGACGCGCTGCTGCTGGGAGAAGGTTTAATACGCGTAACGCGGGCGGCAATGCGGATAGCACTCATGATCACTCCAGTCTGTTCCGGGATGTCTCTACGTTACGAATAAGCGACGGGCGACGGCTAAGAGGAGTTTGTTCTGATTCAAGAGCAAAAGCTTATGGATGGGGCCCAACGATAAGTAAAACTCCCCGCAATGGTGCAGAACGCTGCTGAAAGCAAACGCTTGATAAATGGATGGATAGCGAAATAACACGATCTATCTCACTGTTTTACATATTAACTTTTTGGCTGTCCGGCTTTGCGGGGCAGTTAACACTCAGGCTGGTCCGGATCTTGCTACACTTCCGTTCACTTTTTCTTAACATTCTGTCCGGTGACGAGAGGTATGACTATGAATCTCAGGCGGCTTCGCTACTTCATCAAAATTGTCGACGTCGGCAGTTTGACCCAGGCGGCCGATATTCTGCATATCGCCCAGCCGGCCCTCAGCCAGCAGCTGGCTTCGCTGGAAAGCGAGGTCAAACAGCAGCTGCTGATCCGCACCAAGCGTGGCGTTACGCCGACCGAAGCGGGCAGCATTCTTTATGCCCACGCCCAGGCGATACTGCGCCAGTGCGAGCAGGCACAAAGCGCCATCGATGCCGCGGGCCTGGCGCTGAGCGGACAGGTGTCCGTCGGGCTGGCACCGGGTACTGCCGCCTCACTGCTGGCGCTGCCGCTGATGGAGGAGGTGCGTAAGCAGCATCCCGGCATCCTGCTCTACTTCAACGAGAGCTTTGGCACCACCCTCAGCGAGCTGATTATGAGCGGGCGCATGGATATGGCGGTGCTGTACGGCAACCGTCAGATCCACGGACTGGCCTTTATTCCGCTGATGAAAGAGGATCTCTATCTGGTCACGCCGCAGAGCGAAATCAGCTTCGGTAAAACCGTCACCCTGAAGCAGATCGCCCATCTTGAGCTGTTCCTGCCGCGCCCGTACAACATCATGCGCAAGCTGGTGGACGAAGCCTTCGTGCAGAAAAACCTCTCTTATAAGGTGAAGTGCGAAATCGAATCGGCCACCACCCTGGCGCAGGCGCTGGAGGGCAATCTTGGCGCGACCATTCTGCCGGAGTCCATCGCCCGCAATATGGTGAAACAGTCCCGTGCGCGGATGTCGAAAATCGTTGAGCCGGGCATTCAGGCACCGCTGTCGTTCTGCACCTCCGATCATCTGCCGCTGTCCCAGCCTGCCGAAGCGGTGAAGAAAATCCTGCTGTCGCTGATGGCCGAACGCACCCACGACAACCGGCCGCTGACCCTGGTCAGCTGACATCACATCGCGGCCACCAGCCTGTTTCGACGGGTGGCCGCAGTCATCACGCCGCCGTTTTTCAGTAATAAGTCTGCCTTATCCCCCTAAAGCGAAACCCTCTTACAGACCGCCTGAAACGGCGGGATACAGTGTGGCTATCGCATTTTTCCGTTAGCGGATATGAAGTTGAGGATGAGGAATGGACCCAGCACGTCAGTTACAGGCTCCGCAAATCAGCTGGCTCGGCACCCACGCGGTGCTGTTTGAAGCCCCCGGTGAGATCACCCTGGAAAACCAGCAGCGCATCTGGGCGCTGGCCGATTACGCCAGCGGGCTGGCCGCCATTCGCGGTGTGGTGCCGGGCATGAACAACCTGATGATGGTGTTTGGCCCGCAGATGAGCGGTGGCGAACAGTTGTTCGATCGTCTGCGCCAGCAGTGGCAGCGCGGCGAAAGTAAAACCTTCTCCGGCCAGGTGATTGAGCTGGATGTGACCTACGGCGGCGAGCCTGGGCCGCATATCTGCGACGTGGCCGAGCACACCGGCATGACCATTCAGGAGATCGTGCAGCGTCACACTGAACCACTCTACCCGGTGTATGCCCTCGGCAGCCATCCGGGCTACTGCTACCTCGGTAATATGGACCCGCAGCTGGCGACGCCGCGCCGCGCCAGCCCGGTGCAGAGTATTCCCGGCGGTTCGGTCTCCATCGGCGGCGTACAGACCGGCGTTTCTGCTTCTCCCGGCCCCAGCGGCTGGAACACCATCGGCCGCACCGATTTCGTTTTCTTTGATGCCCACGCCACACCGCCGGTGCGGCTCCAGCCCGGCGACAGCATTCGCTTCCGGGTAAGCAGGGTACTGGCATGATCGTTATTGAACGCACTACCGCGCTGTCCAGCGTGCAGGACGAAGGCCGCTTCGGCGCGCTGCACTACGGTGTGGGAACCGCAGGCGTGATGGACCCGCTGGCGCTGCGGCTGGGTAACGCACTGCTCGGCAACCAGCCGGACGATGCGGTGATTGAGATCCCGCTGTTCCCGTTCCGCCTGCGTTTTACCCGCGACTGCGCCTTTGCCATCAGCGGCGGCGACAGCCCGGCGATGCTCGGCGATCGGCGCATTCCGGCCTGGTGGGTGGCGCAGGCGAGAGAGGGCGAAGTGCTGATCCTGCACGCATCTCGCTTCTCGGCGCGCAGCTATCTGCATTTGCCCGGCGGCGTTGACGTGCCGCAGGTGCTGGGGTCGCGCAGCACCCAGCTCAGGGGTGAGTTTGGCGGCTTCCGCGGTCGTGGATTACAGCAGGGCGACAGCCTGAGCGCCGCCCGCGATGTGTATCGGGGCGCGGTGGACTTCGGCATTGCCTCGCCGCGCCTGAGCCTGTGCGACAGCCCCGACGGCGTGCCGCAGATCCGCGTGCTGCCCGCGGCGGAGTACGGCGCGTTTACCGCCGAGTCGGTGGCGCGTTTCTGGCAGCAGCAGTGGCGCGTTTCACCGCAGAGCAACCGCTACGGCTACCGGCTGGACGGCGAAGGGCTGGTGGCGAAAGCGCCGCTGGAGATGCGATCGCACGGCATTATTCCCGGGGTGATCCAGGTGACCCACAGCGGCCAGCCGATTATCCAGATGCGCGACGCCCAGCCGAGCGGCGGCTACCCGAAGCTCGGCACGGTGATCGACGCCGATATGTGGCTGCTGGGCCAGGTGCCGGTGGGCAGCAACGTCCAGTTTGTTGAGGTGAGCTGGACGCAGGCCGACGAGGCGGAACGTGACCAGCAGCGGTGGCTGGCGGGGATCTGCCAGCGTATTGACGACTACCGCCGCTGCCCGCTTTAACCGCAAGGAGAGAAGATGCCGACCATTCGTGAACTACAGGCCATTACCCGCCGTCTGCGGCGCAGTGGCATAGACAGCATTGAGATTAAAGGCGACGGCTACAGCGTGCGCATCCGCTGCGGCGCTGAAGAAGCATCGTGTCGCGGTGCGTATTCCGGCAGCGGGGCGATCCCCGAGGGGCTGGCGGCCTGTCCCGCACCAGCCGGATATGCCGCATCCGTCGGCGATCCCGCTTCTCCCGCCCCGGCTGATGCCGCACTCGCATTCCATACAGCGCCGTTAGCTGTGGCTGCTTATCCGGCATCTCCACCGCCCAATATCGTTGAGCTGGGCGCGCCGATGCCGGGTCGCATCTGGCTGCAGGACCCGCTAACCGGCAAGAACATTGCCGCCGACGGGCGCACGGTGAAAACCGGCGATCTGCTGGCGCTGGTGCAGGCCGGGCCGATCTGCCTGCCGCTGCGGGCCGGGGCCGACGGACAGCTGGATGAGTATACGGTCGCCCAGGGCGATCGGGTGGAGTACGGCCAGACGGTGGCCCGCATGGTTAAAACGGAGGCAGAGCAATGAGAAGCATCGATTTAAACGCCGACCTTGGCGAAGGCTTTGGCGACTGGCGCATCGGCGATGACGCCGGGCTGATGGCGCTGATCAGCTCCGCCAACGTTGCCTGCGGCTTTCACGCCGGGGATGCGTCGATTATGGCCAGCAGCGTGGCGCTGGCAAAACGGTACGGCGTGGATCTCGGGGCGCACGTCGGCTTCCCCGATTTAGCGGGATTTGGCCGACGGCGCATGCAAATCGACACGCAAACCCTGGCGCACTACGTCACCTATCAGCTCGGTGCGCTGGCCGCTTTTGCCCGCGTGGCGGACTACCCGCTGAGCCACATGAGCTTCCACGGTGCGCTGGGCAATATGGCTGCCGAAGACGAGTCGCTGGCGAGGCCGCTGCTGGCGGCGGTGAAGGCGTTTGATCCGAATCTGATTATCAGCACCACCGCCGCCAATGCGGTGGAGCGCTGCGCCCGCGAGCTGGGGCTGCGCGTGGCCTGCACGTTTCTGGCCGACCGCGCCTATCAGGCCAACGGTCTGCTGGTGCCGCGCGGCACGCCGGGGGCGGTGATCCACGACCCGCAGCAGGTCAGCCAGCGGGTGATCGATCTGCTGAAATCCGGCTGCGTCACGGCGATTGACGGCACGCGGCTGCCGATGGCGGTGTCCTCGATTTTAATGCACGGCGACACGCCAGGCGCGCTGGCGCTGATTGAACAACTGCGGGCTGATATTACGGCTCAGGGCGGAGAAATTCGCCCGATATCGAAACATTTCATTGAATAAACAGAGAGATAACTTAGATTATCTGGCTCTATAAGATCGGCTTATTGCCACAAAGACTTTACCTCTTACCCCTCGGCGCGGTGAGGGGATACAGTCAAAGACAGAGCAAAAATAACAACAGGAGAAGTCAATGCCATTTTCAGATTATAAAACCGCACTGGTGACCGGCGCTTCCGCCGGAATGGGTGAAGCCATCGTTGAGCGTCTGTGCCAGGAGGGCATCGTGGTTCACGCGGTGGCCCGCCGTCATAACGAACTGGAACAGCTGGCGGCGAGAACCGGCTGTATTCCTCACGCCATCGACGTTTCCGACGTGCAGGCGCTGAATGACCTGTGCCGCGACCTGCAGATCGACATTCTGGTGAACAACGCCGGGGTGTCCCATCCGGGCTCGATTCTGCAATCGCAGGAGTCGCAGATTGAAACCCAGGTCGACGTTAACCTGCGTGCGGTACTGCACCTCTGCCGTCTGCTGGTGCCGGGCATGGTCGAGCGCGATCGCGGCCACGTGATTAACATCACCTCCATCGCCGCCATCTACAACTTCGGCGGCAACTCGATTTATCACGCCACCAAAGCGGGGGTGCACGCGCTCTCACGCCAGCTGCGCGTGGACTGCTATGGCAAACGTGTGCGTATCACCGAGATCTGTCCGGGCCGTGTCGCCACCGATATCTTCGGCAATGTGACCGGGGATAAAGAAGCTGCACGCCGCGAATTTATCGACGGCTTCGAGCTGCCGACGGCGAAGGACATTGCTGATACCGTGGCGTTCGCCATCTCTGCGCCAGTGGCGGTGAATATCGGCAACATCGAAATCACCCCGACGCTACAGGTTCCGGGCGGTCTGTCCACCATGCGCCCCGGTGATGTTGCGCGTTAATCTGAACTGAGTGAGGGCGATCGACGATGAACGGTTCACTTGATTTTAGCGTCATTCTGCACGGCCAGTACGGACAGATGATCGTCGATGGCGTCGCGTTAACGCTGAAGCTGGCGGTGGGTTCCTGGCTGCTGGCGATGATCCTGGCGATGGTGCTGGTGGTGATCCGGCTGACTCCGCTGAAGCCGCTGCAGTGGCTGGTGGCGGCTTACGTCTCCTGGCATCGCAATGTGCCCACGCTGATCCAGCTGATGATCTGGTATTTCGCGGTGCCGACGCTGCTGCCGGAGTCCGCGCAGATCTGGCTGAACGACTACAACGCGGAGTTTCTGTTCTCGATGGTGGCGCTGGGGCTGTGCCAGGCCGCTTACTTCTCGGAAGATATTCGCAGCGGCCTGCGCGCCACGCCGGATGGCCAGCGCGAGGCGGCACGGGCGCTCGGCATGGGCTACGTGCAGTCGATGCGGCTGATTATCCTGCCGCAGGGCATCCGTAATGCGCTCCCTGCGTTGATTAACCACACGGTGCTGCTGTTTAAAAATACCAGCCTGGCAATGGTGATCGGCGTGGCGGATCTCACCTACGTCACCCGCGAGATCGAAAACTACACCTTCCGCACCTTTGAAGCTTATCTGGTTTCGACGCTCTGTTACCTGTTCTTCTCCCTGCTGTTGATGGCCGCCGGTGCGCTGCTGGCACAGCGTTTCCACCGCGTCTACGCGAGGTAAGCTGAATGAGTGAAATGCTGACGATTTTACAGCAGAACGGCATGCTGTTCCTGATGGGCCAGTATCCCAACGGCCCGCTGGGCGGGGTGCTCTGCACGCTGCTGGTGTCACTGATGGCGATTGTGCTGGCACTGCCGCTTGGCGTGCTGCTGGGCGTGGCGCGCATCTCGCCGTATCGCATTCTGCGCTGGCCTGCCACCGCCTGGGTCTATGTACTGCGCGGCGTGCCGCTGCTGATGGTGATCTTCTGGACCTACTTCTGCGTGCCGCTGCTGCTGGGCCACACGCTGAGCGGCTTCGGCACCATGCTGGTCACGTTGGTGATCTATGAAAGCGCCTATATTGCCGAAATTGTCCGCGCCGGAATTCAGGCGCTGCCGCAGGGGCAGTACGAAGCCTCCCGCGCGCTGGGGATGAGCTACACCCGCACCTTCCGGCTGGTGATCCTGCCGCAGGCGCTCTACAACATGCTGCCGAGCCTGGTCAGCCAGCTGGTATCGATTATTAAAGACAGCACCCTCGGCTACGTGATCAACGTACCGGAGCTGACCTTTGCCGCCAATCAGGTGAATAACCAGCTGCTGACCAAGCCGTTTCAGGTGTTCGCGATTGTGGCTATCAGCTACTACATCATCTGCTTCAGCCTGACGTGGCTGGCCGGTTATCTGGAGCGGCGCATCGCTGCCAAAAGACGCGGCCCCGCCGTCAGCACGGCACCACAGCGCGCCGCGCTGCTGGTCAACAAACCCGCTATCGAGGAGTAAGGCATGAATCCGATTATTCGCTTTAACCAGGTTAATAAATGGTACGGCGCCTATCACGCGCTCGCCGACCTCAATGCGGAAGTGAACAGCGGCGAGGTGGTGGTGGTCTGCGGACCGTCCGGCTCCGGCAAGTCCACGCTGATCCGCACCGTTAACCGGCTGGAGCCGATCCAGCAGGGGCAGATCGTCTTCGACGGTCTGGATATTCACGGGGCCAGCACCCAGCAAAACCGACTGCGTGCGCGTATCGGCTTCGTCTTTCAGAGCTTTAATCTGTTTCCGCACCTGTCGGTGATCGACAACGTGATGCTCTCTCCGGTGAAGGTACTGGGCGAGCGGCGCAGCGAGGCGAAGCAGCATGCGCTGGCGCTGCTGGAGCGGGTGGGGCTGGCGCACAAGGCGAACGCCTGGCCCGCGCAGCTCTCGGGCGGTCAGCAGCAGCGCGTGGCGATTGCCCGGGCGCTGGCGATGAAGCCGCCGGTGATGCTGTTTGATGAACCGACTTCGGCGCTGGACCCGGAAATGGTTGGCGAGGTGCTCAACGTGATGCGCAGCCTGGCGAACGAGGGGATGACCATGATGTGTGTGACTCACGAAATGAACTTTGCCCGCGAGGTGGCAGACACCATCTGGTTTATGGATGAAGGAAAAATCCTGGAGAAAGCCGCGCCGGAAACCTTCTTTAACCGCCCGCAGCATCCACGCGCGCAGCGTTTCCTCACCGACCTGCGTCAGCACTGAAATCGAAACGGAGCCTGAAACCATGAGAAAAATTACTACACCGCTGCTGTCACTCTGTCTGCCGTTAATGCTCAGTGCCGCACTGCCCGCCAGTGCCGATACCCTTGCTGATATCAGCAGCCGCGGCCAGCTGAACTGTGGCGTGTATGCTGATGTGCCGCCGTTCTCCTCGTCGGATGTCAAAACCCGCCAGCTGGCCGGGATGGATGTTGACCTGTGCAACGCGCTGGCGCAGCAGCTGGGGGTAAAAGTCAACCTGATGCCGGTATCGGTGGAGGCACGTATTGCGGTGCTGACCACCGGTCGGGTTGACGTGCTGATTGCCAACCTCGCCTACACCAAAAGCCGCGCCGCACAGATCCAGTTCAGCGATCCGTACTACATCGCCAAAGAAGTGCTGGTGGTGAAGGAAGCCAACGCGGCGAAAACCCGCGCCGATTTCAAAGGCAAACGCCTCAGCTCCACCAAAGGCTCCACCTCCGAGCAGTCGATCCGCCTGGCGCAGGCGAAGCCGGTCACTTTCCAGGATACCGCTTCGGCGTATCTGGCTTTGCAGCAGAATAAATCGGTAGGCTTTGTCACTAACGGCATGACCGCCACCCAGCTGGTTAACCGCGCCAAAGCCGACGGCGTTAATCTGGCGATCCTGAAAGAGCCGATGGCGCTGGAGCCGGTGGCGGTAGGGATGCAGAAGGGCGACGAGGCGCTGCTGGCTAAAGTGAACGACAGCCTGGCGAAGATGGAGCAGAGCGGCGAAATCGATACCATCTGGAACCGCTGGCTGGGGCCGGACACCGAATACAAAATGGTGCGTGAGGATAAGGTGCAGCCGCTCAGCCAGCTGAAGTTTGAGGCGCTGGAGTAAAGTATTTATTTGCACTTCTGTCTGCCGCGCGGAGTAAAGTTTACATCTGTCCGGCGGCCTGAAGTTCTGGGACAACGCGCACCTTTCCCCTCAGTGCTAAGCAAAGGATGACGTTTTATCTCTGCCCCCCGGCCAGCTGGCGGGCAGAATCAAAACGGGTCGCGGACAGTGCCGCTACGTCGGTCAGCACCTCAATCAGCGCGGTCGACGGCGGCAGATGACCGGCGATATTCCGCCGTGCCTTGGCGATAATCTCCGCCTCGTCCAGCGGGCGATCGGCACTGCCGAGCGGCGTATAGCGCTCCTGCTGTACGCTGGCCCCGCCGCGATGATGCACGATCACCCGTGCCCCCGGCTGCCGCGCCGGGCCGCACATCCGCCCGGTAAATTCCTCATCGATCTGCGCCGTCACCTTCGCCACTAGTGCCGACATCTGCGCCGATCCGCGCGTCTGCGGGCTGTACCACTCTGCGCCCGGCGGCAGGCGCAGCGCAACGGCGGCCAGCGTCCACGGCAGGCTGAACTGGGCGTCGGTGGCGTTGCGCGGTGTGCGGTCCATCATATCGTCAACCAGCCGGGGGAAGGTCTGCACCTCGATGCGTTCAATCTCCCCGGCCTGCCAACCGGTCTGCGCCATCACGTCGTCCATACTTTCCAGCGCGCAGGCCAGCCAGCGGCAGGCGGGATAGCGCTTGAAGCTGCCGTATCCGGCATACCAGTGCTTGCCTAATTCCGTGGTCAGCACCTCCGGTCGGAAGCAGTCCGAGCCGATCATCCGCCAGAACCCTTGCTCACCGTCCAGTACATCCCGGCTGCCGGTGATGCAGCAGTGGGCCATAATCGCCGCCTGCACGCCCGCCTGCGCCGCCGGGGCCACCGCGTCCTTCAGCGCCAGCAGCGGGCGCTGCTGCCAGTTGTATTTATGCAGGCTGGGCAGCGGCGTCAGCGCCGCCGCCAGTCCGACGGCATGATGCAGCCGCTCCGCGTCCAGATCCAGCAGCAGTCCGGCGACCAGCGCCGCGCCAATCGACTGATGCTGCGCCACGCCGTACACCTGATTAAAGCGCGCCACCGACGGCTGGATCGCCTGAATCAGCCGGTTGTTAACCTCAAAGCCGACGGTCAGGGCGGTAATCAGCTCCGCCCCGGCGATCGGTGATTCGCGCAGATCCAGCGCCGCCAGCGCCGCCGCCACCAGCGTTGCGCCGGGGTGGCCCAGCCCTTTGCCGTCGATCTCCACGCCGTCGTCGTGATCCAGGCCGTTAATCAGGCTGGCGTTAGCGAAAGCGGCGGCCAGCGGGCTGAAGCCGTCGGCCTGGCCGAACACAAAGCTGCCGCCGCTGCCGCCGGAAAGTTTTGCGGCGGCGAGGATTGGCTGCATCACCGGGCTGTCGCAGGCCGCCCAGCCGCAGGCGAGGGCGTCAAGCAGATGCAGGCTGACTTTATGCTGGATGGATTCAGGGATGTCCTGAGCGCGAAGCGCGGTGGCAAAGGCCACCAGCTCGCCGGTTACGGAAGTTGTCATAGCGATTAACGTTTAAAATAGCGGGTACGGATCTTTCTCTCGGCGTAGCTTGCCAGCAGGGAAAGGGGAAGAATGGTCACCACGAAAAACAGGGCGACAAAGGTCAGCGTTTCCAGCGGGCGGAAGGTGGCGGTACTGAGCCGCTGCCCCTGATAGAGCAGTTCGCCGGTGGCGATATAGCTGGCCAGCACCGAGTTCTTAATCGACATTACGCACTGGCTGACAAACGCGGGCAGTATGCGTAAAAACGCCACCGGTCCGGTCACGCGCAGCAGCACCTTCAGCGGCGTCATGCCCACCGACAGCCCGGCTTCCACCAGTCCGTGATCGACCGACTGTAAGCCGGAGCGAAAAATCTCGGCAAAAAACACGCTACCGTACAGTGCTATCGCCAGCACGCAGGTCCAGTAGGAGGAGAAGGTCAGGCTAAACAGGATCGGCAGGCAGTAATAGGCCCAGACGATCAGCACCAGCGGCGGCACGGAGCGCACCACTTCAATTAACCCCTGAGCGGGGAAGCGCACCAGACGGCTGGAGGCACCGCGCAGCGGAGCGAGGATCATGCCGCCGATAATGCTCAGCGTGACCGATGCCGCAACGATTTTGCCGGTCATCAGCATGCCGTCCAGCAGAATGGCGTGATATTGCAGCAGGACGGAGAAATCCCAGTGATAAACCGGCATCAGAGAATGTCCTCCGCAGACACCCCGGAAAGGGTCATAAAATTACGGATCTGCGTATGGCTGTCGTCCGCCCAGATCTGCTGCGGCGTGGCTTCGTCGACCAGCCTGCCGCCGTCCAGCAGCAAGAGTCGGCTGCACACCTGTAGCGCGAAACGCATTTCGTGGGTCACCACAATCAGCGTGGTGCCGCTTTTAGCCAGTTCGGCAATCACCGCCAGCACTTCGCCAACGGTTTCCGGGTCCAGCGCCGAGGTCGGTTCATCAAACAGAATCACCTCCGGCTCCATCGCCAGCGCGCGGGCGATAGATACCCGCTGCTGCTGCCCGCCGGAAAGCTGCACCGGGAAGCTGTGGGCCTTATCGGCCAGCCCTATCCGTTCCAACAGCTGCATGGCGCGGGCGCTGGCCTGCTGCTTTGGCTGCTTCAGCACCTGTACCGGGCCTTCAATGACGTTTTGCAGCACCGTGCGGTGCGGCCACAGATTGAAATGCTGAAAAACCATTGCCATTCTGGCGCGCTGGCGGGCGAGAACCCGGCGGCTAACCGGCCTGCGCGACGCGCCCTGAAAGCCGATCTCTTCATCCGCCAGCCGGATATGGCCGCCGTCCGGCGTTTCCAGCATATTCAGGCAGCGCAGCAGCGTGGATTTCCCCGCGCCGCTGCGGCCAATCAGCCCGATCACCTCCGAGGGGCGAACCTCGAAGGAGACATCATCGATAATGGTATTTCCGGCGAAGGACTTTTCAGCCCGTCGACCACCAGCAGCGGTGCAGAGACGTTATTACGCATTACTTCTGCGTCGCCGACAGGGTGTATTTCTTCCAGATGGCGTTCAGCGTGCCGTCTTTTTCCAGCTGTTCCAGACGGCTATCCAGCCAGGCCTTCAGCTCGGGGCGCTGCTGGCGCAGGCCGATATTGGTCGGCTGCTCTTTCACCGGCGTGGGGATAATCACCGTACCCTGATGTCGCTTGCTGACGTACTGCGCCATCTGGATATCGTTGTTCACCACCGCATCCGCACGGCCGCTCTCCATCTGCAGCAGCATATTGTCGCTGTCCGGTACGATGATCCACTGCGCTTTCGGTGCCTGCGGCTGCAACAGCGTTGCCGCCGCCGAGCCGTCAATCGCCGCCACCTTCACGTCCGGGCTGTTGATGGTGTCCCACTTTTCGAACTTTTTAGTCTCTTTTTGCAGGGTCAGAATGCCCATCTGGTGTGAACCCATTGGACGGGTAAAGTCGGCGGCCTTTGCTCTTTCCGGCGTTTTATTAAAGCCGCCTAAAATATCGAAACGGTCCGACTGCAAACCGGCCACGGCGGTGCCCCATTGCGTATCGACGTACTCGATTTTAATATCGGTGCCCTTGGTCAGCGCCTGCACCACATCGGGAACCAGTCCGACCCACTGATTGGTCAGCAGATCCTTCTGATACCACGGCGGGGCGTTGACCGCGCCTACGCGCAGCGTGTGGGAAGGCAGAATGGTGTCAATGCTGACGGCATCCGCCGCCGAAGCCTGACCGAAAAAGAACCCTGGTATCAGCAAAAACGCCGACATCAAACGTGATGTAAAAAGTTTCATTTTATACTCCTGAGTGAATATAATTATGGATTCTATAACCCGTAGTGCATATATCCCAAATGCATAATACGCATATCGTTAGCAGGTTTATTCATGACGCCGAAGCAGATGGAAGTGTTCATCCACGTGGTCCAGTCGGGTTCGGTTACCGCCGCCGCACAGCAGTTAGCCATGTCCCAGCCCTCGGTCAGTAAAAGTCTGGCCCTGACTGAACAGCAGATGGGTTTCAGCCTGTTCGACCGCTATAACGGCAAGATGCAGCCGACGCCGGAGGCCGCCCAGCTGTATGAGGAAGCGCTGCGCGTGCATCAGGATCGGGTGCGGTTCGACCGCTTCGTGGAGCATCTGCGCCGTTACCGCGTCGGGCAGCTGCGGGTGTGCGCCACCCCGGCGCTGGCGCTGAACCTGTTACCACAGGCGCTGGCCCGCTTTCGCGAGGCGTTCCCGGACTTCGGCGTGGTGGTCGATATGTGCGTCAATCATGAAATCGAACAGGCGGTAGAAGAGGGGCGCTACGATCTTGGCTTTGTGGTTAAACCGGGCCACGGCGCGCCGGACGATCCGCTGCGGGTGAGCGCAGGGGAAATGGTCTGCGTGCTGCCGGAAGGGCATCCGCTGGCGCAGCAGGCGGAAGTGAACTGGCAGGACATTGCCCCGCACGAGCTGATCTTTATCACTACCGATACCCGGCTGGTGGCGATGATTGCCGAGGTGGTGCCGGAGTTTCGCCAGCGGCAGGTGGCGGCGGTAGAAACCAACCGCTACAGCATGGCGATTAATCTGGTGAAGCACGGCGGCGGTGTGACCATCGTGGATCGCTTCTCGCTGCTGGAGATCGATACCCGGGGGCTGGCGGTGCGGCCTTTCCGCCCGTTGCTTGAGGTCTCGGTGATGGCGGCGGTCACGGCGCGTAGCCTGGGGTCGCGCCCGGCGGAGGAATTTATTGCCGCCATGAAGGGGCTGATGAACTGAACTCAGCCCCGTTAGCGTTAGCGGGTTAGCCTCAGAACCAGGTTTCCAGCTGGGTGCCGAACATCAGCGAACCGCCGCTGTGATAGCCCGCGTTGCCGAAGGTATCGGTTGAAGAGTAGTTATCCAGATTTTTGTCCCAGTTCATCCAGGTGACGAAGAAACGGATCTCCGGCCGCTCGAAGAAGTCGGTGACGTTCTGCATTTTAAAGGTCGGCGCGAAGGTCAGCTTGTAGTAGCTGCCGGACACCGGCTTATTGCCGTTAAAGCCCTTCGGATCGATATCCATATACTGATAGCTGGCCTCGTACTGTAGGGCAAAGTTCTGATTGATCTCCTGAATCAGCCGCGAGTTGAGCGTAACCCAGTCATAGTGGTCGGATTCGATGTAGCGGCTGTTGCTGCTCTGCGCCACCAGCAGCGGGGCAATGCTCAGCCTGTCGCTCAGCCGGGTCATGCCGTAGGTGGCGAACTTCACCGTCCAGGCATCGTCGATCAGATAGCCATCCGATCCTGGCCCGCGCACCTCGGCCCCCAGCCCCTTGCCGTACAGCAGCACGGTTTTGGTCGAGCCTTCGTTAAGGCCGTAGAAGCTGTCGCCGTGCCACGCCAGCATGGTGTTGAAGCCGTGCGAGGCGGCGTTATCCTGCGCCAGGCCGTCGTTGATCCGCTTGTCATTCTCCTTCGAGTACAGGCCGTTCAGCATCCACTGCCAGCCGCCGACGCGGTTGTTCAGCGAGAAGGTGTAGTTCTGGATAAAGGTATTATCGGCCCCGGTCATGTTGTTATATTCAACGTTTTCCATCGCGTCGATGTCGTTGAAGTTACGCCCGTAAACCGACAGGTTGGTTTTCACGTCGCCGAAGAAATTCACGTCGTAAATCCCCGCGCCGGTGCCGATCAGGTTCATCATGTCCGAATCCAGCCAGTGGATATCGAAGTTGTCCCGGTCCTCGCGCTTGCCCGCCCACAGCGTTGAGCCGCTGAATGCGCCGGTGAAGGTGGGCAGATCGCTCATCTCCACAAACGCCTGGCGCAGGTTCATCTGGCCGTTAAACGCGCTGTCGGTGTTATAGGTTTTGTCCCACTCGGCAATTTTCATGTAGTAGCGGAAGCTTGAATCGTTGGCGTAGTGGCGCTTGTAGTCGAAGTCGGCGGTGACGTAGGTATCAGCTTCGTTACCCAGGCGGCCCACGCTGCCGCCGGTGCTGCCCGCGGGCGTCAGTGATGGGCCGACGGTGGTGGTGGTGCCCTGTTTGCCGCTCAGAATACCGGTGCGGGCGTAGCCGCCGAATTTAATTTCGGTATCGTCATTAATAATATCGCTCTTGCTGTTTTTATTTTTTAATTCCGCGTCGCTGGCTCGTTTCTCCGCGACGGCTATTTTATTTTCAGCCTGGGTTAATTTATTTTGTGAAAGCTTGAGCTCCGCCTCTACTTTTTCCAGTCGGGCGTTAATTTCCGCCAGGGTTAATTCCGCTGCGTGCGCAGGTAAAGTACAGGCCAGGGTACAGAAAGTAAGAAGTGCTATTTTCATCATTTATACCTGTGAGTCACCCTGCTCCGAATATCAGTATTCAGGGCATAGGGGTCGCCATTAATAAGGTTTACAGCAAAGGATTACGGCAAAGGGTTTATGGCATCGGTCTGTGATTTATTATCGTTTTTTATTATCCACCCTGACCAACAGCAGCGTGCAGATAAAGGCGAAGACGGCCACGGCCACGCCAACGGTGATATAGGTAATAAACTGATAGCGGTCATACAGGTACATCAGCGGCGACAGCAGTACCGCCAACCCGTAGGAGTTCGCTTTAATCGACAGCAGGGAGAGCACCATGCCGCCCAGCGCCGAGCTGCACAGCATTACGCCAATGGCTCGCATACCGGACTGCATGACGAAACCGAACAGCGCAGGTTCCGAAACGCCCAGCAGCTGGGTCACGGTTGCCGAGATCCCGGCGGTTTTAAACGCCACGTTTTTCGACTTCAGGGAGATCGCCAGGCATACGGCGGCATTGGCGAAACCGTACATCGCGCAGACGGTAATCAGCGGGTTGAAGCCGGTACCGGCGATCAGCGAGGTCTCAATCATAATGAACATATGGTGCATGCCGGTCATCACCGCAATCGGATAGATAAAGCCAATCAGCAGGCCGCCGATACCGGCAGGCAGCGCGAGAAACTGCTGGATAGCCATCACCGCATAGTGCTCAAAGCCGTGCACCAGCGGGCCGAGCACCAGCAGCGCAATCGCCACGGCGCAAAGGATCACCAGGAACGGGGTGAAGATCAGATCCATCGAGTCAGGCATAATCCGGCGGAAAACCTTCTCCAGCTTCGCACCGATAATGCCGGTGATCAGCGCGGTCAGTATCGATCCCTGATAGCCAACCAGCGGAATAAAACCGAAGAGATAAATCGGCTGCGCGTTGCCGTAAGCCACCGAATAGGCGTTGGGCAGGGCGGGGGAAACCAGCATCAGCCCGATCAGAAAACCGATAATCGGCGTGCCGCCAAACTTCTTAAACGCCGACCAGCAGATAAACGCCGCCAGGAAAGCAAAGGCCGTATCGCACAGCACGGTCATCAAAGTGGTCACCGAAGCGGGCAGAGCGAGGGTGCTGGCACCAAACCACGCCAGCACCGTATCGTTAAACAGCACGCCCTTCAGCCCAAGGAACAGGCCCGTTGCGCCCAGCACCGGTACGATCGGCACAAATACATCCGAGAGATGGCGGATTCCCGCCTGTAGTGAGCTGCTGCCCTGGCGACTCATTTCATCCTTGCTGACTTCGCTGATATTAAACGCCTGCATAAACTCGGCGTAAACCTTATTCACAATCCCGGTGCCGAGAATAACCTGATATTGCCCCGAGTTGAAAAATACGCCTTTGACTTCATAGACGTTTCTTATTTTCTCATCGTCTATCAGGCCGCGATCTTTTATCTGTAATCGCAGGCGGGTGGCACAGTGGGTGGCGGAAATAATATTTTCCCGGCCAATGATATTCACCAGCTCAACGGCAATGTTTTTATATTTATTCATGTTGGGTTGTTCCCTTGATAAGAATACTTTGATAAGGCTTTAATGATGAACTGAGCTGCGGGTAGTTATTAACGATAATATCGCCCTCCGGTATTTTATAATCAACTGCGTGGTGACTGAGGTTAGTGACAGAAGTAAAACATTCACTCGCCGTGCGGCGCTGATAGCTGATGATTTTCGGCGAGGCGGTTTCCAGCGGGATAAAATCGCCCCAGATCAGCGCATTGGAATACGCTTTGCGCAGGCGAATCAGCTGCTGGTAGAAGGCAAACACTGAATCCGCATCCTGCTGTTGTGCGGCGGCGTTAATCAGCGCGTCCTCTGCCGACAGCGCCAGCCAGGGTTTCGCCCCCTGATTAAATCCGCTGTTCACCGAGTTGTCCCACGGGAACGGCGTACGCGAGTTGTCCCGCGAGCGGTGATTGACGAACGCCAGCGACTGCCGCTCGGAGAAGCCTTCCGCCAGCGCACGATGATAGTTATCAATGCTGGAGATATCGTCGAATTCGCTGATATCGCTGCGGCAGAAGTTGGTCATGCCCAGCTCCTGGCCCTGATAGATGTACGGCGTGCCGCGCAGGAAGAAGTACATCGCCGCCAGGCATTTCGCCCCGATATCGTTCTGGTAATCCGGGTGAACCAGTTTCGACAGCGCCCTCGGCTGGTCGTGATTCTCAATAAAGCTGGTGCCCCAGCCGCACTGCGCAAAGGCGTTCTGGCTGTCGAACAGCGCCTCGCGAAACTCGGCCACCGTCCAGTCGCGGCGACGGAACCACTCCGAGCCGTTTTCCACATCAATATCCGCCGCGTGGAAGTCAAAAATCATATCGAAGTAGCCGTTCTCGCCGATAAACTGGCCGTACTCCGCATAGGGAACGCCCGGCGCTTCGCCGACGGTAACGCAGGCATAGTTATCAAAGGTGTTTTCCTTCAGCTCGTTCAGAAACACGTCAATGCCGGGGCGGTTGCGCGCCTTGCTTTTGATCGACCCCAGCCCGTCAACGCCGTCGACCGGCACGGAGGCATAGTCGGCATCTTTCTTGATAAAAGTAATCGCATCCACGCGGAATCCGGCCACGCCTTTCTCCAGCCACCAGTTAATCATCCGGTAAATCGCCTCACGCATCTGCGGGTTTTCCCAGTTCAGATCGGGCTGCTTCTTGTGGAACACGTGCAGGTAATACGTCTCTTCCCCCGGCACTTTTTCCCACGCGCTGCCGCCGAAAATCGAGCGCCAGTTATTCGGCGGCAGGCCGTTGACCGCCGGGCGGAACAGATAATAATCGCGATAGGGGGAATCCGCATCGGCCAGCGCCTGCCGGAACCACTGATGCTCATCGCTGGTGTGATTCACCACCAGGTCGATCATGATTTTAATTCCCAGCGCGGCGGCTTTGTCGATCAGCGTATCCACATCGCGCATCTCGCCGAACTCCGGGTTCACCGCGTAGTAATCGGCGATGTCATAGCCGTTATCGGCCATCGGCGACAGATAAAACGGCGAAATCCACAGCATCGTCACGCCCAGCGACTGCAAATAGGGCAGCTTTTCGATAATCCCCGGCAGATCGCCAATCCCGTCGTTATTACTGTCCTTAAAGCTCCTCGGATAGATTTGGTAAATCACGGATTCTTTCCACCAGGCGTTATCCTGGCCTGCTTGCTGCTTTAACATGTCCACCTCTGTGATGTGGTATCGATACCACATTGTGATAAAAAAAATTTACGCCGACTTTCTGAGCACCAGTTCCGCTTTCAGATCGTCACTGTTGTAGCGGTAGGGTTTACCGGCGATAAGGGCAATCAAATATTCCACCGAGAACTGACCCAGCTTGTCCACCGGCTGGTTCACTGTGGTAATCGGCACGCTGACCATTTCGGAAACCGGCAGGTTATCGAAACCGACCACCGCGATATCCTGCGGCACCCGAATGTCATGGTTGGTCAGCCAGGTGACCAGGCCGCAGGCCACATCGTCACTGCCGGTAAACACCACGTCGGGCCGTGCGGAAGGGGGCAGCGCCGCCAGCTGTTCCGCCAGGCGGATGCCGTCTTTGTAGGTGTGCAGCCTGCGGAAAATCAGCGTGTCATCAACGGTTTTGCCCGCCGCTGCCATCGCTTTCAGGAAGCCGCGGTTACGGCGCTCGCCGTGGCCTTTTTGCAGGAAATCACCGCCGGTGCAGTAGGCGATTTTCTGGTAACCCTGTTCCAGCAGATAGCCAATCGCGCTAAACGTTGCCTCTTCATCATCCACCCGCACCACCGGCAGATCCGAACCGTCCACGCGGGTGTTGCACAGCAGAATAGGGCCGTGCTGCTGATATTTTTCCAGCACCGCTTTATCGCTCTCCACCGAGCAGAGGATCAGGCCATCAATAATCTTTTTCTTCAGCAGGTCGAGGCAGTTGGCTTCTTCCCCCACGCTGTCGTGGTTCTGCACGATCAGCACCGAATAGCCGTTTTTGCGCGCCGTCACTTCCAGCGCATCCACCAGATTGGCGAAGAAGGGGTTGGTGATCCGCGACACCAGAATGCCGATGCGGTGCGACTTCACCCCGCGCATCTGCTGGGCGGCGGTGCTTGGCTCGTAGTCCAGCGCCTTCATCGCCGCGAGGATACGCACTTTCTTATCTTCGGAGATGTAAGGGTGATTGTTCAGAAAGCGCGAGACGGTAGTGACCGACAGTCCGGCGTGCTCTGCCACATCTTTAATGGTTGCAGTCATAATGTATGAAATCGATATCAGAATGCCGCTACGCTATTTTTTAGCGGCAGCATTGTCAATCGCAACCTTCCAGAATTTGATCACAATCACATGAAAGCGGTCAGAAATTTCCAGAAGGCGGCAAAGGGGGCGGCGGCGTGGCGTGAAAGTTGCGAGCCAGATCGCATTACTGCATTCCGGGGATTGCCAGCCTGCACCGGCTCTGTTGATAATCGCCACGCAACGAGCTTTACAGGTTGCCGTGATTTTTATTAAGGCGTGTCACTGGTAAAGCAGGCAAGACCAAAATAAAAATGTTCCTCCACCGCGAGGCGCATTTTTTATTTTGGTCTTTTTTTTTGGTTTTTTTCCGGGGAAAACAGTGGATTATAAACAGCTCGCCCATCAAATCCTGTCGCTCGGCGGCGGCAAAAACAATATCAGCAGGCTCACCCACTGCGCGACGCGGCTGCGCATGGAATTCAACGATCGCGCCAAAGTTGACGCGCAGGCGATTGAAAAACTGCCGGGGGTGATCGGCGTGGTGGAAAGCGGCGGCCAGTTTCAGATTGTGGTCGGCAATCAGGTACAGCAGACTTATCGCACGCTGATGTCGGAAATCGGCACGCTGAACGCGCAGCCTGCCAGCGGAAACACGGCGGCGAAAAAAAGCGGCATATTCAGCCAGATTATCAGCGTGATCTCCACCACCTTCACTCCGGTGATCCCGGCAATTACCGGCGCGGGGATGATCAAGGCGCTGCTGGCTATTCTCAAGCTTTGCGGGTTAATCAGTGCCAGCAGCACCACCTATCAGCTGCTGGATACCATTGCCGACGCCGCGTTCTTTTTCCTGCCGGTGCTGCTGGCCTACGGCGCGGCGATTAAATTTGCCTGTAGCCCGATTCTGGCGATGACCATCGCCGGGGCGCTGCTGCACCCGAACCTGGCGCAGATGCTGGCAAAAGGCGGCGACATTACCTTTATCGGCATTGACGTGCGGCTGGCGGACTATGCCGGTTCGGTGCTGCCGATTATTTTCACCGTCTGGCTGATGTCGTGGGTGGAGCGCTTCGCGGAGAAAGTCTCGCCGTCGATGCTGGTGTTCTTTATCAAACCAATGATTGTTCTGCTGGTGACGGCACCGCTGGCGCTGGTGGTGGTAGGGCCGTTTGGCATCCTGCTTAACGATCTGGTCGCTGCGGGCGCGGCGGTGATTAACGGTAAGGCCAGCTGGCTGATCCCGATGCTGATGGGCGGTCTGCAACCTTTCCTGGTGATCACCGGCACCGCGTGGGCGATGACGCCGATTGCCACCGCCCAGCTGACCCGCCAGGGCTTTGAAACCATCAACGGTCCCGGCATGCTGGCTTCCAACATTGCGCAGGGTGCGGCGACGCTGTGCGTAGCGCTGAAAACTAAAAATAAAGATCTGAAGCAGCTGGCGTCGTCCGCCGGTTTCACTGCGCTGCTGGGGATCACCGAACCGTCGCTGTACGGCGTGACGCTGAAGCTGAAGCGCCCGCTGATTGCCGCGATGATCGGCGGCGGCTGCGCCGGAATTTATGCCGGGCTGAGCGGCGTGGTGCGCTATGCGTTTGTTTCACCGGGCCTGGCCGCACTGCCCGCGTTTATCGGCGACAATCCGATGAATATCGTCCATGCGCTGATCACCTGCGCCATCGCCATCGTGGTGACCTTTGCGCTGACCTGGTTCCTCGGCTTTGACGATCCGCAGCCGGAAGGGGGAGATGATTTATCACCTTCTGATGGTTCCCCTTCAGCCATCGCCACGCCGGTGACAAACACTGACACGCCAGCGGCTCACCCGCAGAAGTCGGAAACGCTGCGCAGCCCGCTCAGCGGCCGTATTGTGCCGCTCTCCTCGGTGCCGGACGACGTCTTCTCCCTCGGCCTGCTGGGCCAGGGCGTGGCGATTATCCCTGATCGCGGCGTGCTGCTCTCCCCGGTAACGGGGGAAGTGGTGACCTTCCTGCCGTCTAAGCACGCGGTGGGCATCAAATCAAACGAAGGGGCAGAAATTCTGATTCATATCGGTATTGATACGGTCAATCTGGCCGGTCAGTACTTCACCTCTTCGTTACAGGTTGGCGACCGCGTCAGCCCGGGTGACGAACTGGTGAGCTTCGATCTGGCGGCGATTATTGCCGCCGGTTATGACCCGATCACCCCGGTACTGGTGGTCAACAGCGAGGAGTATCGGGCGGTTGAAGCCCTTGCTGACGGCCAGATCGCCACTGGGGCCGATCTGCTGGCCCTGAACAGTCAACACGGAGAGACCACAGCATGATTTATCGTCAGACAGCACCATTTCCAGCCGATTTTTTATGGGGCGCTTCGACCTCGGCCTATCAGGTTGAGGGCGCGTGGAACGAAGACGGCAAAAGCCCGTCGGTGATTGATATGTGTCAGCACGCGGCGGAAACGGCGGATTTTACCGTAGCCAGCGATCACTATCATCGCGTGATGGAGGACGTTGCGCTGTTCGCTGAGCTGGGGCTGAAGGCCTATCGCTTCTCGATTGCGTGGACGCGCATCCTCCCCGGTGGCGTCGGGGAAGTGAATCCGGCCGGGCTGGCTTTCTATGAACGGCTGATTGATGAGCTGAACCGCCACGGCATTGAACCGATCGTCACCCTGTACCATTTCGATCTGCCGTGGTGCCTTGAGCAGCAGGGCGGCTGGAACAACCGGGCAACCATCGACGCTTTTGTGGAGTACGCGAGCACGCTGTTTACGCACTTTGGCGAAAAGGTCCGCTACTGGCTGACCATCAACGAACAGAACACCATGATCCTGCATCCGGGGGCGATTGGCCTGCCGGAGGGCGGCGTAATGCCCACGGCAAAATCGCTGTGGCAGCAGAACCACCATATGATGCTGGCCCAGGCGCGGGTGATGGCGCTCTGTCACCGCCTGCTGCCAGCGGCGAAAATCGGCCCGGCGATCAACACCACGTCGATGTATGCGGAAACCTGTAAACCGGAAGATGCCATTGCGGCGCATAACTGGGAAACCCTGCGCGGCTGGAATTTCCTCGATGTGGCGGTGCACGGCCGCTACAACTCGCTGGCCTGGCGCTACCTGCTGGACCGCGATATTGCGCCGGACGTTGCGGAAGGGGATGCGGCGATCCTGCTGCAGGGCAGGCCGGACTACGTGGCGATCAACTACTACTCCACGGCCACCATCGCCGCCAGCCGGGGCGACGCCTCGGATATCAGCGCCAGAGCCGGGGATCAGCAGATTATGTTAGGCGAACCCGGCGTGTATCGCGCGGCGGAAAATCCGTTCGTCGGCAAAACCCAATACGGCTGGGTGGTCGACCCGGTGGGGCTGCGTCTGACGCTGCGCAAAACCTGGGAGCGCTACAACCTGCCGATCCTGATCACCGAAAACGGTATCGGCGCGCCGGACGAGCTGGAAGCGGGCGAGGTGATTAACGACGACTACCGCATTGACTTTTTACGCCAGCATATTGCGCAGCTTCAGCTGGCGCTGGCGGATGGCGTTGAGGTGATCGGCTACTGTCCGTGGTCGGCGATTGATGTGGTCAGTACCCATCAGGGCTACGGCAAACGCTACGGGTTTATCTACGTTAATCGCGGCGAGCACGATCTGAAAGATCTGAAGCGCATTCGCAAGCAGAGCTTCGGCTGGTATCAGCAGGTGATTGCCAGCAACGGACAGAGCCTGTAAAACAACACGCAGCAGACAATGGCCGGGTGGCAACAATGGAAAAAAAGACGGTAGTGAAGGTACTGAATAACAGTCTGGTGTTAGCCAGTACCCCCGGCCAAGAAGATGTGATTGTGATGGGAAAAGGGCTGGGCTTTAGCAGCCGGCCCGGCGACGATCTCGATCCGCAGAAAATTGAGAAAATCTATGCAGTACAGAACAGCCAGGCCGCGCGCGATTATCTGCGGGTGATTGAGAACTCGCCGGAATACCTGCCGCCGCTGGTGCAGTCGCTGATCGACCAGGCTAACGTCGGGCTGAACGGTCGCCTCAGCGAGCAGCTGTTCTTTACCCTGATGGATCACCTCAGCTTTGCCATTGAGCGTTTTCATAAGGGCATCGCCATCCAGAATCGCCTGCTGTTTGAGGTTAAACGCTTTTATCCGCGTGAATTCGCGCTGGCGCAGCAGGCGGTCAACACGCTGAATCAGCGGTTGTCCATCACTCTGCCGGAAGAGGAGGCGGGCAATATCGCCTTCCATCTGGTGAACGGGCAAACCGACGTGCTGAATATGGAATCCACGCTGCTGTCGGTGAAGATGCTGAAAGATATCTTCAATATCATCAAATATCACTTCCGCGTGGAGATCGATCGCGACTCGCTGAACTATCAGCGCTTTCTCACCCATTTGCAGTTTTTCATCCAGCGGATGATCGAACGGCGGCAGATCGCGACGAAAGACGACTTCATCTTCGAACAGGTGCGCGGCGAGTACCCCGACCACTATCGCGCCAGTCAGCTGATCGCCGAATATGTGCTGAATCTGCTGCAGGTGACTCTGACCAGCGACGAACTGCTGTACCTGATGATCCATCTGGTGCGGGTAGTGCCACCGGCAGGTGAGCTGGCCGACGACTGACATGGTTCAACCGCATAGCCGGTTTACGATGTTTTGCCGATGCGCGATACTCAGAACTCCTTCTTTTTCAGTCCGACAGGACCGGCAGACACGAACAGGACCGCAACGTGTACTTCGAAAAACGGAACAGGATCTATCATCTCTTTATCACGGGAATGTGCCTCTGGCTGGTCTGGATGATGGCCTGCCTGTGGCTGACGCGCCGGGTCTGGCTGCGCGAAGGGGAGTATAACGGGCTGATAACCGTCTCCGTGGCCTGCATTATCGGGCTTTTTGCTGCCTGGCGGCATTTTCTCCGTGGCCCGGAGGTGGATGAAGGCAATGTGGCGCTGCTGAAAACCTTTGCCGGTGTGGCCGTCTTTGCCTTCATTACCCTGTTTAATGTGCCGGAGATGTGGGTATATCTGACCGCCAGCCGCCCGGTGCAGAGCGAAGTGGCATTTACGGTGGAGCATCCCGGCCCCGCCAGTTCGCGATTCAGCCGCTGCCCGGCGGGGATTCGTTACTTTGATGTAGACCTGCGGCGTCATATCGAATTCTGCGCCAGCGACAGTGACATTCCACCCGCGGCCCGCGCGCTGCGGGTGGAGAAGCGGCTCGGTAACCTCGGTGGGTATATTGTCAGCTACCGGTTTATCTGACTCGTCGGTTACGGGAGGCGGCTAAACGCTGTCGCTCAGAAAACGCTCCTCCAGCGTTGCCTCCAGCGCCAGCATTGACGCCTCGGCGTGCTGCATATGTGCCTGCATAATCGCTTCCACCTCTCCGGCGTCCTTGCGGCGCATCGCATCGATCAGGCGGCGCTGAAAATCAATCCCGACCCGGCGCTCCACAGGCTCCGGGCGCTGATAAATATCTTTGCATACCGCCAGGTCTTTCAGCAGCCGCTGCAAGAAGTGGCAGAGAAACGCCAGCAGGACGTTATCGGCATAGCTGGCGACCACGCCGTGAAAATCCAGCTCCGCCATGCGCTGGGCCCAGCGCTCGTCTTCATCGGCCGGAGGATGGTCGTAAACGGCAATCAGCTGATTTAATCGAGCAAAACCGGCTTCGTCGATAGCGTGGATCGCGCTGACGGCAGCAATCGGCTCCAGCGCTTTGCGCAGGGCATAGATATTGCCGATGGACAGCTCGCGGGTGAACAGATAGTTGGACAGCAGGCTCATGGCGCGGGTTTCGGTCATCGACTCGATAAACGCGCCGCCGCCCGGCCCGGTTTTGGTGCGGATCAGGCCCTGCACCTCCAGTGATTTCAGCGCTTCACGCACCGTGCCTTTACCTGCGGCGTAGTGCTGAGCCAGATCTTTTTCCTGCGGCAGCCGGTCGCCCGGCACCAGGTTATCGCGAATAATGGTTTCTTTAATCGCATCGACAATTTCGTCGGTGCGCTTGCGGCGCGGAGCGTCCTGGGTGTCCTGGGTCATCAATTATTCCTTCACAGACGGGGGGCGCTGGCCAGCAGACTCTGCGTGTAGCGGTGCTGAGGTGAACGGAACAGCGTGGCGTTATCGGCACATTCTACCAAATCTCCGTGATACATCACCGCTACCCGATCGGCAATCGACTCGACCACCGCCAGATCGTGGCTGATAAACAGGTAGGAGAGGCCAAACTGTTCTTTTAACTGCTCCAGCAGCAGCAGAATCTGCGCCTGTACCGACACATCCAGCGCGCTGACCGGTTCATCCAGCACCAGAATACGTGCTTCGGCGGCCAGGGCCCGCGCCAGCGCCAGACGCTGGGCCTGCCCGCCGGAAAACTCGTGCGGATAGCCAATCAGCGCATCGGCGGGCATTTTCACCGCCTCCATCAGCTCCAGCATCCGCGCTTTTCTTTTGGCGCTGCCGTAGCCACACAGCGCTTTCAGCGGCACGTCCAGCGTCTCAGCGATGGTTTTTCGTGGGTTCAGAGAAGCGACCGGGTCCTGAAAGACATACTGGATCAGCCGTCCGTTCTCTTTGGCGCTGCGCCCCGGGCCTGCCTCGTTACCCATCAGGCGAATGGTGCCCGATGTCGGCGTCTCCAGCCCGACCAGCATGCGCGCCAGGGTACTTTTTCCCGAGCCGCTTTCGCCTACTACCGCCAGCGTTTCACCGGCGGCAAGATGCAGGGAGATCCCTTTTACCGCCTGCACCTGATGAGCCGCCGGGCTGAACCAGCGCGCGGCGTGGCTGAAGGTTTTCGTCAGGTTTTCCACCTCAATCACGTTGCTCATACGCGCTCCTGTTGGGGCTGGCTGCCGGGATAAAGTGCCGCGACCTGGCGCAGGAAATCACGGCCCTGGCCAGCTTTCGGCACGCTGGCGATCAGCCGCCGGGTGTAATCATGCTGCGGATTTGCCAGGACGGTGGCGGTATCGCCGCTTTCTACGATCTCGCCGTGGCGCATCACCGCCACACGGTCGCAGATTTGCGCAATCACGCCGAAGTCGTGGGTGATAAACAGCAGCGTCAGCCCGCGCTGGCGGCGCAGGTTTTGCAGCAGCTCAAGAATGCGCGCCTGCACGGTAACGTCCAGCGCGGTGGTCGGTTCATCGGCGATGATGATCTCCGGGTCGTTCGCCAGCGCCATCGCAATGCCCACACGCTGGCGCTGACCGCCGGAAAGCTGATGCGGCCAGGCGTTAAAGCGCGCGGCGGCATCGGGAATACCGACGTCCTCCAGCAGGGCCACGGCTTTTTTCCGCGCCTCGCTGCGCGACAGCGGTCTGTGCGCCTGAATCGCCTCAACGATCTGGTCACCGATACGTAACTGCGGATGCAGTGTGCTCAGCGGGTCCTGGAAAATATAGGCCACGCGCGCGCCGCGCCGCTGGCGCAGGGCATCAGGGGAAAGCGACAGCATCTCTTCGCCGCCGACGTACACCGCGCCGCCGCTGATTTCCCCCGGCGGCGAGGCCAGCAGGCCCATGATTGACAGTGCGGTAACGCTTTTGCCCGAGCCGCTTTCGCCAATCAGCCCCAGGCATTCCCCGCGTTGCAGATGGAAGCTGATGCCCTTTACCGCCTGCTGAGTCTGTTTTCCTGCGCGGAAGCTGACCTTCAGATCCACCACCTCCAGCAGTGTGTCTTCGGTTTTTGCCGCCGGTACGGCAGGGCGGGTGACGGTGGTGACCGCCTGCGCACGTTGCAGCACGCCGGAGCGCAGGCGCGGATCGAGCAGGTCGCGGATGCCGTCACCCAGCAGGTTAAAGCTCATCACCAGCAGGAAAATCATAATTCCCGGCACCAGCGATACGTGCGGGGCGCTGAACATCTGCGCGCGACCCTGGCCGAGCATGGAGCCGAGGTCGGCATCCGGCGGCTGGGTGCCGAGGCCGAGGAACGACAGCCCGGCGGTTTCCAGAATCATCCAGCCGATGGTGGTAGACATGGTCACCACGATCACCGGCATCACGTTGGGCAGCACTTCGGTAAACAGCACCGAAGCGTGACTTTTGCCGGAGAGCCGCGCCGCCTGCACGAAGTCGCGCTGGCGCAGGCCGACGGCCAGGCCGCGAATATTACGGGCGAAGAAGGGAATATTGACCACGGCGATGGCGTACAGCGCGTTCAGCAGCCCCGGCCCCAGCACCGCGACAATCGCCAGCGCCAGCAGGATATAGGGGAAGGCCATCAGCATATCGATCAGCCTCATCAGCAGGCTGTCGGTGCGGCCGCCCGCGTAACCCGCCAGCAGGCCGATCAGCGTGCCGAACAGCGCTGCCAGCAGCGTGGCGCTGATGCCCACCGCCAGCGACACCCGCGTTCCCCAGATCAGGCGTGAGAGCACATCGCGCCCCAGCGGATCGGTGCCCAGCAGATGCCCCGGCGACAGCGGCGGCAGCAGGCGCTGCAGCAGGTTGGTGGCATCCGGATCGGCCAGCGGCAGCAGCGGCGCGCAGAGGGCGACGATCGCCGTCAGCAGCAGAATAATCAGCCCCAGCGTCGCCAGGCGATTCGCCAGCAGCAGCGACCAGAGCGACGGGCGGTGGCGCGCAGAGGGCGCATTCAGAATCTGGCTCATGATTTTAACCTCGGGTCGAGAAGCGCCTGCAGGATGTCGGCGCACAGGTTGATCAGCACATAGACCGCGGCGGCCACCAGTACGCCGCCCTGTACCAGCAGCAGATCGCGGGTGGCAACGGCTTTCACCAGCATCGCGCCCAGCCCCGGCCACTGGAAGACGGTTTCAATGTACACCGCGCCGCCCAGCACGAAACCGGCCTGAATGCCGATGACCGGGATCACCGACACCAGCGCCATGCGGAAGGCGTGGCGGTAAATCACCTTCGACTCGCTCAGGCCGTTGGCGCGGGCGGTGCGGATAAAGTCCTGGCGCAGCACTTCCAGCATTGCGGTGCGGGTCAGGCGGGCGATCACCCCGGTGGCAACAATCGCCAGAGTAATGGCGGGCAGCGCCAGATGATGCAGCAGATCCAGCCAGTCACCGCCGCCCCAGATGGCGAACATCCCCGAGGCCGGGAACCACTGTAGCTGTACGGCGAACAGCATAATCATCAGCAGGCCGATCCAGAACGAGGGCATGGAAATCCCCACCAGCACGCACAGGGTGATCAGCCGGTCGCCCCAGCCGAACTGGCGCAGCGCGGAGGCAATCCCCGCCAGCAGTCCGAGCACGGTACTAAGGAGCAGCGCGCTGCCGCCGAGGATCAGCGTGGCCGACAGCCTTTGCAAGACCTCGTCAATCACCGGGCGGTTCAGCACGTAGGAGCGGCCAAAGTCGCCGTGCAGGATGTTGCCGATCCAGATCAGATACTGCTGCCACAGCGGCTTATCCAGACCGAGATCGCGGGTGATGCGTTCGACGTTTTCCGGCGTGGCCCAGGCACCCAGCAGCGCCTGGGCCGGATTGCCGGGGAGCATCGCCATAATCAGAAAGACGATCAGCGAAAGCCCGATAAAGATGGGAACGATCGCCAGGACGCGTTTTAGCGTGTAGTGCCACATAGTCAGGCTCCTGCGTCGGCGTTACTGTTTGGTCACCCGGTTGAGTAACAGGTTAAAGTTCGGTTGCAGGGAAAAATGATTGATGCGCGTGGAGGTCACGGCATTCTGCTTCCAGTTGGCGACAAACAGCCACGGCGCATCGTTATGCACGATCTGCTGCACCTGGCGGTAAAGCTGCCCGCGCTCGGCGTTATCGGTGGTCAGACGGGCTTTCTCCAGCAGCGCATCTACCTGTGGATTGCTGTAGTAGCCCGAGTTAAAGCCGCCTTTTTTTGGCCAGGCTTCCGTGCGCAGGGTTAAAAACGGCAGGGTATCCGGGTCGTTGGTCATCCACGCCATTTCTGCCATATGGGTCTGCGGCGTCAGTCCGGCGTTGACCTTCGACAAATAGGTGTTCCATTCATAAGTTTCAATTTTCACATTCAGTCCGACCGCTTTCAGATCGGCCTGAATGGCGGTGGCCATCGGCACCGGGTCGAGCATCCCCGATCCCCCCTCCGTGACGTAGAAGGTCAGGGTTGAACCTTCCGCTCCCGCCGCTTTCAGCAGCTCGCGCGCCTTCTGCGGATCGTAGGGATATGCCTTCACGTCGGGGTTCGCCGCCCAGCTGAACGCCGCCGGGATCGGGCCGTCGGCCACGTCTGCCGAGCCCTGGAGAATATTGTCGACCAGCGACTGCTTGTTCACCGCGTAGTTCACCGCCTGGCGCACGCGGACGTCGTTAAACGGCGGCACCTGAGCATTCAGCATCACGTACCAGACGTGCGGCCCGGTGGTTTCATACAGACGGAAGCGTTTGCGCTTCTCCGCGAACAGTTTCACCGTATCCGGCGGCACTTCCACCATCGCGTCGATCCCGCCCGAAAGCATTTCCGCCACGCGGGTATTGCCGTCGGTAATCGGCCGGAATACCACGGTGTTGACCGCCGGTTTACCGTCCCAGTAAGACGCATTAGCGGTCACCACTACGCGCTGGTTGGCCCGCCATTCGCCAAACTGAAACGCCCCGGTTCCCACCGGATGGCGACCAAAATCCTTACCGTATTTTTTCACCGCGCTGGGTGACACGATCAGCCCGGTCGGGGTCGCCAGATTGGAGAGAAACGGCGCGAAGGGCTCTTTCAGGTGAAACACCAGCGTCTGTTCATCCGGGGTGTCAATGGACTGAATGCTGGAGAAGAAAAACGACAGCGGGAACGGTCCGGTATCGTGCCACGGGTTCTTCTCATCGATCATACGATCGAAGGTGAACTTCGCGGCCTCGGCGTTAAACGGCGTGCCGTCGTGGAAGCGCACGTTGTCGCGCAGGTGAAAACGGTAAGTCAGTCCGTCCGGGCTGATTTCCCAGCGGGTGGCCAGCGCCGGTTCGATATCCAGTTTACCTTCGCCGTTGCGCACCAGTCCGTCATACATATTGACCAGAATGCGCGAGTCGTTGGCGGCGGTTGCGACCTGTGGATCGAGCGACTGCGGTTCGGCCACCTGGCCTATCAGCAGCGCATCGGCGGGCGTGGCGGCCTGCGCCAGCGGTGCACCGAGCAGCGGGCACAGCAGCAGGGCACTTCTGATTATAACCTTGATTCGTCGCGTACTCAGCATGGTGGCCTCTTCTGCTTCGGGGAGTGAATTCCGGTTGTCCTGATTATTATTTATGCGTATAAATAGAGTTTATTGCAATAATTTATCCATATAAATTTAGTCTGACCCTGCGACTGGAGCTGACATGACTTTCTCAATCGTCGCGCGCGATCCGCGCACCGGCGCATTCGGTGCGGCCACGGCCACCGCAGGCCCGGCGGTCGGCGCGCTGGTGATCCACGGTGCCGCGCGGGTAGGAGCGATTGCCACCCAGGCGATGACCAATCCGCTGTATGGCATTCAGGGCATTGCGCGTTTGCGTGAAGGATTTACCGCCACCGAAACGCTGGCGATGCTGCTGCGGGAAGACCCGGAAGCGGCGCGCAGGCAGGTGATGATCGTCGATCGCAGCGGCAGCGTGGCGCACTGGAGCGGCCCGCTGTGTGGCGTGTATGCCGACAGCCTGTCGGTGAACGACGGCGCGGTCGGAGGGAATTTACTGCTTAATGCGGAAACGCTGGCGGAGATGCGCCGGGAATACCAGCTGCGCAGCGAGCTGCCGTTTGCCGACAGGCTGCTTGCGGCAATGCGCGCCGGAGCGATGGCGGGCGGCGACAGGCGCGGCATGCATTCGGCCGCATTGAAAATCTGGTATGACCGTGAATACCCCGACGTCGACGCCCGCGCCGACTGGTCCGCCGCACCGCTGGATACTCTGCAGGAAGTGCTGCACCAGCTGCGTCAGCCGCTGTTTGCCGGGTTCTTTGCCGAGATCCCGAAAGGGGACCCGCAGTAGCGAGGGGCTCTGCCTTTCAAAGATCGATAACAATCTCCCCGGAGTGGCTGCGTGAGCAGCACAGCGCAATATGCTGCGTAGGGGCGGTTTTTTCCTGTTCGGACTGCACGGTATCGCGGTGATCGATAATACCGTCGATGACCGGCGTCAGGCAGGCACCGCACAGGCCCATCTCGCAGGAGAGCGGCACGGCCACGCCGTTTTCCATCAGCACCTGGGCGATGCTCTTGTTTCCCGGAACCGGCCAGCGTTCCCCGGTCGACCCCAGCTTGACGGTAAACGTGCCGTCCTGCGATCCGCCCGCCGTCGGGGCAACGGGCTGGAAGGCTTCGCTGTGGATCTGATCTGCCACCCAGCCTTTCGCCCGTGCGGTTTCCGCCACCGCAGTCATAAACCCCTGCGGCCCACAGGCGTAAAGATGCTGTTCACCCTGTGGAGCCGTGATGGCCTGCGCCAGCCGGTGGCGCGGGCTGCCGCCTTCGTCGGAGCAGTGAACGGTACACAGCGCCTCACTGCCGCTTTCCAGCAGTTCAGCGATAAACGCGGCGCTGCGGCGGCTTTTGACAAAGTAGTGCAGTTCAAAAGGCGTGCCTGCCGCCTTCAGTCGCAGCGCCATGGCATACAGCGGGGTGATGCCGATCCCCGCTGCCAGCAGCAGCACCCGCCCGGCAGGATGCAGGGGAAACAGGTTGCGTGGGGCGGAGATCATCAGCCGCTGGCCGGGGCGCAGCGTGTCGTGAATATAGCGCGATCCCCCGCGTGATGCAGCTTCACGCGCCACGCAGATCAGATAGCGGTTCGCCTCACCGGGGCCGGTCAGCGAATACTGACGGATCAGTCCGCAGGGCAGGTGGAGGTCGATATGCGCACCGGGCTGCCACGCCGGCAGCGGCGCAGCACCGGTGCCGACCAGGCTGACGGCCAGACTTTTGTCGCCCTGGCACCACAGGCCGTCGACTCTTGCTTCCAGCATCTCACTCATCGCAGCCTCCGGTCAGACGAGGAAAAATTCGCCAAAGCCCATTTTTTTCAGGCCGCGACGGTAGGCAATCGAACTGCGATCGGCGGGAATATGCGCCTCCAGAGTGAGGTCCAGCGGCAGTCTTTCCGGGCGCTGAGTCTCCACCATCAGCCGGTCTTCCTCAAACACCCGCAGGTTGAAGGCATGCACGTCCTCCACCGGCACGTGAAGATCGACATTGCGGGCGATCGGCGCAAACATACGGGTGACCCTGGCCGACACCGGTGACGCGGCGTTCATAATCACCATTCGCTCATCGCCCGGAAAATGAATGGTCAACGTGGCGGTAAACGGCAGGTGCATTTCAAAATGCCGCAGCCACTGGAAGCCTTCCGGCGCACGGTATTCCGAGTGCGGCGCGTAGTTGCTGACCGAACTCCAGTAGTCGGCAACGAAGCCGAACGGCGTGTCCTGCGGTTTGTAGTCCGGCACCAGCTGGTTGTCGGCGTCGGCAAAGGTATCGGTGTGTACCCAGGCAAAGTGGGCAACGTCCAGGAAACCTTCTACCTGGCGACCGGCGAAGCCGTTGACCTCAAAGCCCGGGCAGTTTATCTGTTGGTAGCCCTCTGCATCCCAGAGCGGCATGGTCGGCAGCGGCGGCGGGTTTTCAGCATCAAAGTCCAGGCAGGTCCAGATCAGTCCGTAGCGCTCTTCCACCGCATAGCTCATCAGGTTGAGCTTGGCCGGCACCGGCTGGTCCGGGCTGGATGGAATGCGGTTACAGCGGCCGTCTTCGCCGAAGCGCAGGCCGTGGTACGGGCAGATAATCCCTTCCTCATCGTGAAAACCCAGCGTCAGCGGTACGCCGCGATGCGGGCAGACGTCGCGTGCAACGACGACTTTGCCCTTGATGCGATAGATCACCAGCTGTTCGTCCAGCAGCGTGGCTTTCACCGGCGCGGCGTCGATGTCGCAGGCGCGGGCTACCGGGTGCCAGCATTTCGCCAGCTTCAGCCAGTCGTCCGGCTCGAAGGTGCAATGCGCGGGGGGAGTGGGTTTGTGCGTGTTCATCGTTGGCCTTCCTGCTCACAAAAAATACTGGTTTAGTTGTTGTGGGTTTATTGTTGTCATATTAGGGTGTACGCATCCATCAGCATTAATTCACCAGGGTGTTGCAAAAATGAGTACAGGTGCCGCATGAGTCCGTTTTCACGTTTTGCGCTCTACTTTGCCGAAGTGGCCCGCTGCGGCAGCCTGCGCCGGGCGGCGGAAAAGCTGCATATTTCCGCCTCGGCGATTAACCGCCAGATCCTGCAGGCTGAAGAAGAATTTGGTACTCCGCTGTTTGAACGCCTGCCGGAAGGGCTGCGGATGACCACGGCGGGGGAGCTGCTGTATGACAATATTCTGCGCTGGCAGAAGGAGTTTCGCCTGACCCGGCAGAAGTTTGATGAGCTACAGGGGCTGCGGCGCGGCACGGTCAACGTCGGGCTGGTGCAGGCGCTGGCCGAAGGCAGTTTTGCCACCGCGCTGTCCGACATCATCGCCGACTGTCCGTGGCTGGAACTGGTGTTACAGGTGGCCGACAGCCATACGGTCAGCCAGCGAATACGCCAGGCCGATCTCGATTTCGGGCTGATCCTCGATCCTGAAGGGCAGGCGGGGCTGAGCGTGCTGGCGTTTGTCGAGCTGGAGATGGGGATGGTGATGCGCGCGGATCATCCGCTGGCATCCTCCGGGCGCATTTCGCTGGGCGAGCTGAGCGGCGAGCGCCATATCCTTCCCGGCGCGCCGCTGATCGTTCACGAGCGGGTGGCGATGCTCTACCGCCACCACGATTTTTCACCGGCAAACACCGTCAGCTGTAATGATATTCGGCTGATCAAATCGCTGCTGCTGAAGGGCAGCGGCGTAACGGTGCTGAGCCTGCTGGACGTTCACGATGAAGTGAAGCGCGGCCAGCTGGCGTTTGTTCCTTTGCGCGGCACGCTGCTGCGGCCGCTGACGCTGGCGCTCTGTACCGCCCCTTCGCGCCAGCTTTCGCGCCCGGCGCAGATGGCGATTCAGAAGCTGACGGCGGTGCTGGAGGCGATGCAGCCCACAGTCGAAACCTGAGTGGCGTCAGCCCAGTGGCCCGCCCTGAATGGTTTCGCACATGCCGTTGATGATGCGTTCCCCGGTTTCCTCCTTCAGTTCCTGATACCAGGCCTGGGTGAGCGCCATATCCTTGCCGTGGGTCACGTCGCAGCGCTTGCGCGCCTTGAGCACCAGGTCACGCACGCGGTCGCAGCGCTGCGCTTCATATTCGCGCAGCGCCGATTCGATATCGCGGTGCTCGCGGAAAACGGCACCGAGTACCACCGCATCCTCCATCGCCGCGCAGCCGCCCTGGCCGATATCCGGCGTGGTGCTGTGCCCGGCGTCGCCCAGCAGCGCCACTTTCCCGCGCACCAGCCGGTCAAACGGCTCGATATCGTGGATCTCAATGCGGTTGGTGGTTTCCGGGTTCAGCGCCGCGATAAGCGTCTGTACCGGTGCGGCCCAGCCGCTGAAATAACGGCTCAGATCGGCGCGCAGCGTCGTGCGATCCTCCGGCAGCCCTGCCGGGAGCGGCACATCAAAGAAGAAGTAGAAGCGCCCGTCGGATACCGGCATCAGCGACACGCGCTTGCCTTCGCCCACGAAGGTGGTCCACTGTTCGGCAGGGGCAATGGCTTCATCGATCTGCACCAGGCCGTTCCAGTTAACGTAGCCCGCGTAGCGGCGCTCCGGCGTGTAGCCCAGGACATAAGGCCGCAGCGCCGAGTGGCTGCCGTCGGCGGCAATCAGGAAATCGCCTTGGGCTGAGGTGCCGTCGGTAAACCAGACGGTCACTCCGTCGCTGTTTTCCTCGGTGTGGGTCACCCGCTTGCCGAACTGCACCCGATCGCGCCCCCAGAAATCCAGCATCTCGCGCTGAAGTTCAGCACGGGAAACCGGGCAGGGGCGGCCGCCGGTACGTGAGATCAGCGGGGCCAGGCTGAACTGGGTGAGTACCTCACCGCGCAGATGATCCTGATAGGCCATGGAACGCAGCGGTCCGCCAAAGGTTTCAATAATCTCGCCCATGCCAAGGTGGTGCATGCACTTTACGCCGTTAGGCCAGATGGAAATCGCCGCACCCACCGGTTTGATCTCTTTTACCGCTTCGTATACTTCGCAGTCGATCCCTGCATTCTCCAGCGCAACCGCTGCGCTCAGGCCGCCAATGCCGCCACCGATAACTAATGCTTTCATTTTTCTCTCCTGTTCAGGCTTCGTTATGGGGTTCAGCAATTTGCGTACCAGGTCGGCAAAGGCGCTGGCGGCGGCGTTTCTATCGTAAGCAGGCGGTGTTGTGCCTCTTTTTAGTGCGATACATCGCAGTCTCTGCTTTATCGTGAATCAATAATTTCTTACCTGGTCATCAGGAATCTAACGTTTCATTCAGATGCGGTGATTTACAGGCGGACAAAACGACGTTATTGGTGAATTTATCTTATTGAAATTGCGTTGGTAATCGGCCGGAAAACAAATTATCCGCGCCGTTTTGGCGACTCTGGTCTGGTTTATGCAATGTGCTGATATCGCTTATTCGCAACGGGATGCAACAACCATGGCTGATGAAAAGAACGACACGCTGATTTACGGACTTGAGCAGAAGATCCCACCGCTTCCGGCGTTTTTCAGCGCGCTACAGCACGTGCTGGCCGGGCTGGTGGGGATTATCACTCCGCCGCTGATTATTGGTGCCACGCTCGGGCTGGGCGACTGGATGCCGTATCTGATCAGCATGTCGCTGCTGGCCTCCGGCATTGGTACGTTTCTTCAGTCCAACCGCGTTTGGGGCATCGGGGCGGGGATGATCTGCATGCAGGGCACCAGCTTTGCCTTTCTCGGCGTGGCGATTGCCGGTGGCATCTGGGTCAAAGGCCAGGGGGGCGGACCGCAGGATATTATGGCCATGCTGTTTGGCGTGAACTTCGTTGCCGCGCTGGTGCCGGTGATCGTCAGCCGCTTTATCGAACCGCTGAAAAAAATCTTCACCCCGATTATTACCGGCAGCGTGATTGCGCTGATCGGCATCAGCCTGATTAAAGTCAGCGTGATTAACTGGTGCGGCGGCGAGCAGTCGCAGGCGTTCGGCAGCATGAGCAATATCGCCCTCGGGGCCGTTACGCTGGGCGCGATCGTGCTGCTGAGCTGCGCGAAGAACCGCTGGCTGCGCCTCTCTTCGGTGGTGGTGGGCATTGCCGTCGGCTGCGTTGCCGCCGCGCTGAGTGGGAATTTTCACCTGACCGGCATCGGCGACACCTGGTTCCGTCTGCCGTCGCTGTTCCCGTTTGGCTTCCAGTTTAACAGCGCCATTTTCCTGCCGATCGCTTTAGTCTCGCTGGTGTGTATTCTTGAAGCAGTGGGCGATCTGACGGCTAACTGCCTGATCTCGAAACAGTCGATTGACGACGGCGCGTTCCGCTCTCGCCTGAAGGGCGGCATTCTGGCCGACGGCATCAGCTGCATGATTGCCGCTATGCTGTGTGCGTTTCCCAACACCACCTTTGCGCAGAACAACGGTGTGATTCAGATGACCGGCGTCGCCAGCCGCTACGTTGGCCGCTATATTGGGGTGATTCTGATCCTGCTTGGGCTGTTCCCGCCGTTTGGTGAGATCCTGCGGCAGATCCCCACGCCGGTGCTGGGCGGCGCGACGATGGTGATGTTTGGCTGCGTGGTGGCGGCAGGTATCCGCATTATTACTCAGGTGCCGTTAAACCGCCGCGATATGCTGATCGTCGGTCTGGCATTTGGCTTTGGCCTGGGCGTGGAGGCGGTTCCGGCGTTTCTCGCCCACTTCCCGCCGATTATCGGCAACCTGTTTGGCTCTGCGGCGACCAGCGGCGGGCTGGTGGCAATTGTCCTTAACCTGATTATCCCCGAAGAGAAAACCGCCGCGCCGGTCGCGGCAGCAAGGAGCAGTAATGACAGCGCTGAGTCACTTTAATCATCTTTCACCGCCGCAGGCGCTGGCCCTGATTGCGCCTTGCGTGGCAATCCCGGCGTGGAGCGAAGCCGTGGTTGCGGCACGCCCGTACGCCAGCCGCGAATCGCTGCTCGGCGCTGCACAGCAGGCGTCGCAGAGCTGGGGGGAAGCGGAGCTGAATCAGGCGCTGAGCGCCCATCCGCGCATCGGCGAAAAGCCCACCGGCAGCCAGGCGCACGCCGCGCTGTCGCGGCAGGAGCAGGGAGCCGTTAACGACCAGGACTCGCAGCTGGCGCTGGCACTGAAGGCGGGTAATGCCCGCTATGAGGCACGCTTTGGCCGGGTGTTCCTGATCCGCGCCAAAGGCCGCAGCGGCGAGGAGATCCTGGCCGCGCTGGCACAGCGTTTGAACAACAGCCACGCAGAAGAAGTGCAGGCGGCGCTGGAAGCGCTGCGCGAAATTACCCTGTTACGACTGGAAGGAGCAATAAGCGAATGACCACCCTCAGCACCCATATTCTGGATATTTCCACCGGTAAACCTGCCGGGGGCGTGGCGCTGCGGCTTGAGCAGGGCGATCAGGTTATCGCCAGCGGGCTGACCAACGCCAACGGACGACTGGGCGACTTCGCCCCCGCGCCGCTGCCACCAGGGCGCTACCGGCTGGTGGCGGAAACCGGCGACTGGTTTGCAGCAAAGGGGCTGGAGACGCCTTTCCCCTGCGCGCAGATTGATTTCATTATTCCGGCTGCGGCGGACGATCACTACCATCTGCCGTTTCTGATTGCCCCCGGCGGCTGGTCCACCTATCGCGGGAGCTGATCGGGCGGCGATCTACTCCGAAACGCAGGGCGATCGCCCTGCGTTTCAAAGGCGGCAGCGACCTGGATCGCCGCTGACGCCTGTTCCCGGCTCAGACCGTTATCCGCGATATCCCCTGATTGAATCGGCGATCTACCGTAAAAATTTTTTTGCCGGGTTAAAATATTGCTCTCAATGAAAAACATAATAAATTTCATTGGGTTAATGTTTTTCTTCAATGAAAGCAACGTGTTGGAAAAGGGGGCCGGTCAGGTTATTATCGCTTTCGGCAAACCGATACCAACGCCTTTCATAACGCCTGTCTCTGGAAAGCGAAAAGTTTACGCGTTTCATTTTTGGTTATTAAAAACTAAAAAAGTAATTAAATTTTTAACAGATGAGGTTTCATTTTTCACTAGTCTGTGGGGGATGTATGACTGTTTTTATCAAAGAACTTTTGTCGGCATGCGATCGCGAATATTCCAAATTCCGCTCGGGAACGCTGAAAGAATATGATGCTGCTGTTTATAAACGCGTTGGCGACTACTGGAAAGCCATCAATATAGATAATATAGATGGCAAAACGCTGTCAAAAGATAAACACGGGAAGTTTTATAATCCGGCATGGTCATCAGCCTTTGTTTCTTTCGTTGTTAAAAATGCCGGTGCAGGCGATCTGTTTAACTACTCCTCGGCGCATTGCCATTATATCGAATCGGCAAGGAAGGCGCGGCAAAACGGGACTAAAAGCGCTTACTATGCTGTATCACCTGATTCTGATATTCCTTCACCTGGTGATATTATTTGCTCGGGCCGAGAATATGCGAGCGAATACAGTTTTGAAAATGCCGAACTGGCGTATAAAACGGACAGTTTCTACCCTTCACACGGTGACGTGGTTATTTATGTTAATCGGGAACAGGGATACCTTATTACCATCGGTGGAAATGTCGGTAATTCCGTAAAACAGAAGAAAATACTCATCGATGAAAAAGGGTTTTTAGTAGACAGAGTGGATGGTAATAATCTTTTACCGTGGCTGGCTCTGTTGAAATGTCAGCTGTGAAGGATAACGGAAGATAAGCGATTATGCTTATTCTGAGTCTGCAGCAATTGGTGAACCGTGATTGCGCTGTGCCTTCCCCATCGGCAGCATTCCGGCGGGGAAGGGCCCCGCGATTTCGGTATCAGCAAAACCCGTCCGGGCATCAGTTCATGATTATCGTCACAGTTCCTGGCGAGGGCGCTTGAGACCGGCGGGATGATTCGTTATAACAGCCCCCTGGACGTTATCAGATAACTCTGAGCGAAACCTGATCGCATTGAAACCGTAATGGCTTCAATGCAATCAGGTTTTTTTTTGTCTTTTTTATGAAAAAGGTCACGTGAAAGATGGCTGCAATGATAGTCGATAAGATTCTGAGCAATAACGCGGTCCTGCTGATCAACGCCAGGCATGAAGAGGTGGTGGCGATCGGGCGCGGTATTGGTTTTGGTAAAAAGCCCGGGGATACGGTGGACGCCAGCGAGATCGAAAGCCAGTTTGTGAAAAAGTCCGAGGGGCTGGCGGATGTGTTCGCGCAGCTGCTGGCGGAGATCCCGCCGGCGAACCTGGCCGTGACCCAGCGTATTATCAACCTGGCGCAGCAGCGGCTGGCGATCACCGTGCAGGACACGCTGTTCCTGGCGCTCAGCGACCATATTAATTTCGCCATTCAGCGCCACAGCAACGGCCTGGCGATTAAGAACTTCCTGCTGTGGGATATCAAACGTTTTTACGCCGAGGAGTTTGCCGTCGGGCTGGAAGCGCTGGGGCTGATCGAGCAGGCGCTCGGTATTACGCTGCCGCAGGATGAGGCGGGATTTATCGCCCTGCATCTGGCCAATGCCAAAAACAACAGCGATATGCAGAGCACCATGGACAGTGCGACCATTATCAGGGATGTACTGAGCATTTTGCAGTACGATTTCAAGCTGACCTGGGATGAAGACTCGCTGGACTACCAGCGTTTTGTTACCCATTTGAAATTCTTCGCTCTGCGGCTGTTGAATCGTAAAACCGTGGCGCACGGCGACGACAGTATCTATCAGGGCATTACCGAAATGATGCCGAAGGCCTGGGCCTGCGCAAAGAAAATCTGTCACTACGTGGATAAAAACTATGGCTGCCAGCTCACCACCGATGAGGTGATGTTTCTGACCATCCATATCAATCGCCTCAGCGGCGGTTAAACTGATTTACAGGTCTTACTTCAGGGCGTAACTGAACCAATCAGGCGAAACCTGCTTCAGCAACGACATCTTACGATGCCGGTGCTGAGCAGGTTTTTTTGTTTTCAGGCCTGCGCAGCAGGCACGCAGTTAAATGAGTCATAAAGGAGAAGGTAACGATGAATATGGCATTCCCGGAAGGATTTTTGTGGGGCGGTTCGGTAGCGGCCAACCAGGTTGAAGGCGCATGGAACGAGGGTGGGAAGGGCGTTTCCACCTCCGATCTGCAACCGCAGGGCATCCACGGCAAGGTCGTTGAGCGTGACGCGGACAGCCACGGCGTGAAAGATCAGGCCATCGATTTCTATCACCGCTACCCGGAAGACGTGAAGCTGTTTGCCGAGATGGGCTTTAAAGTGCTGCGCACCTCCATTGCCTGGACGCGTATCTACCCCGAGGGTGATGAAACCCAGCCAAATGAAGAGGGGTTAGCGTTTTACGACCGCCTGTTTGATGAAATGGCGCGCTACGGTATCCAGCCGCTGATCACGCTGTCGCACTATGAGATGCCTTACGGGCTGGTGAAAAAGTACGACGGCTGGGGCGGCCGCGAAGTGATTGCGATGTTTGAACGCTATGCGCGCACGGTTTTCACCCGCTACCGCGATAAGGTGAAGTACTGGCTGACCTTCAACGAAATCAATATGGCGCTGCACGCACCGTTTACCGGCGTCGGACTGGCGGGGGAAAGAAGCAAGCAGGAAATCTATCAGGCAATCCATCATCAGCTGGTAGCCAGCGCCCGTGCGGTGAAGGCCTGCCACGAGATTATCCCGGATGCCAAAATCGGCAGCATGGTGCTGGGCGGGATCCGCTACCCGATCACCTGTAAGCCGGAAGATGTGCTGAAGGCGCAGAGCGTGAACCGCGACTGGCTGTTCTTTGGCGACGTGCAGGCGCGCGGGGCTTATCCGGCGTGGATACAGCGCTTCTTCCGCGAAAACGACATTGCGCTGAATATCACCGCGCAGGACGCTGCCGACCTGAAAGAGACGGTCGATTTTATCTCCTTCAGCTACTACATGAGCGGCTGTGCGGCGGCGCAGCCGGAGCTGTATCAAAGCTCGCGCACCAATATCATGAAGATGATCCCCAACCCGCACCTGCAAAGCTCCGAATGGGGCTGGCAGATCGACCCGCAGGGGCTGCGCTTCCTGCTCAACGAACTGCACGATCGCTACCTGAAGCCGCTGTTTATTGTGGAAAATGGTCTGGGGGCGAAAGACGTTCCGGCTGCGGACGGCTCGATCCAGGACGATTACCGCATCCAGTATCTGCAAGCCCATCTGGTGCAGGTGAGGGAAGCGATTGAAGACGGCGTTGAGCTGATGGGCTACACCAGCTGGGGGCCGATCGATCTGGTCAGCGCCGGTACTGCACAGATGTCTAAACGCTATGGCTTTATCTACGTTGACCGCGATGATGAAGGCAACGGCACGCTGGAGCGCCGCCGTAAGAAAAGCTTTTACTGGTATCGCGATGTGATCGGCAGCAACGGTGCCAGCCTGAACGATCCCGTCTGACCGTGAGAGATCGCGTTGCCCGGGCACCCTGTGTGCCCGGGCGTGCTGCCGTTATGGCGTTACGGTGACGATAGCGCGGCGGTAGGCGAACAGTGACGGCGTACCGTCATCCTGCACCTGCAGAATGATATGGAACGGCGTCGCTGTTTTCACCGCTGGCGCGGTAAAGCGGAGTGCCTCGCGCTCGGTATCCTCCAGCTTGAGGTCCGGGCCAAAGTGGATATTCATCGTGGTGGCGGTCGGTTCTTTGTACTGCCACCAGCGGTAGCTGAGGCGGTTATTATCCACATCGTGCGACCCCTTCGCCGACAGCTCTACCACTTCGCCCGATTTCACTTTTAGCTCGACGATCCCCTGTCCCGGCTGCCCGTTCAGCACCAGCTGCGGATTGTGGTTGGCCTTTTTCACGTCCGGGGTCACGCTCCACTGCATACGTGCGGCAAAATCATTTTGATACGCCTCGCGCCAGCGCCAGATGGTGGCACTGGCGGTGCGGTGGCTTTTGCCATCGACGCCGGTGACCGTATCGGAAGTGCTGGTGCGCAGCCCGCTACGGCTGTCGGGCGTGACCGCCGCATAGCGCCCGCCCCAGCCGCCGTACTCCGGATGTTCCGGCGCATTCAGTCCGTTTTGCAGCAGGTAGAGGAACGAGGGCGTATCGCCTTCCATGGTGTATTCAATGGCCGGATAGGCCGCGCCCAGCGGTCCCTGATTGCGGATGTTGCGGGCCAGCCAGTCGTTGTTGACCTGGCTCATATCGCCGCCTTCGGCAAAGCGCGACGACATGCCGCTCCAGGTGGCGATGAAATAGTCATTCCAGGCGTGAATGCTGGTGATATAGCGCAGTGCAGGGAACTGCGCCCGTATCCATTCGCCGGTATTGTCCTGATCGGATATCGCATAAACGCGGATTTTACTGACGAACGCCTCAACCTCTTCCGCGCTGCGGGTGGCGCGCACGTCGTACAGCGCCTGCGCCAGATCCACCGCGCCGCCCCAGACGTCGATCCACAGCGGGCGCGGGTCAGATTTATCCACCGACTTGATAATCAGCGCCGACGCCTCGGTAGATTTCCCCGCGCCGACGTAGTCCATGCCGTAACCGGCGCGACCGGCCCGCACGACCGAACGCAGTTCTTCGGCGCTCGGGTAGCCTTCCGCGTGCCTGCGCAGATTCGGTAGTGCCTGCGCATAGGCGTCGATGCGCTTGTGCATCATCTCCGGGTTCACCCGGTCACGCAGCCAGGTTGAGGTGGTGGCTATCAGCCCCTCCACGTTAAATTCGTTGCTGTACACCAGGAAGCGCACCAGCGACTGCGAGTCGTCCGGCTCATTGCCGATATCGGACAAAATCAGAATGCGCGTTTTCTGCTGTCCTGCCTGCGCCTGCGTTTGTTCCTGTTGCTGCGTCGCTGCCTGTTCCGCTGCGGCGAGGGCGGTGGTGCTGGTGAGGGTACAGGCGAGCATCGCGCCGAGTAGTGGGTTTAACCGGGCCATCATCTTTCTCCGTTGGGGATCGCCAAAAACAAAAAAACCTGCTTTCCGTTGCCGGGTAAGCAACAGAAAGCAGGTTTCGCCGAATGATCAGTAACGTCCTGAGGGCGTAGTTATAAGAACAGGGTACGGCCGGGGCAATCACTATTCCTGATAAATGTGATGCAGCCGCCGTATTTAATTCTTTTTCACCGCGGGCGGAATGAAAATTTAGTGATGACTTTCACAAAACCGGATATATCAGTGGAATTTCTTCAGCGGTATTGTTAAAAGAAGGGCGTTCGTCAGGACGTGACCAGAATTCTCTGGGCGAAACCTGGATAAAGCAGTGTGTTTTTTCACACTATTTTATCCAGGTTTTTTTTTGCTTTTTTTCCTGCTGGCCAGCGGATACAGGCAACGATCGTAAACGCACTGCAATGACTGTCGTCGATAAAACGGGAATTATTATCATGAATACTGAAGTGCTGGCAGGAAATATACTCAAGCTGGTGGGTGGGGAGAACAACGTTGCCTCGCTGGTGCATTGCGCCACGCGGCTGCGCTTTAAAATTATCGACAATAGCAAGGTCAATCAGCCGGAGCTGGAAGCGCTGGACGGCGTGATCACCGTGGTGAGAGGCTCCGGCCAGCTGCAGGTGGTGATCGGTAACCGCGTGCCGGATGTGTTCCGCGCAATCGGTGCCATCTCCGGGCTGCTGGACGACAGCAAAAGTAAAAAGGCGGCACCGGAGCAGCAAAACAGCGCCTCGGTACTGGGCCGACTGATCGATCTGGTGTCGGGAATTTTCACTCCGCTGCTGGGCGCGATGGCCGCCGCCGGGGTATTAAAGGGCGCGCTGGCGATTGTGCTGGCGGCGGGCTGGATGACCAGCAAAGAAACCACCTACATTATTTTGCATGCGGCCTCGGACAGCCTGTTCTATTTCCTGCCGATGCTGCTGGCGATTACCTCCGCGCGTAAATTTGAAACCAACGTATTTGTTGCGGTGTCGATTGCCGGTGCGCTGATTTATCCCAGCATCCAGCAGCTGTTTACCGCCGGTAATCCGGTGACCTTCTTCGGCCTGCCGGTGATGATGATGAAATATACCGGCACGGTGATCCCGATTATTTTCAGCGTCTGGCTGATGTCGATTCTGGAACGCTTCCTGAACCGCCATATTCACGAAAGCGTGCGTAATATCCTGACGCCGTTCTTCCTGCTGACGCTGATGGTGCCGCTGACGTTAATGACCATCGGCCCGGTGGGCGTTTCGGCGAGCGAAGCGGTGGCATCACTGTTTGTCAGCATCTACGGCATCAATCCAATTATTGCCAGCGCGCTGATGGCCGCATCGTGGCAGATTTTGGTGATCTTCGGCGTGCACTGGGGCTTTGTGACGGTCTTTATCAACGATATTTCGGTGATGGGCCACAGCTATCTGAAGGCGGCTTCCAGCCCGTCGGTGTTTGCCCAGTCCGGCGCGCTGCTGGCGGTGATGCTGCGTACCAAAGATAAAAAGCTTAAGGCGCTGGCGGGAAGCAGCTTTATCGCCTCGCTGTTCGGCATTACCGAGCCGGGTGTTTACGGTGTGACCCTCAAGCTGAAAAAGCCGTTTGTTTGCGCGGTGATCGCTGCCGGATTCGGCGGAGCCATTGCAGGCTATGCCAAAAGCTCAGCCATTTCCATGGGCATGCCGGGCCTGCTGACCCTGCCTATCTTCTACGGCGAAGGCTTTATCGGCTTTGTTATCGGCTGCGTGGTGGCCTTTGCCGCCAGCCTGGTGCTGACGCTGCTGGTCGGATTCGATGACCCGGCGCTGAAGAGCACGGCTCAAACCGCACCTTCTGCGCCCGCAACAGGGGAAAAACGCACCGTGAGCACGGAAACTTCTGCGGCAGCAACGGCAGCAACGGCAGCAACGGCAGCAACGGCAGCAACGGCAGCAACGGCAGCAATGGCAGCAATGGCAGCAACGGCGGCGCAGGTGGTCAACGAGCAGATCGCCGCCCCGATCTCCGGTACGGTGATCCCGCTGACGGCGGTCGATGACAAGGTTTTCTCCTCCGGCATTGTCGGCCAGGGCTTCGCCATTGTGCCGGATGAAGGGCGGGTGTACTCCCCGGTGGATGGCCATATCGCCAGCACCTTCGCCAGCGGCCACGCCATCGGCATTAACTCCACCGGCGGCGCGGAGATCCTGATCCACGTGGGTATCAATACCGTGCAGCTGGAAGGCCAGCATTTCCAGATGCAGGTGAAAGAGGGTGATGAAGTGAAAAAGGGCCAGCTGCTGCTGACCTTCGATCTCGATGAAATTAAGAAAGCGGGCTATGACACGGTGACGCCGGTGATTGTCACAAACAGTGAAGCGTGGCGTGAAATGCAGATTAGCGATAAACCACATTCTCGCTCTGGCGAACCGGTAATGGCGCTGTCGCTGTAACGAATTAACGCGCAGTAGAAATAAAGTCAGTAGCGGCGTTGGGCTGTCGCCGTCGTTAATAAAACAACATTGATGGTTAATTCAAACTATCCCTTCAGGACGTGACTGATTTAATTCAGGCGAGACCTGCAACCGGCGGAAATACACTCCGCTGGCGGCGGGTCTTTTTTTTTGCGGGGATGCAATACCCTGGGGTAATAATGAAAGCGAAACAACTGAATTATAAAAAAACGATGATCGCGGCGGCGTTATTCTCTTGCTACGCCGTCAGCGGTGAAGCCGTGGCGCAAAAACTGACGCTGGAGCAGCGCATGGAAATGTTGGAGGCGCAGCTTTTGGCTACCCAGCAGAAACTGCAGGCCTACGAGGATAAAGAACAGGCGCAGGCGGCTTCGGCTCGTGCTGATTCGGCGGCATCCGGTTCTCCGGCGGGTTCTGCTGCTTATGCTGCCTCGGCTTCGTCTGCGGGCAGCGTTACTTCTGGCGTTCCGGCGGCATCTTCATCAGGGAGATCGGCTGCTGGCGTTCCGGCAACCTCTGCACCATCGGTCGCCCGGACCGCCTCCGCCGCACCGCTGGAGCTGTCGCCGGACACGCTGAAGCAGATCAGTAAATATGTACAGGACGACACCGGTTTTAAATACTCCGGCTATTTCCGCTCCGGCTGGGCCAGCACCACCAACGGTGGGCCGAAGTCCTGGGGCGTGGGGTCGCTGGGGCGCTTCGGTAACGAATACGACGGCTGGTATAACCTGTCGCTGAAAAAACGCGCCTGGCGCGAGGGCGATAAATCCATCTGGGCTAACGTGCAGTTTGAGGGCGATTTAGGCTTAACCCAGAGCAATGAATCCTTCGAAAAGGGCATGTCCGGCGGCGGTATGGGCAAGCTCAGCAAGCTGTACGTAGAGGGTAACGGCCTGCTGCCGTTCGCGCCGGAAGCCTCGGTGTGGATCGGTAAACACACGCTGCCGCAGTATGAAATTCAGCTGCTGGACTGGAAAAGCAACCGCACGCTTTCCGGCGCGGGCATCGGGATTGAGAACTGGGCGATGCCGGTGGGATCGCTGAGCATGGCGCTGACCCGCAACGACATCGATAACTACAGCACGGTGTGTGCGGCGGGTTCCTCAACCTGTAGCGATACCACTCAGGTTAACGTCAATATCGCCGAAGTTCGCTATAAAAACCTGCCGATAACCGACAGCGTGACGCTGGAGCTGGGGGCGAAATACGCCTTCGCCAATCAGACCGATGAACAGAAAGAGGCGCAGGCGGATAACGACTACTACAAGGTCAAATCCTCCTGGCTTGGCCAGGCGATTCTGCGCAACCCGCTGCTTAACGGCACCAACGAATTGACGCTACAGGTGGCCGATAACTCGCTGGCCAGCCAGTTTATGAATATCTCCAGCGCCAACCCGGATTTTGACTACAACAGCTCCTACTACGGCATTCACAGTGACGGTATCGGCTGGCGCCTGGTCAGCCAGGGCGAGTTTTACCTGAGCGACAAGATCATCATGGCGCACGCGCTGGTCTACGGTCGCGGCCACGATCTCTACTCCACTTACACCGGCGCACACACCGACTTCGAAACCGCGCGCGCGGTGATCCGCCCGTCGTGGATCTGGAGCCGCACCATGCAGACCGCGCTGGAGCTGGGTTACTTTAACCAGCAGAACCGCGCCAACAACCTCAGCTTTGATGAGTCCGGCTATAAGGTGACGCTGGCACAGGTCTTTAAGGTGGATACCAGCATTCTGAACTCGCGCCCGGAAATCCGCCTGTACACCACCTATCTGAAGGCGCTGGAAAACGAGATCGACAGCACCACCTTTAACGACGGTAAAGATTATCAGATTAGCTTCGGCGTGCAGGCTGAAGTGGTGTTCTGATCTTCGGGCCGTCAGTGTTCAGGCCGTAGAGCAAAAAACGATGCCTCTCGCGAAATTCGCGGGGGGTATTTCTTATATTTAGCGCAATTTTATTGAAGACAGGCTTACCTGTTTGCACTGCGCTCCGACTACGTTTTCACTTCCTGACTTCCTGACTTCCTGACTTCCTGACTTCCTGACTTCCTGACTTCCTGACTTCCTGACTTCCTGACTTCCTGACTTC
>NZ_JAPDNC010000003.1:362155-561174 GCF_025947915.1 Erwinia sp. INIA01
CTTAATCACCCCGGCATCTCACTGATTCATCACCGTGCAACGCTGTTCGTCAGTGGTGCATCCGGCGGATCGGAGAGGATAAATTGCAGGTTTGAGCACACTTTTCGTAAGAATATTGTAAAAATAGTAAATGAATATTCACCCACCGCTTTTTTTTACACTAACGTTACAACGTGGCTGTGCTGGACGCGGTTTGCATAGGGATTGCATAGTTATTCATTTCAATCTGTTGATTTCTCGCAAAAAAACCTCGGTCCATCCCCTTTATGCACTCCCTGGCACGATCGGTGCTTTATCTCGCTGGCTGAAATACTTGCTTTTATTAATGACAATAACTCATAGGGTAAAGGAATGTTTAAGAAACTCGCCGTGGCTTTAGCTCTCCTCTCGGCTCAACAGGCCGGTGCTGCCGTTGAATATGGCGACTACGCCAAAGAAACCCTCGATACTTTAATCCACGATTATCCCGGTCGATATCGAGACACCGATAACTTTGTCGGCGCGGCACAGTGGATGGAGGACCGCATGTCTCCGGGTTACAATGTTCTCCGCCAGGATTTTACCTGGACCGTGCGGGGCCAGACTCGCGCCTCGCAGAACGTGATTGCTTACAATAAAGGTTTGCAGGATGACTATATTGTTACCGGCGCGCACTTCGACTCCTACTACGGCAGACCGACGCTGGAAGCGCTGGACGATAACGCCTCGGGCGCGTCTCTGCTGACCGAAATTGCGCATAATCTGAGCGGCATTCAGACCGAGCGCACGCTGGTTTTTGCGGCATTCGGTGCGGAAGAGGAGGGGCTGCGCGGTTCGGCGGCGATGGTTAAAGAGCTGGAGGCCAACAACCTGACCGGCAACCTGAAAGGGATGATCAACATGGACAGTATGATCACCGGGGATATGCTTTATGCCCACGCCGGGGATAACAGCGTCAGCAACCCGGCGTTGACCAGCCTGCGCGACCAGCTGTTTCGCATTTCCGAAGAGCTGGGCGTGAAGCTGTATACCAACCCGGGGCTCGATCCGCAGTATCCGGCCGGGACCGGCTGCTGTAGCGACGGCGACAGCTTTAACATTCTCGACATTCCGGTGCTGTATCTGGAAGCGACCAACTGGGATATCGGTGATAAAGACGGCTATACCCAGACCACCAATCCGGCAGTACCGGGCGGGGCAACCTGGCACAGCCCGGCCACGGATAACGAAGAATTCCTGACCAGCGTGTTTGGTCAGGAAAGAATTACCCAGCGCCTGCACGACGTGTCGTTAATCCTCACCCGGCTGCTGCTTGAGTGGTCCAATACCGACCTGCTGTACTCCGCATCTTCCGCGGGACAGCTTGAGCGCGTGGTGGAAGAGAGCCTGCGCCGTCAGCATCAGAGCCTCAACGATCTGCACGATAGTCGCCGTCAGCTGCTCAGCCTGCAGCCTCGTGAAGCGGGCACATGGGGAGGTGCCGTCGGTATTGAAGGCCAGTCTACCCCGGCGGATGGTTTTGATACCGTGCCGCAGGGGCGTGCGCAAAATACCATGGCCTATGCCCTGGTTGACTACCAGTTCAACGATCGTGCCGTGCTGGGATCGAGCCTGAGCTATCAGCGTAATAAAGATAAACTGGAGCGTGACGGATCGGTGAAAGGGGACACCTGGCAACTGGGGGTTTATGGCCAGCTGACCTTCGATAACCCGCTGTGGCTGACCGGTGACCTGTCTGCCGGACGGGCCAGCCTCGATACCCGCCGCTCGGTGTATATCGAATCAGGCGATGGCCTGGCGCTGCTGGACCACACGCTTAACGGCCATACCAACGCCAACTTCTACGGTGGCCGGGTGAACGGCGGCTATGACTTCACCTTTGCTCAGCTGCGCACCGGGCCGTTTGCCGGACTGGACTACACGCACTATTCGGTTGAAGGTTTCAGCGACCGTGAAGATCTGCGCACCGCCGTGGACTACCAGAAGCAGGATTTCAACTCGCTGGAAGCCTCGCTGGGCTGGAAAATTTCCTCATCATTCAGCGTTACGCAGCATCAGACCTTACTGCCGTACGCGCATCTGTCCTGGGTGCGTGAACTCAGCGACGGCGTGAATGACCAGTTCAACGTTCGCGACCGGGCGGAAGGGGCTGTGCGCAGCGTGAGCATCGGAGCGCCGGACAAGAGCTTTGGCCGGGGCGGCGTGGGCGTGCAGTGGCTGATGGGCGATAACCTGTCGCTGTATACCGATGTCAGCAGCCGGTTCGCCAATTCTGACGGTGCGCAAACCCAGTACACCGTGGGCGGCGCGTTCCGCTTTTAACTGATGTCGCTGGTGTGAGGGGCTGTTTCTCTGTGGGATCGACATCGCGCGATGATCCGTTTGCGATGTTCACAGCTTCTCCACCAGCGTTTTTAACTGCGTAATCACCTTCTCTTTTTCATCGTCAGTTTCCCCGCTGTAAGGGCGGGTTGACTGGCGGATGATCAACCGCGTCGGCAGCAGCTCGCGGATCTTGATCTGCGGTGCGGCCATTAGCTGGATCAGCCTTTCCACCGCGCGTTTCCCCAACACATTGAAATCCTGAGCCACGGTGGTTAACGGCGGCTGGAAGTAGAGGCTGTCCGCCGTATCGTCATAGCCGGTGACCGAGACGGCCCGGCTGCCGGTGCGATTGAGCTGTGCCAGCGCGCTAAGCACTCCGAGCGCCATCTGATCGTTGGCCACCACCATCGCGCTGATCCGCGGATGCTGGTGCAGCAGCTCAAAGGTTTTCTGCCAGCCGCTGGCGGCGCTCCAGTCGCCAAATACCGTCACCGCGTTGGCGATCCCCAGCCGGTGCAGCGCTTCGCGCCAGCTGCTCAGGCGCATACGGGCGGAGACGGAACTTTCCGGCCCGGCCAGCAGGCCGAACTCCCGATGCCCGGCATCCCACAGGTGCTGCACGCAGGCCCCGCAGCCGTCGCGGTGATCGAAACGCACGCAGCAGACGTCGCTCTCCGGCGAGACATCCAGAAACAGGCAGGCAATATCGCTGTTTTCCGCCGCCAGCCGTTCCGCCACGCTGCTTTCCAGCGGCAGGCTGATAATCGCCCCGCGAATATGCTGAGCGCGGAACTCGTTCAGGCGGTCCTGTAGCGACGAAAAATCGGCCTGAACCGGCATCGCAATCGACACTTCCAGCTGGTGCGATCCGGCGTAGCTTTTCACCGCGGCGGCAATTTGCGACGGCGCGTGCAGCGTCAGCGAGGCGGTAATCAGCCCAATCGACGGCGCGGATTTCCCCGCCAGCAGCTGTGCGGAGCGGTTCGGGACATAGTGCAGCGCCTGCATCGCGCGGATCACTTTGTCACGCGTGCGTTCGGCCACCACCGCCGGATTATTCAGCACCCGGGAAACCGTCTGCTGGGAAACGCCGGCCTCGCGGGCGACATCTTCTAACGTTGCCAAATGGCGCTGCATGCGGCGCTCCTTATTGCGGTAAAGGTGAATGTCGTGCGCTAACATTTTATGTTTAACGAACGACAAAAAGCAGCCGTTTTCCCGGCGTTTCGTGACGGCGGGCGGGTTTCATTTTCGCCGTTATTGCGGCATTAACGAAAATATCTGATAACGAAATCATTCATGTCTGGCGGGCGACATTTTAGTTTAAAAGCGGCTGCTGACTGAGACGGGATGACAATAACGGTTAACGATGTACTTCCAATAATAATCGGTGGCAGAAGCCCCCAACCCTACAGGAATAATACGGGACATCACCATGAAACTTTCTGAACTTGCCCCACGTGAACGGCACAACTTTATCTATTTCATGCTGTTCTTTTTCTTCTACTACTTCATTATGTCGGCCTACTTCCCGTTTTTCCCCGTGTGGCTGGCGGAAGTTAACCACCTGACCAAAACCGAAACCGGGATTGTTTTCTCCTCGATTTCCCTGTTTTCCATTGTCTTCCAGCCGGTGTTCGGCCTGATTTCCGATAAGCTCGGGCTGCGCAAGCACCTGCTGTGGACCATTACGGGGCTGTTAATCCTCTTTGCGCCGTTCTTTATCTTCGTGTTCTCACCGTTGTTGCAGATGAACATCATCGCCGGTGCACTGGTGGGCGGGATCTACCTGGGGATGGTGTTCTCCAGCGGTTCCGGTGCGGTGGAGGCGTATATTGAACGCGTCAGCCGCGCCAACCGCTTTGAATACGGCAAGGTCCGCGTTTCCGGCTGCATCGGCTGGGCGCTGTGTGCCTCAATCACCGGCATTCTGTTCAGCATCGACCCGAATATTACCTTCTGGATCGCCTCCGGATTTGCGCTGATCCTCGGCGTGCTCCTGTGGGTATCCAAACCCGAGAGCAGCAACAGCGCCGAAGTCATCGACGCGCTGGGCGCCAACCGCCGTGCGTTCTCAATGCGCACCGCCGCCGAACTGCTGCGGATGCCGCGCTTCTGGGGCTTTATTGTTTACGTGGTGGGCGTGGCCAGCGTGTATGACGTGTTCGACCAGCAGTTCGCCAACTTCTTTAAAGGCTTTTTCTCCAGCCCGCAGCGCGGCACCGAAGTGTTTGGCTTTGTCACCACCGGCGGGGAGCTGCTCAATGCGATGATCATGTTCTGCGCGCCGTTTATTATTAACCGCATCGGTGCCAAAAATGCCCTGTTAATTGCCGGACTGATTATGTCCATGCGTATTCTGGGGTCGTCCTTTGCCAGCTCGGCGGTGGAAGTGGTGATCCTCAAGATGCTGCATATGTTTGAGCTGCCGTTTCTACTGGTCGGCACCTTTAAGTACATCTCCTCGGCGTTTAACCCCAAGCTTTCCGCCACTCTATTCCTGATCGGCTTTAACTTATCGAAACAGCTATCGGGCGTGGTGCTCTCAGCGTGGGTAGGGCGGATGTACGATACCGTCGGCTTCCATCAGGCGTATCTGACCCTGGGGTGTATTACGCTGAGCTTTACGGTGATTTCTATCTTCACCCTTAAAGGCAGTAAAACGCTGCTGCCGGCGACGGCGAAGAACAGCGTTGCCTGATAGTGAAGGGCTGCCATGGAGGGCGAGGTTATTGTCAATGAGGTGCTGGCACGGCTGGAGGCGATTCTTGGGTGATGTTTTGGGGGGAGAAAGCTGATACTTGCTCAGAGCGGGCTTCAGTTTGCTATGTGCCAAATGTGGGCATTGAATACCCCTCCATATTTTCATTAGAGAGAATGGTTTTAGTAAACATCATGCCATTATGGAAATGTCTTACAGAGTAACAAAATGCTTTGTCTTCATAAATTTTCCGCATGTGTAATTCATTTAGTTAAGTACTAAATTAAATTGACGCACGTTTAGACTTTCGCTATCTTAATCAAAACTTAGACCGGGTAGAGCCCTTATGACTCAGGAAACACCAACGTTCACGATGCTCGTCAGGGCTGCGTATCAGTTAAGTGCTGCGGATGCGCGTCTGCGTGGCCGTGCGACCCGGGAACTGGGCGCATTATCGATGACCCACGCGCGCATTCTGAAACTGCTGGATGAACGTGGTTCATTGTCTGTCACGGAATTAGCTGAGGGTACGGAAACCTCCAGCGGAGCAGTAACGCAGCTTTTGAAAGGCTTGGTTACTGCCGGATATGTTGAAAAACATGTTGCCGATGACGACCGTCGCCGAGTTGAGGTGACGCTAACCAGCATCGGCCAGCAGCGCAGCAGGCAACGGGAAGCGATGATACACGAGTGGTTACAGACTTCGCTTGCCAGCTATTCAGAGAAGGAACTGACAGCGGTCGTGACAATATTTACCCAATTGGGCGAACTCTATGATCGACTGTAAGCGATACATTTATCATCGTTGGCAGGTCAAAAGCGGTTTCAACACGTGATGTAAATTTTCCCCTGTTGCTGAAAGGGCACTATCTGTAGGCAAATAAAACCGCCTAAAAACATTAGTACTTAATTAATTATCCCGAAACTTGGTCAACATTACGATCAGTCCGGTATTAGTTGCCTGTCAGCTGGGTTCGGCCTGAACTCACCGCATAAATGTGGTCTGAGTTCAGAAAAATAATAAAAGAGCATTCAGTGAAAACATGATAACCAAACTTAAAATAATTCATAATAAAGAATCTTTAGCCATACAGTTTGGCCATTTTTTGTCACAGCATCCGAAATGTGAAGTTTTTCTATATATCACAGCGGCTCTGATTCTTGGCCTTAGCCAGGGATTTTCGATTAATCTTTTCGCATCTAATATTGCATCTATCCAGGGGTATGTCGGCCTTACCCAGGATGACATGTTATTGCTTAACTCAGTATTTTATATGTCTAACCTGACTGCGATAATGCTTTTATATAAATTTCGTGCATTTGTTGGCCTAAAGCTGTTTGCTGAGCTGGGCCTGGTGATGTTTTTAATCTGCTCCGTACTGCAGTTGTATAGTCATAACTCGATAATGGCCTTTATTACCCGTTTTTTGATGGGGATATCCAGTGCTCCTCTCAACACGCTTGCTGTATTTTATGTCAATGAAAAAATAAAATCTCACAGGAAGATTCTCATTGGATTAACGCTAGGTATGTTTGGAAGTCAACTGGCTGTTTCATTCTCCAGCATAGTGACTAATTGGATTATCGATGAGCGCTATTGGACCGGTGTTTTTGTTATTGATATTTTTATGGCGCTATTGAGTTTGGTGGTTATTATCTTTATACCACTAACTCAGACGGTAAAAGAGAATATGTTTGAGTGCAGAGATATAGTGAGTTATATCAGTTTATTTATTTTTACATCGTCACTGTCATTATACCTTATCAGTATTGTGGTTTATTTCGGTGATGATGGTGATTCGCTCTCGTTTCTACTTGTTATCAGTGGATTAAGTTTAGCTCTTCTTTTTGCTAATGAGCGACATCGTAAAAATCCAATTGTTGTTTTTTCATGGATCACAAAGCCGGAAATGTTTTTGTTTTTTTGTTCGCTCTTTGTCTTCAGGATCATAATGAGTGAAACAAACAGCATTGTTGTTCCACTACTGATGAATAATGGCACTGCAGGTAAAGCAGATTTTCCCTCTATTTATCTGGCTTTCAGTGCAGGGCTGGTTTTCGGTACAATAATGGCATTGCGTTTTATAAGTGAAAAGAACGTGGTGGCGTTTCAGTATATAACCTTGTGGTTATGTCTTTTTGCCCTGATTTCTGACTATCTGTCAGGTGATACCCCGGCACCGGAAGAATTCATTATGGGGCAGTTTGTTATGGGGGTTGCTTCAGCCTTATATATTTCGGGGGCAATATACTACGGATATACAAGAGCGCTAATACTGGGCAAGTCGCAGTTTATGAGCTTCCTGCTTATTTTTCTGGGGGCACAGTCAATGGGGACCCTGATATCAAATGCAGTAATCACCGCCATGCATAAAATATTTTCAGCGGAATATATTGCATTATTAGGCGATAAAATAACACCCGGTACCGTCAGGCGTTCAGAAGATTTATCGCCTCAGTTCTCTGCTGATGAAGGCATAAAGAAACTAACACAATTAGCAGATAGCTTAGCCTGGCATGACAACATGATAGTGTTGATGATGTTGTCACTTTTTTCATTGGTTACACTTTTTCTTGTACGTAGTCTATGTGTCACTTATCGAGGCTAATATGAAAACATTGGGACTAAAACCCAGCGCAATTTTTAGGGTGTCAGTATTGCTACTGGTTAGTGCAATACTATTGATTTTCTATTCTGGTGGTTGGTTATCTTTTTTAGGTGACAGGGCGACCACGGACAATGCCAGTGTGCGCGGAAATATTACTTATGTCGTACCTCAGGTACAAGGTCAGATACGGGAAGTTTATATCAAAGATTTTCAGCATGTGAAGAAAGGGGACTTATTATTTAATATTGATGATAGTGAATATAAAATCGTGCTGGCAAAAGCGGTAGCTGAACGTAAACGTATTTTATCTGAGCTAAAAAACAGTGATAACGCTATTTCCATCGCAACAGCAGATATCAAAAGTGCAGAGAATGATAAAAAGTCAGCAGAATTTGAATTTGTTAATGAAAAAAACAAATACCAACGCTATTCACCCTTGGCAGAAAAAGGGATTGTTAGCCGTGCCGATTTTGATACGATTAAAAGCGAATATAATGTAAGTAATGTTAAAGTACAGAGTGCCACTACTGCGATATTCCGTGCTGAAGCAAATCTCGATTATACCATAAAAAGTAAAGAATCCCTGAGAGCACAATTGGAAATTGCAGATAACAGCATTGCGCGTGCACAGTTGGATTTAAATTATACTAAGATCAGGGCGTTCGACGATGGCAATGTAGGTGAGGTTTATGTAAATCCCGGCGATAAAGTTGCTATTGGTGACTCACTCACCGTTTTGTCAACCGGAAGCCCCTGGATAATCGCTAACTTTAAAGAAAGTAAACTGGATCTGCTCAGAATTGGTGAGAAAGTATTTTATGAAGTTGATGCCCTTCCTGGTAAAAAATTTACGGGTACGATACAGCAAATTTCCCCCATTTCATTAGGTGAAACACGCGCCCTGAACGCCAGTAATGCTGCGGGCAATTTCATCAAAATATCACAAAAATTTGCAGTGGCAATCACTCCCGATCATTCTGCAGCTGAGAACCTCAGGCCAGGTATGTCGGTAGTGGTCAGTTTACATTAAGCTGGGAGCCGTTAATCCCGAAAAAAAGAACAGTGAGGTGATAAGAGAAATGAGTCCTCTGTCATCTCTTACCGCTGCCGGGTATCACCGTTGCTGACAAAGATACTTTTCTGCATGCGGGGCATCCTCGGGCATGCCACTCTCAACCCACTGCAATTTATCACGCAGAAATAACAATGCAGACTGAAGGTTTTTTTGCTTTTCTTCCAGTTTATCTATCTGTTGCTTTAACGCCCTAATGGTCGCTTGTGGAGAAACCGGCTGCACGTGATAACCGGCATTGATATCAACAATTTCGCGAATTGAATAGCCCAGCGACTTTTGTAGTTTAATCATCAGTGCCGTTGTGACATCCACCTGTGAAAATATCTGATAGGGTCGTGAGCCTCCTTTGCGCCCGACGTGCGGAGTGAGAAGACCTTTCGCGATATAAAAACGTATTGTATCGACAGTCATTCCGGTAGCTTTGGCAAATTCTGAAATCAGCACTGATTTCTCCTTGACTATGGGGTTAACTCCACAGTTATAACACAGCCATACCAACCACTGGAGTAATAAATATGACCAGCCCTGTAAACAAAATTCCCACCCTCAGATTGGGCAACCATGGCCGTGAAATAGGTATCCAGGGGCTCGGCTGTATGGGGATCAGTGAATTTTATGGACCCACCGACATACAAAATGTGGAGGCGGTAATTGAAACGGCTATTGAACAGGGGGTCAATATGTTTGATACCGCAGACATGTACGGTTTGGGCGAAAATGAGCGATTTCTTTCCCCCTGGGTGCGCCGCTACAGAGATAAAATGTTTATCTGCACCAAATTCGGCTATACGCGCACGCCTGAAAATCCTTACGACTGGAGTATAGATAATCGGCCGGAATATATCCGGACAGCGGTAAACCGCTCTTTGCAGAGGATGCAGATTGACTGTATTGATCTTTATTATATGCACCGGCGCGATCCCGCAGTGCCTCTGAGCGACTCAATCGGAACACTTGCTGATTTAGTCGTGGAAGGAAAAATCGGCGCAGTAGGTCTTTCTGCTGTCAATGGCGATGAGTTACGTGAAGCCAGTGCGATTCATCCCATATCGGCACTGCAGTCAGAATGGTCACTCTTCAGCCGAGACATTGAGCAGGATGTTATTCCCGTTGCTGCAGAGCTGGGTATTACGCTGGTTCCCTATGCTCCCCTGGGCCGTGGGCTGTTGACGAATAGCACTATTAACACAGTGCTTGCGGAAAATGACGCTCGCCACCATTTTCCACGCTTTACACGTGAGAATCTGGCCGCCAATGCTTTAATTGTCGCAAAGGTAAGCGCTATTGCGGAAGCGAAAAATATGAGCACGGCACAGGTCGCTCTGGCGTGGCTCTATACCAAAGCCAGAGAGATGCAGATATCAGCGATCCCCATCCCAGGGACAAGAAATAGACAACGGTTGGCAGAAAATCTGGCTGCTGCGTCAATGACCTTGTCAATTAATGAAATGGCAGAACTAAACGAACTGGCGGAACAGATTCAGGGTAGCGCAATTTAGTTTGTATTCTGCAGCCGGGTAAGAGACCCTTTTCCGGAAAGGTATGAAGACGCGTATTACCAACGGGGTTCACCCTCAGAATGAGACTTTGCAGTGATTCAGGCAAGGCACTTACTGGTTACAAATATTGAGCGAGAATCACAGGACGATCACCGCTTTTCTTTTCGAATCAGTCAGTGCTCTACATCTGTTGACGAATACTCAGGGTGCAAGGGTGTCTACCCACCAGGATCGTCAACTCAACTGGACCTGCTGTAAACGGTGACACTGCCGAATACCGCAGGTTTTATGATAAAAGATTTACCTTGTCATTAATTCCAGTCCACGTTCCAGAGATATCAGCGGTTGATAGCCGAGCTCATTCCTGGCTTTGGTGATATCCAGTGATACTTCCACTGCCGATGTGGCGAAAACCTGCATATTTAATGGGCTTTTTATTCTTCCCGCGGTTAATCGATTCAATCCGTCACCTAACTGCGCAAGTATACGGATCAGCGTACGGGGAACACTTTTGGAGGGCGCATTTATTCCTTGAGTCGCCAGTAACGCACTGACAAACTCTCTGAAATTATTAGGTGTATCGTCGGTAATAAAATAAATCTCACCATTACGTCCATACTCAGCGGCACGGCTTATTCCCTGGCATAGATTTTCAATATGAGTTGTTGAGGTTAAATAGTTTCCGTTGCTAATCCAGGCGAATTTTCCCTTATTTACTGCTTCAGTAAGCTGTGGCAAGGCAGTGGTATCCCCATTACCCCAGACAAACCTGGGCCGTACAATAGTGACACTCATAGCCTCGTTTTGATATGCGAGAGCTCTATGTTCACCTGCCGCTTTTGAACGTGAATAAGCGCCGACAGATTTTTCCGGTATATGTGATGTCTCATCAGCCATGATGAGCGGAGCACCGGTGAGCAATACTGACTCAGTACTGATATACACTGCCTTTTTTAATCCTGCTCTCTGTGCTGCTGCAAATACCTGATCGGTGCCATTCACATTGACATGCCATTGTTCTGCAGAGTGATAGGCATGTGCCGTATCCGCAGCTGCATGTATCAACAGATCACAATCCAGCATAGAAAGATGCAAGTCTGCAGCAAACATATCACCACGAACAGGAATGCCTCCCGCTTCTGACACCTTTCGGTCTGCGATATCACTTCTGGTCAGAACCCGCACTTCCGCACCGGAACGACGATAATAGCGGATCAGATTTCGCCCAACAAAGCCACTTCCACCAGTGATGAAAACACGACGATTAGCCATTAATTTCTGCAGGTCTTCCTGGCTTTTAGACATTTTAATCACCTTTAACCTTCATTGCGGGAACGTCCTGATCTGCCAGCCAGTTAAGTTCAGCGAGTATTTGCGCTCGTTCGTCAGCTGTCCATTTGTGAAAATCCAGATGGTCCAGGAATTTGAATCCTTCTAAGGCCAGATATGCCAGCATGGCGCCACGAGGGTTTGAAGATGTCGTCGTGATCCGTTCAATCACTTCAGTCTGATGTTGTTGCATTGTTTTACGAAGATCTTCATTCAGAATGAGCGCGGAACTGAGGCTAAGAGCAATAGGGCGAAACTCTTCGGGCGGTGGCGTTTTGGCTACTTCAATACGGCCTCTCAAAGCAACACTGTCATTTGTGTCTAACGTAAGTTCCATCTCATGATGCATCAAATCGTCACGTTCCATAGCGCGAGTGACTACTGCTTCAAGCAGTACCTGTTTAGTTTTGTGAACATACAGAACACTTGCTTTGCTGATTTTTGCCTGTGCAGCGACCGCATCGATTGTTAGCTTTGCCACTCCAATCTGCCCGATCACTTGCTCAGCCGCATCCAGAATACTGTCAGTACTAATCTCTTTTTTACGTCCCATGCTCACCTCATATTTAACCATCCGGATGGATATTAATTAGGGTGACTGTATTTCGCAAGTTTTATAGTCGCGAAAATCTTCACTCTTCTAAGTTGCTTTCTTCTTTTCACTCATAGCTCACATGATGGCCTTTCACTTAATATGCCACCAGATTCGGCCATGCCACCTTAATGTGATGAAACGAATACTGACGCGGGCTGCACAGGCGGAACGGCGAAGTGCTGCTGCATGCGTTTTATCTCCTCTGCCGGTGGCAGACCAAACAGACGTTTGAACTCACGATTAAACTGCGATGGGCTTTCATAGCCGACGGCGTAGCTCGCGGCAGCGGCGGTGAGCTGCTGACGCACCATCAACATCCGCGCCTGGTGCAGGCGTACCGATTTGACATACTGCATCGGCGGCATCCGGGTTATCGCTTTGAAATGGTGATGAAACGTCGGCACGCTCATTCCGGCTTCCAGCGCCAGCTGCGGCAGCGTTAACGGTTCCGCATAGGTCGCATGGATGCGCTCCAGCACTTTACCGATTTTGCCGAACTGCCCCTGCAAAGCCAGCGCGGCGCGCATTGCATTGCCCTGTGCACCCGTCAACACGCGGTAATAAAGTTCACGTACCCGCCCGGGGCCGAGGATGGGCGCCTCAAGCGGATTATTCAGGGCTTCAAGCAAATTCAGCACGGACGTTTTTACTGCGTCATCCATCGGGCTCGACATCATGCTTTGCGGCGCAGCGGGAGGATGCGGGGTGCCGTGCTGTTCAATCTGCAACATCAGTTCAGTGGCCAGCTGGAAATCCAGATGCATATAAATCGCCAGCAACGGATGTTCAGCCGAGGCGTCGGTTTCCATCACAAACGGCACAGGCACCGAAACCGCCAGGTAGTGCTGTTCATCATATAAATAGGTCTGCTGACCGAAATAGCCCCGTTTGCTACCCTGGCAGACGATCACCATACCCGGGTCATAAAGCACAGGCGTTCTGGCAAGTGGGCGATCGGCACGCAAAATTCGCACATCGGGCAACGCAGTGAGGTTGTATCCCTCCTGCGCAGCGAGTGCTTTTACCTGAGCAATCAATTCAGACATATCAGAGCCTCATAAAATCAGGCAATAAAAAGAGAACATCAGGCCTCAAAATGCGCCGGGGCAGAGAATACCATGCAATCTTCACTGTTTATGGGAGTTATGTTATGACATCGGCAAAAACGATTTTAATCACCGGCGTCAGCAGCGGCTTTGGCCGCGCGCTGGCGCAGGAAGCCCTCGCCGCAGGCCATCGCGTCATTGGTACGGTGCGTAACCACGAAGCGCTCAACGCTTTTGAGGTGCTCGATGCGCAGCGGGCTTTTGGACGCCTTCTTGATGTAACTGACTTTGAGCGAATTGATGAAGTCGTTGCGGAAATTGAGTCCACCCTCGGTCCGATTGATGTGCTGGTGAACAATGCCGGTTACGGCCATGAAGGCATCATGGAAGAATCTTCGCTCGCTGAGATGCGCCGCCAGTTTGACGTGAATGTGTTTGGTGCCGTGGCGATGATCAAAGCCGTGCTGCCGGGCATGCGTCAGCGCCGTCGCGGCCATATTATCAATATCACCTCGATGGGCAGTTTCATTACCTTGCCCGGCATCAGCTATTACTGCGGCAGCAAATTTGCCCTGGAAGGGATATCAGAAACGTTAAGCAAAGAACTTAACCCGTTCAACATCTGCGTGACCGCCGTGGCACCCGGTTCGTTTCGCACCGACTGGGCCGGGCGCTCAATGGTACGCAGCGCGCGTAGCATCCCGGACTATGATGCTTTGTTCGATCCCATCCGTCAGTCTCGTGAGGAAAAAAGCGGTAAGCAGCTCGGCGATCCCGTTAAAGCCGCACGCGCTATGCTGGCAATCATGGAGAGCCGGAACCCACCCACGCATTTATTGTTAGGCAGTGATGCACTGGGCTTAGTGCGGCAAAAGCTCGCGGCATTAGGTCAGGAAATAGACGAATGGGACAAACTAACCTGTTCAACTGATGGCTAGTCGGCCGCTGAGGCAGATAGCTCACTCGTTCATCGATGATGGTCGGCCGCATAAAGGGGCATTTCGCGCGGGCCATAATGCCGATCGCCTGACCGTTTAACGCAAAAGCAAAAAGCCCGCTTAAGTTTCCTTAAGCGGGCTTCTCTAAATATGGCTCCTCTGACTGGACTCGAACCAGTGACATACGGATTAACAGTCCGCCGTTCTACCGACTGAACTACAGAGGAATCGTTTGAACGGGGCGCATAGTATCGAGTGGGGGAGGGGATGTCAAAGGCTGATTTGATGTTTCTGGTTTAACTGCTGATTAAATCGGCAGTTGATGCGTATTTTGTGCTGTAACCCGCATTTTTTTATCTTTTGCGTACCGCTTTGCAGGTTGGATCTGCGTTGCACTGACGGTTACATCTCTTTATGCAAGCGCGATCACGTTTATTTCATTTTCATATTGAGTTGCGTATTTTTGAAATATATATTCCAGTTAATTTTTCATTTCGTTCCATTTTGCCACCCCTACACCCAAGGATTTGTCATGCAAAAAGTCAGAATCGGACTGATCGGCACCGGCTACATCGGACGCTGCCACGCTATCGCTTACTCTCAGGCTTCTACAGTCTTTAAGCTGAAAGGCGAACTGGTACGTGAGATGGTTGCCGAGGTTAACCCGGACGTAGCGCGCGCTCAGGCCGCCGCGCTGGGCTTTAACCGATCGACCGGAGACTGGCGTGAGCTGGTGGCGGACGAGAATATCGACGTGGTGGATATCTGCGCGCCAAACTTCCTGCATAAGGAAATGGCGCTGGAAGCGATTCGCCACGGAAAGCACGTTTATTCCGAAAAACCGCTGGCGCTGGATGTGGCAGATGCGGAAGAAATGGTTCGCGCAGCGGAAAAAGCCGGGGTAAAAACCCTGGTGGGCTTCAACTACATGAAAAACCCGACCAGCCAGCTGGCGAAAGAGATTATCGCTCGCGGTGAAATCGGTGAAGTCGTGCATTTCTACGGCACCCACAACGAAGACTATCTGGCTAACCCGAACACCCCGCTGGACTGGCACTGCCAGAAAGCGCTGGCCGGACTGGGCGCGCTGGGCGATCTGGCTGCGCATATCGTCAATATGGCGCACTTCCTGGTGGGCAACATCAGCGAAGTCAGCGGCGATATGATGACGGTCATCAAACAGCGTCCGGACCCGAAAGATCCGTCTACGCTGCGCGATGTGGAAAACGAAGACCAGGCCAGCGCGCTGCTGCGCTTTGCTAACGGCGCGCACGGCGTGATTGAGACCTCGCGTATTGCCTGCGGCAGCAAAATGGGCCTGACCTACGTGGTCACCGGCACCAAAGGTACCATCCGCTACACCCAGGAGCGCATGGCCGAGCTTGAGCTGTATATCCATGACGAACCGGCCGGTCGTCAGGGCTTCAAAACCATCCTGACCGGGCCTGCACACCCAGACTATGCGGCATTCTGCATCTCTGCCGGTCACGGTATCGGCTTTAACGATCAGAAAACCGTTGAAGTGCGCGACCTGATTAACGGCATCGCCGCCGATGACCGCATGTGGCCGGACTTCGCGGAAGGTCTGCAGGTGTCGAAAGTGCTGGAAGCGATTGCCGTTTCCGCTGCGGAAGGCCGCTGGATGAAAGTGTAATTCAGAGCGATTTCGCTAAGTAAAACAGGCTGCTGACGCGATCGTCACGCAGCCTTTTTTATTCCAGCCCGATAAATCCAATTCGCATGCGCTGTATCCATAAATTATGCGGATGATACCCCATGCTGATTGCCGCCCGCCTGCGGCTAAAGCGTTTAACTTCAAGGGTATTGCATGTATGATAATAAGACTCATTTACAACCAAATCCTAACCATGAAACCTCAATCTTCCGTTACCCGCCTGATGTTGGTTGCCGGTGCACTGGCGCTGGGCGTGATGCTCAGCGGCTGTGACCAAGCCTCCGACGATGCTAAGCCAGCGGCGCAGCATGATGCTGTTGCCCATCAGAACGCCGCCGAAGGTGAGCACCACGGCACCGAACATCATGACGCGGCGTACGGTGAACAGCAGCAAAATTCCGCGCCAGGTGAAACGTCTGGTTCAGATCGGCAAAACGCGGCGGTAAGTGAACCGCAAAGCTGGCCGCGCACCCTGCAAACGCCGAAAGGCGCGTTGACCCTGCAACAGGCACCGAAGCGGATTGTGTCCACCAGCGTCACCCTGACCGGTACGCTGCTGGCGATTAACGCGCCGGTGATTGGTTCCGGCGCCACCGGGCGCAACTCGACGGTGGCGGATGAGCAGGGCTTCTTTACCCAGTGGAGCGCGGTCGCGAAAGAACGCCAGCTGAAACCACTGTACGTGACCGAGCCGAATGCGGAAGCAATTGCGGCCGAGGCACCCGATCTGATTATCATCGCCGCTACCGGCGGGGATTCGGCGATCAAGCTGTACGATCAGCTGTCGACCATTGCGCCGACGCTGGTGATTGATTACGGCAATAAAAGCTGGCAGCAGCTGGCGCTTCAGCTGGGTGATATCACCGGGCGCGAGAACGATGCGAAAGCGGTGATTGATCGTTTTGAGCAGCGCGTGCAGCAGGTGAAGCAGGAGATTACTCTGCCACCGCAGCCGGTGTCAGCCCTGGTTTACTATGAAGACGGGCGCGGCGTGAATCTGTGGACGCCGGAATCGGCGCAGGGCAAGCTGCTGACCGAGCTGGGCTTCAGCCTGGCGATGCCGCCCGCTGATGTTCACGGCGGTACCAGCATGGGCAAGCGCAACGACATTATCCAACTGACCGGCGAGAATATGGCGGCGGGGCTGACGGGCAAGACGATGATTCTGTTCTCGTCCGATGATGAGACGGTACAGAAGGTGGAGGCGAATCAGTTCCTGGTGCATCTGGAGCCGGTGAGCGCGAAGCGGGTGTATTCGATGGGGCCGGATACGTTCCGTCTGGATTACTACAGCGCCAGTAATATGCTGAACAGCATTGAGCGGGATTTTAAGGCACAGTGAGTTCGCCGTGCTCACTTTGAGCTTTTCCAGTGAACGCTAAGATATCGCGCAGGCGGCGCTTCAATTCAGGCTATTGGCTTATCGGTGCAGGCCGGGTTCACGGACTCGGCGTGAATACATCCATGTAGCCTCGACGGGCGCATCCCTGCGCCCGACGGTCCGTGAACCCGGCCTGCACCGATTGCCGTTAACTTAGGTGTCGCGGGTGGCGAAAATTCTTCTTTCTGGAAAAATGCTGGTTTTCAGATTCATCTATCTTCACTTCTTCAAAATATCGGCTGTGGATCATGGCTTAGATCGCCAAATCGGCGTTGAAGGTTGGAAATCGCGCCAGATTTTAAAACAGCCATTCGAAAGCCTGAAAGGTGAACGTGGTGGGGAAGATAAGCCGGGTATCTGCGGCATGGAGGCCGCAGCTAAGCCCACAGGGATGTGTTAACGGCGACCCGGCGTTATTCCCCATTACGGTCGCCCGGTCACCGACTTCCCGCGCCGTAAAAGCAACGCCGGACTTTTGCCACCACATCACCCCGCTATTGGCTCCGACTTCTCGCAGGATTCCGCTTCATCCGGCTCGCTCAACGAACAGCGCCGCAGAGTTTTCACCGACGCCGCCAGCAACAGCGCCACGCCCGCCGCCGTTGCGCCAAACGCAAACACGCTCATCAACGGTGCCAGCACCCGGCCCAGCACGCCCAGACCCAGCGCACCGATCGAGTCTCCGCACACGTCCTGCGCCGTCCCCAGACTGTTAACCCGGCCCAGCAGCGCGTCCGGCGTATGATGCTGAATCAACATATATTGCAGCAGCGAAGCAATCGCATTGCAGTAACCGTAAACCACCAGCGCCAGCAGGGCAGGCAGCATATGACCGTACAGCCCCAGCGAGGCAATCGCGGCGAAAGCGCAGGTGGCACTCACTAGCATCACCACCCCGGGGCGCGCGCTGCGCGGCACCCAGCCGCTGGTCAGTGCGCCGATCATCGCGCCCAGCGGCACCGCCGAATACATCAAACCAATCGCCGAGGCATCCGCCTGGTAGCTCTCCGCCAGCGCAGGGAACAGCACCCGCACCGCACCGACGATGCTGATCAGCAGGCCCAGCAGCACCACGGAACCCACGACCTTCTGCCGACAGACAAACTGCACGCCGCTGACCAGCGCGCGCAGGGGATGCTCGGGCTCGCTCGGTTCCGGCTTCATCTGCGGCAGGCGAACCAGCGGGATCAGCGTCGCCAGCGTGCCGATGGCCGCCACGGCAAACGCCCAGCCCACGCCACCGGCGACGATAATCACCCCGCCAATCGCCGGGGAGAGAATCGCCCCCAGACGTACGGTGATCATGCTTAACGCCCCGGCCGCGCCGAGGTTCTCGCGGCCCACCAGCAGCGGGATCACTGCCATCAGAGCGGTCATGCCCAGCGCGCCGAAAAAGCCGTCCCACGCCGCCAGCACATACAGCGCCCACAGCGAGGGGGCCGGGCTGAAGGCATTCAGGCTCAGCGCCACGAAGCCCAGCCCGCAGGTGCCGCGTGCAAACAGAATCAGCTTACGGCGGTCCAGCCGGTCGGCCAGAATGCCGCCGAGCATTAAGCCAATAAACATGCCCACGCCGTCCAGCGCCACCGCCACGCCCACCAGCAGGGTGGAACCGGTCATTGCCTGGATCTGAATCGGTACGCCCACCGCCAGCATACCCAGCGAGAAAACGGAGAGCATACGGGCGCAGAAAATGGCGCGGAAGTGAGCGTTGTGCTTGAGCAAACTGAAATCGAGGAGAATAGATGACTTAGCCATAGTGTCCATGAGGTTCGAAATGAGCCATTACCTGATGGGCGGATGGCCTCCGTCCGGTCAGGCGCGATGGATGCCGATTTTTTTCTGGCGGGCAGCATGGTAACATAATTAGTTAATAACATTAATGATAATAATAATCATATTCATTTCTAAAATTAAGAGAGGATTGTCAGGGATGTCGCTCCACCGTTCTCAGCCCGCCACGCCGCCGCAGCCGGTGGATGCGCGCTATGCTGCCCGCCTGAGCGGTGTGGCAATCTGCCTGGCGCTACTGCTGCTGGTTTCCCTTGCCAGCCTGATGATTGGCGCACGATCGATCGCCCCCTCGGTGGTCTGGCAGAGCCTGTTTGGCCAGATGCAGGGGCCGGACAGCACGATTATCTTTAACGCCCGGCTGCCGCGTACACTTGCCGGGCTGCTGGTCGGGCTGGCGCTCGGCGGAGCTGGCGCGGTGATTCAGGCGCTGACCCGCAACCCGCTGGCCGACCCCGGCATCCTCGGCGTGAACTCCGGTGCCAGCTTTGCCATGGCCGTCGGCATTACCCTGTTCGGGGTGAACAGCATGGCGGGCTGGCTGGGCTTTGCCTGGGGCGGCGCGCTGGCGGCCAGTATTGCCGTCTGGCTGATTGGCACCCTGAGCGGTGGCCGGGTGAATCCGATCCGCCTTACGCTGGCGGGTGTGGCGCTCAGCGCGGTGCTCGGTGGCTTTACTTCCTCGCTTTCCTTGCTGAACCCGCAAACCTTCGATCAGATGCGCTTCTGGCAGGCCGGTACGCTGGACATCCGCGATCTGCATAACCTGGCGGTGGTCGCGCCCGCCATTCTCGGCGGTGCCGCGCTGGCGCTGGTGGCATCGCGTTCGCTGAACAACCTCAGTATGGGGGAAGATCTGGCGGCGGCGCTGGGCACTAAAGTGGTCGCCATTCGCCTGCTGGCGCTGCTGGCGGTGATGCTGCTCTGCGGATCGGCCACCGCGCTGGTCGGCCCGATCGGCTTTGTCGGACTGATGGTGCCGCACGTGGCCCGCTGGTGGGTGGGATCGGACCAGCGCTGGATACTGATTTACTCCTTTTTAATGGCCCCAATCCTGCTGCTGACGGCGGATATTGCGGGCAGACTGATGGTGCAGGGCGAGCTGCGGGTATCGATCGTTACCGCGCTGATTGGTGCCCCGGTGCTGATCTGGCTCGTTCGCCAGCGTAAGAATTAAGGACCGCGATATGCACTCCCGAACGCTACTGATTGGCCGCGCCAGCGGCTGGATAAACCTGCGGCTCAGCGCCCGCGTACTGTGGGTCAACGTGGCGCTGCTGTTGCTGGCCACGCTGCTGGCGCTGTTTGCGCTCTGCTACGGCACGCTGCGGATTTCCCCCAGTCAGGTGTGGCAGGCGCTGCTCGGCGACGGTCCGGCCGGATTTCAGACCGTGGTTAACCAGTGGCGCGCGCCGCGTGTGGTGATGGCGCTGGTGCTCGGTGCCGGGCTGGGCGTCAGCGGTGCCATCTTCCAGTCCGCCATCCGCAACCCGCTCGGCAGTCCGGACGTGGTCGGCTTCAACGCCGGTGCGTTCACCGGTGCGCTGATTGTTATCATTCTGCTTAACGGCAGCTACTACCAGATTGCCGGTGGCGCGCTGTTCGGAGGCATCGCCGCCGCCGCGCTGGTCTATCTGCTGGCCTGGCGGCAGGGGATTGTCGGCTTCCGGCTGATTATTGTTGGTATCGGCATTGGCGCGGTGCTGTCGGCGCTGAACAGCTGGCTGATTATCAGTGCCTCGCTGGAAAGCGCAATGAGCGCCGCCCTGTGGGGAGCCGGTTCGCTCAACGGCATTACCTGGAGCAAAGGCCAGCCAGCGCTGGTGCTGGTGCCGCTGACGATTATCGGCACGCTGCTGCTGGGCCGCCGCCTGCAACTGATGGAAATGGGCGATGACAGCGCCCGCGCGCTGGGCATCAACGCCGAATCAAGCCGTCTGTGGCTGATGCTCGGTGGCATTATTCTTACCGCCGTGGCCACCGCTACCGCCGGGCCGATTGCCTTTATCGCACTGGCGGCACCGCAGATTGCCCGCCGCATGACGGCCGCCAGCGCGATGCCGCTGTTTTCCGCCGCGACCACCGGTGCGGTGCTGCTGCTGCTGGCCGATGTTATCGCCCAGCACGCCTTTAACGGGATACAACTGCCGGTCGGTGCCGTTACCGTCAGCATCGGCGGCCTGTATCTGATCTGGCTACTTATCAGGGAATCTCGTCGCTCATGACCGATACGCTTTTATCCTCCCGCCTTGCGGCGGCCGACTTAACGCTGGCCTACGATCAAAAGGTGATTGCCAGCCAGCTCAGCGTGCAGATACCGGATCGCAAATTTACGGTAATTATCGGCCCAAACGCCTGCGGAAAGTCGACGCTGCTGCGGGCACTGTGCCGCCTGCTGAAGCCGCGCAGCGGTCAGGTGCTGCTCGACGGCAGTGATATCCATCAGATGGGCACCAAAGCCCTGGCGCGGCAGCTGGGCCTGCTGCCGCAGCATGCGATTGTGCCGGAAGGGATCAGCGTGGCCGATCTGGTGGCACGCGGGCGCTACCCGCATCAGACGCTGCTAAAACAGTGGAGCGAAGCGGACCGCCAGGCGGTGGATGCCGCCATGCAGGCGACCAACGTCAGCGAGCTGGCGCAGCGCAGCGTTGATGAGCTTTCCGGCGGTCAGCGCCAACGGGTGTGGGTGGCGATGGTGCTGGCCCAGCAAACGCCGCTATTACTGCTGGACGAACCGACCACCTGGCTGGATATCGCCCATCAGATTGAACTGCTGGATCTGTTCCGCCAGCTCAATCAGGAGCACGGCCACACCATGGTCGCGGTGCTGCACGATCTGAACCAGGCCTGCCGCTACGCCGATCATCTGATCGTGATGAAGCAGGGAGAGATTATCGCCCAGGGCGAACCTGCCGAGATTATCAGCAGCGATCTGGTGCAGCAGGTGTTCGGCATGGAAAGCGTGATTATCGACGATCCGGTGTCGCATACCCCGATGATTGTTCCCTGCGGGCGATACCATCAGGCGCAGGTGGCAGGAGAGTAGATGCGACTGCGCAGTTAAGAAGGGGAATCCCCGGCGGGTGCCGGGGAGATCGATTGCTTTTTCCTGCGGAGAGCGGTTAGCTGACTCTACGCAGCTCATTGCGTGTAGCCGCTGCAATAAACGCACTGCGGCTGCCGTACTCCGGTGTGTTCATCACTGCCCGATCGATCTGATGCAGTAAACGATGGGGCAGAGTAATGTTAATTCGCTCCGCACGGCCATCGAACTGATCCATGTTGACATTAATCACCGCCCACTGACCGCCGGTATATTCGGCTGCGTTAGCGATAATATGCTCTTGCATCGGTTTAGGAGCGGGGATTTTCAACTCATTTTCTACCAGCGCTTCGAAGTGCGCTCGAATTGCGCTTGCTGCATCCGCATAGGCTTCATCGATATCTTTGCCGGCGAAAATACAGCCGTCAACATCGGGAAACCACCCGCTTGCCGTACCGTCAGTATCAATTTCTATAAATGCCGGGTATAGCATTTTCTGTTCCCATTTATCGTTTGAAATTTTAAACCAAGTCATTCAATCCCCGCTTTTTTCAGTACCTGTCGGACGGTGCCGATTTTCAGGTCTTTATTAGGATGGGGGACAGTGACTAAGTTAGCTGAATCTGGATGTTTAAAGGTGTGATGACTGCCAGTGATCCTTACCCGTGACCATCCATGATCTTTTAACAGTTTTATCAGTTCCGAACTCTTCAAGGCGTTCCACTCGCTCACTGATTTTCTAAAAATACACACCATACACATTATTTACAACATGATTGCGTGCGTTGTGTATTGATTTACGGCTCAGCTCTCACCTTTCTGCAAAATTTCTGAAAATGGATTGTAGGAAAATGATGATTGAGTTGTTCTTTCGGCAACATACAACATCATTTAAGCGTCTGGGAATTAGGATAAGATAACTGCGTAACCTTTCGCAAAATGGAACCACAGTTCCCCGGAATCGTTGAGTTGATGCATACATAACCTACCTGGCTGAACATAGGTAATCTGTTCTCACAAATAAAAAAAATCCACGCAACCGCGTGGATTTTTCAGGTTCAAATAACTTCAATGAGATTCAATATAACCTCTTCAAACAAACCTCATTCAACCTCAAACCAGCCTTCACCCCAAATTCCTCGTTGCAGCAATCACCGAATTCAGCAGCGGACCAAGCGCCACCAGCGACTCCGGCGACAGGATATCCATATGCTCGCAGGGCAGGCGGTGGATCGCCAGCTTGCGCAGATATGGTGCCCAGCAGGCCGCTACGTCCATGCCTTCCGGCAGCGTTTTGCTGGCGACGAACAGCGTGGCTTCGCCGTCGAACCGATCGCTGGCGGCTGCGGACAGTCGTAGCACCGCATCGCGGTAGTTTGCCACGATGCTGCGGAACATCGCCGCTTTCTCCGCCTGTAGCAGCGGGTCGCTGTCGTCGATGTTGGCGGCCATAAACTCAGCCTCCTCCCGTGCCACTTCGGCCCGGGTTTCCTCTTCCGACGGCGGCGTCCAGTCCTGTCCTTCCGGCGGGTAGGTATCCAGCAGGCCGAGGAACGCGACCTCTTCGCCCTGCTGTTGCAGGCGCGCCGCCATGCCGTGGGCGAGGGTGCCGCCCAGCGAGTAGCCGAGCAGATGGTACGGCCCCTGCGGCTGCACGCTGCGGATCGTCGCAAGATGGCGATCGCACATCTCATCAATGCTGTCGCAGTTGGCAATCACCCCGTCCGGGCGCGGCGACTGTAGGCCGACAATCGGGAAGTCACCGTCGATGTAGCGCATCATCCCCGCATACTGCCAGGCGAAGCCGGAAGCGGGGTGGATGCAGAACAGCGCGGGGCCGCTGCCGCTGCGGAACGGCAGGCATTCACCGTTGGCGCGGCTTTCCGCACCGTCCGCGCTGCCGTCGTCCAGCAGGCGCGCTATTTTCTCCACGCTGCGGGCGGCCATAATCTGACCGATCGACAGCGGGCTGCGGGTGCGGCGTTTCAGCTCTGCCGCCAGGCGCATTGCAAGCAGCGAGTGGCCGCCGAGCGCGAAGAAGTCATCATCGGCATGAATTTCATCGCGATCCAGCAGACGGGCGAACAGATCCGCGAGCAGTCGCTCGTGCTCCGTTTCCGGCCGCCGTCCACCGGATCGCGGGGCCTGCGGCAGCGGCAGGGCCTTACGGTCCAGCTTGCCGTTGGCGCTGAGCGGGAAGTTATCGGTAAACACATAGCTGACCGGCAGCATATGGGCGGGCAGTCGTTCCGCCAGCTGCTGATGCAGTCGCTCGCTGTCCGGCTGCGCGCCGGGCTCGGCAATCAGCCAGGCTACCAGCTGCCGCGCATCGGCACCGCCGGTGCTCTGGCCGCCAAGCTCGCGGGCGGCAACCACCGCCTGCGCCACGCCCGGGAGGGCCAGCAGTGCCTGTTCGATTTCACCCAGCTCGATGCGCTGGCCGCGGATCTTCAGCTGATCGTCGCTGCGGCCAAGGTATTCCACCGCGCCGTTATCCAGCCAGCGGGCGATATCGCCGGTGCGGTACATACGTTCACCTGCGGCAAACGGATCGGCGACAAAGCGCTGGGCGGTGAGGTCGGCGCGGTGCAGGTAGCCGTCGGCCAGCTGTACGCCGCTCAGGTAGAGATCGCCCGCCACGCCCACCGGCACCGGCCGCAGCAGGGCATCGAGAATGCGCAGCTCGGTGTTCCATACCGGATAGCCGATCGGCACCCCGGCCCCCTGACAGGCGGCCAGCGCATCGCCGGAAGCCGGATACCAGCTGACATCGACGGCGGCTTCGGTCGGGCCGTACAGATTGTGCAGCGGTGCGGCAACCCGTGACTGATAGTCATTAGCCAGATCGCAGGAGAGCGCCTCGCCGCTGCAAAATACCCGGCGCAGCGTGCGGCAGTGCGGGGCATCCGTACCGCTTTCCAGCGTGGCGGTCCACGCGGCCAGCATCGACGGCACGAAGTGCAGGGTGGTGACGCTGTAATCGTTGATTAAGCGGGTCAGCGCGTCCGGGTCGCGATGCGCATCAGGCGGTGCCATCAGCAGCTGCGCCCCGGTCATCAGCGGCCAGAAGAACTCCCACACCGACACGTCAAAGCTGCACGACGTTTTCTGTAGCACCACGTCATCCGCCGCCAGCGGGTAAGCATCCTGCATCCACCACAGGCGGTTAACGATCGCCTGATGCCCGACCACCACGCCTTTCGGCCGCCCGGTAGAGCCGGAGGTATACAGCACGTAGGCCGGGCTGTCCGCGCGGGCCGCAGGCAGCGAATGCTGCGGTTCGGCCTCGTCGGCCAGCCGGTCGAAGGTCAGCAGCGTGCCCAGTGCGGCGAAGCGGGATGCCAGCGTGCTTTCGGTGATGGTTAACGCCGGACGGGCATCTTCTACCATATAGCTCAGGCGATCGTCCGGGTAGCCGGTATCCAGCGGCAGCCAGGCCGCGCCGACCTGCACAATCGCGGTCAACGCCAGGCTCAGGCGCACCGAGCGCGGCAGCGCCACGGCGACCACATCCCCCGGCTTAACGCCTGCCGCAATCAGGCGATCCGCCAGCAGGCGTGCCTGCACATCCATCTGGCGATAGGTCAGACGATGCTCAACGTCCAGCAGCGCCAGCGCGTCCGGCGTGCGGGTAACTTGGCGTGCAATGGCCTGCTGGAGGGTATCGGCGGCGAGCGGATGCGCGGTAGCGTTGATCTTCGCTATCAGCGCCTGCTCATCCGGCGTTTGCAGTGCCCAGCGTGCCAGCGGCCGATCCGGCTCGGCCACCAGCTGTTCAATCAGCATCAGCAGGCGATCGGCCAGGCGCTGCGGATGGCTGACCGCATCGCGATACTCCATCAGCAGTTGTAAGCGTTCGCCCGGCAGCACCAGCAGCGTCAGCGGATAGTGGGTGTAGCCCCGGTTGCCAATTGCCTCGCAGCGCAGGCCCTCATGTGGGCGGTGCAGATCGCCGTTATCCGGGTAGTTTTCCACTACCAGCAGGGTATCGAACAGCGTTCCGCTGCCCGCCAGCTGCTGTAGTTCGCCCAACCCGAGATCGTCGTGCTCAATCAGCTGGATCTGCTGCGCCTGATGTTCGGCCAGCTGTGCCAGCAGCGGGCGCTGTGCGTCAAATCGCATGCGTACCGGCAGGGTGTTGCTGAACAGGCCGACGTGCTGCTGCTGGCCTTCAATCTGACCAAAGCGGCCGGAAACCGGGGAGCCAAACACCACGTCCTGATGCCCGCTTTCAATAGCCAGCAGCATGCCCCAGATCCCCAGCATCACGCTGTTCAGCGTCAGGCCGCGCTGGCGGCACAGCGCCAGCAGTCCCTGCTCCAGTTCGGGCTTCAGCAGCAGCCGCCGCTCGTGTACCTCGCCCGCAGGGGCGTCAGCGCCGAACAGCAGGGTAGGGCGCACGTCCTGTAAAACCGACTGCCAGATCTGGCGCGATGCGTCGGCATCCCGCGCGGCCAGCTGCCGGACGATGTCGGCATAGCTGGCCCGGTGCGGCGTCAGAGCCTGCGGTCCGTGATACAGCGCGGTCAGCAGATCGGTCAGAATCACTGGCGTGGACCAGCCGTCCACCACCAGGTGATGCGCGTTCAGCAGCAGGGTGGATCGCGGCGTATCGCCGTGGCGCACCAGCACCGCGTGCAGCATGGCGGGCTGGCTGAACAGATCGCGCGCCAGCTCGATTTTCTCCAGCGCCAGCAGCGCGGCGTCCTCCTCTTCCGGCGTCATCTCCGGCAGATGCTGGCTGTCCAGCTGCCAGCAGCCCTGCTGCGGTTCAATCACCGGGAGCAGCTGTAGCGGCTGAAGGGCCAGCTCGCTGTCGAAGCGTGCCGCCAGCTGAGGATGATGGCGCACCACGGCGTTCAGCGCCGCGCGCAGGCGATCTTCATCCACCGGGCCGCTGAAGGTCAGCCGGGTCAGCGAGTTGTAGCTGCCGCTGTCACCGGCGGTCTGGGCGTGGAACAGCAGCCCTTTTTGCAGCGGCAGCAGCGGCAGGATTGCCGCCAGCGGGCCGTGGCGTTTTGCCAGCGCCAGCACATCCGGTTGTTCTACGCCCTCCAGCGCCACTTCGGCCGCCACCAGCGTATCCGCCGCCTGCTGCGGATAGCGGCTGGCGAAGCGGCCCAGCGCGTTGGCAGCATCGGCAATACCGCCGTGCAGGGCGTCGATATCCTGCTCGCTGAAGACCTCACGCAGCCAGCCCCAGTTGATCGCCAGCTGCGGTTCGGCTGCCTGCTCATCAACGAAGATATTGACCTCCAGCGCGTGCAGCTGCGGCATCTGCGGGTCCTGCCAGACGGCAAAGGCATCGCGGAAGCGCTGGCGGGTGCGCTGCGGGGTCCACAGCGCGCTGCCGCTGCTGAAGCGGCCAAGATAGTTAAACAGCACTTCCGGCGCGTGCCGCTGCGCCAGTTCACGCAGCTGCGGGCCGTGTTCATCGCTCAGCCAGCACAGCTGCCCGAAGCCGATACCGCGATCCCTCACCGCACGCATCACGCTTTTCACCGAGCGGACGGCATCGCGCAGATTACCGGTGTCGCCCTCGTTCAGCGAGATCAGCAGCGGATATTCGGCGGTCAGCCAGCCGACGGTGCGGGCCAGATCGCTGTCGCCTTCCAGCTCCGCGCGGCCGTGCGATTCCAGGGTGTAGCGCAGCTCGCTGGCCTCAAAGCATGCAATTAGCGCCAGTGACAGCGCGGAGAGCAGCATCTCTTCGGTGCTGGCGCGATACTGCTGCGGCAGCGTGGTCAGCAGCGCCCGCGTCTGGCTGGCGCTGAGCAGGGTGCGTTTCTCCTTCAGCTCGCCGTGGCGATCGCGGCCAGTCAGCGCGCGCTGGCCGAGCAGCGGCACCGGCGATCGCAGCATACTTTGCCAGAACGGCAGCTCGGTGGCGCGCGCCGGTGTGGTGTTCTTCAGGACGGCGGACCAGTCGTGCAGCGAGGTCTCTTCCGCTATCAGCTGCGGTTGCTGACCGGCCATTACCGCCTCGGCGGCCTGGCGCAGCTCGTCGAGCAGTACACGCCACGACACGCCATCAACCACCAGATGGTGGATAACCAGTACCAGCCCGAAGGTCTGCTGCTGATGCTGTAGCAGCGTGGCCTGCATCATCACGCCGCTGGCCGGATCGAGGCGCTGAACGGCATCGGTGTAGGCATCTTCCGCGCAGGCCTCCACCGCCTGATAGATCGGCGCGGTCTGCACCCAGCCGCTGAAACCGGCAGGCTGCGGTTCACCGACCACCAGCTTTTCGTCGCGGGTAAAGGCAGCAAGCGCGGGATGCGCCCCTGCCAGCGCACGCAGCGCCTGTTCCAGCTGCTGCGGCTGAAGCTCCGCAGGCACCTGTAGCCACACGCCGTGGGCAAAGCGCTGAGTGATGCCGCCGTGCGCGGCAAAGGCGTGCAGGATCGGCAGGCCGTCAATCACGCCCTGCTGCGCCACGCGCTGCGCTTTCACCACGGTCGACAGCGGCTCCATGCTGTGTGCCATGCGGGCGGCGGTGCGCTGGGCGAAGATATCGCGCGGGCGCAGCAGATATCCGGCGCGGCGCGCGGCGGTACTCAGCCCCATCGCGGAAATACTGTCGCCGCCGAGCGAGAAGAAGTCGTCATCGGCCCCGGTGCGCTCCATGCCCAGCAGTTCAGCCACGGCCTGGCAGATCAGCGTTTCCTGTTCGGTCTGTGGCTCACGACCAGGCTTAAACACCGCCTGCTGCGGGGCAGGCAGCGCCTGGCGGTCAATCTTCCCGTTAACGTTGAGCGGCAGGTCGGCCATCACCACCAGCACCGCCGGGACCATATAGTCCGGCAGCGTTACCGCCAGCTGTGCCAGCAGGTGCGCGGAGAGATTTTCATCGGCGCGCAGACTGTCGTCCTGTACCGAGCAGTAGCCGATCAGGCGATGGGTGGCCCCGATAGGCTGGGCGATCACCACGGCGGTGCTGACTTCGGCCAGCGCCACCAGCGCGTTTTCCACTTCGCCCAGCTCCACGCGGAAGCCGCGCACCTTGATCTGGTGATCGACGCGGCCAATAAACGCCAGCTGGCCGTCGCTGCGCCAGCGCATCAGATCGCCGCTGCGGTACATCACCTCGCCGTCGAGGAACGGGTTAGCCACGAAGCGAGCGGCGGTCAGATCCGGGCGGCGCAGGTAGCCGCGGGCGATGCCGGTGCCGGAAATGTACAGCTCGCCCACGCTGCCGACCGGCACCTGGCGCAGCTGGTTGTCCAGCAGCCAGACGCGGGTATTGCCTACCGGGCGGCCAATCACCGGCTGGCCGGAGGCCATCACGCTGGCACCCAGCGTATCAATGGTGTATTCGGAGGGGCCGTAGTAGTTGTGGATCTCGACTTCCGGGTGCTGCTGCATCAGCTTCCACAGCGTTGGGGTAGCCGCCTCACCGCCGATCATCACAAACGCCGGGCGATGGCTTTCCGGCTCAAACAGCCCGCTGTCGATCATCTGGCTGAAGAAGGACGGGGTGATATCCAGCAGATCCACCGGCACCTGCTTCATTTTTTCCAGCAGCGCCCAGGCATCGCGGCGCAGCTCTTCGTCGAAGATCGCCAGCTCGCAGCCCATGATCATGCAGAAAACCGGCTCCCACGAGGAGTCAAACGAGAGCGAAGCGGTGTGCCCGGCGCGCATGCGGCGCGGCTGCGTGCGGTGGAACTTGTCGATCGCCGGGCCAAACAGGTTGCTCTGGTGAGACAGGAACAGGTTGAGCAGCCCCTGATGGGTGCTCATCACGCCTTTTGGCCGCCCGGTGGAGCCTGAGGTGTAAATCATATAGGCCAGATGCTCGCCGCGCTGGGCTTCACGGCGCTCGTCGTCGCGCACCGCCTCGCCAGGTTGCGCTGCACAGGCCGTCAGTACGGCGGCATCGTCGATGCAAAGGTGGGGCAGCGGCGGCATCTGCGCCAGGGTGCCGGTGTGGGTTAACAGCAGCTTCGGCTGGGCGTCGTCGCACATCAGCGTCAGGCGGTCGCGCGGATAGTCGAGGTCCAGCGGCATATAGGCCGCGCCGCTGGCCAGCACGCCGAAGATCGCCACCAGCGAGTCAACGGAGCGAGGAATGCCGATCGCCACCACGTCTTCTGCCCCCAGACCACGGGCAATCAGCTCGCGCGCCAGCTGCATGGCACGGGCGGAGAGTTCACCGTAGGTCAGGCTGACCGCGCCGCAGGTGACGGCAACGGCATCGGGCTGCTGCGCCACGCGTTTTTGCAGCATCGCGAGGATCGACACTTCGCCGGGCTGCGGCGCAACGCGGATGCCGCGTGACCAGCCGTCAATCTGCTGTTGCTCGCGCTCACCGATAAGCGACAGCGCGGCCAGCGGCTGTTGAGGGTTTTCAGCCAACTGGCGGGCAGCGTGGGCGATACGCTCGGCATGCCATTGCAGCATCTGGCGGTCATATTTCTCCGCGCTGGCGACCAGCGTCAGCTGGAGTTCGCCCTGCTGGAAGCCGACTTCAAATTCGATGTCGTCCACCGGCCCCATTGCCAGCGTGTGGCTGACGGCCGCAATACCGTCGAAGCTCAGCGAATCGTGGTACACCTTCAGGTTGATCACCGGGCCGTACAGCGGCTTGCTGCTGCCCACCAGGCCCAGATCGCGGCGCAGCTGCTCGGCTTCATAGCGCTGGTGGCGGCGAACCTGCTTAATTTCCCCCTGCATAACGAGGCTGACATCCGCCAGCGTCATCTCCGGCCGCAGATTCAGCAGCAGCGGCAGCACGTTGACCACCGGCCCAGTGGCTGCAAGGGCGGCAGAGCCCATACGGCGCATAAACGGGAAGCCAACGCTGAGGTGATATTCCCCGCTGATGCGCGCCAGCCAGCTGACCAACAGCGCACTGGTCAGCTCGGCGGGCGTCAGGCTGGCGGTCTGCGGTTGCTGACTGAAGACGGTAAACAGGTCGGCGGGCAGGGTGACCGGCTGTTTCAGCGGGCCGGAAGCGTCGGCAGCGCTGAACGACTCGTTTGACAGGGTTATCGCCGCCGGGAAATCGGCGCAGTGCTGCTGCCAGAACAGCGCCGAGCGCTCATAAGCCGGAGATTGCGGATAGTCGAGGTATTCGGCTACCACCTCGCCGAAGGGAATAAACGGCGAGGCTGCAGGAGTTTCCTGCGCCCGTAGGGCGCGGTAAATCTCGGCCACGCGCCGCGTCAGCGCCTCAAAGCTGAATCCGTCCACCAGCAGATGGTGATAGCGCTGATACCACATCCAGCCGCCGTCACCGATGCGCATCATCACCTGCCGGTACAGCGGACGCTCGCCGTCGGCGGCGAGGTCAGCGGCCAGATCGTCCTGCATAAGCGCCTGCGCCGCCTGGCGCGGGTCGGCGTGCTGGCTGAAGTCAATCCACTCAACCGGCTGCACCTGCTGTGGCGTACTGCGCAGCGGCAGGGTTTGCACCGGCGTGCCGTCCGCCGCCAGGCCAAAACGGGCCTGCACGGTATCGGCCTCCGCCATCGTCTGGCGGATGGCGCGATCCAGCGCGTGGCGATCGATCTCGCCATGCAGTTCACTGTAGTGCGCGACGGTAAAGGTGTTGCTGCGATGGGCGATCTGGTCGGCAATCCAGATCCCCGGCTGCGCGGCGACCAGCGGATAATCGGCAAAGTCTGCCAGTACTTCGGGGGCAATATGAGTCTCGGACACGGTGACGATTCCTGTCAGCAAAACAAAAAAAAGGGTGGAACGCGGCGTGCAGGCCCGATCAGCCTGCCTGTTTCAGCGCCGCCGGGCGCATATCCTGCCAGTGCGCTTCGATATAGCTGATGCAGTCGGCGCGGCTGTCCGGCCCGGCCACGGTCTGCCAGCCGGGCGGCACGTCGGCAAAGGCGGGCCACAGGCTGTACTGCTGCTGTGCATTCAGCAGCACCAGAAAACTCAGGCTTTCATCGTCAAACGGGTTCTGTTGTTCAGTCATGGTGGGTTCCTGTTTCGGCAGGGTGTTGAGGATCGGCGAAATCGGCCAGCAGCCAGCGCAGGCCGTCAATCAGCCCGCCGCGCCAGCACAGCGAATCGTGGCCGCCGGAGAAAATGCGGAAAAAGGTTTTGTGCCCGGCGGCGACCAGCGCTTCGTGCATCTGCTCGCTGAGCGGGGCCATATCGCCTTCGCGGTTGCCGGCTTCCATAAAGATGGTCAGTCGACTGGCGGGAAGATCGCGCTGAATCAGCTGCGCGGTCAGCCAGCCCATTTCACGCTGCTTCAGCTCGCCAAAGTTGCGGATCAGCTGCATATTCGGCCACCAGAACGATCCGGACTGGCTGAGCACGCGGCCAAAGCGGTGCGGGCGGTGCAGCCCGGCATAGGTCGCCGCCAGCCCGCCGTAGCTCTGGCCGGTGACCACGGTGCGATCGGCCTCCTCGCTGAACGGCGTGCGGCCGCGCGCCAGCGGCAGCAGTTCTTCTTCTACTGCCTGCCAGAAGGCGGGGTTGCACGGCAGCTCTTTCTCGCGCCATTCCATATTAATGACGTCAATAAACAGCCAGGCCGCCGCCGGGAAATGATTGCTCTCGGTTTCGCTGTCCAGCGCGCTGAACAGCGGGCTGCCTTCCGCCCAGTTCTGGCCGTCGAGGACGATCACCAGCGGGCGGGTTTCCGGCGTGGCGGTCTGCCCGGTGGTGTAAAGCCAGATGCGGCGTTCATTGCCCAGCAGATCGCTTTGCCAGGTGAACTGTTGCAGGCGACCGGCGTCCGCCAGCGGCGTATGGCCGGAGTCCAGCAGATGCCATGAAGACTGATCCGGCGCGCCCGGCATATGGGCGGCGGAGAGGGGATGATGGCGGCTGTTAAAGTGCGGTGCGCTGTGGTTCAGCGGATCGGAAATGGCAAACGGGAACAGCGATATCCACCACTCGCGCTGCTGGCGGGCGCGGGTTTCCACATCGCTACTGAACGCGGGAGGCAGCTGCGCGGCACCCACCGGGATCAGGCTGTAACTGCCCCGCCACTGCGGATCGATCTCGGTTGACCAGTGCCAGACATCGGTGCCCGGCACGCGGTGCAGGCTCTGCGGCTGCGGGCTGTGGTGGTCGGTGACGCAGTTAATATCGGCATACACCTGGCGCACCGGGGACTGCGATTCATCACCGGCGGGATCGCGCCAGAAGTAGCTCATTTTGACCCGCTCAGCGGAATACGCTTCCACCAGCGGCGTGCCGATATGCGCCAGCTCCTGCCACCAGGCCTCTTCGCCAACGTTTTCCATTGCTAGCAATGCTGCTGCACTTCCGTACGGCTGGCGTGAGGGGCGTGGCCACATCTTTTTCGTCACGGATGTTTTCCTTTGGTTACATTATGTTACTTAAAATTAATCTTTCTAAGTACGCTTAGATTAAACAACGCTAATGCAAATATTATTGAGAACAATTTGCATTTGCAATAAGATGCCGCCCAACTTTCCAGGGGATGACGGTAAGTTACGTAGAGATAACGGTTTTCTCCTGGAAGGAGTGTGGAAAAGTACCGTCAGTCGCAGTGGCAAACGGGCTTTCTTTCTTCGTCGCGCTTATCAATTTTGCTGACAGCCGCGGCTTTATGGGGATTCCCCTGAAAAGTTGTTCCGGACGAGAGAACTGAACATGTTCAAAAAGATTATAAAACAGGCAGGACCAGGCCTGGCAATACACTCTGAAAAACCTTCCATGCGTATTTTACTGGCTTCTTCTCTGTTAATGCTGCCGCTGGCCCATGCCGCCGCAGAGGACACCATTACGGTGACCGCAGAGAACCGTGAAAGCGTCACATCCCCCCTGAAAGGCGTAGTGGCGAAAGAGAGCGCCGCCGGGACCAAGACCGGCACGCCTTTGCGTAAAACGCCGCAATCGATTTCGGTGGTTACCCGCGAGCAGATGGACGACCAGGCGTTTGAGTCGGTGGCCGATGCGCTGAGCTACACCAGCGGCGTGGTGACCAACTATCGCGGTAACTCTAACCGCAACGACGAAGTGATCAGCCGCGGCTTCCGTTATGCGCCGAAGCTGCTGGACGGCCTGCACTCCGGTCTTTCCAGCTCCAGCGGTGGAGCAGGGCAGATCGACCCGTGGCTGTTAGAGCGCGTTGAGATGGTTCACGGCCCGGCGGGCGTGCTGTACGGCCAGGTCAGCCCCGGCGGCCTGCTGATGATGACCAGCAAGCGCCCGACGGCGGAAAGCATTCACGAAGTGAAGCTCAGCACCGGTAACCATCACTTGGGCGAAGCGGCCTTTGATTTCGGCGGTAAGCTGAACGATGACAACACGCTGTTCTACCGCCTCAACGGCATCGCCAGCACCAAAAATGAAACGGTGAAGCACAATAAACAGCAGCGCTGGGCGATTGCGCCGGCGATCACCTGGTTGCCGAATGCCGATACCAGCTTCACCCTGCTGACCAGCTACCAGAACGATCCGAAAGCCGGGTCGCGCAACTTCCTGCCGATGGCGGGCACGCTGAAAAATACCAGCGTGGGCTACCTGCCGTATGATTTCAACATCAACGACCAGAGCTTCTACGGCAACAAGCGTGAGCAGGCCTCCATTGGTTACGAGCTGGATCACAACTTCAACGAAGCGCTCTCCTTCCAGCAGAACCTGCGCTACACCCACCGTGATGAAGACTATAAATATATGGTCTACACCACCAGTTCCAGCGTGAACGACCACACCATCAATCGTCGTCCGCAGCAGGAAACGGCGATGACCAACGAGTTCGGCGTGGATAACCACCTGAAGGGCGTGTTCGATACCGGCGAAGTCAGCCATACCGTGCTCGGCGGCCTGGATTACCGCTGGAGCCGCGTGGCCAGCACGCTGTCGCGCCATACCTCTGATAAGTACCAGCTCGACTGGGCTAATCCGACCAGCGTTGAGGTGAACAACGCCGATATTGCGCTGACCACCAGCAGCGTTAAGCAGCTGCATCAGGTTGGGCTGTATTTGCAGGATCAGCTGGAGTGGGATAACTGGAACCTGGTGCTGTCCGGCCGTAACGACTGGTCGCAGACCCGCACCATCAACCGCATCAGCGGATCGGACGTCACCCAGAACGACAGCAAGCTGACCGGTCGCGCGGGCCTGCTGTACGCCTTTGATAACGGCCTGTCGCCGTATATCAGCTACAGCACCTCGTTTGAACCGAACCTGAGCACCGGCGCGCCGGGTACCGATCCGTTTAAGCCCACCACCGGCGAACAGACGGAAGTCGGGCTGAAGTTCCAGCCGGTCGGCAGCGATACGGTGATGACCGTTTCCTGGTTCGACATCAATCAGAAGAACATCACCTCCTATAACAGCACCACCGGCTACAACGAGCAGATCGGTAAGGTGAATTCGCAGGGTGTGGAAACGGAAATTCACGCGCAGCCGATCCCGGAAGTGAAGCTGATTGCCGCCTACACCTACACCGATGCGGTGACTAAAGAAACCTATACCGCTTCGCAGCTGGGCCATACGCCGGCCAGCATTCCGCGCCACGCGGCATCGGCCTGGGGCAGCTACAGCTTCCTGAACGGTCCGCTGAGCGGCTTCACCGTCGGCGCGGGTGTGCGTTACGTGGGTGATGCGCCTGCGGACTCGACCGGCACCGACGAAGTACCGCACTACACCCTGTACGATGCGATGGTGAAGTACGAGCTGGGCCACGCCGTCTCTTCGCTGGAAGGCACCACCGTACAGCTGAACGTGCAGAACCTGACCGACGAACGCTATGTTGCCTCGTGCAGCAATACCGAAGCCTGCTTCTACGGTACAGACCGTACTGTGGTGGCCTCGGTGAACTACCGCTGGTAAGCACGCCAGGCAGTCGCTCCGCTAATGTGCCGGACACATTTCCGTCAACGTTTCCGGCCAGTTTTCCGCGAAATGTCCGGTAAATTTCTGGCGGGCGGGCTGACCTGCTGAGCCTGCGTTAGAGCACGCTTTAATCATCCCTTTGCCACCCATTCGGGTGGCATTTTTTTTACTGCTGGATTCATTTTTGATCGTTTCCTGCGCGATTTGGCCATAATTGCTGCAAATGATAATGGCATTGAGAATTATTTCCATTTGCAATAATATGCACCGCAGCTTTTGCATGGAAATCGCTAACTCGATATGCAGTAAGGGTTTTCATGCCATCGCCATAACAAGAACCACAGCCGAACAAGGCTGATGAGATCTGTGATAGCGGTCGGGATGTTTTTTTTAACGATAAGTTCCCGGCCGGACTGGTGTTTTTTTGGCAAGCAGTTCCTGAATGGATGAAGAGATATGTTCAGTACCGTAAAAAAACAAGCAAGACCAGGCTTTGCAGTACGTTCCGATAAACACACAATGCGTCTTTTACTCGCCTCCAGCCTGCTGGTGGTGCCGATGGCCCACTCCGCGACCGCCGCGGAAAATACGCTGACCGTGACGGCCCAGACTCAGGAGAGCGTAACGGCGCCATTAAAAGGCGTGGTGGCAAAAGAGAGCACCGCCGGGACCAAAACCGATACCCCGCTGCGCAAAACTCCGCAGTCAATCTCAGTTGCCACCCGCGATCAGATGGATCAGCAGGAACCGGCCTCGGTTGCTGAAGCACTGTCCTACACCAGCGGCGTGGTCACCGATTATCGCGGTAACTCTAACCGTAATGATGAAGTGATCAGCCGTGGCTTCCGCTACGCGCCGAAGCTGCTGGACGGTCTACACTTCGGGCTTTCCAGCCAGAACGGCGGAGCGGGGCAGTTTGATCCCTGGCTGCTGGAGCGCGTGGAGATGGTTCACGGACCGGCAGGCGTGCTGTACGGCCAGGTCAGCCCCGGCGGCGTGGTGGTGATGACCAGCAAGCGCCCAACCGCGCAGGAGATCCGCGAAGTTAAGCTGAGCACCGGTAATCGTCACCTGGCGGAAGCGGCGTTTGACTTCGGCGGCAAGCTGAACGACGACAACACGCTGTTCTATCGTCTGAACGGCATCGGCAGCACCAAACACGAATTCGTCAAGGACAACAAGCAGGAGCGCGTGGCCATTGCCCCGGCGCTGACCTGGCTGCCGAACGAAGACACCAGCTTCACGCTGTTAACCAGCTACCAGAACGATCCGAAAGCCGGTTCGCGTAACTTCCTGCCGCGCGCGGGTACGCTGTACTCCACCAGCGTCGGCTACGTGCCTTACGACTTCAACGTCAGCGAATCAAACTACGATAAGTCGAAGCGCGAACAGGCCTCCATCGGCTATAACCTCGACCATAACTTCAACGATGCGGTGTCGTTCACCCAGAATCTGCGCTTCACCCACCGTGATGAAGATTACAAGTATCTGGTGTACAACGTCGTTGCCCCGGCGAACGACCATACTCTGACCCGCATGGCGCAGCACGAATCGCAGCTGACTAACGAATTCGGCGTGGATAACCAGCTGAAAGGCGTGTTCGATACCGGCGCGGTGAAACATACCGTACTGGGCGGGCTGGACTACCGCTACAGCCATATCAATTCGAAGATGTATCGCGACCGCAACAGCGACTATCCGATCGACTGGGCGAACCCGAGCCATACCGATATTGATACCAGCAAGCTGTCGATTGTCTCCAGCGATCAGAAAACCCTGAACCAGGTGGGCGTTTACGTACAGGACCAGCTGGAGTGGAACGACTGGAACCTGCTGCTTTCCGGCCGCCACGACTGGTCGCAGGTCAATACGCGCGACAACACCTCCGGCGGCTCTGAAGTCAGCTACAACGACAATCAGTTCACCGGGCGCGCGGGCCTGCTGTACGCCTTCGACAACGGTATTTCCCCGTACGTCAGCTACAGCACCTCATTTGAACCGACGCTGTATCAGGGTGAACCGGGCAGCCCGGCGATGAAGCCAACTACCGGCAAACAGACCGAAGTCGGCGTGAAGTATCAGATCCCGGACAGTAATACCCTGCTGACGCTTTCCTGGTTCGATATCACCCAGAAGAATGTGGCCTCGTTTAACCGCACCACTTACTTCTACGATCAGATCGGTAAAGTGAAGTCTCAGGGTGTGGAAGCGGAAGTTCACGCGCAGCCAACCCCGGAAATTGCGCTGACGGCGGCGTACTCCTACACCGATGTGGAAACCAAAGACTCGCCAACCGCCGCTGAAATCGGCCACAGCCCGGCGGCGATCCCGCGCCATGCTGCATCTGCCTGGGGCACCTACAGCTTCCAGCAGGGCGTGCTGAATGGCTTTACCGTGGGCACCGGCGTGCGCTACATCGGCACCGCGCCGGGTGATGCGACCGGTGAATACTCTGTTCCGCACTACACGCTGTACGATGCGATGATGAAATATGACCTCGGTCAGGCAACGTCATCCCTGCGCGGTACTACCCTGCAGCTGAACGTGCAGAACCTCAGCGATAAGAAATACGTTTCCTCATGCAGCGGCGAAGATGCCTGCTTCTACGGCGTGGGTCGTACGATTATCGCCTCGGTTGATTACCGCTGGTAAGCCGCTGCCCTGAAGCATAAGGGGCGCTTTACGGCACGCTCGGGCCGCTGTCTGTGTTGCAGACAGCGGCTTTTTTATTGCGAGTGCGGTTGGTAAGCTCAGCCGAATTCAGTAGATTGATGCATCACTCAATAAAAGAAAACGGCATGAAACATATCACCCTTAGCGGCGACAACTATCAGATTGGCTATCAGCTTGGCGAACTGGGCAGCGATGCTTACCTGCGCGAAGTGCGCGCAACGGCGCTGTGGAGCCACACCAGCGCGTTGAAAAACAGCGATCGATTGCAGGCCATGCAGCAACTGGTGCAGCAGCGTTTTCCTCTGCTGTGGCAGGAACTTCGTGGCCTGGCGGACGGCTTGCAGGCACCGTTTGATGAGGTGTTTGCCTGGAACTGTCGCGGTGACCTGCTGCCGTCAACCTCCGACGGCTGCACCACCGTAACCGGTTTTACCGACGCGGGCGAAGCGCTGATTGCGCACAACGAAGACGGTTTCCCGCAGCTGCGGGAACACTGCGGTATCGTCACCGTTCGGCCCCAGCAGGGGCTGGCGTTTACCAGCTTCTTCTATCCCGGCTCAATCTGCGGGCATACCGTGGCGGTTAACGAGCGCGGGCTGGTGAATACGGTAAACAATATTCGCGCATCCGAACGCCCGCTGGGGTTGCCACGGCAGATTCTGGCGCGTGCGGCGCTGGATGCGGCCACGATCGATGAAGCGGTCGCAATCCTCACTTCGCAGCCGCGCGGTGGAGCGTTCCATCACAGTCTGGCGCAGTGCGGCGATGCGCGCATTGTCAGCGTAGAAGCCACCGGCACGGCGCAGCATGTGCAGATTAACCCTCGTCGCTACGGCCATGCGAACCATCTGATCCACCCGGAAATGTCAGCGGTGGCGCAAACCATCACCGGCAGCTCCGCCAGCCGACAGCAGCGCCTCCAGCAGTGGCTGACAGAAAGCGAAGAGCAGCCGTTAAATCCGGCCCAGGCCCTGACCATCCTCAATGACAACCAGCACGCTGACCTGCCGATTCTTCGGCTGGACCCGGCCGATCCGGATGAAGAAAACACCCTGGCGACGGCGATTTTCGTTATCGGCGCAAGTCAGGTTAACTGGACGCTGTTTACCGACGATCGCCAGTACGCATGTCTCTCAGGTCAGCAGCCCTGAAGTCAGCACAGAACCCGTATCAGCTCTCTTTTTGAGCAAATAAATCGGCCGCGTTTTGCGGCCGATCACAGATTGCCGCCTGATGCGGTGAAAAACTCTCCCCGGGCATTAATCTGATAAAAAATCACTGCTTATCCGTGACGGTTGGCCCGCCCCCGGGCCTGCCTCGCCGTCGCAATTCAGTGTATGATATCGGTCGCTTCAGCAGCGGTTATCCCCGGCCGTCTGTGCCGCTACAGGAGAAACATCCGTGAATCAGAGCCAGCGCGAACATATTGCCACGGTGATGGCCAGTATCAGCAACAGCGCAACGTCGTTGCCTTTCAGGCCGCACGACAGGGCGATCCGCGACTCCTGGCAGCGCTGCGTGGAACATCACGGGCTCGATCCCAGCCGTATGCAGGAGGCCCGTATTCTTCCGTGGCACGAGCTGCGGGAGTACCGTCAGGAGATGGAAGAGTTTCGCCATATTGCCCACCACGGTCTGACGGTGCTGTATAAGCAGATTGCCGCTGCGGGATACGTGCTGCTGCTGACCGACGCGCGCGGCGTTACCGTCGATTATCTGGGCGATGCCGATGCGGAGATCAGCCTGCGGCGGGCGGGGTTGTTCCTCGGTGCGCAGTGGACCGAAGCCTGCGCCGGAACCTGCGCCGTCGGCACCGCGCTGGCGACCGGCAAGGCGCTGACCGTGCATCAGGCTGACCATTTTGATGCCACCCATATTCCGCTGACCTGCACTGCCGTACCGCTGTTCGATCCGCAGGGGCAGTTGAACGCGATCCTCGATATTTCGGCGCTCAGTTCGCCGCAGCCTAAATCCAGCCAGCAGCTGGCACTGCAAATCGCCAAGCTTTACGCCCATCAGATCGAGAATGCCTGGTTTGAACATCGCCACCGCAACGACTGGGTGCTGAAGCTCAGCCCGGCGTCGCCGTTTGTCGAGGTCAGCCCGGATTTCCTGATTGCGTTCGATGCTGGTGGAAACGTGGTGGGGCATAACCATCGCGCCCAGCGCATGCTGGAAAAAGAGCTGGGTATTGAAGCTCCGCCGCCGCACAGCAAAAGCGCACTGCTGGGGATGCCGATCGAGCAGCTGTTTAATACCTCGATTGACAGCCTGCCGGACTGGCTGGCCAGCGCCAACGGGCGGCAGGGCACGCTGGAGCGTGCGCGCAGCGGAGAAAAGCTGTTTGTCACCGCCGTGCAGCCCACCCGCCGCCCGCCGCGCCGCCCGAGCAACCCGGATGCGATACCCGCTCCGCTGGCGGCTCTCAACGGCGGTGATGCCGTGCTGCAACAGCAGTTACAGCGCGCCTCGCGGCTGCTACAAGCCTCGTTGCATCTGGTGATCCACGGGGAAACCGGCAGCGGCAAAGAGTACTTCGCCCGCGCGTTTCATCAGGCCAGCGACCGTCGCGAGCGGCCGTTTGTGGCGGTGAACTGTGCGGCTATTCCGCCGACGCTGATTGAAAGCGAACTGTTTGGTCATCTGCCTGGCAGTTTCTCCGGCGCGGGCAGCAAGGGGCGGCGCGGTCTGATTCAGGAGGCCGACGGCGGTACGCTGTTCCTGGATGAAATCGGTGACATGCCGCTGGAGATGCAGACCCGCCTGCTGCGGGTGCTGGCCGAGCAGGAGGTGCTGCCGGTGGGTGCAACCCGGCCGGTGCCGGTGGATGTGCGGGTGATTTCGGCTTCGCATCACGCGCTGGATCGGCTGGTGGCCGAAGGGCGTTTCCGTACCGATCTGTTTTACCGTTTACAGGGGGCGCGCATCACTCTGCCGCCGCTGCGCCAGCGTAGCGATCTCGACTGGTTAATCGATAAGCTGCTGGCGGGCAGGGTAGAGATGAGCGCAGCTGCACGTCGGCGTTTGCATTCGCATAGCTGGCCCGGCAATTTACGCGAGCTGAATAATGCGCTGGATTATGCCGCGGCGGTGTGCGACGGCGGTCGTATTGAGGCCGGGGATTTGCCGGAGGGGCTGACAACTGCTGCTGCATCATTACAGGTGGCGGCGGGGTTGCCTCAATCTTCTGATGATATCGATATTGAATCTTTGTCGCATTCTGCCGTTGTGCCATTAGCGCCGACGCAGGCCGCTTTTGCCGATGCGGCTTTGCCGCCTGAAGCGCAGCTGCTGGTGCAGTATTTGCGTGCGGCGCGCTGGAATCATAGTGCGGTGGCGCGGCAGATGGGGATCAGTCGTATGACGCTTTATCGCCGGATGCAGCGGTTTGGGATTCAGTCGCCGGTGAATGAGGGGTGAGATCATTCTTGGTGACTTGGTGACCTGATGACTGCGCTGACGGGGGGCTGCCACGACTGGCGGGTCCTCGCGCCACGCGTGGCGTGGTGCCCTCACTGCGTTCGTCAGCCTGTCGGACCGGCTCAGACGGCACATCCGTGTGCCGACCGAGCCTTGCGCCCGCGTCCTGCGGGCTTATCCTGGCTTTCTCTCTTCGTTCAGCGCTGCGGATTACCCGTCGTAGCCGCGACCCGTCCACGCCGTGACTGCTGAGTTGCTTTCAGAGCAAAACGAGCCTGTACATAAATTTGCATAACAAAGCCTGCTGCTGCCTTTCACTACATTCCGGCTCAATATTCATATTGAGTACTTTCGACTGAACTGATCATTAAGCAGAGACAACAATGCCATGAAGGTGCACAGCCTCTGCCGGGGATACCGGGCAATCCGCAGCGCTGAGGTGGAAGCAGCTGGCCAGGAGACACCGACAGGACGTCGGTGTCAGGCGAAGTCGGGTCAGGGAAGACCCGTCTTCGGCGGTCCGCCCGGCCGGATGCTGTAACCGAAGGCATCACGCAGCGCGTGACGCGAGGACCGACCGGGAACCCCGGCAGAGGCTGGGAACCGTGCACGATCTTGCCGCAATCCCGGCAGAAGCTGGGAACCCGGCACCGTACTTACCCGCGACCCCAGCCTGAACACTCATTCCACCCGCACCGCCCGACGTCTCCCCGACATCACATAACCGGCGCAGGCACAGGCCGCAATAAACCACGGAATAAACTTAATCAGCGCCGAATCACTGCCGCTAATCAACTGCAGATTATCAATCACCAACACAATCGTTATCAGCATAAAAATAATCGCCAGCAGCGGAGCCCAAAACACCTGCCAGGCACTGTTATCATGCTCAACGCGATAACGGAAAAACACGATAACCGCCGCCGAAACCCCCACCTGCAACATCAGAATCGCCAGCGTGGCAATGGCCGAACCGAAGGCAAAAATATGCACCATCGGGTCCATATTGGTACTGCCCATCCCCGCCAGCAGCAGCAGTAAAATCACGCTGTGCATATGACTGGCCTTGTGCGGCGTCCCGTTGGTCGGATGCGTCTCCGACAGCTCCTTCCAGATCAACCCGTCGCGGCTGATGCTGTAGATATAGCGCGAAATATTGTTGTGGAAGGCCAGCGTGGCGGCAAACAGACTGGTAATCAGCAGCACCGACATGGTTTCAACCGCCCACTGGCCGACGTACTGCCGGGTGATATCAAACACGAAGTTGCCGGGATCTTTACTGGCGATCGCCGCAATCTGCTCAAAGCCGTAAACCTGCACAAATGACCAGCTGGTGAAACAGAAGAAGGCGGTAATAATCACCAGCGCACAAATGGTGGCGCGCGGAATGGTTTTCTTCGGCTCCCGGCACTCCTCGGCATAGATTGCCGTGGACTCAAAACCGATAAACGCAGCGATGGAAAACACAAAGGCGATGCCGAGATTACCGTGCATAAACACCGATGGCTCAAATGAACTGAAATTCAGCGGGCCGCTCTTTTTCAACAGAATCATCACGTCGGTCAGCAGCACAATCGCCACCTCGGCCAGCATCAGCACGCCCAGCAACTTGCCGCCGACCTCAACCCGCTTAATGCCCAGCACCCAGGCGATGACCGCAAACAGCATGCTCAGCGCCCACCAGGGAATATGAGCCGCCAGATGCTGTTCCAGAAACAGGCTGCTGAAGAAACCGAGCATCGCCATAATTGCCGTCTGCACCGAGAAATAGGCCAGCAGTGCGAGCATGGAAGCCGATGCGCCCCAGCTTTCACCCAGCCCCTTTGAGATATAGGTGTAGAACGCTCCGGCATCGGTGACGTAGCGGCTCATGGTCAGGTAGCCGACGGAAAACAGCATCAGGATCAGACAGGCGATAATATAAACCACCGGAATACCGCCGCCGTTTCCGGTGAAAATCGCCACCGGCAGCCCGCCGACTACCCCGGTAAGGGGGGAGGCCGCCGCCACAACAAAGAACACCAGGGAAGAAAGTCCGAGGGTATTTTTTCGTAAACCGCTTGAGTTACTCATCGCCAGCGCCTTATTGCAGAGTGAAATCGAACCCAGAGAAGTGAGCTTTCTGAGCAGGAAACTGATATGCATCATTTCTCAGCGGTGAGGGCGGCGATAGAAAAAATCGGACAGCACGGCGGTGCAACAGCTGCACCATTTCAGTGCTACTTTCTGCTAACGGGTCGCTAACCTTGCGCTAACGACCGGGGTTCAGTGATGGCGAATACGACCGTTGTAGGACTCGTGCAGCGTGCGGCGCTGATAGTCCAGCGGCGTGGTGCTGACCAGCTTTTTGAACTCGCGCAGGAAGTGCGATTGATCGCTAAATCCAAGGTCCAGCGCGAGGTCGGAAAATGACACCGCGCCCTGCTGATGCAGGCTGTTCAACGCCGCCTGGCAGCGCATAATGCGGCCGAAGGTTTTCGGCGACATCCCGGTATCCTGCCTGAACTGGCGCTGAATCGTCCGGCAGGTGTAGCCGGTTAGTGACTCCAGCTGCTCAATGCGAATATTGCCTTTCTGCCTCAGGATGGTCTGAATACTCAGCCCGGTCACAGCAGACGTTTTGCGCACCAGTCGCGAGGTAAAGTGCTGATTAAACAACTCTATCTGCCGCGAGAACTGCGAATGGCGCAGGATCTGCTCGCAGGCCAGCCGGGCATCCGGCACCACATCCAAAAAGTTAAACTCGCGATCGGTTAACTCCTCCGCCACCAGGTCCAGAAAGTCCGGCACCACCCCCGGCGCAAAGCGTACGCCGAAGTAGCGATGATCGCGGATCAGCTCCGCGCTGCGCGCTTCCAACGTGGTGCCGCACACCCGCGCTACCGGCTTTACCGCATCACAGTCAAAAACGATATCCACGCAGCCGTCCGGGATGGCCAGCGTCAGGCTGGCGGAGTGCGCCACGTCAAAACTGTAGAAGTGAGCAATCGCCGGATGGCGGGAGGCCATCAGCGAGTACTGATGCGCCGCGCTAAGCACAAACCACGGCTGTTCCGGCTGGATGACGGCACTCTGGCCGCAGGCAAGATCGTGTGACATAGGCGGTTCCTGCATAGCAATGATGATGCTCAGTCAATGCAATCAGGGTGCCACTTCCGTTTTGGCGCGTTTCGGCGCGTGTCGCAAATATTCAATACAGCCCAGGCAACCGCACGATATTGATAAACGCAATTCCTGCGCTATCACCCGTTTTCCAGAGGCGACCGAGATGACCGACAACACCAGAATTGATTTTCTCTACCTTTCCGAGCAGGACATGATCCGTGCCGGAGTGACCGATATGGCCAGCTGTGTGGATACGATGGAGGAGATGTTTGGCCTGCTGTATCAGGGCGACTATCGTATGGCCGGTGCCAATAACGACTCCCACGGTGCGATGGTCACCTTCCCTGAAAACTCGCCGTTTCCCACCATGCCGAAGCCGACGGCTGACCGCCGTCTGATGGCGATGCCCGCCTACCTCGGCGGCAGCTTTTGCACCGCTGGGGTGAAGTGGTACGGCTCGAATATCGCCAATCGGCAGAAGGGATTACCGCGCTCGATCCTGATGTTCACCCTTAACGATGCCGACACCGGTGCACCGCTGGCGCATATGTCCGCCAATCTGCTGTCCGCCTACCGCACCGGTGCGGTGCCGGGGGTCGGTGCTCGCCATCTGGCGCGTAAAGATTCCCGAGTGATTGGCCTGCTGGGGCCGGGCGTGATGGGCAAAACCGCCGTTGCCGCGTTTCTTGCCGTCTGCCCGCAGATCGACACCATCAAGGTGAAAGGCCGCGGGCAGCGTAGCCTGGACAATTTCATCTCCTGGGTCACCGCCACCTGGCCGCAGATCGCCACCGTGCAGGTGGTCGATACCCTCGAAGAGGTCGTGCGCGGTTCCGATATCGTTACCTACTGTAGCTCCGGCGAGGTGGGCGATCCGGCGACCTATCCGATCGTGAAGCGCGAGTGGGTGAAGCCCGGCGCGTTCCTGGCGATGCCCGCACTGTGCAATATCGACGAAGGGATGGAGCGGGCCGACGTGCGCAAGGTGCTGGATAACACCGGCCTGTATCACGCCTGGTTCGAGGAAGTGCCCAAACCAGCCCACCACACCATTCCCGTTATCGGCGTGCGCTTTATGGACATGCTGGCCGCCGGACAGCTGGCCCCGGAACAGCTGGAAGACATCGGCAAAATCATCGCCGGGGACGCGCCGGGCCGCCTGAACGATGACGAAATTATCATTATGTCGGTCGGCGGTATGCCGGTTGAAGACGTGGCCTGGGGCACGGTGGTTTACCGCAATGCGCTGGCCAACAACATCGGCGTCAAGCTGAACCTGTGGGACAGCCCGGCGCTGAGCTGAACCTGTTTGCACGCTTCTCCCCCTGATACGTTTACCTGAATGGAAGAACAACATGACCAGAATCATCAAAGTAAAAACCGGATCGATCTTCGAAGAAAAAGCCAGCTACTCGCGCGTGGTGGCGGTCGATAACTGGATCTACGTTTCCAATACCGCCGGGCGCAACCCGCAGACCAAAGAGATCCCCGAGGACATTGCCGAACAGACGCAGCAGGTGTTTGCCAATGTTGAGCAGGCGCTGGCGGCGGTAGATGCCACGCTGGCCGACGTGATTTGTTCACGCCTCTTTATTCAGGACCCTGCCGATATCCATACGGTGATGGCCATCGTCGGCGAGAAATTCCGAGGCATCGACCCTGCCTTAACGGCTACCTGCCCGCCGCTGGGTTCCACGGTGTACAAAGTGGAGCTGGAGGTTACTGCTTACCGTGGAGCCTCTACGGCCAGCGTTGAAAAGCTTAACGTTTCTCAGTAATTCACTCAGCATAAGAAGGTGATGGCGATGGCTCCTGCGATAACGCCGGTACAAACGTCCGCGAACTTCCCGCCGCAAACCACGGTGGTAATTATTGGCGGTGGCATAGTTGGCCTGACGGCGGCGCTGACGTTGGCGGAACGAAATATTCCGGTGGTGGTACTGGAAAAAGGCCGCATAGCTGGCGAGCAGTCTTCCCGTAACCTCGGCTGGGTGCGGAAAACCAGCCGTCTGGCCGAGGATATTCCGCTGGCGCAGGCCGCCGATCGGCTGTGGGCGGAGATGCCTGCGCGGGTCGGCAGTGATGTCGGCTATCGTCAGGCAGGCATTATGTTTGCTGCCCGCACGGAGGCACAGATGGCGATGTACGAAGGCTGGTTGAAATCGGTCAGTTCTCTGCATCTGGATTCCCATCTGCTGAGCGCGCAGCAGATCGCCGCCCGGGTGCCTGGCGGCAGCAGCCAGTGGACCGGAGGGATTTTCACCCCCTCCGACGGGCGGGCGGAGCCGACGCTGGCCTCCAGCGCTATTGCCCGCGCGGCGATGGCCAAAGGGGCGGTTATTGTTGAGCACTGCGCGGTGCGTACGCTGAGTACGACAGCGGGCAGGGTCAGCGGCGTGGTGACCGAACGAGGTGAGATCCGCTGCGAGCAGGTGCTGCTGGCTGGCGGTATCTGGTCAAGGCGTTTGCTGGGCAATCTGGGTATTTCGCTATCGGTGCTGCCGCTGGTGTGTTCGGTACTGCGTACGAAGCCGATGGATGGGCCGACGGATATTGCCGTGGGTGCACCGGATTTCTCCTTCCGTAAGCATATCGACGGTGGTTTTATTGTTACTCAGCGCGGTGCGCTGGACGCTTCGCTGACGCTGGATCATTTTCTGTTGGGAACGCGCTATCTGCAGCAGCTTCGCGCGCAGCGGGATTTTCTGCGGATTAAAATCGGCACGCCGTTTGTCCGCGACCTGATGCTGGCGCGGCGCTGGCGGTCCAGCAGGCGCACGCCGTTCGAGCAGGTGCGGACGATGGACCCGCCGGTGAATGCGGGGCTGAATCAGGAGGCGCTAACCAATCTCAGGGCGGCGTGGCCGGTGTTTTCGCAGGCTGAAATTGCCGAAGCCTGGGCCGGAACCATCGACGTGACGCCGGATTCCAATCCGGTTATTGGCCCGGTGGCGAAGCTGCCCGGTCTGACGCTGGCGACTGGTTTTTCCGGGCACGGTTTTGGCACTTCACCGGCGGCAGGGCAGCTGGCGGCGGATCTGGTGTGTGGGGATGCGCCGCTGATCGATCCTGCGCCGTATCGGTTTGATCGTTTTTGAGGGTGCAGCCGGGGCGCGGATAACACTGCGCCGGGTACTCAATTTTTGCAGATGTTGCTGATAAAACCGCGCCGGGTTCCCAGCCTCTGCCGGGGCTTCCGGTCGGTCCTCGCGTCACGCGAAGCGTGATGCCTTCGGTTACAGCACCCGGCCGGTCGGACCGCCGAAGACGTGTCGTCCCTGACCCGACTTCGCCTGACACCGACGTCCTGTCGGTGTCTCCTGGCCAGCTGCTTCCACCTCAGCGCTGCGGATTGCCCGGTATCCCCGGCAGAGGCTGTGCACCTTCATGGCATTGTTGTCGCTGCTTAGCAAAAAGTTCAGGCTATGGCGTCCAGCACGGGAATTCGACAGAAATGTTCTTCTCTCACAGACAACTCAAGGGTCACGGCCTGCACCTGTGCCGGGTATGTGATGTCGGGGAGGCGTCGGTGGCCCGATAAATCTAGTCGCTGATAAAACGGTGCCATGTTCCCAGCCTCTGCCGGAGTTGCGGTAAGATCGTGCACGGTTCCCAGCCTCTGCCGGGGCTTCCGGTCGGTCCTCGCGTCACGCGAAGCGTGATGCCTTCGGTTACAGCACCCGGCCGGTCGGACCGCCGAAGACGTGTCGTCCCTGACCCGACTTCGCCTGACACCGACGTCCTGTCGGTGTCTCCTGGCCAGCTGCTTCCACCTCAGCGCTGCGGATTGCCCGGTATCCCCGGCAGAGGCTGTGTACCTTCATGGTATTGTTGTCGCTGCTTAGCGAAAAGTTCAGGCTATGGCGTCCAATAAGGGAATTCGGCGGAGGTGTTCTTCTATAAAAGCGTCTCAACCGTCCGTGCAGTCACTAAGGCTCCAGAAGATACAAACCAGCTGACCCCACCCCGGAACTAAGGATTGTACAAAATCTCCCACATAGGCTGTGCACTCTCAGGCCATTGTTATCGCTGCTTCGAAAACAGTTCGGGTTACGAGGTTCAGTACGAGAATTTAGCGGATATGTTCTGCTCTAAATACGTTTCAATAGTTATAGCCCGGACGAACCGCCGCCACGGCGTGCAATCTACAACGCTGAATGAAGAAAGGGCATCAGCGTGGCTCCGCCGCTTGCACAACGCCAATTTCCATTTGATGACTGGCACAGATGTTGTCCGATCTGAAGACAGCTCATGAGTCACAGCGCGGACGGGTTGTTGCTCCGACGGGCAATTTATAACGATGACTGAAGAAAGGGCATCAGGATGGCTCCACAGCCTGTACAACACCAATTTCGGTCTGAAGACACGATTTCACAAAACAGACGCTTTCTGATCTGAAGGCAGCTCAAAAGTCACGGCGCGGACGGGGGGCGGCCACGACGGGCAATCCGCAGCGCTGAACGGAGAGAGGAAGCCAGGATGTGCCCGCAGGACGCGGGCGCAAGGCTCGGTCGGCACACGGATGTGCCGTCTGAGCCGGTCCGACCGGCTGACGAACAAAGTGAAGGCACCGCGAAGCGGCGCGAGGACCGCCAGCCGGGGCGCCTCCCGTCCGCGCAGCCACTCAGGCACCAAACGATACAAAGCAGTACCCCCCGTCCGCGCAGCCACCCAGGCACCAGACGATATAAAGCAGCCGCCCCCGTCCGCGCAGCCACCAGAAGACACAAACCAGCATCCCCCACGCATCCCAATAATCCAATCGACATTATGCAGAGAGTAATACGGACGTTCTGAGGGTGTTTAATATAATTCCATAAGTTTTCTATAACGGCAGATAATTATTTAAAGAAACTATCAGTTTTATATTCGATCAAACTGTGCTGTTTCGGTATTTCATTTTTAATTTACTGTTTCACCGGGTTTTTGCGAAGTAATAACGGAGAGTGTTGCTAACAGGACGTTATTTACTCTCTGTATTTCTCTATGGCTATCTTTATTTTTATCTGTGAAATATATCCAGTAAAATATTCTCCTGCATTTAGTAAGGGCTATATTTTCGTGCATCTCACTGGTTTGAAATGTATCTTTGAAATTATGGTGATTATTTACCATATCTATGGCTTTCACTTGCGGACCGGCACATTCGTGTCGGTCAGAGTGGTTCTATTATTTTAATAATTAAAAAGGGATTCTTCTAATGTCATCTACAGGTGATTCAGGGGGGCGCGTGAATAAGTTTTTCCCAATACTGGTTCTGGTATTTGGATTGCTTACCGCCGTCACCGGGATTTATTTTCTCATTGGTGGATGGAAACTCGCCGCGCTGGGTGGGTCTCTGTACTATATCATCGCCGGTATTGCCTATCTGCTTCTGCTGGTTTTATTGGTGCTGAAAAAGCGCCCCGGACTGACGCTGTCGATTGTTATTTTCGTGGCGACGGCAATCTGGGCCTTAATTGAGGTCGGCGGCGTGGCTTACTGGCCGCTGATGGCCCGTCTGGTGGTTCCGGCAATTATCCTGATGCTCAGCCTGTGGGTATTCCCCGCGCTGGCGAAGGAAATCAGCTCGCGCAAACGCGCGGCGCACCTGAGCGGCTGGGGCGTATTCGTCTGCCTGCTCGGCGTGCTGGCCGGTGCCTTTGTGCCACACGGTAAGATCTACAATCCCGCTGCGGTTGCCACCCAGCCCGCTCCGCTGGAAGGGGACTATAAAGCGCAGGCAGATCAGGACTGGGATCATCTTTCCCGCAATGCCAGCGGCACCCGCTTTGCGGCCGTCGATCAGATCACCCCGGAAAATGTGAATAAGCTGCAGGTGGCATGGACGTACCGCACCGGCCGTATTCTCGAAGGTAAAGTGGCCGGAGTTGACGAAAATACCCCACTGCAGATCGGCAACGTGCTCTATACCTGTACGCCGCAGAACGTCGTCGCCGCCGTGGATGCCGATACCGGTAAGCCGATCTGGAAGGTCGATCCCAAAGCCGCGGCCACCTCGCACGTTACCTGCCGCAGCGTGGGTTATTACGATCTCGACAAAGATACGTCGCTGTCCAGCGAAGAGAAAGCGCAGGCACCGGCCGAGTGCCGCCGTCGCATCATCGCCACCACCATTGATGCACGTATGCTGGCGCTGGATGCACAAACCGGCCAGGCGTGCACAGGCTTCGGCAATGCGGGCACCGTCGATCTGCGCGCAGGCATGACCCCAACCGAGAACGGCCAGGCTTATCACCCAAGCGGTACGCCGGTGATCATGGGCCACCTGACCGTGTTTGGCACCTGGATACACGATCACTCGGATAACGACGCCTCGGGTGTCGTGCGTGCGTATGACGTGCGTAACGGCGCGCTGGTCTGGTCGTGGAATGCCGAGGAAGATGCACCTGATGCGGTGAATCACACCGGCGGCACGCCAAACGTCTGGGCGCCTGCGACCTACGATCGTGACCTGAATACGGTTTACCTGCCGACCGGTATGGGGCCGCCTGACTATTGGGGCGGTAAGCGCACGCCGTCGGCCGAGAAGTTCTCTTCCGCCGTGGTCGCCGTTGATGCCACCACCGGTAAGACGAAATGGATCTTCCAGACCGTCCACCACGACGTTTGGGATTATGACGTTCCGTCGCAGCCGGTGATGTACGAGATGAAGAATGAGGAAGGCGAACGCGTTCCCGTACTGATTCAGACCACCAAAATGGGCCAGATCTTCGTGCTGGACCGCCGGACAGGCAAACCGGCCAGTAAAGTGGAAGAACTGCCGGTAACCACCACACCGACCGGGCAGGATGATCATATGTCGCCGACCCAGCCGTTCTCGACAAATATGCCAAGCCTGGGCCTGTCGACGCTGAAAGAAAGCGAAATGTGGGGGATTACGCCATTTGACCAGCTTGAGTGCCGTATCACCTTCAAGTCCGCACGCTATAACGGCATCTATACCCCGTCGGCAGAATCCGACTATATCCAGTTCCCCGGTACGCTGGGCGGAATGAACTGGGGCGGCATCTCCATCGATGAACGTAACGGTATGATGTACGTTAACGACATCCGCATGGGCAAAGTGATGGCGCTGAAGACGGAAGAGCAGGCGAAAACCTATAAAGGCTCGCCGATCCGTTCAATGCTGGCCAAACCTTATGTCGGGCTGAAATCGGACTTCTTTATGTCGTCGCTGGGCGTTCCCTGCCAGAACCCGCCGTTCGGTACACTGAGCGCGATTGACCTGAATACCAAGAAACTGGTGTGGCAGGTTCCGGTCGGCACCGTTGAGGACACCGGTCCGCTGGGGATGAAAACCCATCTGCCGATGCCAATCGGCATGCCGACGCTGGGCGGGCCGACCGCTACGGCCGGTGGCGTCGTGTTCTTTGCAGGCACCCAGGATAACTATATGCGCGCCTTCAACAGCAAAACCGGCGAGGAGATTTGGAAATACCGTCTGCCGGTTGGCGCGACTGCGTCTCCGCTGGTGTACAAGTCGCCGCAGACCGGCAAACAGTACGTGGTGATTTCCGCGGGTGGCGCTGCGCACGCGGCGGAACTGGGCGATTATCTGATTGCCTTCGCACTGCCTGACAGCCAAAAGTAAGCGGTACTGAATGAGCCATTCGATGCCGCACTCCCGTGCGGCATTTTTTTATCCGCTTTATCTCTGAGACGACGGGGCATCAAAATGTGATCGCGATCACTAAATGACCACCCTATCGATCGTAATATAGTATTTTATATAACGACAGCTAACTCCTTAATGAAAAACATATTTCTCGGCGCGATTTTTGTCGCGCTGCCGGGCTTCGCCGCCCAAAATTCGGTATCAACCGCGTCCTCTGCCAGTACTGAAAAGCCCAGCAAAGAACAGCAAATCCTCGTCACCGCCAGCGCCCCCCGCGATTTGACCGATGAAAGTAAGGCCGGAGCCGGTTTCACCACCGCCGAGACCGATCTGGGTCCGCTGGGCAGTAAAGACCGGCTGGAAACGCCATATTCCACCACCACCGTCACTCATGAAATGATTGATAACCAGCAGGCGAAAAGCGTCAGCGAGCTGCTGAAGTATTCACCCAGCACCCAGATGCAGGCGCGCGGTGGGATGGACGTCGGCCGCCCGCAAAGCCGCGGTATGCAGGGCAGCGTGGTGTCCAACAGCCGTCTTGATGGCCTGAATATTGTTTCCACCACCGCGTTCCCGGTGGAAATGCTGGAGCGGCTGGATGTGCTGAACAGCCTGACCGGTGCGCTTTACGGCCCCGCCAGCCCGGCCGGGCAGTTTAACTTTGTCGCCAAACGCCCGACGGAGCAGACCCTGCGCCGCGTGACCCTGGGCTATCAGAGCCGCAACGCCTGGAGCGGACATATCGACCTTGGCGGCCATTTTGACGATGAGAATAAGTTCGGCTATCGCCTGAATCTGCTGGATGAAGAGGGGGAAGGCAACGTCGATGACAGTACTCTGCGGCGCAAGCTGGTGTCGCTGGCGCTGGACTGGAATATCAGCCCGGGTACGCAATTACAGCTGGACGCCAGCCACTATGAATTCCTGCAAAAAGGCTACGTCAGCGGCTTCAGCTACGGCACCGGCATCGACCTGCCAAAAGCCCCGAACCCGAATAACAAGAATTACACGCTGCCGACCACCGGTAACGATCTGACCACCGATACTATCAGCAGTCATCTGATCCACTACTTCGATAACAGCTGGTCGATGACCGCCGGTGTGGGCTATCAGCAGGCCGACCGCGCGATGCGTACCGTGTCGAACACCTTAACCAGCAACAGTGGAACCATCAGCCGCTCGGTGACCGACTCCGCCGCCGCAGGCCGCTTCCGCGTGCTGAGCAATATGTTGATGCTGAACGGTCACGTCGATACCGGCAGCATCGGCCACGATCTTGCCTTTGCCACCAGCGGCTACGTCTGGTCGATCTACTCGGCGAAGGGCAGCAGCCAGCGCTACAGCCTGGGCACCAGCAACTACTACGATCCGTCGGCAATGCAGGAACCGGGCGACGGGCGGATCATCAACAGCGGCGCGCGCTATCGCACCAGCGTGACCAGCCAGCAGAGCGTGACTATCGGCGATACGCTGACCTTTAACCCGCGCTGGTCGGCGATGGCCTACCTGAGCCAGAGCTGGCTGGAAACCCGCAGCTACAATAACCAGGCGGCGAAAACCGACCAGGTGAATGAAGACGGACTCAGCCCGAATCTGGCGCTGATGTATAAAATCACCCCGTCGGTGATGGCTTATATCAGTTACGCCGACTCGCTGGAGCAGGGCGGCACCGCACCGACCGGCCAGGGGGTGAAAAACGAAGGCACTACCCTCGATCCGTACCGCAGCGAGCAGTATGAAATCGGTCTGAAGGCCGACGTGAACGGCATGAACCTGGGGGCGGCGCTGTTCCGCCTGAAGCGTCCGTTTGCCTACGTTGACCCCGACGATATGGTTTACAAAGAGCAGGGCGACCAGCTGAATAAAGGGCTGGAGCTGACCGCCAGCGGCAATCTGTGGCAGGGGCTGAACGTTTACAGCGGCGTGACCTTCCTCGATCCGAAACTGAAAAATACCGTTTCTGAAGATACCAGCAACAAGCGGGTGGTGGGCGTGCCGAAGGTGCAATCTAACCTGCTGGTGGAGTACAACCTGCCTTCCATGCCGGAACTGGTTTACAGCGCGAATCTGCACTACACCGGCAAGCGCGCCGCCAATAACACCAACAGCACCTGGGCCGGGAGCTATACCACGCTGGATCTGGGCACGCGCTACAGCACCCGCATCGGCAATGTTCCTGCTACGCTGCGCCTGATGGTGAATAACGTCACTAATGAGCGCTACTGGGCCTCCATCTTCCCTGGCGATACCGACGGCAGCGGCAGCTCCGCCAGCGCCTTTGCCGGTACCGCCCGCGAGGTTCGCGCGTCGGTGACGTTTGACTTCTGATAACCGAGGGGCGCACCTGCGGGTGCGCCAGATAATGATGATTTCACGACTTCAACGGCGGGCGCTCAGGCTGCTGGCCATCATACTGCTGCCTGCCGCCGTCGCTGCGGCGGAGCCAGCCGGGCACACCACGATCCGCGTAGCCACGCCCTGGCCCGCGCAAACGGCAACGATTGCCATGCTCGGCTACAGCCAGAATCTGGTGGGCACTTCGGTGGTCGCGAAGCGTATCCCGCTGCTGCTGCAAAGCTATCCGGGACTGGCAAAGGTGCCGATTATCAGCGCCAACAACGGCCACGAAATCAGCGCTGAACAGATCATTGCGCTCGATGCCCAGCTGCTGATCGTGCCTGAAAGCATGCGGCTGGCCCAGCCGGAAGCGCTGACGGCGGCGGGCATTAACACGCTGATGCTTAAGTCGAACTCAATTACTGCGCTGCGCGAACGGGTCACCCGCACCGCGCAGGCGCTGGGGCCGGATGCGGTGGCGGTGGATGTGCGCTACCAGACGTATTTCGACCGCAACGTGGCGCTGATCCGTGAAGGCCTGAAGGATTTGCCGCCGAGCGAACGTGTCTCGCTGTATCACAGCATGGGCAGCCCGCTGACCAGCAGCGGTCGGCCTTCGCTTAATCAGGACTGGATGGATTTGGCCGGGGCGCGCAACGTGGCGGAACAGTGGTTCGGGCAGCGCAAAAACAGCAACGGTGAAGTGTCGCTGGAGCAGGTGGTTGCCGCGAATCCGCAGGTGATTGTGGCGATGAATCACCGCGATGCGGAAGAGATCATGCACTCCCCGGCCTGGCAGGGCGTGGCGGCGGTGCAGCAGCATCGGGTGTATACCAACCCGCAGGGCATGTTCTGGTGGTGCCGGGAAACCAGCGAAGCCGCGCTGCAAATTCTGTGGCTGGCGAAAACGCTCTATCCTGCACGTTTTACCGATGTTGATATGAATAAGGAAGTGTTTGATTTTTATCATGACTTCTTCGGCATATCGCTAACCCCCGACCAGGTGACGGCAATTCTGAATCCGGTCTGAAAGCCGGCTCATTAGCCGCTGGCGTAAAAACTCCTCTTGATTTTGAGCGGTTGCTCAAGTAATTTCCCGCTCTTGAGCAACCGCTCAAAATTGCAATGCGGCGTGCGGACTGACGACCAACGCCGCTCAGAGAGGGTTTCCAATGCACGTTAATAACCGCTGGCTGGTGCTGGCGATCGTCACCAGTACGCTATTTTTGATCGTCATTGATATGACGGTGCTGTACACCGCGCTGCCGCGCATCATGCAGGAGCTGAACGGCACGGCGGCGGAAAAATTATGGATTATCAACGCCTATCCGCTGGTGGTGGCCGGTCTGCTGCCGGGGGCAGGGATGCTCAGCGATCGCCTGGGCCACAAACGGCTGTTTATCACCGGCCTGCCGCTGTTTGCCCTCGCTTCCTGGTGTGCGGCGTTTTCACCCACCGCCGGGCTGCTGATTGCTTCCCGCGTGTTCCTGGCCGTGGGCGCGGCCATGATGATGCCCGCCACGCTGGCGATTGTGCGCCATGTATTTGTCGATGAACGCGAGCGGGCGCTGGCCATTGGCATTTGGGCCGCGGTGGCGTCCGGTGCGGCGGCGCTGGGGCCGGTTCTGGGCGGGCTGCTGCTGGAATACTTCTGGTGGGGATCGGTCTTTTTGATCAACGTGCCGGTGGTCATGGTGGTGCTGCCTTTCGCCTGTTGGTTAATCCCACACAGCGGCGGCAATCGCCAGCGGCCTTTCGATCTGGTGGGATCGCTACAAATTATGTTCGGTCTGGTTGGTGCGGTGTTTGCTCTGAAAGAACTGAGCAATATCAATGCATCGCTGTTTTCTGTTGTGGCCTCTGCTGCCGTCGGCGCACTGTTCCTGACTCTGTTCGTTCGTCGCCAGCAGCGTGCTGCGCAGCCGATGATCGATTTTTCGCTGTTTCGTAATGGCGGCTTTTCCGGTGGGGTGATGATTGCTATCGTTTCCGGGATTGCACTGACCGGCGTGGAACTGGTACTGACCCAGCGCCTTCAACTGGTTCTGGGGCTGTCGCCGCTGATGTCCGCGTTGATGCTGTTGCCGCTGCCGGTGGCGTCGGTACTGGCGGCTCCGTTGGCAGGTGTGCTGCTGCCGCGCTACGGTGAGCGGGCGGTGATTATGTTCAGCTTTACGCTCAGCGCGCTGGGGATCATCTGCCTGCTGGGATTATTTAGCAGCGCGTTGATATGGCAGATGCTGGCCCTGTTTGTAACCGGATGCGGCCTGGGGGCGATGTTTACCGCTGCATCTACCTCCATCATGCTCAACACCCCGGAAGAAAAAGCCGGGATGGTGGCGGCGATTGAAGATGTTTCCTGGGAACTGGGTGGCGTGCTGGGCGTGACGCTGCTGGGGGGAATGATGACGGCGGTTTACAGTTACGGGCTGGTTCTGCCGGAAGGGCTGGTCAGCGGGGAGGCGGCTTATGATAGCATTGACGAAGCGTTACGCATTGCCGCCGGAATGGGGGCGGAGCGTGCAGCTCAGCTGACGGGCCTGGCCTACGGTGCTTTCGATCGCGCCTTCCTTGCCGTGCTGGGCAGCGCCGCTGCGCTGCTGGTGCTGACTTCGCTGGTTCTGCGGCGGGTTTTGCGGCCGGTTCACTGCGTTAAGTAAATACAGAGGTCACACGGAATAACAGATGAAAGAAACTGCGGAAGAACTACGAGCCAGAATCCTGAGCGGCGCGATTGAATTGTTTATTGAGAAAGGCGTGGAAAAAGTGACCACGCGCGAGCTGACAGAGCATCTTGGCCTCTCCCGCAGTCATATCTATCACTACTTTCGTGACTGGCAGGCGCTGTGCCTGGAGGCGCTGACCGTATTTTTGCAGGCCGATTTGGATAATCTGAAAGCGAGGATCGTCGGTCAGCCCGCCAGGGAACAGCTGCGGATGCTGATGCAAACCTATCTGCCCGATGTGCAGGACGCGGTCTGGCAGCTTTACGGTTCGCTGTGGCAGCTGGCCATTCACGACGAAACCTGGGCAGCGCTGGCCCGGCAGATGGTGGATAAATGGCAGCTGCTGCTGGACGGCATTATTAACGCCGGTATTGCGGAAGGCGTGTTCAGCAGCGCCGATCCGCTCCGTACAGCCCGCCAACTGGGCGCGATGATCAACGGCTACAGCGACCTGCTGATCGTTGAACCTTCCGCCAGTGCACGCCAGCAGGCAACGGAAGATATTGAAGCCTTTATCGCGCTTGCGCTGCTGACACCAGCAGAGTAGCTCTGCGCCGCCGCTCCGCATTGACCCGCAGCGGGCCGGTTTAGCGTTTTTCCCTGCCCGCCGCCCGCATCGCTCCGGCAATCTCCTGCCGGCCGCGATCGTAGAGTGCCGTTACGGCACCTTCCCGGTCGGTGGTTTTCTTGTTCTGCCCCAGTTTCATCACCCCGTCAATTTCGCTGATGCGGATCTCAATTCCCACGACCGCTTTCAGCATGGCGCTGAGGAAATTTTCCGGCGCGTCGGAAAGCTGCCACGGCTGCGGCATCGCCGACTCCTGTTTCCGGGTCAGGCTGGCAATCATCTGGCGTAAAAAATCCTCATCGTCACGGAATGAGATGCGTCCACGGACGTGCACCGCCTGATAGTTCCAGGTGGGGACTTCACGGTGCGTTTCCTGCTTTGAGGGATACCAGTTGGGGGAGATATAGCCCTCCGCGCCGCGAAACACCACCAGCACATCGCTATCCGCTGCCACCCTTTGCCACAGCGGATTGGCGCGGGCGATATGGGCATACAGGCTCCCCATATCGCCCTCGCGCGGCTGAAACTCAAAAGGGATATGCAGTACTTCAAGTTGTTGCTGAGCGCTGACCAGCATCCCCAGCGGATACTCCGCGATCAGACTATGGAGAACCTCAGGCCGTTTTTCGCTGAAAAAAGAAGAAGGGTACATTGTTCACTCCTGGTAAACATGAAAGAGAACGGGCGTGGCTGGCTACTGACCTGCCGCAGAAGGTCGTGCTAAATTACGCCAATAGTGGCCTGCAATTAAGGGCCAGTATCACGCAAAATTACCAGGCCACAATCATGTCCAGAACCGTAGCAGTAGTGGAAATTCCCTCTATTGGCGAGTTAGATCGCCAGTCGGGGCAGCTCAGCCAGCAGCTGGCTCGGGCGTTGAAGAGGGCGATTCAGCGAGGGGAACTTAAGGCGGGCGATCGTCTGCCTTCCACGCGCGTACTGGCCGCCGCACTGGGGCTATCCCGGGGCACGGTGACCCTTGCGTATGAGCAGCTGATTGCTGAAGGATTTTTTCAGGCAGAGCGCGGGGCTGGCACCCGGGTAGCGAGCGATCTCACCCTGCCGGATAAATCACCTGCCGATCGGCAGCGGGACTCGGCGCTCCCTCCGCTTTCTGCCAGAGCGCAGCGCTTCGCGCGTGCCGCCGGGCAAATCTCACCGATGCCGGCCGTGCCGTTTGCGGTGTCGGTTCCTGCCGGTGACACGCTGCCTGACGATATCTGGCGGCGAATTGGCAATCGCATACGGGCTCGAGGCCCCGGTGCACCTTCCGGCTATGGCGAGCCCGCTGGCGCACCTGAACTGCGTGAGGCTATCGCCGAATACGTCAGAAAATCCCGTTCGGTACGCTGTCATGCCGGACAGGTCATTATTACCTCCGGCACTCAGCAGGGGTTGTATCTGGCGACACAGGTCCTGCTGGAGGAGGAGGATAAAGCCTGGGTTGAGGACCCGGCTTATCCCGGCATTACCTCTATTTTTGAGTGCCATGGTCGTCAGCAGCAGATGGTCAGAGTGCCGGTCGATGATGCCGGGCTGGATGTCGCAGAAGGGATTGCACGCTGTGCGGAAGCCCGTGCGGTATTTGTGACGCCCTCGCACCAGTATCCGCTGGGCATGCCGCTGTCTATGGCCCGCCGCAGCATGTTGATTAACTGGGCGAAAGAGCACCGGGCCTGGATCGTTGAGGATGATTACGATAGCGAGCTGCGCTACGGCGGCCATCCTTTTCCTGCCCTACAGGGGCTGGCTCCGGAGCAGGTTATCTACCTGGGGACTTTTAGCAAAATCCTGTTTCCGTCGCTGCGCCTGGGCTATGCCGTCGTGCCGGAAGGCATGGTGGACGCCTGGCGGGGAGCCCGAATGCTGATGGATCGCCATCCCCCAAACGCTGACCAGTACGTGCTGGCCCACTTTATGCGGGAGGGGCATCTGGATCGGCACATTCGCCGCATTCGTAGCGTGTATGCCGAAAAGCGTAGCGTACTGATCGCGGCGATCGCGCGATTCATTCCGGCGGATCTGGCGTCGGTGCAACCCGGCGATCAGGGGATGCACCTGCTGCTGTGGCTGCGGCAGGATCTGGACGATCGTCAGGTCGTCAGGCGGGCGCTGGCGTCGGGCGTTTCGGTGCGGGCCATCTCGCATATGTATGCTGATGCCAGCCGTCGTCCGGGGCTGATCCTCGGTCTGGGGGGATTCACCGGGGATGCAATGGAGCAGGCGGTACGCTGGCTGGCAGCCGCTATTATTGCGGAGGCCGGGTAGCCTGTCGTTCCGGCAGAGTACAGGCGGCGGGTTGCGAAGCCGCTCTGATTTTCGCTATCCGCGACTTAAAAAAAGCAATTTTCGCGATAAATTGGCGGTGTGGAAAATTTTATTTAATTATTACATGTATTTATGTTGATCACTAAAACAACCATTGTGATTGTTTGCGGGCCGCCCGGCGGTAATACTGACTCAATCAGTAAAAGATTGGGACTTCGCTGGCAACCACGGCAGATGATATCTGAAGCTCCACTCCGCCTGGCGAGGTAGCGATGCTGGTTTTTTTGAAAGAGAGTGAAAGCGATCGGCTCTGCACCGATGCATGGCGCCTTCCACGCCTGCTGTTTGTGTGCAAGATCGGCGGCGAGGAATCCGGTATTCCGCGCGTGATGCACAAGCATGATGAGCGCCTGGAAATCATGTTTATGGCGCGCGGCAGCGGTGATTACAGCATTGACGGGGTCCATTATCTGGTGAAAGAGGGAGATATCCTGATCTTTAATGCCGGGATCACTCATGAAGAACGCCCGCACGTCAGCGGAGATGCGCTGATCTACTGCTGCGGTCTGGACGGGCTGCATATTGACGGTTTGAAACTCAACCAGCTGGAAGATCGCAAGCAGCCGGGCGTGCTCCCCAGCGGCGATCGTTACAATGAGCTGCTGTGTATTTTTGAGCTGCTCTGGCTGCAGGTGAGCCGCAAAGAGCAGAGGACGCTGGCAATAATCAACAGCGCGGTGGAAGCGCTGCTGCTTTCCTGCAAAAAAGTCTGGCAGGAATCCGCAGCGGACCCGACCAGTGAAAACAAGGTATTAGGCAAGCGAATAAAAACGTTTATCGATGCGCACTACAATCAGGAACTGACGCTACAGTCGATTGCGCGCGATCTGAATATCAACCGTTTTTATCTGATCCACAGCTTAAGGCCTATTCGGGATATTCACCCAAGCAGTACCTGATTCGCCGCCGCATTGGTGAAGCGCAATCGCTGTTGCTCAGCTCGGACGACAGTATCGCGCAGATTGCCACGCAGGTGGGTTTTGAAAACGTGACCAATTTCCATCGGGTTTTTAAGCAGATAGTCGGCATCCCCCCGATAAAGTACAAAAAATTATGGCTCAAGGAAGAGGGGTGATTCCTGAGCGTCGCAAAAATCCCATGACGTTTTATCCGTAAGGATATCGGGTCCGGCTTCTGTAAGGGGGGGCCGGACCTTTTTTTATGCCGTCGGGTTCTCCGGCGCGGGTCGCCACAGCTGAACGCCGTTTCTGCCCGCTCGCTTCACGCTGTACAGGGCCAGGTCGGCGCGGCTCAACCACTGTTGCAGGCTCTCCGCCTCGCTGGCGGCGGCAATGCCGATGCTGATCGAACAGTGAAAATCCGCCGAGGCCGGTAGCCGCAGCCGGGTAATTTTTTGTTGCAGGGTTTCGGCCAGCGCGAGTATGCCCACTTCATCCGCATCGTGGACGATAACCCCCAGCTCATCACCGCCAAAGCGTGCCGGAATATCCTGCTCACCCGCCTCGTTGCGCAGCAGGGCGGAAATTTCCGCCAGCAGGAAATCCCCCGCCTCGTGACCAAAGGTGTCGTTCACGGTTTTGAAATTATCGACATCAAGCAGCAGCAGCCAGGCACGGCATTCACCGCGCCGGGTACGTAAATATTCACTTTCCAGCCGGCGATCGAACAGGCGGCGGTTGGGGATGCCCAGGCTGGGGTCCATCAGTGAGATGCGTTCAAGTTCGCGATTTTTGCGCCGCAGCGTCAGGGTTAACTTATATGAAACGGCGCTAAGCACGAACATATAGCCAGCGGCCAGCGGCAGCGTTAACCAGACTGTACGGGTACTAAAGCTGGTCTGCCACGGCATGCCGTTCAGCATCCACATCGGGATAAAGATCAGTAAAAATGCCCGCATCGCCGACTGCAGCTGTAGCCAGCCGCCAACGGCATAACGATCCGAGGCCAGCACGGCCATGATGATCAGCGACGGCATTGGGCTGATACCCATCATCGCCACCCAGAAGCCGCCAAGGGCCGCATCGATGGTCAGATTACGCCGCTCGCTGGCGGTCGGATCGGCGGAGGACATCGCCACGCGGTAGGCCACCCAGGGCCAGACAAAGGCGTTGATAAACAGCAGAACGTAAAAGGCGTTGCCTTTTTGTAGTTCCAGCAGCACCGAGATGATCGGGTTAAAACAGAGAAATGTACCCAGCTGACGCATGGCAAACATGCGGCGGATAAAGCGCGTTGAGCGCAATTTCAGATGGCTGTGATCGGGTGAATTATAGTGCATGAATAAGCAGTGTTTATCCGGTCCATAGTGCAGTGTATCGGGAAACCAATAATGCGGATCGTTTTTTTGCTTATCGTGCTGAGAAATGCCAGCCGCCGAAGCGGACTGGCATCAAAAGGCAGGTTTTTTACCGCATCAGAAGGTGTAGTTTGCCGACACGGAGAAGTTACGTGGCGCACCGTAAACGGCGTAGGTGCCCAGGTAGTCGTAATACTCTTTATCGAACAGGTTGTTGATGTTGGCCTGTACGGAAAGCTGTTTAGTCACCTGGTAGCGACTGAACAGGTTGACCAGGGTGTAGCTGCCCTGTTCAACATAGGTGTAGCCCTGCGGGCCGTACACGTCGTCCTGCCAGGTATGGTTCTGCCAGTTCACGCCGCCGCCGACGGTCAGATCCTGCAGCATCGGCAGGCGGTAGCTGGTGAACAGCTTCGCCGTAGTACGCGGAACTTCCGGTTTCACCGCCGTGCCGTCCGGCTGCTCGGCAACATAGCGCGATGCGCCAAAGGTCATCTGCCAGTTGTCGGTCAGCGCGCCGTTCACTTCAAACTCCACGCCGCGGCTGACAGAGTCTACCGCCGCATAGGCGTATTCAGTGGTGCCGGTCACGAAGCCGTAGGTGTTCACACCCAGGTTTTTCTGCTCGGTGCGGAACACCGACACGGTAGCGGTCAGGCGGCTGTTGGCCCAGTCGCCTTTCAGACCCGCTTCGTAGCTCTTACCTTTCACCGGGCCGAGGTAGTTTGCGTTGGTGTCACGCGTGCTCTGCGGCTGGAAGATCGTGGTGTAGCTGGCGTAGGCCGAATAGGTGTCGTTGATGTCGTAGGTCAGACCGGCGTAAGGCGCGATCTTGTCGGCGCTCTTGGTGCCGGAGGTGCCCACGGCGCTCCAGTCGGTGTAGCGTGCGCCCACCAGCAGCGACAGCGGGTCGGCCAGCGAGAAGCGCGCAGCGGCGTAGGCGGATTTCTGACGGATGGTATCGTCATCTTCCACGGCCCAGTCGCTCCAGTCGCCTTGTGCGGTGTTGCCGTCCCAGTCGTTGTAGTTACCGTCATAGGTGGCAGCGGTGAAGGACGAGTTCATAAAGTAGTTTTGCTGGCGGCTGTAGCTGCCGCCGACCATCAGCTCGTGGCTGCGGCCCAGCAGTTCAAACGGACCGTTGGCGTACAGATCCACCGAGTTCACGTTACGCGTGCCTTTGTTCCAGCCGCTGTACAGCACCGCGCCCTGGCCGGTGTCTTTATCCGGGTAGCCGTACGGGTACATCAGCTTGGTGTCGAAGGTGGTTTTGCTGTGCGTGCCGGTGACCTGCGCCTGCCAGCCGTTATCGAATTTCTGCGCGACGGTGGCGAAGATCTTATTGCTCTGCTTATCACTGTAGGACCAGTCCGGCGCGGCGTTAAAGCTGCGGTCGTAGTGGGTGCGATCGCCGTTGCTGTACCAGGTCGGGATACCGCCCCAGCTCGGGTCGCGGGCTTCGGTCTGCTGGAAGTCCCAACCGAGTGACAGCGTGGTGGAATCGGTCAAGTCTGCATCCAGCACGGTGCTCAGGAAGCGCTTACGCTTGTGGTAGCGGTCCAGCCAGCTGTCGTTCTCCTGATAGCCGCCGATGGCGCGAGCGCGTACGGTGCCTTCTTCATTCAGCGGTACGGTGACATCGCCGACGTAGCGCTGTTTATCCCAGCTGCCGGTTTCCGCAGACAGGCTGCCGGTCAGCACCTTGCTGTCGGCGTGCTTGCGCACCATGTTGACGGAGGCCGACGGGTAGCCGGAGCCGGTCATCAGGCTGTTGGCACCGCGAATGATTTCAATGCGATCGTAGATGGCGGTATCGGCGGCGGTGTCGCCAAAGTCCCAGATATCGTCCACTACGGTCGGAATGCCGTCGGTCAGGTAGTTATTGATCAGATAGCCGCGTGACCAGTAGGAGGCGCGATCGGAGTCGATATTGAAGGCGGAAACGCCGGTGGTATTGGTCAGCACATCGCCGATGCTTTGCAGCGCCTGATCCTGCATACGCTGTTTGCTGACAATGGTTGCGGACTGCGGGATATCACGCAGCGCCAGCGGCATTTTGGTCCCGGCGGTGGTGACCGGAACGCTGTAGTCGGTGTCAGCGGTAGGTGATGCTGCGCTGTCCCCCGCTTTTGCTTCTACGGTCAGGGTGTTTTCACTGGTCTCGGCGGCAAATACGGGCTGAAGTGCGGAGAGCACCAGCAGGGCGGCCAGGGTTGGTTTAAACAGGGACCGGGCAGAGGATGCTGCTGTACGGTGGTGCGGCAGGGTACGCGAAGAAGACAAAATCGGGCCTCATTTATCAGTTATTTATTGACGCTTTCCCGCACCGCGCGCTGTTAAATCCCAATAAATGGCAGGTGATTCTGGCGTGTTAATTTATCCCTGTATTAACCGGTGAGGCGCTTTTACGGCCCAATCCGCGCCGCAGTTTTCATCTTTATTAAAAAAGAGAATGAGAACTATATGTATTAGCGTTGTAGCTGTAAACGATTATCAGGCGCGAATGACAATTAAAATTTCGGTAAGTTCCGGAATTACGAAATCTTAACAATTCCCAAAGCGCTGAAAAGAAAAAGCCACCTGCTGGAGGTGGCTAAAGAAGGGGGATGACGGGTTGGCTCACTGCGGCAGTGTGGCCTGCGGCCAACCGTGACGCGGGGGTCAGAAGTCGGCTTTCAGCACCACGCGGAAATCGGCTTTACCGGCGCGTACGTGGTCCAGCGCGTCGTTGATTTTCGACATCGGGAAGAACTCCACTTTCGGGGCGATATCGCGGCGCGAGGCCAGTTTCAGCAGCGAACGCAGCTGGCCCGGAGAACCGGTAGAAGAACCGGTGATCGCCTTATCGCCCATAATCAGGTCAAACGCGCTGACCTGGAACGGCTTCATGACCGCGCCCACCGTGTGGAACTTGCCCTGCGGCGCCAGCGCATTGAAGTAGGGTTGCCAGTCGAGGTCAACGGCCACGGTGCTGATAATCAGATCGAAACGGCCTGCCAGCGCCTTCAGCGCTTCAGGATCGCGGCTGTTCACCACTTCGTCCGCACCCATGTCGAGGATCGACTGCTTTTTGGCCGGAGTGGAGCTGAACGCCACCACTTCGGCACCCATCGCACGCAGAATTTTAATCGCAATATGGCCCAGACCGCCGATGCCGATTACCCCGACCCGGCTGGTGGCGGTGATGTTGCTCATCAGCAGCGGCTTAAAGACCGTGATGCCGCCGCACAGCAGTGGACCGGCGCTGGCTGCATCCAGGTTCTCCGGCAGCGGGATCACCCACTGCCAGTCGGCACGCAGTTTCTCGGCAAAGCCGCCGTGGTTCAGAATGGTTGGCGTGCTGCCCTGCTGGCAGTTGACCTGCTCGCCGTTAATACAGGCATCGCAGTGCTGGCAGCTTTTGGCCGTCCAGCCAATACCCACGCGCTGGCCGATTTTCAGGCCTTTGGTTTTTGCCGCTTCGCCGAGTGCCGCCACGCGACCGATCACTTCATGTCCGGCAATAGTCGGGAACTGTGAGATGCCCCACTCGTTATCGATCATCGACAGGTCAGAATGGCAGACGCCGCAGTATTCCACCTCGACTTCCACTTCCTCTGTGCCCAGCGCACCGGCTTCGTACTCATACAGTTCCAGAGCCTGTCCTGCTGCCAGTGCCGCATAGCTTTTGATTTTCATGTTTCTTACCTCAGATTCAGTTTTCGGTCGAAGGGCAAGTGTAGCCGTTTAGTGAGTCAAAATGGTGTCTGCGCCGCACGTAAGGTTTATCTGAACAACTGACTGCGGGGAAAATGGGCAACAGCGCGATATTTCACACTGTCTGGCCCGCATAAATTGCGGTCCGGGCCAGAGTAGAAAACTTAGCGGGTTGGAAATACTAAAGCCGGGCAACAATATGCTGAGTGGCGGTTATCGGTACATAGCAAAAGGGCCGGGTATTCCCGGCCCTGAATGATTACTCGTTAATCCGCGGATGCTGATTAATCAAGTGCGTACGCTTCGCTTCCAGCTCGGCAATCTGCTCGTTGATGTCTTCGATCTTCTGCTCGATGTTGTCGTGATGCTCCTGCAGGATCTCTTTTGCCTCGGTAATGTCCGACGCCGCCGGAGTGGCACCGCGCAGCGGCATGTTCGCCGTCTCCTTCATCTTCAGACCGGTCACCAGACCCACCAGCGCGACCACCATCAGGTAGTAAGCCGGCATATACAGATTGCTGGTCGCTTCAACCAGCCAGGCGGCCAGCGTTGGCGTCAGGCCCGCAATCAGCACCGAAATGTTAAAGGCGCTGGCTAAGGCACTGTAGCGGATGTGGGTCGGGAACATGGCGGGCAGAGTCGATGCCATCACGCCGGTAAAACTGTTGAGGATCACCGCCAGCAGCAGCAGACCGGCAAAAATCAGCCCCATCACGCCGCTGTTAATCAGCATAAAGCAGGGAACCGCCAGCACCAGCAGCGCGATACTGCCGATAATGACAAACGGACGACGGCCAAATTTATCGCTCATCAGCCCCATCACCGGCTGCACAAACAGCATACCCAGCATGATGGCGATAATAATCATCACCCCATGATCTTCCGAGTAGTGCAGGTTATGTGACAGGTAGCTCGGCATATAGGTCAGCAGCATGTAGTAGGTGACGTTGGTGGCAATCACCAGCCCGACGCAGGACAGCAGGCTGCGCCAGTGTTTGGTGGCAATCTCTTTGAAGGAGATTTTCGGACCGTCGGCCAGGCCTTCACGGTCGCCCTGCTCAAGCTTATCGACGTGCTGCTGGAACGCCGGGGTTTCTTCCAGCGCGTGGCGCAGATACAGACCGATGATGCCCAGCGGCAGGGCAACAAAGAACGGAATACGCCAGCCCCAGTCGAGGAATTTCTCCTCACCCACGACGGTTGAAATCAGCACCACCAGGCCCGCACCCAGCACGAAACCGGCGATAGAGCCGAAGTCCAGCCAGCTGCCCATAAAGCCGCGTTTGCGGTCCGGGGAGTATTCGGCAACGAAGATTGATGCACCGGTATATTCACCGCCCACCGAGAAGCCCTGTGCCATTTTACACAGTAGCAGCAGAATCGGTGCCCAGATGCCGATAGAGGCATGGGAAGGGATCAGGCCAATACAGAAGGTACTGACCGACATGATGATAATGGTGATGGAAAGGATTTTCTGGCGACCGTATTTATCGCCCAGAGCCCCAAAGAACAATCCGCCAAGCGGGCGAATCAGGAACGGTACGGAGAACGTCGCCAGCGCGGCGATCATCTGTACGCCGGGATCGGCGCCGGGGAAAAATACCTGACCAAGGGCATAGGCTACGAAGCCGTAAACGCCGAAATCGAACCATTCCATGGCGTTGCCCAGTGAGGCCGCGGTAATTGCTTTGCGTAATCTACTATCATCGATGATAGTGACGTCTTTTAAACCAATTGGTTTGACACGCTTCCTACGTGAAATCATATCAAGCACCCTGTAATTTTCTGTTTTTAATCCCAAAATTCCTACATCATCGAGCGGGCCAGACGAGCTGGCGGAGCAATAATGTGGGAAAAATCCAGCGGCAAAATGCGTCGGCGGCGGGCTTCAATGGCGCACTCACACGGCCCAATCACGCACTTCACCACCGTTTATTATAGAACCTCTGCGCGATGTCGCATTTTTTCGGGTAAAAAAATCAGAAATTGATGGAAGCAGGATGTACAGAAGCCAGGGGAAATGGTGGTCGATCGAGCGCCTTAATTCGCGCCCGACCTGGTGAATATTCCACCATAAGCGGAATTAACGTGTGGTGGGCTCCTGGGGGCCACTGCCGTTGTGCTCCTGCAGCCACTCTGACAGGGCCGCGCTTTCCATCGGGCGGGCGAAGTAGTAGCCCTGGATCAACGAGACGCCGTGGTTTTGCAGATAGCACAGCTGCATTTCGTTCTCCACCCCTTCCGCCACCACCTTTAACGCCAGCTTATCGGCCAGGGAAATAATCGCATCCAGCACCGGGGTTTCGCCGTCCACGGATTCGATGGTGTTAACAAATCCACGGTCGATCTTCAGGTAATCAAGTGGGAAGGTTTGCAGGTAGGAGAGTGCGCAGTGGCCGGTGCCAAAATCATCGATGGCAATAATGATCCCTTCACGGCGCAGTTCGGCCAGTCGCTGGGAAACCATCCGATCTTCGCCGATCAGGCTGCGCTCGGTCAGTTCGAGGGTGATCGTCGGCTTGAGATGATCCATCCCGGCGGCAAAGGCCCGAATATCCGACATGAACTCATCATGCTGCAAATGTTCTGCGGCCAGATTCACGCTGAGATGAAAACCCGGTTCCAGCTGCCACTGCGCGCTGTCCTGAATCACCCTTTGCAGCAGGTAGCGGGTCAGCGGCACAATCATACCTTCGGACTCGGCGGCGGAAATAAACACATCCGGCCGCACCCAGTGCCCGTCAGGGCGCTGCCAGCGCATTAGCGCCTCAGCGCCGCTAAATTTCTGTGTTTGCAGATTAAAGACCGGCTGGTAGTGAACGGAGAATTCGTTGCGTTCTATGCCGCGGCGAATTTCATCGCGGAACGAGCTTTTGCGTTTCAGCCAGTTGCTGGTGAGCGCAACAAACAGCAGGGAAAGGATCAGCGCCATCGGCATCAGGCTGAACAGCACCTGCTGCCAGTTATAAAGCAGCTCACTGCGGGAAGAGGTAACGCTGAGGGTGATCGCATAACGTTCAGAGTGAGTATTCAGCGTGTAGTTCCCCCACTTTTTATCACTCTGGCGGGTGGCAGGAACGCCGCTAAACATGGCAAATCCGTCGCCAAATTTCATCGAAATGTCGTAATCGTGGCGCATACCTGCCGCCCAGATAAAATCAATGAAATACTGCCCGTCGACCAGCGCGTAGCTGGCGAATCCGTCACGGTCTTCATGCATAAACAGTACCGCAGGGCGATTTCTGACTCCGCTGGTTCCGGCAACGGAGAGGCTCCACAGGTCTTTATGTTCGGGCGGCAACGGGCGACGAATAATGTCTTCTATTGAATCCTGGCGTTCGCCAAAGGTAGATGAACAGACAACATTACCGTCCTGAACCAGACCCACCGAGCGAAAGTAGGGATGCATCGAGCCATATTCCTGCAGCTCATCTTTGATATCCGCGCAGCGATGGTTTTTGTATTCCTGCAGGGAGGCGGTCATTACCCGCGCTCTGTCGCTGATATTCTCCGCCTGGGACATCAGCATTGAACTGGTGACGGCAAGCTGCCGCTTCACCATTTGCCCCGCTTCCAGCAGTGTGAACATCAGGCAAAGCAGGATCGGTATCAGTCCTGCGGCAACCAGCCAGCGCAGGCCGTGCCTGGTTTTTTCAGTCGCGAGCAAAGTGTTCTCCCGTGGTGTCTGGCGGCGGTAAAACAACAGCAGCAAAAAAGGTGAATGAGGCAAGTGAGTATTATGGCAGCAACTTTACGTTGATGCGCAGCGGCTGCGGCTGATTTAAGTAGAAAAATTCGCCTTAAATGTTTAGTCAATGCCTGGATTTCTTATGATGTATTTTAAGCGACCGGCGACGGGCCGATTATTGTTGAAATCGACCTTTCGCGTCGAAAATTGCCCTCTGGTGGATTTTTTTCGACTGAAATCGGTGTGCATGTTTGAATAAACCGGGTAATTTCAATGTTTAACTCCATGGAGTTTGGCAATGAAATTAAGCGATATTCCTTTCGGCATAACGGACTGGTCGACGATCGAGGCAACCGAGCATCCAGGGGAAACCGGCAGCGCGCAGTGGCGCACGCAGCAGTTTGGCGACGTGCGCGTGCGTAGGGTGGACTATACCCCCGGCTATCTGGCCGATCACTGGTGCAGTAAAGGGCATATTCTGCTGTGCCTGTCCGGCGAGCTGCATACCGAGCTTGACGATGGCCGCGTCTTTACCCTGCGCGCGGGTATGAGCTATCAGGTTGCCGATAATGCGGAAGCACACCGCTCCTGGACCGAGCACGGCGCACAGTTGTTTATCGTCGACTGATTATTTGACCGGGCGGCCATTGCCCAGCAGTATCGCCAGCTTGCTGCCGCCCGGCGTCGTTTCCATCAGAATCTTGCAGACGCTGGTCAGCGGCACGGAGAGCAGCATCCCCACCGGCCCAAGCAGCCAACCCCAGAAAATCAAAGACAGAAATACCACCAGGCTCGACAGCCCCAGTCCGCGGCCCATCAGCCGTGGCTCCAGCATATTGCCGCACAGCATATGAATGGCGATAAACAGTGCGGCTACCAGCCCGGCATCCAGCGGCGTGTTCAGCAGCAGCGCCTGCAATACCGGTGGGATACCGGCAATCACCGGGCCGATGTTGGGAATGTAGTTAAGCAGGAAGGCTACCGCCCCCCACAGCAGGGCAAATTTCACTTCCAGCGTCAGCAGCACCAGCCAGACGGCGAAGCCGGTAATCAGCCCAATCAGCGTTTTTAAGGCCAGATAATGCGTAACGCCCTTCAGTGCCCGGTGCAGACCGGCAATGCGAATTTGTGGATTCACCAGCGCGTTACGCAGCTTGTAGGGCAGGTGATGGACCTCAAACAGCATAAACACCACCGTCATCACCACCAGCACCAGCTGGGTCATCGCGCCGGAAATCTGCGTAAACATGCTGGTGGCCATGTTGACCATCGCTCCCGGATCGAGCCGCTGCATCAGCGCTTCGCTGGAAAGCCGAATGTGAAAACGCGCGGCGGCGTGTTGTAACACCGCGAGTTTCTGCTCCGCCTGTGACTGGAGCTGCGGATAGATCGCGCTGAATTCATCCGCCGAGCTGGCGATCATTCCTACCAGCATGGCGATGATCAGCAGGATCACCACCACCACCAGACTGATGGCCATGCCGCGCCGCAGCCCCCGCCGCATCAGTGCGGTCACCAGCGGATTCAGTACGATAGCGAGGAACAGCGCCAGCAGGAAGGGCACCACGATCTCCGCCGAAAGCTTCAGTCCGGCGAGGATAACCACCAGGGTGGCCAGTTTTAGCAGGATGTTCTGCCCGATTTTCTCCTGTGGCAGTGGACTCATTGCGCCTCCGTTATTAACTGCTGTGCAGCAAGTGTAGCGGCTGCGGCAGTGAGTCCGCCGTTTTTAGGAATGATCGCCTGCTAAGAACGTTCCCCGCGCTGCATCAGCGCCAGCGCGCTGAGCATCAGCACCAGCCCGGTGGTAATGGCAATGGTCGCCATCGCCATACCTTGGCCGACGGAACCCTGTTCGAACTGCCGCCAGATAAACACCGATACCGTCTGCATACCCGCCGGAGCCAGCAGCAGCGAGGTCACCAGCTCGCGCGAGCCGATAGCAAACACCATCAGCATCGCCGCCAGCAGGCTGGGGAACACCAGCGGCAGCACGATGTAGCGCAGCGCCTGGAACTGGCTGGCGCCGTGTACCCGCGCCGCCGGTTCCAGATTGCCGCCCAGCTGCTTCAGCGCGCTGCCCACGTAGCGCACCGGCCACGGTAGCAGCAGGCAGCAGTAGGAGAGCAGCAGGATCGGCCAGCTGTTATACGGCGTTACCGGCCAGAACGGCTGGTTCCACAGCAGAATTAACCCGACGCCGACCACCACCCCGGGCAGCACGGCGGGCAGCAGCGACAGCCCGTCGATAAAGACCGCACCGCGGATTTTGCGCACCACCACCAGCCAGGCGGCAAGAAAGCCAATCACGCCGGTAATCAGCGCGGCGGCAAAGGCCAGTCCGAGGCTGGTGGAGAGCGCATCCAGCGCATCACCGTGCTGGGCAAACAGCGCGCTGAAGTGGCGCAGGGTCACGTTCTCCAGCCGGATACCGCCGGAAAGGGTGGAAAGCAGGGCGCTGAGCAGCATCGAAGACATCGGCATGATCACCACGACGAAGGCCACCAGGCTGAACAGCAGCAGCGCGGGCCAGCGCCAGTGGCCCAGCTGCGCGCCTTTGTTCAGCGCGGGCTTGCCGGTAATGCTGGTGACTTCTTTATTGCCCACCAGCTTGCGTTGCAGGGTGTAAGCCGCCAGCGCCACCAGCACCAGCAGCATCGACAGCAGCGATGAACCGGGCAGATCGATAGGCCAGTCCGCCAGGCGTTCTTCGATGCCGACCGTCAGCATCACCACTCCAGCGCGGGAGCCGAGCGCGGCCGGAACGCCGTACTCCTCAATTGCCAGGGTAAATGAAAGCAGAACTCCGGCCGCCAGCGCGGGCAGCATCATCGGTAATGTAACGTGCCAGAAGGCCCGCAGCGCGCTGGCACCGTGAACCCGCGCCACGATTGCCAGGTGCTGCCCGCTGGCGAGCAGGCTGCGCGACACGGCAAAATAGACCACCGGGAAGATATTCAGGGTCATGACCAGTGCAATGCCGTTCTGGCTGAACAGCAGATCGTTGAGATCGAAGCCGATCAGTTGATACAGATAGCCGTTGTGCTGTAGCGCCAGCATCCAGCTGAGTGCGGCAATGTAGGGCGGCGTGAGGAACGGGATCAGCATGACCAGATCCCACAGGCGCGCCAGCGGCAGATCGAACAGCCCGCGCAGGGTGCCAAGAGGAATGCCGACCAGCGCGCTGAGCAGCGCCACCGCCAGGCCAATTTTAAGCGTACCGCTTAACAGCGCAGGCAGCTGCGGGTCGCGCAGCAGTGCCGGAATCGGGCTGAACGCCCCGGCCAGCGAACCCTGGGCCAGATGCGGGAACAGCGCCTGTAACAGAATAAACAGCAGCGGCAGCGCAACCAGCACCACCAGCAGCGCCACCGTGAGCAGTGGCATCAGACGAGAATTCATGGGCGATCCTGGAGGGTGGCACCGCTGAGGGTGCCACCGGGTAGGGATTAAGGTTGTTTAAACAGGTCGGCGAAACGTTTTAACACGCTGCCGCGATCGGCACTGCCGCTGCTCTGTGCCGGAAGGATTTTCAGGTCGCTCAGCAGCGGGCGTTTGGCACCGACGTCTGAACGGGCAGGCATCAGCCAGGCATCGGCCACTTTCTGCTGGCCTTCTTCAGACAGCACGTAGTCGACAAAGGCTTTGGCATCCGCCGCATTCTGGCTGCTTTTCAGGATCATCATCGGGCGTGGAGCCACCACTGTACCGCTGGCCGGGAAGATCACTTTGATCGCTTCGCCATCCTGGATGCTGCCGTAGGAAACATAGTCCACCGCGCCAAACACAGCGGCTTTCGCACCCTGTAGCACCGGCGTCAGCGCCTGGGCGTTAGGGCCGGCAATCACCATGCCGTTATCCTTCAGCTTGCTGAACAGCTGCCATGCACGATCGCCCATGCTGTTTTGCAGGCCAATCAGCAGATCGAGAGAGGCACCTGACAGGGACGGGTCCGGCGTGGTCACCTTACCTTTAAAGGCTTCTGCGGTCAGATCCTGCCACTCTTTTGGCTCCGGGGTGCCGCTCTTGGTGTTCCAGACGATCCCCAGCGCGGAGATCCCCTGCGCCACATAGTCGGCGGTTTTGAACTCAGCCGGGACTTTTTCCGCGTTCGGGCTTTGGTACGGCAGCAGCCAGCCGCGCTGCTGTAGCTCTTCGGCGGTATCCCAGGAGGCGGAAATCAGTACGTCCGCCTGCGGATTGGCCTGTTCGGCCTCCAGTCGTGCCATCACCTTACCGGTGGTGGCCTGGAAAATATTCACTTTTACGCCGGTCTGTTTTTCAAAGCCCGCGGCCAGGCCTTTTGCCAGCGATCCCGGCCCGGCGGTATAAACGGTCAGTGCCTGTGCGTCGGCGATCATCATGCCAGAAGTCAACAACATGGCGAAAATAGCTCCTGTCTTCATCGGATTAAACAATGTCATGCGGGTTCCCCAGAGAGTGAAGTAACGGTTTGAATAGCAGAAACGGAGCCCGCGGCCAGCCAGACGATGCGATCCGCCAGGATCTCCGCCTCGCGCCGGTCGTGGGTGACGTACACCGCGGTGGTGCCGAGCTGGCGCAGCAGCGTGGCCATCTCCAGACACAGCGACTCGCGCAGATCGGTATCAAGATTGGATAGCGGCTCATCGAACAGCAGGATTTTGGGTTCAGCGATAATCGCGCGTGCCAATGCGACACGCTGCTGCTGACCCCCCGACAGATCGGACGGCTTGCGTGCGGCGAAATCGCCGAGTCCGACGCGCTGTAGCGCCTGCATTACCCGCTGCTGGCGCTCATGGGCGGAGACCCGCCGCATCAGCAGGGGAAATGCCACGTTCTGCGCCACCGTCATATGCGGCCACAGGGCGTAATCCTGGAAAACCATGCCGATATCGCGCTGTTCGGGCGGCGTGCTTTTCGCGGCGCTGGCAATCAGCCGTTCGCCAAAATGCAGCGTGCCCTGCTGTGGCTCCAGCAGCCCGGCGAGAATTTTCAGCAGCGTGCTTTTGCCGCAGCCGGAAGGGCCGAGCAGGGCTACGATAGAACCGGGTTCGATATCCAGATCGATGTGATTGAGTACGCGGTGTTCGCCAAAGGCATAACCAATACCTTTCAGCGTAACGGCGACGGGTGAGCGGGTCATGGCGACACTCCGTTATTGCGCGGGCGTGCCTGACCAGCCGCCGGCCAGGGCCGGTAGCATGTGCTCACCTGAATGAAGTTCAGGGGAGTAAAGACCATATTGTTATCCTCTTTGGGACTCTGTGGGGCGGAGTATAGAGAGGCTTTGTGACGAAAATATGGCGGTATTCGTGCCCGCTGCGGCGAATAAATATCCGTAGGACGCTAACGGTTCAGGTATAGTGAGGCCTCGACTTTTTAGCTTTGCGAGCCGTAATTTCAATGTCAGACCCGTCAGCAGGCGACTCCGCGCAATCCGGCCTGCGCTTAAATCTGCGCATTATCTCCGTTGTTATTTTCAACTTTGCCAGCTATCTGACCATCGGGCTGCCGCTGGCGGTACTGCCCGGATACGTCCATGACGTGATGGGCTACAGCGCCTTCTGGGCCGGTCTGGTGATTAGTCTGCAATATTTCGCCACGCTGCTTAGCCGCCCTCATGCCGGGCGTTTTGCCGATCTCTGGGGACCCAAGAAAGTGGTGATCTTTGGCCTGTTCGGCGCGCTGATTTGCGGCATCTGCTACGCGCTGGCGGCACTGAGCAGCGCCATTCCCCTCGTGAGTTTACTGCTGTTATGCCTCGGCCGCGTGGTGCTGGGCGTGGGGCAGAGCTTTGCCGGAACGGGTGCCACGCTGTGGGGCGTGGGTGTGGTGGGATCGCTGCATATTGGCCGGGTGATTTCGTGGAACGGGATTTTCACCTACGGCGCGATGGCGATCGGTGCGCCGCTGGGCGTGGCAATCTATATGTGGGGCGGCCTGCTGCTGCTGGCGGCGATAGTGATCGCCATTGCGCTGGTGGCGATTGTGCTGGCGTTCCCCCGGCCTGCGGTGAAAACCAACAAGGGAAAACCGCTGCCGTTCCGTGCGGTGCTCGGGCGTATCTGGGGCTATGGGCTAATCCTGGCGATGGGCTCGGTCGGTTTCGGGGTGATCGCCACCTTTATTACCCTGTTTTATCAGGATAAAGGCTGGCAGGGTGCGGCCTTCGCCCTGACGCTGTTCAGCGTGGCGTTTGTTGGTACGCGTATGCTGTTCCCCAATGCCATCAACCGCTTTGGCGGACTGAACGTGGCGCTGGTCTGTTTCGCGGTAGAGGCGTTCGGGCTGCTGATGGTCTGGGGCTCGTGGGAGCCATGGATGGCGAAAGTGGGTGCGCTGTTGACCGGTGCCGGCTTCTCGCTGGTGTTCCCGGCGATTGGCGTGGTGGCGGTGAAAGTTGTGCCGCCGCAGAATCAGGGCAGTGCGCTGGCGACCTATACGGCCTTTATGGATCTGGCGCTGGGAATAACCGGTCCGCTGGCCGGGCTGATTATGAGCTATGCCGGGGTGCCGGTGATTTATCTGCTCAGCAGCCTGCTGGTGTGTCTGGCGATACTGGCGACGCTCCGGTTAAAACGGGTGACGACCGCATAAAAAAATGCGGCCCTGGAAGGCCGCTAAGTGACACAGATAAGAAGTGAAATCCGGCAGATTTGCCGGATTTTCCGTTGGCCGGATAAACCCGGCCACGGGATGTTTAGCCCTGCAGCAGTGCGATGCTCTGGCGAATTTCACGCTCGATGTCCGCAGCGGTCCAGTTGTCCATGCTGGAAGCGAACGGCTCGAAGGCGTAGATGCCTTTGTAGCCCAGCTTCTCCAGGCGCTGTACCTGCGACACGCTCTTCAGGCGGTCGCTTTCGCTCAGCATGATGCGTTCTTCATCGGTCAGCTTGCTGGTTTCGCGATCGTCTTCAACGCCGGACAGGTGTACCAGCCCGATGCGATTGACATCCAGACCGGCGGCGAAGTCCTGTTCCGCGCCTTCATACAGATGGTGGTGGAAGGTATCCAGCACCAGGGTAAACGGCACGTCCGCCTGGTCGATCAGCGCTAACGCCTGGCCTGCCGAGCGCAGCGAACTGACCGGGAAGCCCAGCGGCTCAACCAGTCCTTTCACGCCGTAGCGTTCAAACAGCGGTGCCAGCGTACGCAGCGCGTTAACCGTATCTTCGGCAGAAACCGGCGTACCGTCGTTCAGCGGGCACATGACCAGCGCCTTTGCGCCGATACCCTGCGCATCCTTCAGCAGCCCTTCAGCGCGAGCCAGCAGATCGTCGCTGATCTGGTTGAACGGATAAACGGCGTTAATCGTAATAATTTCCATGCCGTACTTTTCCGCCAGGTCTTTCACCTGCTGATGACTGAGATCGTCAGTCACGCTGCCGCCTTTCATATCGTTACGCAGTTCAACCTTGCTCAGACCCAGCTTCTGCACCAGCTGGAAAAAGGCTTCAATGCTCAGGGCTGGGGCAATTTTACGGTTAATGCAAATGCGGGTTGGATCGATAGCCATGTGATGGCTCCTGTTTCAGTAGGGTAATAAAAAAAACTCCACCACAGGGCCAGTCTTACCCGATCCGCATGGTGCAGTAAAAGTACGCATAAGAAAACATTTATTTCATAGTTAGTGAATAATGAAATTTAAATTTTTAGATCCGCCTCTCAAAATTTCACCGCGCATAAAAAAACACCAGCAAAAACACGGAGAAATCGCCGCGAAAAGCGCGAACAATTCCGGGGGCGTTATCGTTACGTGGTAAAACCACTGTTCCGCATGTGGCCTGCGCTGGGGGCTTTATAGCGATGCCAGCAGGCAGGACCATTTACCCGGCAGAGCCTGACCGTGAAAAATGCGATCCATGCCGCTAAAACCGAATTTTCTAAAGTGAAATATTTGAAAAATTTATTCCAATATTATACTGTCATCCCACGCATTAGAGTTTTGCCCGGCCAGGTAGCGTTGTGATTCAGACTGCCTGCATGGGAACTATCACATCAAAGAGGCCAGAACATGACTATCGTAGGAAACTTTATTGGCGGTAAAACTTCCCTGAGCGCCAGCAACGAAACCATCCCGGTTTACGATCCGGCGACCGGCAAAGTCATCCGTGAACTGACGCAGAGCACCAGCGACGAAGTGGCACACGCCATTGAAGTAGCCCACAACGCTTTCGATAGCTGGTCACGCACTTCTCCACTGCGCCGCGCCCGTATCCTGTTCAACTTTAAAACCCTGATGGAACAGCATCGTGACGAACTGGCCGCGCTGATCGTGAGCGAGCACGGTAAAGTCTGGTCAGATGCGCTGGGTGAACTGACCCGTGGTCTGGAAGTGGTTGAGTTCGCCTGTGGTATCCCACACCTGATCAAAGGTGAGAACTCAGCGGACGTCGGTACCGGCGTTGACAGCTACTCATTGATGCAGCCGCTGGGCGTGGTTGCGGGTATCACCCCGTTCAACTTCCCGGCGATGGTGCCACTGTGGATGTTCCCAATCGCGCTGGCCTGCGGTAACACCTTCGTTCTGAAGCCACCGGCTCTGGACCCGTCAGCGTCTGTTCGTATGGCTGAACTGCTGGCCGAAGCGGGCCTGCCGGATGGCGTGTTCAACGTGATCCACAGCTCTAACGAAAACGCCGAGCAGCTGTACAAAGATCCGCGCGTTCAGGCAGTGAGCTTCGTGGGTTCTTCCGGCGTTGCCGAACACATCTACACCACCGCCAGCGCACACGGTAAGCGCGTGCAGGCGTTCGGCGCGGCGAAAAACCACGCTATCGTGATGCCGGATGCCGATCTGGATGCCACCGTGAACGCCATCATGGGCGGCGCGTTTGGTTCTGCCGGCGAGCGCTGCATGGCGCTGCCAGTCGTCGTTGCCGTGGGCGACGACACCGCTGATAAACTGATTGCCGCACTGACTCCGCTGGTGAAAGCCCTGCGCGTGGGTCCTGGCATTCACAAAGGTAAAGACGAAAACGAAATGGGGCCGGTGGTTTCTGCTGCGCACCAGAAGAAAGTGCTGGGCTACATCGACAAAGGCGAAGCGGAAGGCGCGAAGCTGGTTGTTGACGGCCGTGGCATTCAGGTTGAAGGCAACCCGGACGGTTACTACGTTGGCGGCACCCTGTTCGATAACGTCACCACCGACATGGTTATCTGGCGTGAAGAGATCTTCGGACCGGTTCTGAGCATCGTACGCGCACCTGACTACAAAACCGCACTGGACCTGGTTAACAGCCACGAATTCGGTAACGGCAGCGCTATCTTCACCAGCAATGGCCACACCGGCCGCGACTTCGTACGTGAAGTGCAGGCGGGCATGGTTGGCGTTAACGTACCGGTTCCGGTACCGATGGCCTTCCACAGCTTCGGCGGCTGGAAACGTTCTGTCTTTGGCGCACTGAACGTGCACGGTCCGGACGGCGTGCGTTTCTACACCCGCATGAAGACTGCAACCGTTCGCTGGCCGAGCGGTCAGAAAACCGTGTCTGAGTTCAGCATGCCTACACTGGGCTAATCCTTTTCACCAACAATCCGCGCCGCCGGGCAGTTTGCGGCGGCGCGGGCAAAGGACAAAGCAGCATGTCATTATTAAATAAAGCAAAACAGCCCGATGCACAGGGCCGTATTCAGAACGTCACCCCGGAAAGTGCCGGCTGGCGTTATGTTGGCTTCGATGCCTATCTGCTAAAGAAAGGGCAGACCCTCCAGCTTGAAAGCGGTGATAAAGAGCTGTGTCTGGTGCTGGTTGCGGGTCTGGCTTCGGTGAAAACCCGTCAGGCCGAGTTCCCGAATATCGGTAAGCGTATGTCGCCGTTTGAGCGCACGCCGCCGTATTCCGTCTACGTGCCGCACAACGAACAAATTGAAGTGGTGGCAGAGTCCGATCTGGAACTGGCGGTATGTAATTCGCCAAGCCAGGGCAATCTGCCGGCACGTCTGATCGCGCCTGAAGATGTGGGCGTGGAGCAGCGCGGTAAAGGCCACAACAAGCGTCTGGTGCATAACATCCTGCCGGACAACAAGCCTGCCGACAGCCTGCTGGTGGTGGAAGTGTACACCAACGAAGGTGATACCAGCTCCTACCCAAGCCACAAGCATGACCAGGAAGATTCAGAAGACGAAACCTATCTGGAAGAGACGTATTATCACCGTTTCGATCCGGAGCGTGGCTTCGCCCTGCAGCGCGTCTATACCGACGATCGCTCGCTGGATGAGTGCATGGCGGTGTATAACCGCGACGTTGTTACCGTGCCGCGTGGCTACCACCCGGTAGCGACCATCGCCGGTTACGACAACTACTATTTGAACGTAATGGCCGGGCCGGTACGTTTATGGAAATTTACCTGGGAGAAAGCTCACGCCTGGGTGAACAGCGATGAGTATCCGCGCAAGAAGTAAGTTGGTTTAGTTGTAGTGATGTACCCCGGAGGGATTCCGGCTGTAGCGATGCAGTCTGAAGCCCGAAGGAAAAGGTTGATGTTGAAAACAAGCTAATAAACGGGCGGCCACCTACGGGCTGCCCGTTTTTTTATGTCTGCCGTTTACCGTTTACCGTTTGCCGCTGACCGAAGTGGGCGTGCGGCCATAAAAGCGCTGGAAGGCAGCGCTGAAGCTGGAAAGATGCTGGTAGCCAACCTTCCACGCCACGGTGGAGACGTGCAGTCCGCTTTCTAGCAGTTCCCAGGCGTGAGCCATGCGGATTTCCGTCAGCATACGGTGCGGGGTGGTATTGAACAGCGCCCGGAACCCCTGTTTCAGCGCGAATTCGTTGGTGCCGACCTGGGTACAGAGCCAGGCAACGGTGAGTGGACGGTCGTAATGCTGTTGCAGCAATTTGCGTGCGCGTACCAGCCTGTCCTGGGCCACACCGTTTAGTTCCCGGGAATTGACTGGCGGAGGGGAGAGCAATCGGGCCTGTTCCGCCAGCAGCGTCAGCGCCGCAATCTGTATTTCAAGACCGCTGGACGCACTGCCATGGAGTGCCACAATCCGCTCGGCCAGCTGCTGAATGCTGCTGCCGTGCTGGCCGGAGAATAAAGAGTGGACCTGATTATCTCTCTGCCGACCGCTGAGCAGACCGGTCAGCGCATACTGTTCCATTAGCGGCTCATCGATAATCAGCCGTAGCTGGCGCACCTGCTGGCCCGCCGGGAAAAAGCGCTCGCCGTGGCTACGGGAAAACAGGGCAACGGTGCTGTGACCGGCACGAAAATGATACTGACTGCCGTCGCGGGCATGGGTGACGGTGCTGCCTTCCAGCGCAATGGCGATAGTCAGGCTACGTATATCCCGCTCTGCAATACCCGGCTCGCGGAGTTCCCTGCGGGGTTGGTAGTGGCAGTAGGCCATGGACAGCCCTTCATCCAGCTGTAAGCGATCAACAAACCCTCGGCAGGAAGCGTGCGCGCTCGGCTGTCTTTGCCAGCAGAAACGTGGTGCTGAATTCATCTTGCCCTCTTCTTGCCGCGGGTTGGCTCCGCCTTGCCTAAACAAAGCTCCGTTATGCCTAAGAAGCGAATGATACACAATCTCATTAAGAACTTATAGTGACCCGCGGGCTATTCACGGCCTGACTCAGCATCGCGCCACAAACGGGGCGAGGATAGAAATCACCAATTCGGAGTGAGAAATGAACGAATTATCGGACGGCAATCGCCGCCTCGCCGGGGGCGCGATGGCGCGGCCAGGACAGCTCTGGCTGCTTTGGCTGGGCTTCATCATGGTGTCGCTGAATATGCGGCTGATCTTTGCAACGGTGGGGCCGCTGCTGTCGGCGCTGGACCTGAGTTTTACCTCAACGCTGCTGGTGACCACTCTGCCACTGGTGCTGCTGAGCGTTTTCTCTATTACCGGCGTGAAGCTGCGCCAGCGAATGGGGGAAGAGCGGGCGCTGTTTGTGGCGCTGGTTCTGTTGTGCCTCGGGTGTGCTATGCGCGGAGGAGGAGAAGCCATGCTCCTGCTGGGTACGGCAATTGGCAGTGTGGGTATTGCGGTGATGAACGTCATTATGCCCGCGCTGGCGCGTAAGCGTTTTCTGCCGCAGCAGATGGGGTCGGTAATGGGGATTTATGCGCTGATGCTGGGTGTCGGGGCGGTAATCGGTGCCGGTGGCGCTTTCCCACTGTTCCTTTCGCTGGGGGCGGATGAGATGGCCGCTTATCAATCTCTTGGGCTGTGGGCGATCCCGGCGCTGTTGGCGCTGCTGATCTGGCTGCCGCAGCTGCGTCACTCCGTTGCGGCGGGGCAGGTTTCCGGGGGGCACAACGGTGTGGGGAACGATCTGTATCGCCAACGCGTGGCGTGGTCGGTGACGCTATTTTTTGGATTGCAGGTGCTGAATCTGTATGTCTTCCTTGCGTGGATGCCGACCATTTTCACCAGCCGGGGCTCATCGCCTGAAAGTGCTGCGCTGCTGTTTTCCGCTTCGCAGTTTAGCCTGATGATTGGCGGCTTCCTGGTGCCGTTCCTGGCGGCGCGCGCACGCGATCAGCGCGGATTTATGGTCCTCACCATTTTGTGCTGCCTGGTGGGCACGCTCGGGATCCTGTATGCCCCCGCGAATACCGCGATGGTGTGGGTGCTGCTGCTGGGGTTTGGTCAGGGAGCCGGACCGGGACTGGGAACTTATCTGTTTGTTGTCCGCAGCGCCAGTGGTGAAAGTGCTGCCCGGCTCTCTGCGATGGCACAGAGCGTCGGCTATCTGATCGCCGGATTGGGGCCGCTGCTGGTGGGCTATCTGTGGAAATTTGTCGGTAGCTGGGATCTGCCGCTGCTGCTGGTGGCCGGGCTGCTGGTACTTGAACTGCTGGTTTGCCTGCCTGCCGGGAAGAATCAGCGGATATGAGGTGTAACCGGCGCTGGCAGGAGGCGAGCGCCGGTATGCATTTAGTTGGCGTTATTCAGCGCCAGCGAAACTGCCAGCGTCTGTGCCAGGCACAGGGAAGCCACCTGAGAACGGAATCCGTCAACCTGCGCCTCGCGCACCACGAAGCAGACGTCGCTAAAGGCGGCCAGCGGACTCACCTGGCTGTCGGTAATGGCGATCTGATGGGCACCGCGTTTGGCTCCCAGCTCAACCAGTTCAACCGCTTCACGCGCGTAAGGCGAGTAGCTGATGGCAATCACCACATCTTTTGGGTTTACCATGCTCAGCTGTTCGGCAAACATGCCACCCAGACCGTCGATTAAAAATGCACGGCGCTCAAGGTGGCGCAGAGCGTAGGTCAGGTAGGAGGCCACGCTGAACGAACGGCGCAGACCAATCACGTAGATGTTATCGGCCTCATCGAGCATTTTGACCGCTTTTTCCAGCTGCTCGGGGTTAATCTGCATTGCCAGCTGCTGAAGCGCCTGCGAGTTCACCATAGTGAACACATTCAGGATCTCAGCCGGATTTTCCGGTGCAGTTGGCGTTTCATCTGTCGCGGTCTGGCGGAACAGACGTGCACGTTCGGTGTAGTTGACCGTTTCTTCCATCAGGTGCTGACGGAACACCTGCTTCATTTCATTGAAGCCGCTGAAGCCAAAGGCATTCGAGAAACGAATTAAGGTGGAAGGCGGTACGTCTGCCTGCTGTGCAATGGAAGCGACGGTGTCGAAGGCGATACTGTTACTGTTATCCAGAATATAGCGAGCCACCTGCTTCAGGCGTTTGCTTAAGGTGTCATAACGGCGACGGATGTCGTCCTGTAGCAGTGAAAGCTGTGTTGGATTGTTGGTCATTAAGCGGCTCGCTAATCTCAAAATTGATGTTCTTCTGAACGCCATTCTACCAGATGAACAAAAAATTTCACTTGATGAAGAAAGCAGCGCCTTTTATTTCATCAGGGTTGGGAATTGGTTCACAAAATTGCAACGAACTGGCAAAAACTCAGCGGCAGTATATCTCCTGGAATGAGGTGGCGAAATCTCTGTTTCAGCATTTTATGCTGCATATTTGTCAGCGTTAAGATACGTTGTTGGTGATGACAGAACCGCTGTTCAAATCTGATCATGTCCTTGACAATTTTCCCGTTATGGCGCGGGTCTTGACTACCAGATGCGCGGTTTCAGCATTTATCCTATTGATATAATATGCATTTATGGTAAAATTGTAGTGTTATTAACTGTTTTTTTTAGAAATTATGTTTTTTTATATCGTATGTATTATTTGCTGATTTTATCAAAAAAGGAAATTATCGAAATTAACCCATGGATGATTTAACATTTCCAGGCTAAAGCATAATTGATTATAATTAAATCTAACTTGGCTAATTTCGTTTTTTTCTTAGATGGAATTTATTATCGTCAGTATATAATAATCTTATCTGGATGATTACTTGCCACTGCTGAAATAGTAAAAACTGGAAGATATATGTGCGCATGGAAGATAGCTGCAATAGCGTTTCTATTCGGTGTTTGCCTACCCGGTTACGCTGTTGATAAGGGAGCGATGACTGTTAATTTCAGAGGGCGCGTTGTTGATAAAAACCCATGCACTATCAACAATGATGAACAGATTATCGTACCTTTTGGAAATGTTTCAAAGAAAGACGCCGATGGTGTAACGATTAAAAAGAATCTGAATGTTAGTGTGAAATGTACCGGCTTGAGTTCAGGTGACGGATTAAGAATGAAAATCGTAGGTTCATCAAATACCTATGGCTACATTCTTGATACCAGCATGAAGGGTATGGGGATTGTTTTTTATAAAAATGGAAGCCGGGTTGATATTAATACATGGTTCAATTTACCTGTTCCTGCAGACAGTCTGATATTGGCAGCATCTCCTGATGTTATTGGTGAAAATATTTCAACTGGCGGTGATTTTAATGCATTAGCAACTTTGCTAGTTAATATTCAATAGGCATTATTTAAAAAATTTATGATGATCGAGATTTAACATGAGTGTCGTAGATTAATTTTTAGATGATGATGAAAAAACAGATGGATACGTTATGTTTTTATCAGTAAGTCGCCTTCTTTTTCTGTTGGCATTTATATTTTCCCCAATGACTTATGCAGCGATTGCCATACAGAAGTCACGAGTCATTTTCGACGGTGATAAACTATCACAAAGCCTGTTGGTGATTAATCAAAATCCTCATGACCCTTACCTTGCACAGGGGTGGATAGAGGACGAAAATGGCAAGCGTGTCCAGGGGCCGTTGTTGATACTGCCTCCTATTCAGCGTTTAGAACCTGGGGAAAACTCGCAGATTAAAATACAGGCGTTACCTTCGGTAAGATTGTTGCGGCAGGACCGGGAAACGTTGTTTTACTTAAACCTGCGGGAGATCCCTCCTCGGATTGAGGGAGGGAATACCTTCCAGATTGCTCTGCAAAATCGTATCAAGGTCTTCTATCGCCCTGTGGGATTGAAAAATGGGGATCTTGCCAGTCCATGGCAGTCACAGCTTGTATTAACCCGACGGGATAATCGCTGGGAGATTACGAATCCAAGCCCGTATTACATCACGCTGGTGGATGCACAGACCCATCATAAAGGACAAAAAATCGCTGATTTTACGCCATTCATGTTGGCGCCGGGGTCCAGTGAAATGTTGCCGGGTGATATCGGCGATTATGGAAATGCTCCGGTATTTACCTATTTGAATGACTATGGCGGCCGCCCAGAAGTTACTTTTAAATGTAGCCAGGAACGCTGTAATGTCATCACCAATCGGGTTCCATCTGATTAATATCCGCGATCTTTTCTTGTAATAACGTTTATCTTAAATTTAATAAATTCGCGATGGTAATCATGAAATTAATCAAAATTATTTTCGGTAGCATTTTTCCGATAAAGGTATTGACGCTTCTGACATTGACCATTTCAACGGCATATGCTGTCCCCTCTGTACCACCGGGAATGCCGAATGGTGGATGCTGGGCCGATCCAATGAACAATTTAAATGTATCATTAAATGCATCTATGTTTAGTTCAAATCTGGCAGGTGCGACGGCAACGGTCCCATTCATTACACAACCCAATCATTATCCAGGATGGTGCTATAGTGAATATGGAGCAAGGAGTGCATCTTATTTTTCAGTGGATAAAGGTATAAACACACCAGGGAAGTACTCGGGATATAATAAACTGACGGATGATGTTGATTTCCGTATCGGTATTGTTTTCGTGGACGCCAGTACTGGGCTTTCTGGTGAGTATTATCCTCCTCTTGTGAATGAATACTTTGGTTCACTGATGGGCCCTACGGGAAAAGGCGTTACCAAGCTGTCTGATGCTTATGTAGGTAATAATGGAAAAGTTTATTTTAAACTTCGCCGGAAATTAATAGGTGGTGCATTCCATATTCCCGCAGGGTTGGAGCTGGCTAGTTTATACCGCTATGTCTATTCAGGCGAGCGCCCAAATATACCGATATATCGTCTTATAACGCAACAGGCCATCATCCCTATTCCTGTCGAATGTAGTATTAATGAGGGGAAAACGATGGACATTAATTTTGGCCTGATTGACAGCTCCGTGTTAACAACGTCGGCACTGTCATCACCCTATCAGGATAACCGTCAGCTTAAGTACAAATGTAATACCACGCTGAGCCAAAATATTAAAGTTAACCTTATCGCAGAAAGTGCATCTTTCGGCGATGCCATAAGAACCTCAAACCCGAGGATTGGTGTTGTCATGCTATATAATAATAAGCCGGTAAAGCCGAATGACGGTTTTCAGACTACGTTATACAATGGCTCAGGTAGCGATTATGTCAAGTTTGCTGTGGTAGGAAATGGTTCAAAACCCGCGGCCGGTGATTTTAATGGGTCAGCAGTACTTATTATTGGGCAATTATAAAACGTTCAGTGTGAATAGTTAAATTCATCCGTTTTTCGGGGGGTGTTTACCCCTCTTATTTTTTCTTTTGATTTTTTTCGTGATTCCTGAGTTTTTAATCTTGACGTGGCATGCTGGCGGAAAATTTTCTCTAAAAAGACGCCTAAAATAACGTAGTCATTTTCATAATAAATATAGATCAGAGGGCTGGGGCTCAGTGAGAATATGCCTGGCTACTGGTACTTCAAAATGAAGTGAAAATCTTCGTGATTTTGGAACATTATGGCTTATTATCTTCATCATTTACCCTTTGCTTTTTATATCAATAATCAATTCATGAAATAAATCAATCGAATGCTTTTGGTAGCGTCATGTAATAAAAAGAAGTATTGGAAGTGATGTGCTCGCCATATGAAAACTCCCCGACAGAACCAGAATGAATTCTGATATCCGTCAGGGAGTGTGTTACTGATTACTTAGCCGGGCGCGCTTCGCGCCAGTAGCCAATCAGCGTCAGGTAATTGCTTTTAACTTTGGCAATCAGCGAGGCATCATCCAGCTCACCCTGCAGCCACTGGCGTGACGGCTGGCCGAAGATGGTGCGGCCTACCGCGAAGCCTTTGACCCATGGGCTCTTCGCCGCAGCGGCAAAGCCCGCTTTCAATTCGGCTTCCGGCGCGTCCAGGCCCAGCAGCAGGATACCGCGGCAGTGCGGATCGTTTTTCTCGATCAGCGCGCTGATTGCTTCCCATGATGCGTGTGACAGCGGCGGCAGTTTCCACCAGTCAGGCTGAATGCCCATGCTGTAGAAGTGGGTCAGAATTTCCAGATAGTACTTCTCATCTTTATCCGGGTTGCTTTCCGGCAGGATCACTTCCAGCAGCAGCTCATGGCCAGATTTGTTACAGCCTTTCCACACATCCAGGATCAGGTCGTCCTGCTCTTTACGCATTTCCGCGCTGTCGTGCGGATGGTAGAAGGTCAGACACTTGACCACGTGTTCCTGCGGCCAGTCCACCAGCTGGGAACCGATGTTACCGTGCTCAAGGCGCAGCGGACGAGAGCTTGGCTGCTCGATCGGGCGACCAATCCACCAGCCTTTACCGGTAATCGCGTTCAGCGCGGGTTGGCCGTAAGTCGTGTCCGCCAGAATACCGCAGCGGCCATCGTCCAGACCGGCTTCGCGAGCCGCTTCCTGTGCACCCTGCAACAGCAGCGTTTTCAGTTCTGGAATGCGTGAATCGTCGAAGCCCGCTTCGGCAGCCATGTCGGCCAGCTGTTTGCGGTGGTCGAAGGCGAAGATGTTCAGTTCGGTCCACTCCTGCTTACGCGTGGTGACGCGGTGCAGGTGGTTCAGACGTGCGTCCAGATCCGGGCGCTTAACGTCTTTATCGCGGCTGAGGAAATCATCCAGCTCTTCTTTCGTTGGCATGGCTGGCGCACAGCCGTGGCGAGAAACTACCAGCGCACCGCAGGCATTCGCGTAACGGCATGCCTGTTCCCAGCTTTCGTCGTTAAGCCAGCCGCGCAGCAGGCCTGACATAAAAGCATCGCCCGCGCCGAGTACGTTCAGCACTTCCACACGCACGCCGCTTTGCAGCTGTGTTTCTTCCCAGCTGTCCGGGATATCGCCTTCGAAGACGACGCAGCCCAGCGGGCCACGTTTGCAGACCAGCGTCGCTTTGGTCGCTTTACGCACGTTTTTCAGCGCAGTCAGGCTGTCGGTGCTGCCACCGGCAATGTGGAACTCTTCTTCCGTTCCCACCACCAGGTCGAAATAGTGCAGAACTTCCTGCAGCTGCTGGGTAACACGGTCGGACTCAACGAAACGCGTTTCACCATCGCCCAGTGAGGTCAGACCCCACAGCACCGGGCGGTAGTCGATATCCAGCGCGGTACGCAGGCCGTGACGGCGGGCGATTTCCAGCGCTTTCAGCACGGCTGCACGGGTATCCGCGTGGGAAAGGTGCGTGCCGGTCACGGCAACGGCGCGGGAAGAAGCGATGTAGTCTTCCTGAATATCGTCCGGCACCAGGCCCATATCGGCACAGTTGTCACGGTAGAACACCAGCGGGAAGGTTTCCTGATCTTTGATCCCCAGGATGACCAGACCGGTCAGACGCTTTTTATCGGTGATCAGGCTCTGAGTGTCGCAACCTACGCGCTGAAGCTCTTCCCGCAGGAAGCGGCCCATATGCTCATCACCAACGCGCGCCAGCATGCCTGATTTCAGTCCCTGGATTGCAGTACCGTAAGCCACGTTACCGGATGAGCCACCCAGATATTTGGCAAAGGTGGTTTCATCTTCAAGGCGCGCACCGATTTGCTGGCCATAAAGGTCGACGGCGATGCGCCCGATACAAATCACATCAAGCCGCTTCTGTTGTGTACTCATACCTGTTTTTTCCTTCTGTGATGTACCCTGGTCATCGGCGTTTTTTCGCGGTTGATTAGCCGCCGGTGGTTTCGGGTAAAGCCGACTCTGTTTGAGCTTCTCCAGCGGATCGGTGGCACGCCAGCCCGATCGAATCCGGATCTAACATGCCAACGAGTATGAGGAATAAAAATTCCAATTTCAATATGAAATGAAATTATTGCCCCAAAAGTGTGAGGTGGTTAAAACTCTTGCACAGCGGAATATCCGTACGGCAGATGTCATGCCGTTTCAGGCGGCTCAGGAGATGTGAGCGATATCTCAACTTTCTTAGATAACCAGAGTAAACGTATTGAAGTGAAAGGGTTTTTATCATTTTATGTCTGGATGAGGGTAAGCGTTTCATTTCCCCCCCTCCGATCCCCCCATTCATCCCCGTTTCACCGCAGAATTTGATCTCACTCGCAAAATGAAATGTTTCTTCTGTAATTCTGTTTAGTGAAAAAAATATTTGTTTATAATCGGCTCACGTTTCACTTATAGCTGTCGCCGATTTCTCACCATGGCGACCAAAAATGCGAATACCGGTGGACCTGAGTTGCGTCCCCGACAAATAAAGGAAGAGCAAATGGGCAAGATCAGATTAACTACAGCACAGGCTCTGGTCAGATTCCTGGACAACCAGTATCTGTCGGTAGACGGCGTTGAGACCAAATTCGTTAAGGGCATTTTTGCCATCTTTGGCCACGGCAACGTGCTGGGTCTGGGCCAGGCTCTGGAACACAACAACGGCGATCTGGTGGTGTATCAGGGCCGTAACGAGCAGGGTATGGCGCATGCGGCAATGGGCTATGCCAAGCAGAAGCTGCGCCGCGAGATTATCGCCTGTACTTCTTCCGTCGGACCGGGCGCGGCCAACATGATTACCGCTGCGGCGACCGCCACCGCTAACCGCATTCCTTTATTACTGCTGCCGGGCGATGTGTTTGCCACCCGCCAGCCGGATCCGGTTCTACAGCAGATTGAGCAGAGCCACGATCTGAGCATCAGCACCAACGACGCCTTCCGCGCCGTCAGCAAATACTGGGACCGCGTTAACCGTCCTGAGCAGCTGATGACCGCCTGTATCAACGCCTTCCGCGTGCTGACCGACCCGGCAGAAACCGGCGCGGTGACCATTTCTCTGCCGCAGGATGTGCAGGGTGAAGCCTATGACTTCCCGGAATATTTCTTCCAGAAGCGTGTGCACCGCATTGAGCGCCGTCTGCCAACCGAAGGCCAGCTGGCCGACGCGCTGAAGCTGATTGCTGAAAAACACAAGCCGATGATCATCTGCGGCGGCGGGGTGAAGTACTCCGGCGCGGGCGCAGCGCTGCTGGCCTTCGCCGAGCGTCACGGTATCCCGTTTGCTGAAACTCAGGCCGGTAAAGGCACCATCGTTTCCGACCATCCGCTGAACGTGGGCGGCGTGGGTGAAACCGGCTGCCTGGCCGCTAATCTGTTGGCGAAAGAGGCCGACCTGGTGATTGGTATCGGTACGCGCTACACCGACTTTACCACCGCGTCAAAATGGATCTTCCAGAACCCGGACGTGAACTACATCAACATCAACGTCAGCAATTTTGATGCCTACAAGCTGGATGCGGTGCAGGTTGTGGCCGATGCCCAGGAAGCGCTGAACGCGCTGAACAGCCGCGTGGAAACGATCCGCAACGGCTGGGGTGAGCAGGTAAGCCAGGCACAGAGCAAGCTGCTGAAAGAAACTCAGCGCGTTTACTCGGCGGTGTACAGCGAAGAGAACTTTGTGCCGGAAATCGCTGACCACATTGACCGCGAAGCGCTGTTTGCCGAGTTCAACCGTCTGACCGGTTCATTCCTGACGCAGAGCAGCGTACTGGGGACGCTCAACGAGCACCTCCCAAAGGATTCGGTGATTGTCGCCGCCGCGGGCAGCCTGCCGGGCGATCTGCAGCGCATGTGGCGCACCAAAGATTACAACAGCTATCACGTCGAGTATGGCTACTCCTGCATGGGCTACGAGGTCAACGCTTCTCTCGGCGTTAAGCTGGCCGAGCCGCACCGTGAGGTTTACACCATGGTAGGCGACGGTTCATTCCAGATGCTGCACTCCGAACTGGTTACTTCGATTCAGGAAGGCGCCAAAATCAACGTGGTGCTGCTGGATAACATGACCAACGGCTGCATTAACAACCTGCAGATGGAACACGGTATGGACAGCTTCACCACCGAGTTCCGCTTCCGTAACGCGGAAACCGGCAAGCTGAACGGTGGCTTTGTACCGATTGATTTCGCCGCGATTGCCGCAGGCTACGGCTGCAAAACTTACCGTATTACCACGCTGGAAGAGCTGAAGGCCGCGCTGATTGATGCGCAGAAGCAGACTGTTTCCACCCTGTTCGATATTAAAGTTCTGCCGAAAACCATGATCCACAAGTATTTCAGCTGGTGGCGCGTGGGCGGAGCACAGGTTTCCGACTCTGAGCGAGTGGACGCCGTTGCCCGTAAGCTTAACGAGCATATCGACCAGGCTCGCGAATATTAATAACGCATTTTTTATTGTTCCTTTTGCTGTTCTTTTTTGCCTTTAAAGCGCGGGCTGCTTAGCCCGCTTTTACCCCCTACTCAAGTAAGGATCGATCATGACGTTAAAGTTAGGTGTTATTGGTGCTGGTGCCATCGGTCAGGAACATATCCGTCGCTGCAGCAAAGTACTGCAGGGTGCAGAGGTTGTGGCCGTCTCTGATATCAACGTGGAAGGCGCGAAAGCGGCCGTTGCGCGTCTGGGTCTGAATGCTGAAGTTTACGCAGACGGTCACGACGTCGTGAACTCTTCCAACGTGGATGCCGTGCTGGTGACTTCATGGGACCCAACGCACGAAGAGTACACGCTGGCTGCAATCGCTGCCGGTAAGCCTGTGTTCTGTGAAAAGCCGCTGGCGATGACCGCTGAAGGCTGCCGCCGCGTGGTGGATGCAGAGATTAAATTCGGCAAGCGCCTGGTGCAGGTTGGCTTTATGCGCCCGTACGACGCCGGCTACCGCGCGCTGAAAAAAGTGATTACCGATGGTGAAATCGGCGAGCCGCTGATGCTGCACTGCGCGCACCGTAACCCGACCGTACCGGAGAACTACACTACCGATATGGCGATTACTAACACGCTGATCCACGAGCTGGATGTACTGCGCTGGCTGACCGAAGACGACTACAAATCTGTACAGGTTGTCTTCCCACGCGTAACCTCCAAAACCCATGCAAAACTGAAAGATCCGCAGATCGTTCTGTTTGAAACCCGTAAAGGTATCCGCATTGACGTTGAAATCTTCGTTAACTGCGCATACGGCTACGACATCCAGTGCGAAGTGGTCGGTGAAGAAGGGATTGCTAAGCTGCCAGAGCCGTCTGCCGTGCAGATGCGTAAGAACGCGCAGCTTTCTACCGCCATTCTGACCGACTGGAAAGACCGCTTTATCGATGCCTATGACGTTGAGTTGCAGGCGTTTATTAATGATGCCACCGCAGGCAAGCTGACCGGGCCATCCGCCTGGGACGGTTATGCCGCTTCCGTTGCCGCTGATGCCTGCCATAAAGCGCAGAACAGCGGGGCGATTGAGCCGGTGGAACTGCCAGAGCGCCCGGCGTTCTACAACTAATCGCCGCGCTGCTACCGCACCTTCCCCTGCCGGTGAGCAGGGGAAACCGTAAAACAGCGTACTGATTTAATCACGGAGAGTCTGATGAAAATTGCCTTTGATGTGGATGTCATTCGAGATTTGGGCATCACAAAAATGGTTCACCAGGTGGCTGACTGGGGCTACAAATATATTGAGCAGTCCCCGCATCCACAGATCAACCCGTTCTACAAGCATCCTAAAGCCAGCCGCGAAATTATCACCGAGTACAAAAACGCGCTGCGTGCTACCGGGTTAGAGATCTCCTCATACATCGTGGTTTATCGCTGGTCCGGTCCCGACGAGGCACGCCGCCAGGCTGCCGTTCGCAACTGGAAACGTATGATTGAGATCGCGGTAGAGACCGGTGTGCAGGTTATTAATACCGAACTTTCCGGTAACCCGAACGAACCAGAAATCTGTGAAGAGATGTTCTATCGCTCCATGGAAGAGCTGCTGCCTATCGTTGAACGCGAAGGCATTCGCATCGAAATCCAGTCACATCCGTGGGATTTCTGCGAAAACAGCAATGAAACGGCCGATATTGTGAAATCGTTCCGCAGTGAGAACGTGAAGTACCTGTACAGCGCACCGCACACTTTCTTCTACGACAAAGGCAAGGGCGATGTGAAGCCAATGCTGGAGTACGCCGGTGCCGATCTGTCCCACGTGCTGATTGCTGACACCATGAACCATACCAAGCACTGCCGCTATATCGTGAACCCACCGGGTGTGGACGCCACGATTCACCAGCACGTTGCCGTGGGTAAAGGTGAGGTTGATTTCCCGACGCTGTTCCAGACTCTGCGCGATATGAAGTTTGCTGAGCAAACCTTCAAGGTCGGCGGCGATCCGATTATCGCCGCAGCGCTGTTCGGTTATCCGGAAGAAATGAACGTTGAAGCGGTTGCTACGCGCGAACTGATCGAGCGTGAACTGCTGCGGAAATAACAGCGGGCGGTTGTGGCCGCCCGGTGAACACCAGAGGTAGGATCATGAACAAAGATAACGTCAAACTGGCTATTGCCCCGATCGGCTGGACTAACGATGACATGCCGGAGCTGGGTAAAGAGAACACCTTCCAGCAGATCGTCAGCGAAATGGCGCTGGCCGGTTTTGTCGGCAGCGAAGTGGGCAGCAAATACCCGCGCGACCCGGCAGTATTGAAGCCGATGCTGGATATTCGTGGCATTCAGATCGTTAACGCCTGGTTCAGCACCTTCTTCGCCAACGGCGACAAAGCGAAGACCATCGACGAGTTCATCAACCATCGCGACTTCCTGCATGCGATGGGGGCGAAAGTGATTGGCTGCTCCGAGCAGAGCCTGAGCATTCAGGGCACCACCAAAGCGGTACTGGAAGAGAAGCCGATCTTTACCGATGAGCAGTGGCGTCTGACTACCGAAGGCTACAACGAGCTGGCAAAACTGGCCGCTGAGAAGGGCATGACGGTGGGTCTGCATCACCATATGGGTACCGGCATTCAGACCACGGAAGAAGTGGATCGCTTTATGGCGGAAACCAATGACGACGTTTATCTGCTGTTCGATACCGGCCACGCCTATTACTCAGAAGGCAGCCAGGAGAAGATGCTGGCGATTCTGACCAGGTATCTGCCGCGTATTAACCACGTACACCTGAAAGACGTGCGTGATGAAATCGTCGATCAGGTCAGAAGCCAGAAGCTGTCGTTCCTGGACGGCGTGAAGAAAGGCACCTTTACCGTTCCGGGCGACGGCGTGATTGATTTCAAACCGGTGTTCAAAATCCTCGACGATTTCGGCTACAAAGGCTGGATGGTAGTGGAAGCCGAGCAGGACCCTGCGCTGGCTAACCCGTTTGAATACGCGGTAAAAGCACGTAAATACATTCGCGAAACGGCCGGTCTGTAAGCGCCTGACGTAAAAAAACCTCCCACTTCTGAAACGGGCTTCTGTTGAAGCCCGATGACGAAGATGGGAGGTTTTTTTGTGAGCGCAGTATTACTTCAGCTGAAGCGTTTTCAGGATATTTCCCGCTTCGGTCTGCGCGGCCTGCTGATCGTCTCCCGGCAGGGAGATCTGCATGGTCAGCAGTTTGCCATCTACTTTGCCCATCACCAGCGAAGACCAGACGGTCTGATTGTTAGCGGAGATCACCGTATCCAGCTGCTGTAGCTGCTGGTCGTTAACGGTAATTTCTTTATTGGTCACCACCTGCAGCTGAGGCGCGCGGCTACGCTGCTGCTCGATCATGCGTTTTGACAGGTCTTCCAGCGTATCGTTGCTGCTGTCGCCTTCGATGACAATGATCGCTTTCTGGCCTGATTCATCGGCGTAAACGTGCATATTATTGGCCTGAGTACCCAGCTTGCCGCTTTTGTCACTCATGCCGGCAGGCAGCGCGAAGCTCAGTTTGCCGTCCATCAGTGAAACGGTCTGGCTGCTCTGACTTGCCTGGCTGCTGGCATTTTTATCCGCAGCGGCGGTGTCACTCTTGCCATCGCAGGCGGCCAGGCCAACTACCAGTAAACTTACTCCGGCATATTTCAGTAGGTTACGCATCAGGGTCCCTTTGTTAGTCATCACTTAAGATATCAGGCACTTATACAATAGCATTCAGCGTGTAAAAGCAACTTATCTTGCGTGACATTGTGTGTAACCAGCTTACCCAAAATTAACCTGTGGACCATTGGATTTTTCTGCTAATCGCTTCAGCGTGGCGTTGAGCAGCAGGCCATAGGCAGGCAGGAAGAAAATCATGCAGATCATGACTTTAAAGCAGTAATCCACCATGGCGATCTCTACCCAGTGGGTTGCCATAAACGGATCGGTGCTCTGGTAGAAAGCAATGAAGAAGAAGGCTGCCGTATCGCTGATATTGCCAAGGAACATCGCCGCCGCCGGTGCCATCCACCAGGCGGCTTTCTGCCGCAGGCGGTTAAAGACATAAATATCGAGGATCTGACCCAGCGCGTAGGCCATAAAGCTGGCACAGGCGATGCGGGCTACAAAGATATTCATCTCTTTCAGTGAGTCCACTCCCTGCCATTCCCCCTGAAAATAGAGCGCGGAAATCAGGTAGGAGATAAACAGGGCCGGGATCATCACCGCCAGGATAATGCGACGCGCCAGCGGGGCACCGAAAATTCGTACCGTCAGATCGGTGGCAAGGAAGATAAACGGGAAGCTGAACGCGCCCCAGGTGGTGTGCAGACCAAAAATGGAAACCGGCAGCTGGACCAGATAGTTGCTGGAGGTGATCACCAGCAGATGAAACAGACTGAGCCAGATCAGCGCGTGGGTACGCTGACGCGAAGTAAATGCGATCATATTGAGCCTTTTTAAGATCAATGGGGTGAGGGAACCCAGTTTAAATTTAAGACGCACTGGCCGTATTGACGGCCGCACATCAGTCGCTTGCGCGATTTTGCGGCATATTACCCGGTTGTGCTGCTATTGCAATGGTTAATTTTAGCGCAAACGTTATCGTCCGATAGCGCTGTTGCGCCCCGGCCGTCCGGCGGTAGAATAGCGGCTGTTTGTTATCATTACTGTTGAGAATCTCATGAGCGACCTTTTCGCTAACCCCGATAAGACCCTTGATGCGTTGGGCCTGCGCTGCCCGGAACCGGTCATGATGGTGCGTAAAACCGTGCGCCATATGCAGGAGGGCGAAACGCTGTTGATTATTGCTGACGACCCGGCGACTACGCGCGATATCCCCGGTTTCTGCCGATTTATGGAGCATACGCTGCTGGCACAGAATACCGACGCGCTACCGTATCGTTATCTGCTGAAGAAAGGCGTTTAAGGGAGCCTTTTCGGCTCCCCTGAATTAACGGCTCTGGGCGAATAGCTATCGCCCTGGCTACAGTTACGATCTGCGGCGCAGCAGCCGCAGGGCGTTAGCGGTCACTAATGCCGTTGCACCCGAATCCGCCAGCACCGCCAGCCACAGCCCGGTGATCCCCAGCAGGGTGGTCAGCAGGAACACCGCCTTCAGCCCCAGCGCGATGGTAATGTTCTGGCGAATATTGGCGTGAGTGGCACGCGACAGGCCAATCATCGCCGCCAGCCCGGTAAGCCGGTTATGAGTCAGCGCCGCGTCAGCCGTTTCCAGCGCCACATCGCTGCCGCTGCCCATTGCAATACCAATCGTTGCTGCCTTCATGGCTGGCGCATCGTTGATGCCGTCGCCAACCATTGCCACCGGCTGCTGCTGGTTAAGCGCGCTGACCGCCGCCACCTTATCTTCCGGCAGCAGGCTGGCGCGGTAGTCAATGCCCAGTTCACCGGCAATAGCCGCCGCAGCCCGTGGATTATCTCCGGTCAGCATCACACCCTGAATGCCCATTGCTTTTAGTTCTGCCAGCGCGTTTCTGGCATCTTCACGCAGGGTATCGCGCAGCGCGATCAGGCCATAAAGCTGCTCTGTATCGTGCAGGATCACCACCGTATTGCCCGCGCTTTCCAGCGCCTCAACGGCGGATCGATGTTGAGCCAGTCGTTCTGCATCGACTTTTGACGGCGCGCTGATTGAAAGTAAGCGATTGCTCACTATTGCTTCTACTCCGCTACCGGCAAGCGCCCGCTGTTCCGTGGCGGCAGGTAAAGTTAGCCTGCGCTCTGCGGCGGCAGCGACAATGGCCTGCGCCAGCGGATGCGAGGAACCCTGCTCAATCGCCGCTGCCGTTGACAGCAGCCACGCTTCATCCTGCTGTGCAAACGGCTGAATGGCGGTGACCCGGGGCTTACCCTCGGTGAGCGTACCGGTTTTATCAAAGGCGATGGTGCGAACGCTACCCAGGCTTTCCAGCGCTGCGCCGCCCTTAATTAACGCACCGCGGCGGGTTGCCGCCGCCAGTCCGGACGTAATCGCGGCAGGGGTGGAGATCACCAGCGCACACGGGCAGCCGATCAGCAGCAGCGTTAACCCTTTATAGATCCACGGCTGCCATTCCGTGCCCATCAGCAGCGGCGGGATAACGGCAACGGCCAGCGCCAGCGCCATAATCACCGGGGTATAGACACGGCTGAAGCGATCGAGGAAGCGTTCAATCGGTGCACGTCGCTCCTCCGCTTCTTCAATCAGATGCAGAATGCGGTCGATGGCGCTTTCGCCCGGTTTCGACACCACTTCCAGCTGCACCAGACGATCCACGCTCAGACTACCGGCGGCAATGGATTCTCCCTGCTGCCGTTCAACAGGGATTGATTCACCGGTAAGCGCGCTTTCATCAAAGCTGGCAAACGGGCTAAGCAGCCGGGCATCCGCAGGCAGACGCGCCCCGGCGGCAACTTCAATGCAATCGCCCGGGCGCAGGGCGCTGACCTGTACGTTCTCGCGGTGGGAGCCAGTAATCCGCACCGCCTGGTCTGGCTTGAGCGCCATCAGTGCCGTTACGCCTTTACGCGCCCGGCTGGCGGCAAAGGATTCCAGTCGTTCACCCAGCATAAACAGCAGCAGTACCATCGCCGCTTCGGCCGTTGCGCCAATAAACAGTGCGCCAATCGCCGCCACGCTCATTAAGGTTTCGATACTGAAGGGGGAACCGCTGCGCATCAGGCGCAGTGCGCTGAGTGCAATCGGCCAGACGCCGACAAGCGTAGTCGCAATAAAGGCAAGCTGGCCTGCTGCGGGGTTGACGCTGTCCAGCAGCCAGCTGGCGGCCATCAGAACGGCCAGCAGGATCAGGCTGCGGTTCTCCTGCCAAAATCCGGGGACGGGCTGGGCGGTTTTAGCGGCGTCTGGCGCATCGCTGCGCTGAAGCTGGAAACCGGCGCGGGCCACGGCTTTCTCAACGTCATTACGCACATCGCTGTTGGCATCAACCACCAGCTTTTCGCTGGAAAAGACCACGCGGGCCCGATCCACGCTGCTTAGCTGCCGTACGGCGGTTTCGACTTTGCGCGCGCAGCTTGGGCAGTCCATACCCTGAACCTGCCAGCTGAAGCGGGAGAGTCCCGCTCGCCTGTCGCCCTCGTCGTCGGCGGTGTCTCCCGAACTGCAGGAGGCATCACCGCAGCAGGGCGTTTCTACGCTGGCTGCGCTAATCGCGGTGATCTTGCGGATAACGGGACGTTTGGCCGAAGTGCTGCAACCGTGCTGATGGGGGGCGTGGTCGTGACCACAGCTGCAAGTAGAATGCGAGTGCATAGCGCCTCCTGAAAGATAGCGGCGGGCGTGAGTGCCCGCCATAAAGCTATCTTACACTTTGGAGTCCACTCCAGAGTCAAGCCCTACAGCCACAGCGAACGCACAATCATAAAGTGACCGGCAAAATAGCAGGCGGCAATAATCGCCCGATCGGCGTTAAAGCGGAAGCGATAGTGGCTGACCAACCAGACGATATTAGCCAGCAGCAGCAGGGAGGCACCCACCATCAGCGTGAAGCTGTAGTCGGTTGGGCGGAAGACATACAGCTCGGCGCTCAGCCAGACCATCAGCAGGGTGATGCCGATAAAGGTGCACACCGGCCAGCGCAGCTCCTCCAGTCTGCTCCAGACCGTAGCAATCAGCAGGCCGCCAATAATCAGCAGCGCCAGCGGCAGAGGCCAGAAAAAGCTCAGCGTCATCTGGCTGGCGAAGAACAGGGTGTACAGTAGATGAGAAAGGAAAAACGCGCCGATGGCATACAGCATGCGGCGTTCAGGCAGCAGGGTCAGGGCATCGCCCAGCAGCGTTGCCAGCAGGCCAAGCAGGATCAGATAGTCGGTGGTTTTCAGTACGGGTGCCTGCCAGGCCCAGGCCAGCAGTAACAGTAGCGTGACGGGTTTAAACACCCAGCGCTGCCACTGCGGGCCGCGGTAAGAGGCATCGACGTATAACCAGCCGGAAAAAAGCACTGCGAGAAAAGACCAGATCATAATTTTTCCCTGTATTGACGAAAAACTCCACAACTCCGCCCAGTTTAGGCCACCCGACAGCGGTGTGACAATCATCCTGGTCCGGTTGTATGCTTATCGCGTGCTGTTCCCCGTATCCCTGGAGAAAACCGTTCTATGAAGCCACCGATAATTTTTCTGGTTGTGGTTGCGCTGATCGCCGTGCTGGCAACACGGCAATTTATCAAGCAGCGGCGGGAAAATGCCGCCAATGATGCCTCCCCCGTGCGCAGCCTGATGGTGGAAGTGAAAACGAAACGGGAATATCTGGCACCGGATCGGCGCTCGCGCCAGCGTGACCAGATCCCGGTGGAAGACATGCGTTATGAGGCGTGGTTTCATCCGCTGAATGGCGCAGAGGACATCAAGCTGGCGCTGGACGCCAGTGATTATCATCAGATCGATAAAGGCAGCCGTGGTGAGCTACAGGTACAGGGAACACGTTTTATCCGCTTTACTCCCTGTTCGGCTTCCGACTGTTAACAGAAGGTGGAACGCCGCCTGAAACCTGCGGCTGATTTTCCGAGCGGGAGATTACTGTTTTGGGAAGTTTTTCTTCTGCCAGGCCAGCAGCTCAAACACGCCGAAGAAGAAAATTTTCGCCTGGGTAAAACCGCTCAGCTTCGGGGACTCTTTCGGCTGCGTTGAGCGCATCAGCACCAGCTGTAAGCCGTGCATAATCACCATAAAGAACAGCGCGACGTTAACGAAGTGGGTCAGCGGTTTAGGGAACGGGTGAACAACGTTCAGCAGCAAAAATCCCCAGACAAAGACCATCAGCAGACGGCCTGCATTAATTAACATGTTAATTCTCCGAGCCTGTGTTGCAGGCAATAGTATTGATTACGCCTCTGAGGACGAAAGTTCTGCAACGGCATGCCGGATATAGAGACGGTACGCCACCTGGCCGGCAACTTTTTCCCGATGCAGCTGCCAGTTTACTGGCACCGGCGGCAGGCCATGTTCAACTTCACTTTCAACGTAGATCAGTGCTTCATCACTCAGCCAGCCGTTGTTTTCCAGCAGAGTGACGGTTTCTTCCAGCAGTCCTTTACGGAAAGGGGGGTCGATAAACACCAGCTGATGCGCGTCGCCTTTCTGCGCGAGAAACTGCAGCGTGTTGGTATTCACCACCCGGCCGTTTTTAGCCCCCAGCGTGGCGAGGTTTTTTTCCAGCTGCTGCGCCACCGGACGCTCCAGTTCCAGTAGCGTGGCGCTGGCCGCATGGCGCGACAGCGCTTCCAGCCCCAGTGCGCCGCTCCCGGCGTAGCAGTCCAGGCATCGCGCTTCCTGAATATCGGAGGCCAGCCAGTTAAATAGCGTTTCGCGAACGCGATCCGTGGTGGGGCGCAGGCCAGTGCTGTCCGGAACCGGCAGCTTACGGCCTCGCCAAAGGCCCCCAATAATGCGTATTTGCCCGGCTGCGCCGCTGCGGGTTTTCTTGATCATCGTACTGAACTCTTAATAATTTGTTGCACAGTTTAACGGGCTAACCGGGCTGAGGAAACGTAAAAAGGGAACTGTAATGCACTCAGCAGAAAGTGTTAGACTAAGGGATTGATTAGGCTGTCTCCCGCAACCGCACTGTGACGCCCGCGTGCGGTTGCGAGAGACAGTTTTCGCTTATTTTCGGACCGGTACGGTTTTTCCCGCGAGGAGTGTGGTTGCACCATGGCAAAGAATAAAAAACGTGGCTTTTTTTCCTGGCTTGGTCTGGGGCGTGAAGACAAGGCGCAGCAGGAAGACGTAAAAGAAACGTTAGACCCGCAACCTGCTGCTGATTCTACGGCGGAAGCCGAAGCTGCCGCTCGCGCCGAAGCCGAAGCGGCTGCCCGTGCTGAAGCAGAAGCTGCCGCTCGTGCTGATGCGGAAGCCGCTGTCCGTGCCGAAGCCGAAGCTGCCGCTCGTGTTGAAGCTGAAGCCGTTGCCCGTGTTGATGCGGAAGCCGCCGCCCGTGCCGAAGCTGAAGCCGCTGCCCGTGCTGAAGCGGAAGCCGCCGCCCGTGCCGAAGCGGAAGCCACTGCCCGTGCTGAAGCGGAAGCTGCTGCCCGCGCTGAAGCGGAAGCTGCCGCCCGTGCTGAAGCCGAAGCTGCTGCCCGTGCCGAAGCCGAAGCTGCCGCTCGTGCTGAAGCAGAAGCCGTTGCCCGCGCTGAAGCCGAAGCCGTTGCCCGCGCTGAAGCCGAAGCCGCCGCCCGTGCTGAAGCGGAAGCCGCTGCCCGTGCTGAAGCGGAAGCTGCCGCCCGCGCTGAGGCAGAGTCCGCCGCCCGCGCTGAAGCGGAAGCGGCTGCCCGTGCTGAAGCAGAAGCCGCTGCTACCGCCGAGCAGGTTCGCCCGACGAAGGAAGGCTTCTTCGCCCGCCTGAAGCGCAGCCTGGTGAAAACCCGCCAGAACCTCGGTTCCGGCTTTATCGGCCTGTTCCGCGGCAAAAAAATTGATGACGATCTGTTTGAAGAGTTGGAAGAACAGCTGCTGATCGCCGACGTGGGTGTGGAAACCACCCGCCGTATTATTGCTAACCTGACCGCTCAGGCCAGCCGTAAGGATCTGCGTGATGCGGAAGCGCTGTACGGTCTGTTGAAAACCGAAATGGCAAGCATCCTGTCTACCGTAGAGTCGCCGCTGGACGTCAGCGGCAAGACACCGTTTGTGATCCTGATGGTGGGCGTTAACGGCGTGGGTAAAACCACGACGATTGGTAAACTGGCGCGCCAGTTCCAGGCCGAAGGCAAATCGGTGATGCTGGCGGCGGGGGATACCTTCCGTGCGGCGGCGGTGGAACAGCTGCAGGTGTGGGGCCAGCGCAACAATATTCCGGTGGTGGCGCAACATACCGGTGCGGATTCTGCCTCGGTGATCTTTGACGCCATTCAGGCAGCGAAGGCGCGCGGCGTGGACGTGCTGATTGCCGATACCGCCGGTCGTCTGCAGAATAAATCGCATCTGATGGAAGAGCTGAAGAAAATCACCCGCGTGATGAAGAAGCTGGATGAGGATGCGCCGCATGAGGTTATGCTGACCATTGATGCCAGCACCGGACAGAATGCTATCAGCCAGACTAAACTGTTCCATGAAGCCGTTGGCCTGACCGGCATTACGCTGACCAAGCTTGACGGCACGGCAAAGGGGGGGGTGATCTTCTCGGTGGCCGACCAGTTTAACATTCCTATCCGCTATATTGGCGTAGGTGAAAGTATTGAAGACTTGCGATCGTTTAAGGCTGACGATTTTATAGAGGCACTATTTGCCCGAGAGGATTAATTTAGGATGATTCGCTTTGAAGAAGTCAGTAAGGCTTATCTCGGCGGTCGGCAAGCGCTGCAGGGGGTAGATTTTCATCTGCGCCCCGGCGAAATGGCGTTTCTGACCGGACATTCCGGGGCAGGGAAAAGCACCTTGCTGAAGCTGATTTGTGGCATTGAGCGCCCGAGCGCCGGGCATATCTGGTTCAGCGGCCACGATATCAGCCGTCTGAAAAGCCGCGAAGTGCCGTTTCTGCGCCGCCAGATCGGCATGATATTCCAGGATCACCATCTGCTGATGGATCGTTCGGTTTATGACAACGTCGCGATCCCGCTGATTATCGCCGGTGCCAGCGGGGAAGATATTCGCCGCCGCGTGTCGGCCGCGCTGGATAAGGTTGGCCTGCTCGACAAAGCGAAGAGTTTTCCCATTCAGCTGTCCGGCGGTGAACAGCAGCGCGTGGGCATTGCCCGTGCCGTGGTGAACAAGCCAGCGGTGCTGCTGGCGGATGAGCCGACCGGTAACCTTGATGAAGCGCTGTCTGAGGATATCCTGCGGCTGTTTGAAGAGTTCAACCGCGTGGGCGTCACCGTGTTAATGGCCACCCACGATATGGGGCTGATTGCCCGCCGTAACTACCGCCTGATGACGCTGAACCAGGGCCGTCTGCACGGAGGTTATCGTGGTGAATAAACGTAACGCCCGCCCGGCCGCTGCGAAAGCCGCAAAGCCTAAAATGCCGTCAAAAAGCAAAGCGCTGAAGGGCGGCTGGCAGGAACAGTGGCGCTATGCGATGCGCGGATCGCTGTCTGAAATGTGGCGTCAGCCGCTGGCTACGTTGCTGACGGTGATGGTGATCGCCATTTCGCTGACCCTGCCCAGCGTGTGCTATATGGTGTGGAAAAACGTCAGCACCGCAGCGGATCAGTGGTATCCGGCCCCGCAGCTGACCGTCTATTTCAGTAAAACGCTGGATGACGATGCCGCTGAAGGCGTGGTGGCGAAGCTCAAAGCCGAAGACGGCGTGGATAAAGTGAATTATCTGTCGCGCGAAGAGGCGCTGGGCGAGTTCCGTAACTGGTCCGGCTTCGGCGGTGCGATGGATATGCTGGAGCAAAATCCGCTACCGGCGGTGGCGATTATTACTCCGAAGCTCAACTTCCAAAGCTCCAACACCATGGACAGTCTGCGCGAGCGGGTGTCGAAAGTGGAAGGCGTGGACGAAGTTAAGATGGATGACAGCTGGTTTGCGCGGCTGGCTGCGCTGACCGGACTGGTCGGGCAGGTAGCGGCAATGATCGGTATCCTGATGATTGTGGCGGTGTTCCTGGTGATCGGCAACAGCGTGCGGCTCAGCATCTTTGCCCGCCGCGATACCATTAACGTGCAGAAGCTGATCGGCGCGACCGATGGCTTTGTGCTGCGCCCGTTTTTGTACGGTGGGGCGCTGTTGGGCTTCAGCGGTGCACTGCTGTCGCTGGTGCTTTCCGGTGTGCTGGTCATGCGGCTGGAGTCCGTGGTAGCTCAGGTTGCGACGGTGTTCGGCACCACCTTTGTTCTGCACGGCATGACGTGGGATGAAAGCCTGCTGCTGCTGCTGATTGCTGCGATGATCGGCTGGATTGCCGCCTGGCTGGCGACGGTACAACATTTACGTCGATTTACGCCGCAGTAACCCCTCTACACGTTTTTTTGATATAATCTTCCTCTGCTGCATCAGCGTTTGCCGCAGAGGAAGTTAAAACGCATCGCTTCCCGCTGTTCATCCGGCACTCGCCAACGGCATTAAGAACGTGTATAAATTATCCCTGATTAAAATTGAACTTGTGGATAACTTCGGCGTCTTATCCCTGTAGAGATTGATATTCGCACGGAATGCTTTCTATTTAGCGCTGTACTTCGCGTAGGGTATCAGTCGCGTCAGGATCTGACGTAGTCACGATGCTAAACACTGAGAGGGTTTGAATGACCAAAGAAATGCAAACTTTAGCTATTGCTCCTTTAGGCAACCTGGATTCCTATATCCGGGCGGCTAATGCCTGGCCTATGCTGACGGCAGAAGAGGAAAAAGCGTTGGCTGAACGGCTGCATTACCAGGGCGATCTGGAAGCAGCTAAGACGCTGATCCTGTCTCACCTGCGCTTTGTTGTTCATGTTGCTCGTAACTACTCCGGTTACGGCCTGCCGCAGGCAGACCTGATTCAGGAAGGTAATATCGGCCTGATGAAAGCCGTGCGCCGTTTTAACCCGGAAGTGGGTGTGCGCCTGGTTTCCTTTGCCGTGCACTGGATTAAAGCCGAGATTCATGAATACGTGCTGCGCAACTGGCGTATTGTCAAAGTCGCTACCACTAAAGCTCAGCGTAAGCTGTTCTTTAACCTGCGTAAAACCAAGCAGCGTCTGGGCTGGTTTAACCAGGACGAAGTGGAAATGGTGGCACGCGAGCTGGGCGTGAGCAGCAAAGACGTTCGCGAAATGGAATCACGCATGGCCGCGCAGGACATGACCTTTGACCCAACGCCGGAAGATGAAGGCGAAGGTCGTTCTATGGCACCGATGCTCTATCTGCAGGATAAAACTTCTGACTTTGCCAACGGCATCGAGGAAGATAACTGGGAAGATCACGCGGCCGATAAGCTTTCCGACGCGATGCAGGGGCTGGACGAACGCAGCCAGCACATCATTCGCGCACGCTGGCTGGACGACGACAACAAAACCACGCTGCAGGAGCTGGCCGATCGCTACGGCGTTTCCGCAGAGCGCGTTCGTCAGCTGGAAAAGAACGCCATGAAGAAACTGCGTATGGCTATCGAAGCCTGAGCATAATGCTTCGGGCGTCTGCGATGCCCAGACAAAAAAACCGCCTCCAGGGGCGGTTTTTTGTTGTCAGAATAAACCAACCAGCACAGCAATTTTATTCTAAAGTGGGAGAGGGAAAATGGAGACGCTGAATACGCCGCAGGAGCGCGCCACGCTGTTCTGCGTGGAGGAATTCAACGGCATGAATATGCTGGATGCCAGCTATCGCCATCGCCGCTTTCCCCGCCACGTGCATGACACCTTCTGCGTTGGGGTGATTGAGACCGGCGCGCAGCGCTTCTGGCGATCCGGGGGCGATCACGTAGCGCCGAGCGGCGATATCATTCTGGTTAACGCCGACGAAGTGCACACCGGCTGTTCGGAAGTGGCGGGCGGCTGGTCTTATCGCGCTATCTATCCTCATCCCGATCTTTTCGCCCGGCTGTCGGCAGGCAGTGAGCCAGGCCCGGTGCCGTGGTTCCCCGATGCGGTGCTGCACGATCCGCTGCTGTCCGCCCAGCTGCGGCTGGTGTTCTCGCTGCTGCCGGAGCAGGGCAACAGCCTGCTGAAAGAGTCTCTGCTGCTGACGGCCTTCTCCTGGCTGGTGATGCGCTACAGCCGCACGCGCGTTGTGCCGCCCGACCTGGCCGATGCCTGCCGCGCGGTGCTGCCGGTGCAGGAGCTGATGGCCAGCTGCCCGGAAAAGAACTGGTCGCTGCAGCAGCTCGCTGACGTCGCGCATCTCAGCCCGTGGCACTTCCTGCGCCAGTTTAAGAAAAGCATCGGCATGACGCCGCACGCCTGGCTGGTGCAGGCGCGGCTGCAGAAGGCGCAGGTGCGGCTAAAGCAGGGTGAGACTATTGCTCAGGTATCCAGCCTGTGCGGTTTCTCCGATCAAAGCCATTTTACCCGCCATTTCAAAAACTCGATGGGCGTTACGCCGGGCGAATACGTGCAGGCGCTGAAACGGGGCCGCCGGGGATAAACAGAAGCACAGCCTCTTCAGGCAATTTTATTCAATCCTCCGCCGACGCTGCCTGCCACACTGCTGCTGAATTTACTCAGGAGCCGTCAGATGAATCATCCCGTTACTTCCCTTTCTCCCCCGCAGCCCGCGCCGTGGTCCGGCTTCTGGCGCGGAGCCAGCGGCATGCTGCCGCTCTGCCTGTCTGTGGTGCCGTGGGGCATCCTGGCGGGATCGATGGCCGTTCAGAGCGGGCTGAGCCTGTCGCAAAGTATCGCCATGTCGACGGTGATTTTCGCCGGCGCGGCGCAGCTGGTGACGCTCGGACTGATGCTGTCCGGTGCCAGCGTGGCGACCATTGTCATTTCGGTGTTTTTTATCACCGCCCAACATTTTCTGTACGGCCTGACGATGCGCGAAACGGTGTCAGTGCTGAAAGCGCGCTATCGCCTGCCGATCGGTTTTCTGCTGACCGACGAGCTGTTTGCTCTGAGCTGCGCGCAGCCGAAAGAGAAGCTGACGCCGGGCTATCTGATTGGCGCAGGGCTGACGTTTTATCTCAGCTGGGCGCTGTTCAGCCTGATGGGGATCGCTATGGCGTCCTCGATCCCGGATTTGGATCGCTACCATCTTGATTTCTCGATCGTCGCCACCTTTATCACCATCGTGGTGCCGATGATAAAAAACCTTAACGTGCTGTGCGGCGTGATCGTTTCGCTGCTGCTGTCGATGGTGCTCAGCCTGTATCAGATAGAAGGGGCCATTGCGATTGCCGGGGTGTGCGGCATGTTCTGTTCGGTAATGATTGCCCGTTTGCGGCAGGAGGCATGATGAGCTGGTTTTTACTGTTAACGCTGGCGGCGGTCGTGTTTTTTAACCGCTATCTGTTCCTTGAACCGGCGGTGCCGGTCAGGCTGCCCGCCGCAATCCGCGAAGCGCTGAAATATTCCGCGCCCTGCCTGCTGACCGCAATCTGCGGGCCGATTATTTTGCTGAATCACGGTGAAGTCCGCGCCCTGAGCGATAATCCCTATCTGTATGGCGCACTGGCGGGCGTGCTCATTGCCGCGCAGGTGCGCAATATGGTGCTCAGCGTGCTGCTGATTCTGGCGGTGTTCTATTTACTCTGCTGGTGGATGTAGTGCTGTAGCTCCGCATCAAACTGAAAACCCGCCGCCTGCATAAAGGCGGCGATAGCCTCTGCGCTGTCGTCACCGTCGTTTGCCACCTGCCAGCGGGTAATATGCGGATTCTGCGCCAGCGTATCTTCCAGCAGATACAGCCCGACGCCGCGTCGGCGCGTCACTTCCCGCACCATCAACTGCGACAGCCTGCCTTCATTTCCGGTAATCACAACCTGTACCGCCGCCAGCAGCCGTTCATTAAATCGTGCGGCGTAGAGCTGATGTTGGTCATCCAGCTGCTGTTCCAGCGCATGGCTATCGGCCTGCGGCCAGATTTTTTGCAGATCGCTGTGGTCCTGAAGTGAGAATTGTTGCAGGCGAATGATGGTTAGTTTCATTGTAAAAACTCGTCGGTCAGAAAGGCATATTGTAGCGAAGTTGACCATACTAAAGCGTGGAAGTTTTTCTGTACAAAAACGAGCTGTTCTGTTTCTGATTTAAACAATTTACCGAGTAAATCATTATTCGGTTAGTAATTGTCCAGCATAAAAAGCTGGTTAACTGGCTTAAAAGCAATCGTTAATGCCAGCTTATTATGCTGCTGCATCCGCGATTTAGTGAATATGTCAGTTGATTTACAGCAGAATATTCCTGTTTAATAACCTGAAATTTAACGCCTTTATACCAAAAAAATGCCGCATTAATCCCTAAGCCTTTCTTTGTAAAGCGATTAGGAAAAATGACGGCAGAAAATAGCCAAATCACAACAGATGGGGAAGTTCGGATGAAAATCAGTAAAGGTAGTGCGTTCCTGGCGGGCTGCGTAGCCCTGGCGATGAGCCACGCTGCGTTAGCAAAAGATATCAAAGTGGCGATCGTGGGTGCGATGTCCGGTCCGGTGGCGCAGTATGGCGACATGGAGTTTACCGGCGCTAAGCAGGCAATTGCTGATATTAACGCCAAAGGCGGCGTGAACGGCAACAAGCTGGTCGGTGTGGAATACGATGATGCCTGCGACCCGAAACAGGCCGTTGCGGTCGCTAACAAAGTGATCAACGACGGTATCCGCTACGTGATCGGCCATCTGTGCTCTTCTTCTACCCAGCCTGCTTCAGATATCTATGAAGATGAAGGCGTGCTGATGATCACCCCGGCGGCTACCGCACCGGATCTGACCAGCCGTGGCTATAAGCTGGTTCTGCGTACGACCGGTCTGGACTCCGATCAGGGCCCAACCGCCGCCAAATACATCCTGAACGACATCAAACCGCAGCGCATCGCCGTGGTTCACGACAAACAGCAGTACGGTGAAGGCCTGGCGCGTTCCGTTCAGGACAGCCTGAAAAAATCCGGCGGCAACGTGGTGATGTTTGAAGGTATCACCGCCGGTGATAAAGACTTCTCTACGCTGGTTGCACGTCTGAAGAAAGAGAACGTCGACTTCGTTTACTTCGGCGGCTACTACCCGGAAATGGGCCAGATCCTGCGCCAGGCGCGTGCGGCAGGCCTGAAAACTCAGTTTATGGGTCCGGAAGGCGTGGGCAACTCTTCACTGTCTAACATTGCCGGTGCGGCATCAGAGGGCATGCTGGTGACGCTGCCTAAGCGTTACGATCAGGTTGCGGCTAACCAGCCAATCGTTGATGCGCTGAAAGCGAAAAAACTGGACCCAACCGGTCCATTCGTCTGGACAACCTATGCCGCGCTACAGTCTCTGACTGCCGGTATGGAGCGCAGCAAGAGCGAAGAGCCAGCCGATATCGCCAACAACCTGAAAACCGGTGCGGCGGTTCCAACCGTAATGGGCGATCTCAACTGGGATGAGAAGGGCGATTTGAAAGGCTTCGAGTTCGGCGTTTTCAAATGGCATGCTGATGGTTCTTCCTCGGCGGTGAAATAAACCCGTCTGCGGGCCAGGTCAGCCTGGCCCCTGCGGCGAGATGACTATCCCCCGTTGGGGTCGGGCCTGCCCGGCCCTTTGTTGTATTCATCCTTCTGCCCTGCCTGCGCAGGAGGAATCGTAAGGTATTCAGGTATGTCCGAGCAGTTTCTCTATTTCCTGCAACAAATGTTCAACGGTGTGACGTTGGGCAGCACCTATGCGCTGATCGCCATCGGTTACACCATGGTGTACGGCATCATCGGCATGATTAACTTTGCCCACGGCGAAGTCTATATGATCGGCAGCTACGTCTCGTTTATCGTCATCGCTGCATTGATGATGATGGGGATCGATGCCAGCTGGCTGCTGATCGGCTGCGGCTTTGTGGTGGCGGTGGTGATCGCCAGCTGCTACGGCTGGAGCATTGAGCGCGTGGCTTACAAGCCGGTACGCTCTTCCAAGCGCCTGATCGCGCTGATATCCGCTATCGGGATGTCCATCTTCCTGCAAAACTACGTCAGCCTGACTCAGGGCTCGCGCGACCTCGCGCTGCCAAGCCTGGTCACCGGACAGTGGACGCTGGGAGAAAGCAACGGCTTTGCCGCCACCATCTCTACCATGCAGATGGTGATCTGGGCGGTGACTTTCCTCGCCATGCTGGCACTGACGCTGTTTATTCGCTATTCCCGCATGGGCCGCGCCTGCCGCGCCTGTGCTGAAGATCTGAAAATGGCCAGCCTGCTGGGTATTAATACCGACCGCGTGATCTCGCTGACCTTTGTTATTGGTGCGGCGATGGCGGCGGTGGCTGGCGTACTGCTGGGCCAGTTCTACGGTGTAATCAACCCGTACATCGGCTTTATGGCCGGGATGAAGGCCTTCACCGCTGCGGTACTGGGCGGCATCGGCAGTATCCCTGGCGCGATGCTGGGCGGATTGATTCTCGGTATTGCCGAGGCGCTGACCTCCGCCTATCTGAGCACCGAGTACAAAGACGTGGTGTCATTTGCGCTGCTGATTGTGGTGCTGCTGGTGATGCCAACCGGTATTCTGGGCCGTCCGGAGGTTGAGAAAGTATGAAAAAGCTTAACCTGTTGAATGCGCTCGTTTCCTCCCTGATGCTGCTGGTGCTGGCCGCGTTCTTTATGGGCCTGCGGCTGAATCTCGACGGTACACATCTGGTGGTAAACAACGCCGGAGACGTGCGCTGGAACTGGATCGCCGTCGGCTGCGGCGTGGTGTTTATCTTCCAGATGCTGCGCCCGCTGGTGCAGAGCAGCCTGAAAAAAGTCTCCGGCCCTTCGCTGGTGCTGCCGGGCATTGATGGCTCAACGCCGAAGCAGAAGCTGTTCCTGCTGGCGCTGATCGTCGCTGCGGCGGTGTGGCCGTTTATCGTTTCACGCGGCACGGTGGATATCGCCACCCTGACGCTTATTTATGTGATGCTCGGCCTGGGGCTGAACGTGGTCGTCGGGCTATCCGGCCTGCTGGTGCTGGGTTACGGCGGTTTCTACGCCATCGGAGCCTACACCTTTGCGCTGCTGAATCACTATTACGGCCTGGGCTTCTGGCAGTCGCTGCCGCTGGCCGGTATGGTCGCCGCAGGATTCGGCCTGCTGCTGGGCTTCCCGGTACTGCGTCTGCGCGGTGACTATCTGGCGATTGTGACGCTCGGTTTCGGCGAGATCGTGCGTATTCTGCTGCTGAACAACACCGAAATCACCGGTGGCCCGAACGGCATCAGCCAGATTCCGAAACCGTCCTTCTTCGGTCTGGAGTTCAACCGCAGCGTGCGCGACGGCGGCTGGGACACCTTCCATAACTTCTTCGGCCTGAAGTACGACCCGAGCGACCGTATTATCTTCCTGTACATGGTGGCGCTGCTGCTGGTGGTGATCACCCTCTTCGTGATCAACCGCCTGCTGCGTATGCCGCTGGGACGCGCATGGGAAGCGCTGCGTGAAGACGAAATCGCCTGCCGCTCGCTGGGCCTCAGCCCGACGCGCATCAAGCTGACCGCGTTCACCATCAGCGCCGCGTTTGCCGGTTTTGCCGGCTGCCTGTTCGCCGCCCGTCAGGGCTTCGTCAGCCCGGAATCCTTCACCTTTGCCGAATCCGCCTTTGTTCTGGCGATCGTGGTACTGGGCGGCATGGGATCGCAGTTTGCGGTCATCCTTGCGGCAATACTGCTGGTGGTATCGCGTGAGCTGATGCGTGACCTGAACGAGTACAGCATGCTGGTGCTCGGTGGATTGATGGTACTGATGATGATCTGGCGTCCGCAGGGGCTGTTGCCGATGAAGCGTCCGCACCTGAAGTTGAAAAATGCGGAAAAAGGAGAGCAGGCATGAGTCAGCCTTTGTTAGCAGTCAATGGCCTGATGATGCGCTTTGGCGGTCTGCTGGCGGTCAACAACGTCCAGCTTGAACTCCGTCCGCAGGAAATCGTCTCGCTTATCGGCCCGAACGGGGCAGGTAAAACCACGGTGTTCAACTGCCTGACCGGCTTCTATAAGCCAACCGGCGGTTCTATCATGCTGGGCGATAAACAGCTGGCCGGTTTGCCGGGGCAGCAGATCGCCCGCATGGGCGTGGTGCGTACCTTTCAGCACGTGCGCCTGTTCCGTGAAATGACGGTGATTGAAAACCTGCTGGTGGCACAGCATCAGCATCTGCAAAGCGGCGTCTTCTCCGGCCTGCTGAAAACGCCGGCCTTCCGCCGTGCTGAAAGCGATGCGCTGGACCGCGCCGCCACCTGGCTGAAGCGCGTCGGGCTGCTTGAGCTGGCCAACCGCCAGGCGGGGAACCTCGCGTACGGCCAGCAGCGCCGTCTGGAAATCGCCCGCTGCATGGTGACGCGCCCGGAAATCCTGATGCTGGACGAACCGGCGGCGGGGCTTAACCCGAAAGAAACTCACGAGCTGGATGAGCTGATTGCAGAACTGCGCGGCGAGCATAAAGTCTCGGTACTGCTGATTGAACACGATATGAAACTGGTAATGGGTATTTCTGACCGTATTTACGTGGTGAACCAGGGTACGCCGCTGGCGAACGGTACGCCGGAAGAAATTCGTAACAACCCGGATGTGATCCGTGCTTACCTCGGGGAGGCATAAGATGAGTAACCCCATGCTTTCTCTGAATAATATCAGCGCGCACTACGGGAAAATCCAGGCGCTGCATAACGTCAGCCTGCATATCAATCAGGGGGAAATTGTCACCCTGATTGGGGCCAACGGTGCGGGTAAAACCACTATCCTGGGCACGTTGTGCGGCGAGCCGCGCGCGACTCAAGGTAGCATCGTCTTCGATGGCCAGGATATTACCGACTGGCAGACCGCGCGCATTATGCGTGAAGCCATCGCCATTGTGCCGGAAGGCCGCCGGGTATTTTCCCGCATGACGGTGGAAGAGAACCTGGCGATGGGCGGTTTCTTTGCCGAGCGTCAGCAGTATCAGGAACGCATCAAGCGCGTTTACGAACTGTTCCCGCGCCTGTGGGAGCGGCGTATTCAGCGCGCCGGAACCATGTCCGGCGGCGAGCAGCAGATGCTGGCCATTGGTCGTGCGCTGATGAGCCAGCCGCGACTGCTGCTGCTTGATGAACCGTCGCTGGGGCTGGCGCCGATTATCATTCAGCAGATTTTCGACACCATCGAACAGCTGCGCAAAGAGGGGATGACCATCTTCCTCGTTGAGCAGAATGCTAACCAGGCGCTGAAGCTGGCGGATCGCGGCTACGTGCTCGAAAACGGTCATGTGGTGCTCGAAGACACGGGTGAGGCATTGCTCGCCAACGAGGCGGTCAGAAGCGCCTACCTCGGCGGATAAATACCCAGGGCAGCCCACGCGGCTGCCCTTTTTTTGCCCCGAACGTGCAGCCAACTGTGCGCTAAATCTGTGATCGTCTTCTCTCTGTTGATTACCAAAGTTGTTACATTCCTCTCACTTCTGCCGTCGCGTTTCGAAATTCCCGTCATTCGTCCGTCACATTTCCGTCACATCACTATTATTAATCTGTCATTTAGCCGTGGCATGTTACTTGCCGACTCACACAGTGCGCGGAATCGCGCATCATTAAAACGGGCACAGGAAACCGATATGTCATCTACCGCATTCCGTCGTACCGCTCTCAGCATGGTGCTGGGACTGACCTTCAGCGGCAGCGCGCTGGCCGCTACCGAAATTCCGTTCTGGCACTCGATGGAAGGCGAGCTGGGCGTAGAGGTTGACTCACTGGCGAAGCGTTTTAACGAAACTCACCCCGATTACAAAATTGTGCCGACCTACAAAGGCAACTACGAACAGAGCCTGGCGGCGGGTATTGCTGCCGTGCGTACCGGCAAAGCACCGGCCGTATTGCAGGTATATGAAGTGGGTACGGCCACAATGATGGCATCGAAAGCCATCGTCCCGGTTAATGAAGTCTTTAAAAAAGCCGGTATCGCGATGGATGCGAAGCAGTTCGTGCCTGCGGTAGCCGGTTACTACAGCGATTCGAAAGGCGAGCTGATTTCCCAGCCGTTTAACAGCTCCACGCCGGTGCTGTACTACAACAAAGACGCCTTCAAAAAAGCCGGCCTGAACCCGGATCAGCCGCCAAAAACCTGGCAGGAACTGGCGAAGGATACCGACGCGCTGCGTAAAGCGGGCATGTCCTGCGGCTACGCCAGCGGCTGGCAGGGCTGGATTCAGATTGAAAACTTCAGCGCCTGGCACGGTCTGCCGGTCGCCACCAAAAATAACGGCTTCGACGGCACCGATGCCGTGCTGGAGTTCAACAAGCCGGTACAGGTGCGCCACATCCAGATGTTGGAAGATCTGAACAAGAAGGGTGATTTCACCTACTTCGGCCGTAAAGATGAATCCACTTCCAAGTTCTACAACGGCGACTGTGCGATCACCACCGCCTCTTCCGGCTCGCTGGCCGACATCCGCAAATACGCCAAGTTTAACTTCGGCGTGGGCATGATGCCGTACGACGAAACCGTGCCGAACGCGCCGCAGAACGCCATTATCGGCGGAGCCAGCCTGTGGGTGATGAAGGGCAAAGACGATGCCACCTATAAGGGCGTCGCCGAGTTTATGCAGTTCCTGGCTAAGCCGGAAATCGCTGCCGAGTGGCATCAGAAAACCGGCTACCTGCCGATCACCACGGCGGCTTACGAGCTGACCAAACAGCAGGGCTTCTACGACAAGAACCCGGGCGCGGATATCGCGACTCGCCAGATGCTGAACAAAGATCCGCTGCCGTTTACCAAAGGGATGCGTCTGGGCAACATGCCGCAGATCCGTACCATCGTTGACGAAGAGCTGGAAGGCGTATGGACCGGTAAGCAAACGCCGCAGGCCGCGCTGGATAACGCCGTTAAGCGTGGTAACGAGCTGCTGCGCCGCTTCGAGCAGCAGACGAAGTAACCTGTTGCCGGTGCAGACCGCTGCTCGCCTCCGGGCCGGGCGGCGGTCTGCCTGCAAAGGCACATCACCGATCTCTCCCGTGGGGCGATCGGTGATGTGCCCGTTAATACCGACCCCGTTCCGCACGAGATAATCCACTATGGCTCAGCCCCGTCCCGTCTTTCGCAATCGCTTGTTGCCCTATCTGCTGCTGTTGCCGCAGCTGGTAATTACGGCGATTTTCTTTATCTGGCCAGCGGGCGAAGCGCTCTGGTATTCGCTGCAAAGTATCGATCCGTTTGGTATCTCCAGTACGTTTGTGGGTATGGAGAACTTTGAGCGGCTGTTCAGCGACGGTCTGTACCTCGAGTCATTCTGGACCACCATCAAATTCAGCGGGCTGGTGACGTTCTTCGGCATGGGGCTGTCGCTGCTGCTGGCGGCGCTGGTGGACTATGTTATCCGCCTGAAAAAAACCTATCAGACGCTGCTGCTGCTGCCCTACGCGGTGGCACCGGTCGTGGCGGCGGTGCTGTGGATGTTTCTGTTTAACCCCGGGCTGGGGCTGTTCAGCCACCTGCTGAACCAGTGGGGCTACAACTGGAACTACGCGCAGAACAGCGGGCAGGCGATGTTTCTGATTGTGCTAGCCTCCATCTGGCAGCAGATGAGCTACAACTTCCTGTTTTTCTTTGCCGCATTACAGTCGATTCCGAAGTCGCTGGTTGAGGCGGCGGCGATTGACGGTGCTGGCCCGGTGCGGCGCTTCTTCGCGTTGTCGCTGCCGCTGATTACCCCGGTGAGCTTCTTCCTGCTGGTGGTGAATCTGGTCTATGCCTTCTTCGATACCTTCCCGGTGATCGATGCCGCCACCGGCGGTGGCCCGGTGCAGGCCACCACCACGCTGATTTATAAAATTTACCGCGAAGGCTTTGCCGGGCTGGATCTCTCTTCCTCTGCCGCCCAGTCGGTGGTGCTGATGCTGCTGGTGATTGTGCTGACGGTGATTCAGTTCCGCTTTGTTGAGCGTAAGGTGCGCTACCAATGATTGAAAATCGTCGCGGGCTGGATATCTTCAGCCATACCCTGCTGATCCTCGGCATCCTGACTATCCTGTTCCCGCTGTATGTGGCCTTTGTGGCCGCCACGCTGGATAACAATGCCGTTTATCAGGTGCCGATGACGCTGATCCCCGGCAGCCACCTGTGGGAAAACATCAGCAATATCTGGGTGCGGGGGGTGAACGGCAGTGGACCGGCCTTCAGCCTGATGCTGATGAACAGCCTGTTTATGGCATTGGCGATCACCATCGGCAAAATCAGCGTCTCCATTATTTCGGCATTTGCGCTGGTGTGGTTCCGCTTCCCGCTGCGCAGTCTGTTTTTCTGGATGATCTTTATCACCCTGATGCTGCCGGTTGAGGTGCGTATTTTCCCGACGGTGCAGGTGATTGCCGATCTGAATATGCTCGACAGCTACAGCGGCCTGACGCTGCCGCTGATGGCTTCCGCCACGGCCACCTTCCTGTTCCGCCAGTTCTTTATGTCGATGCCGGACGAGCTGATGGAAGCGGCGCGCATCGACGGTGCCAGCCCGATGCGTTTCTTCCGCGACATCGTGCTGCCGCTGTCGAAAACCAATCTGGCGGCGCTGTTTGTCATTACCTTTATCTACGGCTGGAACCAGTATCTGTGGCCGCTGCTGATCGTCAACGATGCGTCGATGAGCACCGCCGTGGCGGGCATTAAAAGCATGATCTCCACCAGCGGTTCGCCAACGCAGTGGAATGAAGTGATGGCGGCGATGCTGTTAACCCTGATCCCACCGGTGGTGATCGTATTAGTCATGCAGCGTGCGTTCGTGCGCGGCCTGGTAGAGAGTGAGAAATAACCTATGGCAGGTGTAAGACTTCAGGCAGTAACCAAATCCTACGACGGGAAAAACCAGATTATTCAACCGCTGGACGTGACCGTGCAGGATGGCGAATTTATGGTGATGGTCGGGCCGTCCGGCTGTGGGAAATCGACCCTGCTGCGGATGGTGGCCGGGCTGGAGCGAGTGACCACGGGCGATATCTATATCGATTCCCGTCGTGTTACCGATGAAGAGCCAAAAGATCGCGGCATCGCGATGGTATTCCAGAACTACGCGCTCTATCCGCATATGAGCGTGGAAGAGAATATGGCCTGGGGCCTGAAAATTCGCGGCATGGGTAAAGAGCAGATCCGGCAAAAGGTGCTGGAAGCGGCGCGTAGCTTGGAGCTGGAACCGCTGCTGAAGCGCCGCCCGCGTGAGCTTTCCGGCGGCCAGCGTCAGCGCGTGGCGATGGGGCGCGCTATCGTTCGTGAACCGGCGGTGTTCCTGTTTGATGAGCCGCTGTCGAACCTGGATGCCCGCCTGCGCGTGCAGATGCGCCTTGAGCTACAGCAACTGCATCGCCGCCTGCAAACCACCAGCCTGTACGTTACCCACGACCAGGTGGAAGCGATGACGCTGGCGCAGCGGGTGATGGTGATGAATAAAGGCGTGCTGGAACAGCTGGGCACGCCGACCGAAATTTACGAGCGACCGGCGACGCGCTTCGTCGCCAGTTTTATCGGTGCGCCCGCCATGAATCTGCTGGACGGGCAGTTTAGCGCCGACGGCTCTCGCTTTAGCCTGGATGAGTGTTTTGCCTTGCCGATTAGTGCGCCATCGGCAGGCAAGGCCGGGCAGGCGTTGACGCTGGGTATTCGCCCGGAGCATATTGAGCTGTCTTCTGCCGAAGCCGGCGGGATCCCGCTGGTGGTGGACACGCTGGAAATGCTGGGAGCAGACAACCTGGCGCACGGCAAATGGGGCCAGCATAAGCTGGTGGTGCGCCTGCCGCACTCGCTGCGCCCGGCCGCAGGCAGCACGCTGTGGCTGCATCTGCCACCGCATGCGCTGCACTTCTTTGACCAAAATGGACAACGTACTGAATGATTAATCGTGCCTGGCCTTACCCACCGATTGTCGCCCATCGCGGCGGCGGCAAACTGGCCCCGGAAAATACCCTGGCCGCTATCGATCTTGGCGCGCAACTGGGCCACCTGATGATTGAATTTGACGCCAAACTGTCGCAGGACGGTGAGATTTTCCTGCTGCACGACGACACGCTCGACCGCACCAGCAACGGCTGGGGCGTGGCCGGGCAGCTGCCCTGGGATAAGCTGGTGCAGCTGGATGCCGGGAGCTGGTTTGGCAAAACCTTCGACGGCGAGCGCCTGCCGCTGCTGGCGCAGGTGGCGGATCGCTGCCGCCAGCACCGACTGATGGCGAATATCGAAATCAAGCCGACTACCGGCCTTGAAGTTGAAACCGGTCGGGTAGTGGCGCTGGCCGCACGCGATCTGTGGCAGGATCAGGTGGCACCGCTGCTCTCCTCGTTCTCTTACGAAGCGCTGGAAGCGGCGCAGAAAGCTGCGCCGGAGCTGCCGCGTGGCCTGCTGCTGCATGAGTGGGATGATAACTGGCGGCAGATGACCGACGCGCTGGGGTGCCTCTCCATCCATTTGAATCACAAGCTGCTGGATGAACGGCGCACCGCCGAGCTGAAGCAGGCCGGGCTGCGGATTCTGGTGTATACGGTTAACGAGCCGGAGCGCGCGCATCAGCTGCTGCAGTGGGGCGTGGATGCGATTTGTACCGACCGTATTGACGTAATCGGGCCGGATTTCCGCTGAGGGTACCGCGGGCTATACGCCGCTGTTCGATCTTGAGGGCGACCCCGAAGCCCAGGGCGGCGAGCTGCCGTTTGAAAAAAGCCTGAGCTAAGCCTGCCGTCAGCGACGACGCTCTGCCTGTTTGCCACGAAAAAATGCCCTGGCGGCTAACCGACAGGGCATGAGACTAAAGAAAACGGGCAATATCGCACGGGGTTAGTTAGACGGCAGCGTGTTGTTGCTGTGGCCCGGCTGATTGTTCAGCGTACGCTGCGAGGCGCTGTCGCGCTGCTCCTGAATTTTACGCTGTAGCTCCTGCTGCTGCCGCTGCTGATCCTGCTGAAGTTTCAACTTCTGCTGAGACTGCTGGATCTGCATCTGCTGCTGCATGCGTTGGGTGCTGGGGTTGTAGCCCGGCTGATTCGGGTTATTGCCGTTGTTTAACATATTCGCCATACCGCTCAGCGGCAGCAGGGCGGCAAGCATCACTAACACTTTCGTTTTCATTGTGATTCCTCCGTGTTACTTCCCTTATTTTACGTCAGACGCAATGCCCTGAGGCCAGGAGTGCTCCTGATTTCACGCAAAGTTCGCGAACCTGTCATTTTTGTGCATATTTATCAATGGCAAACATAACGTAAATAAACTTAAAGGATGTAACAATGATGACACAAGGTAAGATGCGTCGCCTGTCCTGGTCGCTGCTGGCCGGGTTACTGGTCTGGCAGGGGGCAGGTGCAGCACCCACAGACACGCCGACGGCGCAGCCTGCTCCGGCGGCGGCACCGGTTTCCTACGGAGTAGGCGCGGATACCTTCCATCCGGTGAAAGCGGCGCACGGCATGGTGGCCTCGGTGGATGCTACCGCCACGGCGGTCGGCGTGAAGATCCTTGAGCAGGGCGGTAACGCGGTGGATGCGGCGGTGGCCGTCGGCTATGCGCTGGCCGTGACTCATCCACAGGCGGGTAACCTGGGCGGCGGCGGTTTTATGCTGCTGCGTACCGCCTCCGGTAACACCACCTCGATTGATTTCCGGGAAATGGCTCCGGTGCGCGCCAGCCGCGATATGTTCCTCGATGCGCAGGGGAATGCCGACAGTAAAAAATCACTGACTTCCCACCTGGCATCCGGCGTTCCAGGCACGGTGGCGGGCTTCTCTCTGGCGAACCAAAAGTACGGCACGCTGCCGCTGAGCACGTTAATCCAGCCCGCGCTGGAGCTGGCGCGCAAGGGGATTGTGGTCAACGAATCGCTGGCTGACGATCTCAGCGTCTACGGCAAAGAGGTGCTGCTCAGCCATCCGAACAGCAAGGCGATCTTCTTTAAGGCCGACGGCACGCCGTGGCAGAAAGGCGAGAAGCTGGTGCAGCGTAATCTGGCGAACAGCCTGGAGCTGATTTCCCGCCAGGGGCCGGATGCGTTTTATAAAGGGAAAATTGCCGATCAAATCGCGGCGGAAATGGAACAGCACGGCGGGCTGATTGGCAAAGCGGACCTGGCCAACTATCGTGCCATCGAGCGTAAACCGGTCAGCGGCAGCTATCGCGGCTATGAAGTCTATTCCATGCCGCCACCGTCCTCCGGCGGTATCCACATCGTGCAGATCCTCAATATCCTGGAAAACTTTGACCTGGCGAAAATGGGCTTCGGCAGTGCGGATGCGATCCAGGTGATGGCGGAAGCCGAGAAATATGCCTACGCCGACCGCTCGGAATACCTCGGCGATCCGGAATTCGTTAAGGTGCCGACTCAGGCGCTGACCAGCAAAGCCTATGCGAAAACCCTGGCGCAGCAGATCGACCTGGCGAAGGCGCGCCCGTCGTCGGAGATCAAGCCGGGCAAGCTGGCCCCATATGAAAGCGATCAGACCACGCATTTCTCGGTGGTGGATAAAGACGGCAATGCGGTGGCGGTGACCTACACGCTGAACACCAACTTCGGCAGCGGCATCGTGGCCAGCGACAGCGGCATTCTGCTGAATAACGAGATGGATGACTTCTCCGCCAAGCCCGGTACGCCAAATGTCTATGGTCTGGTCGGCGGTGAGGCCAATGCGGTGCAGCCGTACAAGCGCCCGCTCTCGTCCATGTCGCCGACCATCGTGGCGAAGGACGGTAAAACCTGGCTGGTGACCGGCAGCCCGGGCGGCAGCCGTATTATCACCACCGTGCTGCAAATGGTGGTCAACAGCATCGATTTTGGTATGAACGTGGCGGAAGCCACCAACGCGCCGCGCTTCCACCATCAGTGGTTGCCGGATCAGCTGCGGGTGGAGAAGGGCTTCAGCCCGGATACGCTTAAGCTGCTGGGTGAGAAGGGTCAGCAGGTGAAGGTGATGCCGGCGATGGGCAGTACCCAGAGCATTATGCTGGGACCGGACGGCATGCGCTATGGTGCTTCCGATCCGCGTACGATTGATGATTTAACGGCAGGATACTGACAGCAGCCGGGCCGACGTAAACCGTTCGGCCCGGTTTCTTTGTCAGTTACTTACGCCCATCCCCATCAGCTGCAGCAGCTGCTGTGCCTGCTGTACCGCCTCCTGACGATGTACCACGCCAAGCTTTTGATACAGATTGCGGATATGGGTTTTGATGGTGGTGGCCGCCACGTCCAGCTCGCCCGCGATGCGCTCGTTGCTGTAGCCGGAATAAATCAGCCCCAGTACCTGCCACTCGCGCTGAGTCAGCGGGCTGGTGCGGATCAGTTCCGGCACCTGCGGATGGGTCAGTAGGCGGGTGACAAAGCTTTCGTCGAAGTGGGCGAACTTGTGGCGATGGTGCTGATTAATATCGCGCAGGATGCGCTGAGCGCGCCGCTGCTCCATTTCCGGCAGCGTGTTGAGCTGTAACAGCTGGCGGAGCTGCTGCGCCATCGGTTCGCCTTCAATCACAAAGTGGCTGATAAAGCCGGTACGGTTGGCCAGAGTAAGCGCCTCAATCAGCGCCTGCTGGGCTTCGGCTTTACGGCCTTCCCGCCAGTAGAGCGCGTTGGCCAGCAGCAGATTGCGGTTTAAATCGCTGGTGAGCAGCAGGCGGCGTGCATTGTCATTCAGTTCATCCAGCACCACTTCCGCCTGACTGAACTGACCGAGCAGGATCTGCGCGCGGGCGATATTGCGCCACTGACCCTGCAGGAAGTGATTATCCGCATCTGCCGGTTTCAGGGTCAGGCCCAGCCAGCTGCCAGCGGTGGTGACGTCGTGGGTCATCTGCCAGTAGATCACCCGCGCCTCATCGGCGTTGGTCACCCAGTCGCTGTGGTAGTGGCCGTTGCTGAGCAGATTCTCACAGCGGGTCAGATAGCGGCGGGCGTTATCCAGATCGCCGCGCGCCAGGGCGCATTTCGCCAGCACCGTCAGACACTGCAGCTGCTGCTGCGGATGGAAGTTCTCCAGCACCTTCAGCCCGGCGCGGGCGGCTTTCTCCGCATCGTCCAGATGTGCCCACGAGAGCAAAAGTTGCGCACGCAGGCGCAGCAGGAATTCATGCATCGGCAGCTGTTCCAGCCCTTCTTCCGCAATCAGGCGGAAAGCCTGCTCCTGCGTATCCCAGGCCGTTTGCAGATAGCCCTGGGCAATCAGAATCTCGCTTTGCTGCAGCAGCGCCCACAGCGCGTAGTGGCAGACGTTCTCCTGCCGTGCCATCTGCGCGGTCTGCTGCATCATCATCAGCGCCATAGCCAGCTCACCGCGGCAGTGCAGCACTTCGCCGCGCACCGAGGTGGCAACGATACGGCTGAAAGCGCAGCTCAGCGGCAGGGTGTCCAGCGCCAGCAGCGCAAGCCGGTCGGCTTCGTCCGGGCGACCGGCGTTGATCGCCACTTGAGCGCGCAGGGCGTTAAACTCGGCGCTGAGCAGATCGTCGACCACTACCTGCTCCAGCGCCATTTCCTGTTCGGCACGCGCCAGCAGGCGATCGACTTCGTTATAACGGTGCTGACTCTGCGCCAGCCACGCCTGTAGCAGGATCAGCCGGGGATTCTCGACCAGCTGTTTCCAGGGCAGTGCATGTAAACCTTTTTCCAGCAGCGTCAGTTCGCTGTGGTTAAACAGGGTCCACGCGTGGCGCAGCAGGATATCGCGCAGCAGCGGAATATCTTCCGCTTCCAGCGCGTGATGGATCGCCTCACCGGCGTAACCCTGCGCCATCCAGCCTTCGGCGGCAGCACGGTGGATCGCATGGAGTTCGCTGCCCAGCTCCCACTGACAGCGCTGCCGCAGGAATGAAGCAAACAGCGGGTGGAAGTTAAACCACTCGCCGCGTTCATCCATGCGCTGAATAAACAGCCCCTGGCGTTCGGTCTCCTCCAGCCGTCGCTGGCCGCACTCTTCGCTGGTCAGGCGGGCAATCAGCCCGTCGTTCATCGAGCGCAGCACCGAACTGCGCAGCAGGAAGTTTCGCGTGGCGTCGTCGACGCAGTCCAGCACCTCATCCACCAGATAATCTGCCAGGTGACTGGCGTTAATCCCGGCCAGACGCTGGGCGGACTGATGGGTTGGCGTATTGGACTGGCGGGCGGAGAGGGCGATCAGCTGCAGTGCGGTGGCCCATCCGGCGACTTCATCACACAGCCGCTGCGATTCCTGTTCGGCGATGGGCTGCAGCAGGCGCCCGGCGAAAAAGGCGCGGGTTTCTTCATGGGTGAAGGCCAGCGACTGGCTGTTAATTTCCAGCAGCTGCTCGCGCACGCGCAGATTGGCAATGCCCAACGACGGCAGGTTACGGGAGAGGATCACCAGCGTCAGGTTTTCCGGCTGATGGCGCAGGAAAAAGCGCATCGCCTGATGAATTACGTCATTGTTCAGCTGGTGGTAATCATCAATCACGATGGTCAGCGGCGTCTGCCATTCGGCAAGCTCAATAAACAGCTGCGAGAATAGCGCATTAAGTGAAGCATACTGACGTTTCTGCGCCAGGGCTTCACTGCGTACGCAGTGCCCGCCGGTCGCCTGCTGCACCGCCGCCATAAAATAGTTGGCGAAGCGTTCGGGATAGTTATCGCTCTCATCGAGAGAATACCAGCCCAGGTTATTTTTCCCCGCTGCCCACTGGGCCATCAGTGTGGTTTTACCGTAGCCTGCCGGGCTGGTGACCAGCACCAGGCGGTACAGATGGCTGTTGGCCAGCCTGGCGATCAGGCGATCGCGTACCAGCGTATTCTCTAACCTTAGCGGTCTGCTTAGTTTTGAGGGTATCAGCATGGCGAACACTTCACTGTGTGATGGCGAAAGAAGAAATAAAATGAATTATTTCGCAGCGTGTAATTAAAGTACCTTTGACCAGGATAACGTGTATTGCAAGACGCAGCGTAAATGGAGGTTCTGTAAGTTGCACTGCATCACATTTCCTTATGATTTTTTACATCGTGCGACACTGGCGCGTTTAATGAATTGACTCATACTTAATTACATCGCATTACTTTTAACACACACCTCCCTCACCTTTTTTTAGCCATGCAGTGCGCTCTGCCGATTGATTGTGCGTTTCATCCGGGCCGCGGGTCCGGCGAGCTATACCCTCTCATTGTCATTCTTGTTATTTATTTGCTCATCGCATTATGCGATGAGCTTTTTTTCGCATTGGCGTCTTAACTGTAAGGTGCTGGCGATCACATTTTCACCTACGCCCCACGGCTCCTCCCTGGTAAAAATTGCCCGGGGATGATGCTCTGTCATCCGGCGTCGTTAGCATGTGCGCATTGGTCTACCACAGTATTTCGGGTCATGACGGCAGTTGGTCAATTTGAAACCATTTTGTGAGGGAAGTTATGTCGCAACAGCAATTCAATAAAGCACGTTTTGACGCGGCTCTGACGCGTCAGTGGCAGCATCTGGGCTATTCCTCCGCCGCTGAGATGAATTCTCACCAGTGGTGGCAGGCGATTAGCGATGCACTGGCCGAGCTGCTGGCGGCGCAGCCGGTGGAAAAAGTGGATAAAAAGCAGCGGCACGTTAACTATATCTCGATGGAATTTCTGATTGGACGACTGACCGGTAACAACTTGCTGAATCTCGGCTGGTATGACGAGGTAAAAGCCGCTCTGGCGGAACACCAGCGCGACCTGAGCGAACTGCTGGAAGAGGAGGTCGATCCGGCGCTGGGCAACGGCGGCCTTGGACGCCTGGCGGCCTGTTATCTTGACTCAATGGCTACAATGGGGCAGTCGGCAACCGGCTACGGCCTTAACTATCAGTACGGCCTGTTCCGGCAGTCGTTTGCCGACGGTCAGCAGAAAGAGGCCCCGGACGACTGGCATCGTGAGAGCTATCCGTGGTTCCGCCACAACGCGGCGCTGGATGTGAATGTCGGCATTGGCGGTAAGGTGGTGAAAAACGGTTCCGGCGGCTTTAGCTGGCAGCCCGCTTTTACCCTGCGCGGCGAGGCGTGGGATCTGCCGGTCACCGGCTATCGCAACGGCGTGGTCCAGCCGCTGCGCCTGTGGCAGGCGACGCATGCCCATCCGTTCGATCTGACCCTGTTTAACGACGGCAAATTCCTCAAGGCGGAACAGCAGGGCATTGATGCCGCGAAGCTGACCAAGGTACTTTATCCGAATGATAACCATCAGGAAGGCAAGCGCCTGCGCCTGATGCAGCAGTACTTCCAGTGCGCCTGTTCGGTAGCGGACATTCTGCGTCGCCATCATCTGGCCGGCCGCAAGCTGCACGAGCTGCCGGACTACGAAGTGATCCAGCTCAACGATACCCATCCAACCATCGCTATCCCGGAAATGCTGCGGGTGCTGATTGACGATCACCAGCTCGGCTGGGATGACGCCTGGGCGATCGTCAGCAACACGTTTGCCTACACCAACCACACTCTGATGCCTGAAGCGCTGGAACGCTGGGACGAGCGTCTGGTTCGCAGCCTGCTGCCGCGCCACTTCACGTTGATCAAAGAGATCGATCGCCGCTTTAAAAAGCAGGTTGAGAAGCAGTGGCCGGGGGATGAAAAAGTCTGGGCGAAGCTGGCTGTCGTTCATGACAAGCAGGTGCGGATGGCGAACCTGTGCGTGGTCAGCGGCTTTGCCGTTAACGGCGTAGCGGCGCTGCACTCCGATCTGGTGGTTAAGGATCTGTTCCCTGAGTATCACCAGCTGTGGCCGGAGAAGTTCCATAACGTCACCAACGGCATTACGCCGCGCCGCTGGCTGAAACAGTGTAACCCGGCGCTCTCTGCGCTGATCGACGAGACGCTGAAGGAAGAGTGGGCCGACAATCTGGACGCGCTGCGCGGGCTGGAAAAGTACGCCGATGATAAGGCCTTCCGTCAGCGTTATCGGCAGATCAAGCACGACAACAAAGTGCGCCTGGCGGAATACATTAAGCAGCGCACCGGCATTGTGGTCAGTCCGGACGCACTGTTTGATGTACAGATCAAACGCCTGCACGAATACAAGCGCCAGCATCTGGGGCTGATGCATATCCTCTCCTGCTATAAGCGCCTGCGCGACAATCCGAAGCAGGACTGGGTGCCGAGGGTCTTCCTGTTCGGTGCCAAAGCCGCGCCGGGCTACTATCTGGCAAAAAATATTATCTTTGCCATCAATAAGGTAGCGGAGAAGATCAATAACGATCCGCTAATCGGCGATAAGCTGAAAGTGGTGTTTATTCCCGACTACCGCATTACGGCGGCGGAGCTGATGATCCCGGCGGCGGATCTTTCCGAGCAGATCTCCACGGCGGGATATGAGGCTTCCGGTACCGGCAATATGAAGCTGGCGCTGAACGGTGCGCTGACCGTCGGCACGATGGACGGCGCTAACGTTGAAATTGCCGAGCAGGTCGGCGAAGAGAACATCTTTATCTTTGGTAACCGCGTGGACGATGTGAAGGCGCTGAAGGCCGGAGGCTACGATCCGCTGAAGCTGCGTAAAAAAGATAAGCACCTGGACAGCCTGCTGAAAGAGCTGGAGAACGGCTTCTTTAGCGGCGGCGATAAACACGCCTTCGATATGATGCTGCACAGCCTGACGAAAGGCGGCGATCCGTGGCTGGTGCTGGCGGACTTTGCCAGCTACTGCGAGGCGCAGCTGCGGGTGGAAGCACTGTATCGCGACCAGGAAGCCTGGAGCCGCGCGGCCGTTCTCAACACCGCGCGTACCGGAATGTTCAGCTCCGATCGTTCAATCCGCGATTATCAGCAGCGCATCTGGCAGGCAAAACGCTAAGGACGGCCTATGGATCATCAGCAATTTGAACAGGCCGCCGCTGCCGCAGGTATCGCGGCGGAATACATCAACGCCAAAGGCGAGCCGGAGGTGATTCCGCTGGCGACGCGGCAAAAGCTGCTGGCGGCGATGCACGAAGTGCCAAAAGCCGATCGTGTGCCGCTGCCGCCGTGCAAAGTGCTGCTCAGCAAGCGCGAGCAGCGTCTCAGCATCGGCGGCAGCGGTGAGTACCAGTGGCATTTTCATACGGAAAAGGGCAAAGAGTTTCACGGGCGAATTGCGGCGGGAGAAACGCTGACGCTGCCGTCACGCCTGCCGAACGGCTACCATCAGCTGCTGCTTAGCCAGGGGAAAAAACAGTGGCTGTGCCGAGTGATTATCGCGCCGAAGCGCTGCTATGAGCCTGCCGCCCTGAAGCAGGGCGAGAAGCTGTGGGGGTCCTGCGTCCAGCTTTATACTCTGCGTTCCGCCTATAACTGGGGGATGGGCGACTTTGGCGATCTGAAGCGGATGGTCGGCGAAGTGGCCCAGCGAGGCGGCGCGTTTATCGGGCTGAACCCCGTTCACGCCCTGTATCCGGCCGCGCCGGAGAATGCCAGTCCGTACAGCCCGTCTTCCCGTCGCTGGCTGAACGTGATGTATATCGACGTTGCGGCGATAGTTGATTTCCAGCAGAGCGAGGAAACACAGCGCTGGTGGCAGCAGAGTGAAACTCAGGCCACGCTGACGGCGGTACGCGAAGCCGACTGGGTGGATTATGGCCCGGTGGGTGCGTTAAAAATTCAGGGCCTGCGCTATGCGTGGCAGCACTTCAGCAGCCGGCTGCCCGAGGACCGGACGCGCCTTGAGTTTGAGCAGTTTATTACCTGCGGCGGGGAAAGCCTGTTTAACCAGGCCGCTTACGATGCTATCCACGCTTATATGCTGCAAGAGGATGCCAGCCGTTGGGGCTGGCCAGTGTGGCCGGAAGCCTGGCAGCATGGCGACAGCGATGCGGTGCAGCAATTCTGCCAGCGCCACGAGGATGAGGTGCGCTTCTGGCTGTGGTTGCAGTGGCAGGCGCATCGCCAGTTTGATGAATGCTGGCAGTTTAGCCAGCAGCAGGGCATGCCGATTGGCCTTTATCGTGACCTCGCCGTTGGAGTCGCCGAGGGCGGTTCGGAAACCTGGTGCGATCGCGAGCTGTATTGTCTGAAGGCATCGGTAGGCGCTCCGCCGGATATTCTCGGGCCGCTGGGGCAAAACTGGGGGCTGCCGCCGATGGACCCGCATGTGATGGCGGCCCGCGGCTATCAGCCCTTTATCGATCTCCTGCGGGCCAATATGGCCAGCTGCGGCGCGCTGCGTATCGATCATGTGATGTCGCTGCTGCGCCTGTGGTGGATACCCTATGGTGAAACCGCCAATTTTGGCGCGTACGTTTACTATCCGGTTGACGATCTGATGGCGATCCTCGCGCTGGAAAGCGAGCGTCATCAGTGCATGGTGATCGGTGAGGATCTGGGCACCGTTCCTGCTGAAATCGTCGGTAAGCTGCGTGACAGCGGGATCTACTCATGGAAGGTGCTGTACTTCGAACAGCAGGACAAAGACACCTGGCGGGCTCCGGCCGACTGGCCACGACAGTCGATGGCCAGCGCCACCACACACGATCTGCCGACGCTGCGTGGGTTCTGGAACGTGGGAGATTTAACCCTGGGGGAAACGCTGGGCCTGTATCCGGATAAAATGGTGCTAAGCGGGCTGTTTGCCGATCGCGCAAAGCAGAAGCAGGCGCTGCTGGATGCATTACATCGCTTCGGCTGCGTGCCAAAACGCTACGCGAAGCGGGCGGAAAAACGTGAAATGGATGCCACCCTGAATCGCGGGATGCAGCGTTACATTGCCGACAGCAACAGCGCGCTGCTGGGACTGCAACCCGAGGACTGGCTGGATATGGCGAAGCCGGTCAACGTACCCGGCACCACCGATCAGTACCCCAACTGGCGGAGAAAACTCAGCCTCAGCATAGAGGACATGTTTGCTGATGAGGGGATTAACCGGTTGATTAGTGACCTCGATCGACGCCGTAAGGCAGGAAAAACCGCCTGAACTGCCGCCTCCGCCACTTAGCGTGACGGAGGCGGCCGCAGGTTACTCTTTGAAAGCTTTAAAAATTACCGAAGCATTCACCCCGCCGAAGCCGAATCCATTCACCAGCGCGGTGTGGATCGCCATCGGACGGGCGGTATTCTGCACCACGTCTAATCTTTTCGCCGCGTCATCCAGTCGATCAATATTCAGCGACGGTGGCGCTATCTGCTGACGTATTGCCATCAGAGAGAAGATCGACCCTACCGCTCCGGCGGCACCCAGCAGGTGACCGGTTGCCGACTTGGTGGAAGAAATCGCGGTTTTCGCCCCTTCTCCCAACACTTTCAGCAGGGCGTTAATTTCCGCCAGATCGCCCACCGGCGTTGAGGTGGAATGGGCGTTAACATAGTCGATATCACTGCCCGTCATTTTCGCCTGTGCGAGAGCAATTTGCATCGATCTGACTGCGCCTTCGCCATCTTCCGGCCCGGAAGTAATATGATAAGCGTCTGAGGTAGTGCCATAGCCAACGACCTCGCCGAGGATGGTTGCGCCACGCTGGCGAGCGTGCTCCAGCTCTTCCAGCACCAGCATGCCTGCCCCTTCACCCATCACGAAACCGTCCCGCCCGGCATCAAACGGCCTTGATGCCCGTTCCGGATGTTCGTTCCAGGCGGTAGAAAGTGCGCGCGCGGCCTGGAAACCGCCCAGCGAAACCGGATTGATGCAGGACTCACTGCCGCCGACCACGGCGATATCGGCTTCGCCGCAGCGAATGGCACGCAGGCCATCGCCTATGCTCTGAATGCTGGCGGCGCAGGCGGAAACCGGCGTGCCCAGCATGCCTTTAAAGCCATATTTTATCGCTACCTGTGACGCGGCAAGGTTGGCAATAAACGAAGGAATCGTGAAGGGAGAGAGGCGACGGCTGCCTTTTTCCGCCACGGTTTTTACCGCGCTGCTGATAGCGTGGAAACCGCCGATACCGGTGGCAATAATGGTGGCAACCCGCACCCGTGCCGCTTCGCTAAGGTTACGCAGGTTAGCCTGGTTTATCGCTTCTTCGGCCGCAGCCAGCGCCAGATGAATAAAACGATCGGATTTTCGCTGTTCTTTCTGCGGGATTAAAGCATCAAGATCTAAGCCATACTCAGGGTCCTGATTCACATCGGGAACCTGTCCACCCACGCGTATGGCAGTGTCGCCGTAGGCATCTGCTGGCAGTGCAGAAACACCTGACTTACCTGCAACCAGACGCTGCCAGCTGCCGTTCACGCCGTTTCCCAGAGGGCCAGTTAGCCCCATGCCGGTAATAACCACTCTTATATTATTCATAGATAATGCTTTCACCCGGGTTACGAAAGGAAATTTCAGTGTACACGTGTAAGCTGAAAGATCCATAGCTAAACCTGCGTTAAGCTCTTTCTGTATAACGAACTTTTTTAAGATGCAAAAGTGAGCGAAATAGCGAGGGTGTAAATGAAAAAGGCGGCCATAAGGCCGCCCGGGAAGAGAGAATAACCGGCTGCGATCAGTAGAACGAGTGTTCGCCGCGCTGGTGCTCGGTCAGATCGCGCACGCCTTTGAGTTCAGGGAAGGCCTGCAGCATCTCTTTTTCAATCCCTTCTTTCAGGGTGACATCAACCATTGAACAGCCGTTACAGCCGCCACCGAACTGCAGAATGGCGAAGCCTTCGTCGGTGATTTCCATCAGCGAAACTTTACCGCCGTGGCTTGCCAGCTGCGGGTTGATTTGCGCCTGGAGCAGATACTCGACGCGCTCAACCAGAGGGGCATCATCGTTCACTTTACGCATTTTGGCGTTAGGCGCTTTCAGCGTCAGCTGTGAGCCGAGATTATCGGTGACGAAGTCAATTTCAGCATCTTCCAGGTACGGTGCGCTGAGTTCATCAACGAATGCCGACAGCTTGTCGAACTTCAGTTCAGTGTCGGTTGCTTCTACTGCATCGGGCGGGCAGTAGGAGACGCCGCACTCGGCGGTGGGCGTACCCGGGTTAATAACGAATACGCGAATCTGGGTGCCATCTTCCTGCTTTGACAGCAGTTTTGCAAAGTGCTCTTGTGCAGAGTCAGTAATAACGATCATGGCGATTGCTCAATAGTTAACAAAATTCATTGGTTATAATACGCCCATCTCCGACCCGCTACAAGGTTCGGCACAGGCACCATATCTGTACACTGGCGGCACCGGCGGCCAGTAGTATACGGCTGATTTCGGCAACCGTGCTGCCGGTAGTCACGACATCATCCAGCAGGGCAATATGACGCCCGCTGACCTCCGCCATGACCCGAAAAGCACCGCGCAGGTTGCGGCGGCGGGCCAGCGCATTGAGTCGATGCTGGATTTTCCCTTTGCGGATGCGCATCAGGCCCTGGCGGTCGTAGCGGCAGCGCGTCCAGTGGGCCAGGCACTGCGCCATATCATCTAACTGATTATAGCCGCGATGCCACGCTCTGCGGGAATGCAACGGCACACACAGTAATAAATCAGGGCGTAACAGCCCGTTATTGCGGCGTGCATCTAACCACCTTAACAAAATCAGCCGCGCCAGCATCACCGCCTGTGCGGTGGCACGATAAAATTTTAGCCGGTTCACTAAGATCTTTAACGGCGGCTGCCACGGCGTGACGGCCAGCAGATGCTGCCAGATTGGCGGGCGCAGCAGGCAGCGCCCGCAGGGGCGTGATGAATGGCCGCTGGCTAAACCACAGCGCGGGCAGCTGGGGTATTGCCGCAGTAACGTACGCAGGCAGACGCTGCACACGCCGTGGTGTGCCAGATTCAGCGGCATCTGGCATAGCCAACAGGCGGCTGGCATTGGTAGCATGATCACCTCATCGACGTTAAACACAGGACCATAACCTATGAAGCAGCTTTACTGGCAGACTATTGGCCAGGGCGATCGTCATCTTGTGCTGCTGCACGGATGGGGGCTGAATGCCAGCGTGTGGCATTGCATCAGCGATCGACTCAGCGCGCATTTTTGTCTGCACCTGGTGGATCTGCCGGGATATGGCCGCAGCCAGGGCTTTCCGGCGATGTCGCTGGATGAAATGGTGGCATCGATACTGCCGCAAGCACCCGAGAAGGCGGTATGGCTTGGCTGGTCGCTGGGCGGACTGGTTGCCAGCAGACTTGCGCTCCTGCATCCCGAGCGGGTTGAAGCCCTGATTACGGTAGCGTCTTCACCACGTTTCAGCGCAGCAGAGGATTGGCCGGGTATCCGACCTGAAACGCTGAGCGGCTTTCAGCAGCAGCTCAGTGAAGATTTCCAGCGAACGGTTGAACGCTTCCTTGCCCTGCAAACCCTCGGCACTGAGAGCGCACGTCAGGACGCCCGTGCGCTGAAAAGTGTAGTACTGGATCATCCGATGCCGTCAGTTGAGGTGTTGAATGCCGGGCTGGAAATACTCAGGGATGTTGATTTAAGAACGGATCTGATTTCACTGAATCTTCCGCTGCTGCGTTTGTACGGTAAACTCGATGGCCTGGTGCCGCGTAAGGTTGCCCCGCTGCTGGATACGCTATGGCCAGCCAGTCCCAGCGTTATCATGGAAAAAGCCGCACATGCGCCGTTTATTTCTCACCCGGAAGAGTTTAGCCAATATGTTATTGATTTTACGAAATAATATAAACATTCATCATGTGATTTAACTTTTTGATAACCCATTTTTTGCTCTCAGATGGCCAATAATGGTGAGTGTAAAAAAACAAGCGAATGATGGGCAGGGAAATGCCACTTTTTGCCCAAAATTTCGTAGGTTACCCGGTTGGTTTGTCTGTCAGATCCGGTTAATAATGAAGTCGGCGGCGTGAGAGTCTTTACGCTGCCGAAGTTATTCGGATCTAGCCTAAGGAGAGGACAAATCATGAAAAAAATTATTTCTGTTACTGCATTATTATTCACAGCAACGTTAGCATTTAATGCTTCAGCCGCCGAAGAAATCAGCCGCCAGCAGGTTCAGGAGATGAATCTGGATAAAATTGGTGTGATTACCACTACCGGCACCAATGCGCCAATGGATGCTAAAGCGGATCTGTCTGCCAAGGCGGATAAATTAGGCGGCCGTTACTACGTGATTATCGCCGCTGAAGAGCGTGGCCGTACGCTGGCAGAAGCTGAAGTTTATAAATAAGCCCCGTTGCATGGCGCTTTATTCCGCCTGCAGCCAGTAATAGTCACACGGGGCCAGACTGAGTGGCCCCGCTTTGTTCATCTGTTTTCCGTTAATCACGTTGCGATAGGATCTGTCATCCGGTAGCGCGTAGCTCATCGCCTTCTCACTCAAATTGTAGATGCATAGCAGGGTATCTCCGCTGCCCGGTGCTTCGCGTTGCATCACCAGCAGCGTGTTTTCGCTTTCCAGAATTTTTAGTGGATTATCGGGATGGAAAGCAGGCTGCCGCTGGCGAACCTGAATCAGTTCACGCATCGCATTAAACACCCGATGCCGCAGCGTGGCGGGATCGGCTAGGGCCTGTTCGATATCACCCAGTGAATACTTCTCTCGGTTGATGGCCCGGTTGTAGCCGGCACGCCTTACCCCTTCAACATCGTTGCGCGAGCCAAGCAGACTTTGCACATAGACCGCCGGTACGCCGGGAAACGCCAGCAGCAGCGCGTGCGCCAGCATAAAGCGCCGCAGGCGGGTGTCGTCGTCATCATCCTTTTTATTTAACGCATCCATATAGGTGACGTTAATTTCGTACGGGCTGGTGGTGCCGTCGGGATTGTTTTTATAGGAGATCAGCGCGCCTTCGTTTGCCAGATCGCGCACCAGTGAGACGATCTCGGTTTCCGGCAGAATGCCGCGCAGCGGGTTCAGACCGATGCCGTCGTGGGAGGCAAGGAAGTTAAAAAAGGTGGTGCTACCGCTGTTGGCGTCGAGCGATGCGGCCCACTGCTTCAGGGCGCGTGACGACCCGTAATGGATGGCGTGCAGTACCAGCGGCGGCAGCGAGAACTGGTAAACCATCTGCGCTTCATCCGTGCCGCTGCCAAAGTAGCTAATGTTATCTTTGTGCGGCACGTTGGTTTCCGTCAGGATCACCGTCCCCGGCGCGACCTCATCGGCAACGGCGCGCATCAGTTTAACCAGCTGATGAGTTTTCTCCAGATGAATGCAGGAGGTGCCGGGAGTTTTCCACATATAGCCAACCGCATCCAGCCGCACGTAGTCTGCCCCTTTTTGCAGATAGTCCAGCAGCACCGCCATCATGTCTATCAGCACTTCCGGGTTGGCAAAATTGAGGTCAATCTGGTCAGCGCTAAAGGTTGTCCAGATAAAGCGCGTTTCGCCATCGGCCAGAGTGAACGGCGTTAGCAGCGGGGAGGTGCGCGGACGGGTAACCGCACTCAGATCGGTAGCAGGCGGTATGCTGATAAAGAAATCATCCCAGCGCGGGTCCTGTGCCAGATAGCCTTTGAACCAGCGGCTTTCTGCCGAAATATGATTACAGACAAAATCGAACATCAGCCGGGTATGCTGGTGGAGCCGGGCAATATCCTGCCAGCCTCCGCAGTGCCGATCGATGTGGTGGTAATCAATAACGGAAAAGCCATCGTCCGAGGACCACGGGAAAAAGGGCAGCAGATGAACCAGGTTAAACGTTGTTTGCAGATACTGCTGATAGAAGCGGGTAAAGGTGGTTAATGTGGCGGTGCCGTCCTCGCGGAACTGGTCGGCATAGGTTATCAGTACCACATCTTTTTCATCCCAGTGCGGCTTGCGCTGATAGCGTATACGCTCGCGCGCATCGTCAATTTGCGCGCGCAGCCGATGCAGCGCGGCGGGGGGAAATGAAGCGTCATAGATGCGATCGATTAAGCTACTGATGATATCCATGTGTCGTGAACGGACCACCGCAGGCGAAGAGTTCAGGCGTTATTTTTCACTGTAGACTCTGGTATCAGATTCGCAACTTCTTCTGTCCTTCCCGCCGCAGAATATTAGTGGCAGTTTTTACTTTGCTCGCAGCCTTTGCAGGCATGAGTCATATTTTTAACCGGGATTAGCGTCGGTTTAAGCTTGATCCTGCGCAGCAGCGCCAGCACCACAATATTGACCAGCACGACGATAGCGATAATCAGGCTGCTGCTCCCCGGGTGCTGCTGGAAGCTGGCTAGCTGATAAAACATCGCGGCCAGCGACCAGGCGAGATCTAAGCCCCAGAAAATGGAAAACAGCATCCAGCGGTTGCTGCTTTCACGAGCGATTGCCCCCATCACCGATACGCAGGGAACGTACAGCAGAACAAAAATCAGATAGCTGTAAGCCGCAGCATCGCTAACGAATTTACTGTGCATGGTCCCCATCGCGCCGCCGGCCATTTCAGCGTCACCTTTGCTGGCTTCTATCGGGTTAGAAAGCACGCTGAGACTGAATGTGTCTTTGATGCCCTGCCAGGTTTCGTCAACGGCCTCTCGCAGCTGATCGATCAGGCTGAACTGCTCCGCATCAAAAGGCTGCTGTTGGATGGCTTCTGCGGTATACAGCGTATTCAGTGTACCGACCACGACTTCTTTTGCCATGGCACCGGTTAACAGGCCGACGGTCGCCTGCCAGTTATCGTCCGTCACGCCGATAGGGGCAAGCAGCGGTGTCAGCGTGCGGCTGACGCTGGCAAGGGCGGACTGATTCAAATCGCTGACGGGTTTTCCGCTTAACGAAAAACTATTCAGCGCACCAATCAGCATGCTGACCAGCACGATCACTTTGCCAGCGCGCAGTACAAATCCGCGCAGACGCTGCCAGCTTTGCAAAAGCAGACTTTTCAGATGCGGAATGTGCCAGACCGGTAGTTCCATGACAAACGGGCTGGCGGTACCGCGCATCAGCGTATGTTTCAGCACCAGTCCGGTCAGGATAGCAACCACAATACCCAACACATAAAGGCTGAAGACAATCAGTGCACCGTGTTGACCAAAGAAAGCCGCCGCAAAAACGGCGAAAATCGCCAGACGCGCACCGCAGGAGATAAACGGCGCCATCAGGACGGTCATTAAGCGTTCGCGCGGTGCATCGAGCGTGCGGGCTCCCATTACGGAAGGAACGTTACAACCAAAGCCGACAATCAACGGCACAAAGGATTTACCGGGTAGCCCCAGCGCCTGCATCAGGCGATCCATGACGAAGGCGGCGCGCGCCATATAGCCGGAGTCTTCCAGCAGCGACAGGAACAGAAACATCATGCCGATCTGCGGCACCAGCGGCATCACCGTATTGATCCCGCCGCCAACTCCCTGAGCCAGGAAAAGCGTCAGCCAGTCCGGAAAATGCAGAGTGATCCCCAGCCACTGAGTACCCTGAATAAAAATAGCGGCGGAACCGAGATCGAACAGCGGCTGTAGCGCGCCGCCCAGGTTGATCGCCAGAAAGAACATCAGATACATCACCAGGAAAAATATCGGCAGCCCCAGCCAGCGGTTCATTACCAGCTGGTCGAGCCGCTGCGAAAAACTGATGCCGGTGGTACCGTGAACCATCGCACCCATGCAGAGTTCATCGATTCTCTGGTAACGGCTGCTGGCGATAGACTGTGCGGCATCGTCATCGATCTTAAGGAGAAGATCCGCCAGCAGTGCGGTCGCTTCTCCTGCCTGCTGCCGGCTCCAGATATCACCCTCCAGCATTTGCAGCGCCAGCCAACGTTGTTGTTTTTTCGGTATTGCTTCGGGCTGAGCATCCGCAAGCTTAGCGATCGCGTCCTGTAGCGCCTGTGGATAGTCGACGATTGGATTGGGTGCGCTGCGATCGTGACGATCGATAGCCTGTTTAAGTGCATCAATACCCTGACCTCGGGTAGAGATCAGCGGTACGACCGGGCAACCCAGCGCCAGCGAGAGCGCGTTGCTATCAATATTGATCTGTTGACGATCGGCGATATCCAGCATATTCAGCGCAACGATGCAGGGCTGCCCCATTTCCAGCAGCTGGGTGGTGAGATACAGATTGCGCGCCAGATTGCTGGCATCCACCACATTAATCACCAGGTCTGCTTCTCCGCCAAGCAGGTAATGGCAGGCAATTTGCTCGTCCAGCGACGCCTGTGTGGACAGCGTCGTCAGTGAATAGGTACCGGGAAGATCCACCAGCCGCACCTGATTCTGTGGGGTGCTGAACAACCCCTCCTTGCGCTCAACGGTGACGCCCGCCCAGTTACCGACCCGCTGCCGCGATCCGGTCAACTGATTAAAAAGGGTGGTTTTACCCACATTTGGGTTACCGGTGAGTGCGATAGTACAGGATTTCATATTTCTGCCCCGGCGGCGGCCAGGCTTTCGAGCTGAAGCAGGGCGAGATCTTTCTTACGTAGCATCAGGCTGATTCGCGATGTTTTGATTTGTAATGGATCGCCGAGTGGCGCGATGCGAACCAGCTGAAATGTGGAACCGGGTAGCAAGCCCAGGGACATCAGTTTCTGTCGAAATACCGGGCTGACTTCGGGAGAAAAACGAAGAATGCGATAACGCTGTTTTGGTATCAGTTGCATGCCTGTGCCCGCCACATGGATAAAAATGAGTGATAATCAACCGATGCAAATTTTAATGAGAGTGATTATCGCTGGTATTGATATGGCGCAATGTTGGCACTGCAAGTGACAGCAGATCGTAGCAAAGAGGGCGGATCGGCCGATCCGCCCGTGGAGCTGTTAGCGTTTTTTACCGAATGCGGCAGCCAGCGCATCGCCCATTGCGCTGTTACCCGCAGGCTGTGCGGCAGGGCGTTTAGTGCTTTTCGCCGGGCGGGCGTTGTCCCGGTTATTGGTGTTGCTGTTAGTGTTGCCGCCGCCGCGACGGGCGTTGGTTTCCCCCGGCTGTTCGTCAAGACGCATGGTCAGGGCGATGCGTTTGCGCTGCAAATCCACTTCCATGACCTTCACTTTGACAATATCCCCGGCTTTCACCACTTTGTGCGGGTCGTCGACAAACTTATCCGACAGCGAGGAGATATGCACCAGTCCGTCCTGATGAACACCGATATCAACGAAGGCACCAAAGTTAGTCACGTTGGTCACTGAACCCTCCAGTACCATACCCGGCAGCAGATCGTTCAGGGTGTCCACGCCTTCAGCAAACTGGGCGGTTTTAAACTCAGGGCGCGGGTCGCGGCCTGGTTTTTCCAGCTCCTTGATGATGTCGCTGACCGTAGGCACGCCGAAACGCTCATCGGTGAAATCCACCGCTTTCAGGTTGCGTAGCTCACTGGGGTTGCCCATCAGGTCGCCCAGCGACTGTCCGGTTGACGCCAGAATTCGTTCAACGACCGGATAGGCTTCCGGGTGAACGGTAGAGGCGTCCAGCGGGTTATCCCCCTGGCTGATGCGCAGGAAGCCGGCGCATTGCTCAAACGCTTTCGGCCCCAGACGGCTGACTTTCAGCAGCTGCTGGCGGTTCTGGAAGCGGCCGTTTTCATCGCGCCAGCTGACAATGTTCTGGGCAATCATTTTGCTCAGTCCCGCCACGCGGGTCAGCAGTGGTACTGAGGCGGTGTTGAGATCCACGCCGACGCCGTTAACACAGTCTTCCACCACGGCATCCAGCTTTTTCGCCAGCTGGCTCTGGCTGACGTCGTGCTGGTACTGACCGACGCCGATGGATTTCGGGTCGATTTTCACCAGCTCAGAGAGCGGGTCCTGCAGGCGGCGGGCAATGGAGACCGCGCCGCGAATCGATACATCCAGATCGGGGAATTCCTGTGCTGCCAGTTCGGAAGCCGAGTAAACGGATGCACCGGCCTCGCTGACGATCACTTTCTGGCCCTGCACCTGTGGGAACTGTTTTTGTACATCCAGGTAGAAGCGCTCGGTCTCGCGGGAGGCGGTTCCGTTACCGATAGCGGTCAGCTCCACATGGTGCTTCGCACACAGCGCGGCAACGGCGGAAGCCGCTTTGGCGATTTGCCCGGTGTGTGGGTAAATGGTATCAGTAGCAACCAGCTTGCCGGTGGCGTCAACCACGGCCACTTTCACCCCGGTACGCAGGCCCGGGTCAAGGCCCATGGTGGCGCGCATGCCCGCCGGTGCTGCCATCAGCAGGTCGTGCAGGTTACGGGCAAAGACGTTAATCGCTTCATCTTCCGCACGCTCGCGTACCGTGCCCATCAGCTCAGTTTCCAGGTGCAGCAGGACTTTGATGCGCCAGGTCCAGCTGACCACGGCTTTACGCCATGCATCGGCAGGCGCGTTGTTGAGGCGCAGGCCGAGATGATCGGTGACGATCTGCTCGCCGTGGCTTTCGCGCGGCGGCTCATCAAACTGGGGATCGGCATTCAGCGACAGCTGCAAAATACCTTCGTTGCGGCCGCGAAACATCGCCAGCGCGCGGTGTGAAGGCACGGTGGCCAGCGCTTCATGATGGTCGAAGTAGTCGCGGAACTTGGCACCTTCGTCCTCTTTACCTTCAATGACGCGGGATACCAGGTGGGCGTTTTTCCACAGGTAGTCACGCACTTTCGCCAGCAGCGACGCGTCTTCGGCAAAGCGTTCCATCAGAATATAGCGCGCGCCGTCGAGGGCGGCTTTCACATCTGCAACGCCTTTATCCGCATCGACAAAGCCCGCTGCCCGCTGTTCTGGGTCCTGCGACGGGGCCTGCCACAGCGTATCGGCCAGCGGTTCCAGTCCGGCTTCAATGGCGATCTGCCCACGGGTGCGGCGCTTCGGTTTATAGGGGAGGTAGAGATCTTCCAGCTCGGTTTTGCTCATCGTGCCGTTAATGGCGGCGGCAAGCTCGTTGCTCAGCTTGCCCTGGTCATCGATGGATTTCAGAATCGACTGGCGGCGATCTTCCAGTTCGCGCAGATACCCGAGGCGCGTCTCCAGCGTACGCAGCTGGGTATCGTCCAGCCCTCCGGTCACTTCCTTACGATAGCGGGCAATAAACGGAACGGTATTGCCTTCGTCCAGCAGGCGAACAGCGGCTTCTACCTGTTCTGCTCTGGCCTTGAGTTCATCTGCAATAATGCGGCTCAGCGAATCTTTCATCATTGGGATACTTTTTTGGCTTAAGAAATAGGGGACAGTTATACGGATTGCAGGCGAAAAATGCCAACCCTGAGGCGGTGTAATCGTGATGCAACCGGTTATCGCCGCGTAATTAGGACTCTTCTATATAGCTGATATCGTTCACGTACCAGAGAGCGTCACCTACCGGGGTATGCACGGTGGCGGCATCGCCCACCTCTTTTTTCAGCAGCGCACGGGCCATCGGCGAGTCGATAGAAATATAGTCGTTGCGCCCGAAGATTTCGTCATAGCCGACGATGCGAAAGCGTTTGATGTCGCCGTCGTCGTTTTCCACCTCAACCCACGCGCCGAAAAACACTTTGCCATCCTGCTGCGGTGAGTAGTCGACAATGCGCAGCTGCTCCAGGCACTTGGTCAGATAGCGCACCCGGCGGTCGATCTCACGCAGGCGCTTTTTATTGTACTGGTAGTCGGCGTTTTCGCTGCGGTCGCCGAGGCTGGCAGCCCAGGTGACTTTTTTTGTCACTTCCGGGCGTTCTTCACGCCACAGGTAGTCCAGTTCCTGCTTCAGCAGGTTGTAGCCGCCGCGGGTGATCAGTTTGGTTTTCATCGTTAACCCATGCCGTAACCAGAGAAAACGCTATTTTGTGATGAGATGAGGCGGGGATGCAACCCACAGGGTGATGAGAAAGCAGCAGGGGGATGGATCTCCCCAAAAAAGAATCAGGCCGGGAATCCACCCGGCCATGCGATCAGAAGCGATACTCCATATTCGCCGTTAACGTGCGGCCCGGGTAGAAGTTGTAGCCCATGCTGGTCGGGGTGCCGTCCATCTGGTCGGTCAGGTTGGCCAGGTATACTCCCAGCTTCAAATCTTCCGTGGCCTGGTAGTTGGCAAACAGATCGACCTTAACGGTTTTTGGCCACAGGTTGGCGGTGAGCCAGCCGTCGCCATCGGGTAGCGGCAGCTGAGAATTTTGCTCCGCATAAGGACCGGCCTGCGCATCTTTGACATACCAGTAGGAAGCGCGCTGTTTACCGCGATATTGCAGGGTGGTTCCCAGCTCTAACTTACCGTGATATGGGGTGATTGCGGCGGTGATACTGCCCCGCACTGGCTCGATCAGGCTGGTTTCCATCCAGTTCCAGCCGGAATAGCACTGCGACCCGCCGTTGTCGCCGCCCTGGGTATAGATGGTGTCACCCGCTTCGTTATAGCTCTGATGATAGTAACTTCCGCTTGGCGAATTCGCGCTGCACATCTTATTGTCGTGGCGAAGTGGAACCGTCAAATTGCTGCGGATATAGAACAGCGGTTGTTTATATGCCAGATTAAATTCAAAACCCTGGCGGATCACGGCGTTGAGGTTATTCACGTTACCGACGCTCTGGCCGGTGCTGCCGCCACTTTCCCCGATAACATCATCACGCATCCATAGCGGACCGTAGCCGATATAATTTTTGATCCGGTTGCGATAGAAGCCCACGCCGGCGGTAAACTCATCCGCAGCGATAAACAGCGCAGGGCGGTGATAATTGACGCCCAGCTGTAACGACAGGTTTTTTTCCGGTTTCAGGTCGGGATTAACCAGAAATGCCTGCCGCATCCAGACTCCGGAAACATACATTTCACTGCTGGTGGGCGCGCGTTCACTGTAGCCCAATGAGGCGTAAGGAGTCAGCCCGGTATCCGCAAGGGTATACTGCACCGCGAGGTTGCCGGATTTCAGGTTGTAATGCTGTTTCTGATTATCGGTGACCCAGCGCGTGGTGCCTTCTTCTGGATCAATCTTCAGGTCATTGGTTTGGGTACTGAGATCCTGAAAAGCCAGATCGTAGGCTTGATTGTAGTCATAACCCTGCCCAACATAACCGTCGATCAATGTACCGAAACTGGCGATCGTGCCAGCCTTGCTGGTGTTACCGCTGCGATAGTGTGGGTCGTAGATCGTCATATCCACCCGCTGATAGCCCACCCCTGCGCTGATTTGTAGCGGGCCGTTATCATCGGTGCTTAGTGCCAGTGCAAGGCTTTTGGTGGTGGTGCGGGAATCGTTATCCCACTTTGGGATCGGGTAGTCGTAGCCCCAGCTCAGATACTGCTTGTGTAACGCATCCTCTTCGGTGAAGGCGTCGACCTTTTTCTTTTCGCTGCGGTATTCCACGCCGCTATCCAGCCGCCAGTCCCCGACAACCGGCAGGCTGAAATGGCTGCTGTTGGCCAGTTTGATGCCGTTGGACTTGTTATCAACGTTGTAGTGCATGTCCTGGTTATAAGCGTAAGAGCCTGCCGATCCCAGCCACCCCTGTTTACGCCGCTGCTGTTCGTGATAAATCTGCACGCTTGGATTGAACAGATCGGTGAACGCCGCCTGATACTTCAGGCTGAGCATCCGGCTGTCGAGATCGTTTTTTACCGACCAGGGGCTACTGCCCCATTCCGCTTCCGTACCGTCATTCAGCGCTTTCACGTTCGGCTGCTGATCGCTTTCATAGCGGGAATGGCTGGCGGAGGCGAACAGTTCCAGACTTTGGGTGGCCTCATCATTGAAGAAATGGCGCAGTCTCAGCATCTGTGAATCGGCTTTGCGCTCGGTGCCTTTTAATGCGCCGGATTTGGCCGCCTGCTGTAGCCATTGCAGGCGCTGCGGGGTAAGCATGCAGTTGCTCAGGCCGTCCTGATAGCCGCCTGAAATACCGTTGATGCTACCGTAGCGGCAGTTTTCTGCAGAATAATAGGTATTGTTTTGATCGTCAGAGAACTGCATGTTGGTAGCGTGAAAGCCATTCAACATTGCGCCCTGATTAAAATGGCTGCCGATGCGGTAGGCGTCGTTTTTACTGCGGGATACCCCCAACAGTACGTCCCAGTTTTCATCGCGCCCGGCGAGGAAAGCCGCTCCTGAGGGTTCCTGCCCGTTACCGTACTGGCTGAAGCCGGTGGAACCCCGTACCAGACCACCCAGATTTTTACCCGGGCGCAGCACGTCATCCATATCCAGATAGCGGAAGTTCACGCTGCCGCCAAGACTGCCCAGAGTACTGGTTGACGTGTTGACGCCACGGCTGACATCGATGGACTGCAGGAATAACGGCTCTACATAAATCGAACCGGTCTGGCCGATGTCTTTAGTGAAAGCGGTAAAGTTCTGTGAGACCCCTTCCAACTGCTGGGAAACGCGACCAAAACCGGCAACGCCCTGAATACCGATCGACACATCGGGGCGTGCATACAGGCTGTTCATCGAGGTCCCGGAGATTTGGTCCACGATGTCGCTCAGATGGCTGGCATTGCGGCGCTCAATATCTTTTCTGCTGGCTCCGGCGTTTATCCCGCTTTTAGGCGGCAGGGGGGCCGGGGTGCTTTCGGTCACGGTCAGGGTATCCGCAGGTGCCGATGTGGCAAGCTTTGCAGGCGATTCTGCTGAGCTATCTGCGGTGGTTTGCTGTGCCAGCGCCTGTCCGCCGGATAATGAAATCAGAGTAAGAAAGGTGATTTTGGTGAGAGTGCCGCCGTCTTTGGCCTCTTTACGATCCCGAGTCATGTCTTTATCAGCCTGTTAAGAAGAGGAATAACCTTTTGCATGGTTATGAAAATACGAGTGATAGTGATAATTAGAATTATTTCGTAATTGACTCGCACATTTTTTGCCGAAGCCAGGATGCTAGGGGAAGGCGAAAATCGCTGCTACCGCATTTCAGACAAAAGTTGTCTAATCCGGCAACATTTTTACATGTTGCTTACGCCGCGATGCGGGAATGTGGGGATTATTCTGTAGAAAATCGGGGTTAGATCGGGATTATTCCGTGGCGCGGTGGCCGTGGACCCAGCGCTTAGGGGAGATGCCAAAGGTGTTGCGAAACACTTTGCTGAAGTGACTGACGTTGGCAAAGCCCACCGCCTGGGCAGTATCCGTCACGTTAGCACCGGAAGAGAGCATTGCCAGCGCAACGTCAAGGCGGATTCGGGTCAGAGATTCGTGCACAGTGCTGCCGTAAAGCGCGTTAAAACCTGCCTGCAGTCGTTTTTCATTCAGCCCAACGGCCTGGGCCAGGGACTGCACGCTCCATGATTCATGATGACGATCTTCCAGCATGGCGCGCGCCTGCAGTAGTCGCAGGCGATCGGACGGAACCGCCTTCAGGGTTGAGGCACTGCCCTGCTCACGGGAACAGGTGTCCAGCATCGCGGCAATCGCCTCGCAGACTTTAGCGCAGAGAAAGACGTTTCTCGCTTTGCTGTCCAGATAGCTACACTGGGCAATCTCGGCGGCCAGCCTTTGCAGATTGCTAAAAATCGGCATCATCGCGACACTGGCATTGATATGCGGCATTACGCCGATTGCGGATTTCATATACCTTTGCACATCATCCATGTTCAGCCCGGTCAGGCCGCAAAGTGCCTCCGGCGTCAGATGAATATTCACCAGGCGAAATCCCTGTTCGGCAGTAAAAGTATCCCAGCCGGAGAGATGTTCTCCGGTGGCAGTCAGGCTGACGTAGCCGCCTTCAAGACGGAACCGCTCACCATTGTCAAAACCCGCTTCAATGCAGCCTTTTTGCAAAATACTCATTGAAAACGATGCGCCACCTTCGACCGGGAAAGTCCATGGCGCATCGGGTCGCCCGTTCATACAGCAAATATTGACCCCTTCCCGCGGATGATCCACCTGCATGATTCGCGCCCAGCTTTCGGGAATTGACAGCGCTTTCAGTTCCTTGAGTGCGGCGGGGTTATGCCGTTTTACACGAAAAAAACGCCTTGCAGTACCCGCCATTGACTCTTTCCCACTGTGAAATTAATTGGCAATTATCAGAATAAATTCAGCCCTGGCGTCAGCACGGAGGAGGGGGCTGCGGTGACATTATTGAATGTTAATGAGAATCATTATTGATGGTAACAGTCGCGAGGCAGAAGACAAGCTTTAATGCCCGATAATGTAAACCTGCGGTAGCATGATTCGAAACAGCGAACCTCTGAGGGATGAGCACTTTAGCCGCTGTTTGCGCTAAGAATTTTTTATTTACGTACGTGATCGGTAGCGCGTTTAACGAAGAATTTTAAGGATAACCTACTGTTTAATATGCTTTGTAACAATTTCAGCTACAATATAAACCATTATTGGCTGTTACATTCAGGCTTATTTTTCGAAAATATCAGCTTCAGGCAATAGCGCCTTGGGAGTATCGAAATGCAAGAGAACTACAAAATTCTGGTAGTAGATGACGACATGCGTTTGCGTGCGTTGCTGGAGCGTTATTTAACCGAGCAGGGTTTCCAGGTACGTAGCGTGGCGAATGCCGAGCAGATGGATCGCTTGCTGACCCGGGAATCCTTCCACCTTATGGTGTTGGACCTGATGCTACCTGGTGAAGATGGATTATCTATCTGCCGCCGTCTGCGCAGTCAGAGCAACCCGATGCCGATCATTATGGTGACGGCAAAAGGGGAAGAAGTGGATCGTATCGTTGGCCTGGAAATCGGTGCCGATGACTATATTCCAAAACCGTTTAACCCGCGCGAGCTGCTGGCCCGTATTCGTGCCGTGTTACGCCGTCAGGCTAACGAGCTGCCGGGTGCGCCATCTCAGGAAGAAGCGGTTATCGCCTTCGGTAAGTTTAAGCTGAACCTCGGCACCCGCGAAATGTTCCGCGAAGATGAACCCATGCCGCTGACCAGCGGTGAGTTTGCGGTGCTGAAAGCCCTGGTCAGCCACCCGCGTGAGCCGCTTTCACGCGATAAGCTGATGAACCTGGCCCGTGGCCGCGAGTACAGCGCGATGGAGCGTTCTATCGACGTGCAGATTTCACGTCTGCGCCGTATGGTGGAAGAAGATCCTGCGCACCCGCGTTACATCCAGACCGTTTGGGGCCTGGGTTACGTATTCGTGCCGGACGGCAGTAAAGCATGAGGCGAATCCGCTTCTCACCCCGCAGTTCATTTGCCCGAACCCTGTTATTGATCGTTACCCTGCTGTTCGTCAGCCTGGTAACGACCTATCTGGTCGTTCTGAACTTTGCCATTTTGCCGAGCCTGCAGCAGTTTAATAAGGTGCTGGCTTACGAAGTGCGCATGCTGATGACCGACAGGTTGCAGCTTGAGGATGGCACGCAGCTGGAAGTCCCGCCTGCGTTCCGTCGTGAGATTTATCGCGAGCTGGGCATTTCGCTGTACACCAATGCGGCGGCGGAAGAGAGCGGATTACGCTGGGCGCAGCATTACGAGTTCCTTAGCCAGCAGATGGCGCAGCAGCTGGGCGGCCCGACCGATGTGCGCGTTGAAGTTAACAAGAATTCCCCGGTTGTCTGGCTGAAAACCTGGCTGTCTCCGGATATTTGGGTACGTGTGCCGCTGACCGAAATACATCAGGGAGACTTCTCTCCGCTGTTCCGCTATACGCTGGCGATCATGTTACTGGCGATAGGCGGCGCATGGCTGTTTATACGAATACAAAACCGACCCCTCGTCGAGCTGGAGCATGCCGCCCTGCAGGTGGGTAAAGGCGTGATCCCGCCACCGCTGCGTGAATACGGTGCTTCTGAAGTCCGTTCGGTCACGCGTGCATTTAATCAGATGGCCGCAGGGGTCAAGCAGCTGGCTGACGATCGTACGCTGCTGATGGCCGGTGTCAGCCACGACCTGCGCACGCCGCTGACGCGTATTCGTCTGGCAACGGAGATGATGTCGGAGCAGGATGGCTATCTGGCCGAGTCGATCAACAAAGATATCGAAGAGTGTAATGCGATTATCGAACAGTTTATCGACTATCTGCGCACCGGGCAGGAAATGCAGTTTGAATACGCCGATCTTAACGGCGTGTTGGGTGAAGTCATTGCGGCAGAAAGTGGCTACGAAAGAGAGATTGAAAGCTCGGTGATGCCGGTCGAACTGATGGTCGATATCAACCCGCTGGCGATCAAACGTGCGGTAGCTAACCTGGTGGTCAACGCTGCGCGGTATGGTAACGGCTGGATTAAAGTCAGTTCAGGTCGGGAACTCCAGCGTGCCTGGTTCCAGATTGAGGACGATGGTCCGGGTATTGAACCCGATCAGCTTCAGCATTTGTTCCAGCCTTTCGTACGGGGTGACAGTGCCCGCAGTACCAGCGGAACCGGGTTGGGTTTGGCGATAGTGCAGCGCATTATTGATGCCCACCAGGGGGGACTGGAGATTGGTAAAAGTGAAAAAGGGGGCTTGTCGGTTCGTGCCTGGCTTCCCCTACCTGAGTTTCCTGCACCCGGTGCGGGTGGCCTGCCACAGCATCGTAGCTGATGAGTAGAAAATGGACCGCCATGCGGTCCATTTTTTTGCTTTTTTACAGCTTCGGTCCCGCTTTCACCAGCGCTGCACCGGCTTTAGTGTCGGTAAATTTATCGAAGTTATCGATAAACCGCTGCGCCAGGTCGCGTGCCTTCGCTTCCCACTTGGCTTCGCCGCCCCACGAGTGGCGAGGGTCCAGCAGGCTGGCATCGACGCCCGGCAGCGACAGCGGGATTTCCAGATTAAAGACGGGCAGCGTGACGGTATCGGCTTTATCAATCTCACCGCTCAGAATCGCATTGATAATCGCCCGAGTATCCTTCAGCGAAATACGTTTACCGCTGCCGTTCCAGCCGGTATTGACCAGCCACGCCTGCGCTCCGGCGGCTTCCATTCTTTTTACCAGCACCTCAGCATATTGGGTGGGATGCAGCGTCAGGAAGGCTGCACCGAAGCAGGCAGAGAAGGTTGGCGTTGGCTCGGTAATACCGCGCTCGGTGCCGGCCAGCTTAGCCGTAAAGCCGGAAAGGAAGTGGTACTGGGTTTGATCGGCCGTGAGACGTGATACCGGCGGCAACACACCAAAGGCATCAGCGGTGAGGAATATCACTTTTTTCGCATGGCCCGCTTTTGAAATGGGCTTGGCGATATTATCGATATGATAAATCGGATAAGAAACGCGGGTGTTTTCCGTCTTACTGCCATCGTCATAGTCAACCGAACCGTCAGCACGCACGACGACGTTTTCCAGCAGCGCGTCGCGGCGGATAGCGTGATAGATCTCCGGTTCAGCCTGCTCGGAGAGCTTGATGGTCTTCGCGTAGCAGCCCCCTTCGAAGTTAAATACGCCATCATCATCCCAGCCGTGCTCATCATCGCCAATCAGCCTGCGCAGCGGATCGGTGGAGAGGGTGGTTTTTCCGGTACCCGACAGGCCGAAGAACACCGCAACATCACCTTTTTCACCGACGTTGGCCGAGCAGTGCATGGAAGCAATCCCCTTCAGCGGCAGCAGATAGTTCATGATGGCGAACAGTCCTTTCTTCATTTCGCCACCGTACCAGGTACCGCCTATCAGCTGTATCTTCTCGGTCAGGTTAAACGCAATAAAGTTTTCTGAATTCAGCCCCTGCTGCTGCCAGTTCGGGTTGGTACATTTAGCTCCGTTCATCACCACGAAATCCGGCACGAAATTAGCCAGTCCTTCGTCATCCGGACGGATAAACATGTTTTTGACGAAGTGGGCCTGCCAGGCGACCTCAGTAATAAAACGCACGCTGAGGCGGGTATCCGCATTAGCACCGCACCAGGTATCCACCACGAACAGACGTTTGCCGGAAAGCTGCCGGGAAACTAACGATTTCAGCGACTGCCAGGTTTCCGGTGAAAGAGGGTGGTTGTCATTTTTACCTTTCCCTTCGTCACTCCACCACAGCGTGTCGCGGGTGGTGTCATCACGCACCAGGTATTTATCTTTCGGCGAACGGCCGGTAAAAATCCCGGTATCAACGGCAACTGCACCGGATTGCGTGACCGTGCCGCGCTCAAAGCCGGTTAAACCGGGTTGGGTCTCTTCCTTAAACAGCGTGTCATAATCGGGATTATGAACCACCTCAACCGTATCAGTGATGCCATAAGCGACGAGGTCCAGGCCGGTCAGGTCGTTAGTGCGCATATTACTGCTCCTTATCTCGGTTTTTTACTACAGCAAAGTGTAAGGGTATTTCGATTGCTTCACCGTGATAACCCGCAGGTTCCTGATGCGGGAGGGGGTAGCCATCACGATCGCGCGCAGTTTACTCCTCTCACCCGGGAGGGAAAGGAGCGGAAGACAGAAATGAGAGGAGGAGCATAAATCACTGAAAAGTACCGTAACGTAACGCATTAAAAGAGTGTTTATGGGATTTTAATGAGTGGTAAGTATTGATTAGATGGTTTTTTACCCGATGTCAGCGCAGTTCACTTTTCTACGACAGTGGATGACGGGAAACGACAACATCGGGTGAGTAGATTGACTTATTGCCATTGCATCACCAATACAGCGGAAGCGGATTTATAACCCGTTGTAGTACCGATGCTGATTGCCTCGACGTTGACTTTAAAATTGGATGTAACGAGGTTAAAAAGCCAAAAAAAAGAGCAGCTAACGTAGCTGCTCCTTTATATTTCAATGGATTATTATCCATTGCGGAGAATCAATGAACCTGTTCCGCCTCGCCCGCTGAACCATTGCGAATTGCTGCAATATCTACAGAATCATAAACATAATGGCTGCCGCAGTAGTCACAGTGCATATCAATCTGGCCATCTTCTTCCAGAATCTGATTCACTTCATCCTGCGCCAGGGAGAGCAGCACTTCACCACAGCGTTCACGGGAGCAGGAGCATTTGAAGACCACGCTTTGCGGATCGTAAACGGTCACCTCTTCTTCGTGATACAGACGCCACAGCACCTCGTTGGCCGGCAGGCCAAGCAGCTCTTCGGTTTTGATGGTTTCGGTCAGGGTGGTGAGGTGATTAAAGTCATCAAGACTTGCATCCTGAGCTGGCAGCACCTGCAGCAGGATTCCTGCCGTACCCGGTAAACCATTGTGCTCACCGGTACGAATAAACAGTCGTGTTGGCAGCTGCTCAGAACGCATGAAGTAGTCTTCCAGGCAGGCAGCAAGCGTATCGCCTTCCAGGCCAACCACACCCTGATAGCGTTCGCCTTCTTTCGGAGAAATGGTAATCACCAGGTAGCCGTTACCGACCATCTCTTTCAGGCTGCTGCCTTCAGCGATCTCGCCCTGAGTGCGGGCTACGCCGCGCATTTCCTGTTGATTATTCCCGTTGATCACTGCCAGATTCAGCGGACCGTCACCCTGTAATTGAACGGTAATATCGCCGTCAAATTTCAGCGTTGCGGTCAGCAGGCTGGTCGCTACCAGCAGTTCGCCGAGGAGCTGCTGCACCGGCTGCGGATAATCATGGCCGTCGATGATATCGCGCCAGGTCTGGGAAGCGGTGACCAGCTCGCCACGCACGGCGTGGTTTTCAAACAGGTAACGGTGCATTTGGTCTTGCTGGGACATAATTTTTCTCTCTTAATGGCGGATTACTCGTCGCCAGAATTTTTAAATTTCATCAGGTCACGGCGCTCTTTTTTATCCGGTCGCCGGTCAGGATGCGGCATGGTGAGCGCGTTCATTTTTCGCGCCAGTGCCACTTTTTCCCGTTTTTCAATGCTCTGTTCCGTTTCGCGGTACAGCAGCTGTGCTTCCGTTGCGGGGCCTCGCTTGTCGCTAACTGCCTGAATAACAACCGTACGTTCATCGTTACCCTGGCGCAGGGTCAGCTCAGCGGCCACTTCAACCAGTTTGCTGGGTTTGCTGCGCTGACCGTTGTAATGGACTTTGCCACCTTCGATCATTTCACGCGCGACGGCACGGGTTTTATAAAAACGCGCAGCCCAGAGCCATTTATCGAGTCTGACCCCTTCTGTGGGTTTTTCTTTCATCGCTGCTCCTGTCGGGAAGCCCCTTATGTATGGGCCAACCCCGTTACTTTCAAGCTGCAGATTGGTAAGCGTTGAGGCTGGTCATAAACAGCCTTAAAAATAGCACAGATGCGCGGGTCAAAACATTGGCCGCACGGAGCGGATATTACCCAAGGTATGATTAAGGCAGGTATCGTAATAACGCTGGATCTCCTGCAGGCGAATGCGATTGCGGTTCATCCTGCGTAGCGCTAACAGCAGATTGATCGTCACCATTGCCGCCAGGATCAGCAGCAGCAGACTGGTGCCAAGATAGCGCCAGAGAGTCACTGAATTCGGTTCGCTGTGAAGAGCAATATGCCGGGTCCCATTAGCATCCGTTGAGATATTGGTGACGATGCCGTTGGCGGTAAACGGCGTTTGCAGCAGCATACCGGCCAGCCGCCGCAACTCCGGCCACTGGTCGGGAGCGTTGTAATCAAACAGCGACACGGACGGTGCCGGGTGGCTGACCAGAGAACGGCCTTCATCGCTATAGATTAAAAAACCTCCCGGTGGCGGGCTGTTGAGCATCTCCGCGGCGCGGCGCGTTTCGCGATAGAAAAACGTTGATGTGGCGGTATTCACCAGATTTTCCAGCGCCTCGGCGCTGACCGGGCGCAGCAGGACGTTCATACCGCTCAGTGCCCCGGAATTGGCACGGCGCACCAGCGTGGTCCAGTCTTTGGCATTACCGAGGTTAACCAGCGCGTTTTTCAACCGTACGCAATCCAGCTTTTGGCTGCACAGGTCCTGAGTTTTCAGCACGATATCGGAAAAATCATCCAGCAGGATCATGCCGGATTTCTGAATTGCCGTGGCCAACTGCGGATTCAGCTTGGGGTCGGTGTTAGTCTGCGGATGGAGCTGCTGGCGAGTGGTATCCAGCAGTGCCGTTGCCTTATCGATAATATCCGACTGCGGCAGAGGCAGGGCCGGAGCGTTATTCCAGTAGAGTGCAGAACAATCAAACGGCATGAAAGCGTAGCTACGATTGCCCTGGTAGGCCGCAGGGATGGAACACATACCCGTCCCCTGAACCTTCAGACTGTCACCAATGTGCAGCGTTGTTTTTTCCAGATCGGCAATTCGGGTAACCTGTAAGCTGTCTGTACCTTTGATCCAGGCCATGCTGAGCTTAAGCGGCATACTCAAAGGGATAAGGGCAATCAACAGCACCATCACCACAAGTGAACAGCCGGCAAGCACGAGGTTTTTTCGCCAGCGCTGTATAGGGAAATTACGCACCTCATCCTGTAACGACAGAAAGCGCCCCTGACGAACAACATGCCGGTTAAGGTAGATATCAATTTCAGTCGTTTGCCCGAGATCCTGGGCCAGATAGTCCTGCCAGTGCGCGGGATAAATCAGATCAATACTGCCCAAAGAGATATTACTCGCCTGCCCCTGGTTTGATTCACCAAACAGCCCCCAGCGCTTTGGCGCACCCCTCAGGCAGTGTATTTCCCGCAGATCGCTGTCGGCAGGGCGACGGTAAAGGAACCATCCGCTCACCAGTATCATGGTTATTCCGGCCAGTACCAGCCACGGTGTCAGCATGATTGGGCTGATAAGGCTGAAGAAGAACAGCAGCAGCGCGGTGCCAATCACCAGCGCCTCGCGCGTACCTTCCGGGCGGCTGAGTGCATACTCTTCCGGGCTTTCTTTACGGACGCTGAGCAGTTCAATTTGTTCGCTTTCCGCTTTGCGGATGGAGGCATTCGGCGTCGTTGTTCGCAGCGCGGGCGCTAAAACGGGCATATCCCAGTTGTACTGAGTCAGCTGGTGCCCGTTCAACGAGATCACCAGTGGGATGGTCTGCGTTTTGATCAGCTCGACGTAGTTTTCGTCGGTAATGTACTGTTCCCACTGCGGCGGGAGGTGAACTTCGACCGAATCAAGATAGTAGCGCCACTTATGCGGTTCGTCCGTGGAGAGCCCGTAGCGTGTGATGGCACGCGTCACGGGATAGACGTTATTACTTTGTGAAGTCAGCACCAGCTGTTCCTGCGCGCTGCTGGCACCGGTAGGTAAGACGGTGGAACGGCTGCGGGCCAGAGATGACAGGTAGCGCTCAACGGCCGCGCGTTCTTCGTCGCTCAGCTTACGTTGGGGTGGGCTTAAGAATGGTAGAGGCTTAGCCAGCGGTGAGCGACGGCGTAGTGCATACCAAAATACACAACCCGCTACAATTGAGCAGGCCAGTATGGCAAGCAATATGCTAACTAGTGTGCCCATGCTTCCCTCATTCCTGCCACGGTGCTCCTGTTACGGTTCTGGCGAACGGCTTCGGTCATATCTAAACCAATGACGGTGGGCTCAGATTGTGCTGACAATCCGCGTTGAAATTATAAATAGTTATTAAAATCATAATGATAAAATAATAGCATGCCTTTCCTTGCCTAAATCTTACCAGGCATTTGCAGTATTAAGAATCGGTATAATCCTATTTCCCAGCACTAAGATTGACTTTTATTAAAAGATTTTCCTCATATTAACAATGATTTGTTATAAATAAGCAAAATGATCCGTGCGATGATTGGCATCCTGATGCGGCTACCGCACAATAGTGTAAATATGGTCAGCGTTCTGCCTTGTGCGGGCGATGACGTTTAATCTTCGGCTTATTCCTGGGGCCCTTATGACCAGACAATTACAGAAACCTGAAATCCTCAATGTTGAGGCCGTTGCCCGCTCGCGGTTGTTTACCGTTGAAGCCGTGGATCTGGTCTTCAGCAACGGGGCCCGCCGGGTATATGAGCGGATGCGTCCCTCCGACCGCGAAGCGGTGATGATTGTACCGATTATTGACGATCATCTGATCCTGATTCAGGAGTATGCCGTTGGCCTGGAAAGTTATGAACTGGGTTTCCCCAAAGGGCTGATTGATCCGGGTGAAACACCGTTTGAAGCAGCAAATCGCGAGCTGAAAGAAGAGGCAGGTTTCGGAGCACAGCAGCTTGAAACGCTGGGTAAGCTCACCATGGCTCCCTCCTATTTCTCCAGCAAGATGAACATTGTGGTGGCCGAGGGCCTCTATCCGGAAAAGCTGGAAGGGGATGAACCGGAGCCGCTGCCGCAGCTGCGCTGGCCTCTGGATAACCTGCTGGCTTTACTGGATGAGCCGGATTTTCGTGAAGCGCGTAACGTCAGTGCGCTGTTCCTTGTGCGTGAATGGCTGGTGAAGCAGGGGCGGCTCAGCTACTGACCGCCAGCGATCTTCTCGCTGTTCTGACCAAAAAAAGAAGCCGGATTAATCCGGCTTCTTCGTTTTAAGGCGTTAATATCTGTCAGAACAGTTCGTGGGTTTCGCCATTATCCATCAGCGTGGTGCCCACATCATGTACCGAGTATTCAGTCGGCTGAGTACCGTCGATAAAGTACTCCTGGCGAGTGTTGCCTCCGCCATTGGCCAGCTTGCCGGTGCTGCGATCGATGGTCACCGACACGATACCTTCCGGTGGCGTAAGCGGCTGTACCGGTACGCCATCCAGCGCTGACTGCATATACTCATCCCAGGCCGGTTGGGCACTCTTCGCTCCGCCTTCATAGCCGGAAATCTGATCTTTAATGGCTCCGGAAGCCGTCGTGCGGCCCAGATCGCGGCGATGATCGTCAAAACCTATCCATACCGACGTTACAACGCCCGGACCGTAGCCAGAGAACCAGGCATCCTTCGAACTGTTGGTGGTCCCGGTTTTCCCGCCGATGTCGTTACGCTTCAGATCGCGCCCGGCACGCCAGCCGGTCCCCATCCAACCCGGTTCACCAAAGATGTTTGAGTTCAGCGCGCTCTTGATCAGGAACGACAGCGGGGTATTGATGACGTGCGGTGCGTACTGCTGCTCGCCGTCCTGCTGAACCTGCTGCTGCGTTACCTGTTCCAGCTGAGGCTGCGGTACGGCATCGGTTTTCCCTTCCTGCGAAACCGCGACGTTTTCCACGCTGTCTTCGCTCAGTGCGACGGCTTTTTGCGTTTCACCGTAGATAACCGGCAGATTGCACTCCGGGCAGGCTACTTTTGGTTTCGCTTCAAACACCTTATCACCGGCTTCATTCTCGATGCGGGTAATGAAGTAAGGGTCAACCAGGAAGCCGCCGTTGGCCATTACTGAATAGCCGCGCACCATCTGTAACGGTGTGAAGGATGCAGAACCCAGCGCCAGTGACTCGGTATGGACAATGTTTTGCGACGGGAAACCAAAGCGCTGCAGGTATTCTGCCGCATAGTCAACGCCCATCGCGCGCATGGCACGAACCATCACCACATTTTTCGACTCGCCCAGCCCCTGACGCAGACGAATCGGGCCAGCGTAGGTGTTGGGTGAGTTCTTAGGACGCCAGTCGGCACCTGCACCGGCATCCCAGCGGGAAATCGGCAGGTCATTCAGGATCGACGCCAGCGTCAGCCCGCGATCCATCGCCGCCGTATAGAGGAACGGTTTGATGTTCGAGCCCACCTGGCGCAGTGCCTGGGTGGCGCGGTTGAACTTGCTCAGGGTGAAATCAAATCCACCGACCAGCGCCCGCACCGAACCGTCATGGGGATCGAGTGAGACCAGCGATGAGTTAACGTCAGGCACCTGCGACAGCATCCAGCCGTTGTCCGCCTGGCGAACCCAGATCTGCTGGCCCGGCTGCAGAACCTGATTCACGGCGCGTGGAGTTGCGCCCTGCAACGTATCGGATTTGAACGGGCGCGCCCAGCGAACGGCATCCAGATTCAGGTCCGTGGTGCTGCCATCGCGCATCTGTACCGTTGCGGAGTCGCTATTGCTCTGCGTAACAACCGCAGGGAACAGCGGACCGTATACCGGCAGAGACTTCAGCGTTTTCATAATCTCCGTTTTGCCCCAGGCCTGCTCACCGGCTTTCCACAGTTCGCTGGCCGGTCCGCGATAGCCGTGACGCATATCGTAAGCCAGCACGTTATCCTGCACTGACTTTTGCGCCGCCAGCTGCAGCTTGCGGGTGACGGTGGTATAGACCTTGTAGCCGTCGTTATAGGCATCTTCACCGTAACGTTTCACCATTTCCTGGCGCACCATTTCGGTCAGATACGGGGCAGAGAAGGCAATTTCCGGCGCGTGATAGTTTGCCACCAGCGGGGTATTGCGGGCCTCATCATACTGCGACTGGGTGATGTAATGCTGGTCCAGCATACGTGCCAGCACGGTATTACGGCGCTGCACGGCACGTTCATGGGAGTAAAGCGGGTTGAAGGTTGACGGTGCTTTTGGCAGACCGGCAATCATCGCCATTTCACTCAGCGACAGCTGATCGATATTTTTTCCGAAGTAAACCTGAGCCGCAGCGCCCACGCCGTAGGCGCGATAGCCGAGGTAGATTTTGTTCAGGTAAAGCTCAAGGATCTCATCTTTGCTCATCATCTGTTCGATGCGAACGGCAAGAAAGACCTCTTTGATTTTACGCAGCAGGGTTTTTTCCGGGCTGAGGAAGAAGTTACGCGCCAGCTGCTGAGTAATAGTACTGGCACCCTGTGAGGCATGACCGGAGACCAGCGCAATACTGGCAGCACGGAAAATACCAATCGGGTCGACACCGTGATGCTCATAAAAACGGCTATCTTCGGTGGCGATAAACGCCTTCACCATCGTTGGGGGGATTTGTTGCAGCGTCAGCGGGATACGGCGTTTTTCGCCGTACTGCGCGATAAGCTCGTTATCGGCACTGTAGACCTGCATTGGCGTCTGCAGACGCACATCTTTCAGCGTGGCAACGTCAGGAAGCTGCGGCTCTATGTATTTGTATAAACCATAGATCGAGCCAGCTCCCAGCAAGATGCAACACACTGCAAGGATCAATAAATACTTTACGAACTTCACCTGATATTTCCCATTAAGAGTCGATTGGGCAGTTTATAAACAATCGCGCGGTAGTATAAAGGCAAGCCAGTACCTTGGATACGTCCTTTTGTAACTGACGATAAGGAGATTTCGTCAATGGCTTTTCAGACATGGCAGGTCGGGTTGGATATACAAAACGGGCAGCTCTGCGCCATCGCTATCCAGCGCCGCCGCAACGGCTGGCAGCTGCGCCACTGGTGGCAGCATACGTTGCCGCAAGATACGTTAAGAAATGGCCTGGTGCAACGGCCAGAGATCCTCATCTCCATTTTGCAGCGCTGGCGCAGGCTGCTGCCATCGAGGATTGCGCTGCGCGTAGGATTCCCGCCCCAGCTGGTGATGCAGCGGCAGCTGAGCCTGCCCGCTACACACCTGCGTGAAGCCGCGCGTAGTGACTATATTCACGCGGCGGCAAAGCGTTTTTTCCCGATTGAGCCGGAAGCGCTGGCGCTGGATTTTCGCCTGAGCGACGGGGGCGAAAACCAGCTGACGTTAACCGCAACCCGCCGGGAAGCGCTACAGGGCTGGCTGGACTGCCTGCAGCAGGTTGGGCTGGTTCCGGATGTGATGGATCTGACGCCGTCGGCGCTCTCCGTGCTGGCCCGGGCACTGACGCTGGCACCCGATGCTTCGCTGGTACATCGGCTAAGCGACCACTGGCTGTGGTATTCGCCACAGCATGCTGAACGCCCCTGGGGATGGTGCCCGCGGGAAGATATTCCGGATTTTTCTGTACTTCAGCAGCGCTACCTGCCGCCGCAGAGCGCGGTTTGGTACAGCTCTGCGCTGGATGATGCGCCGCCGGAAGGGACCACGGCGCTTTCGCCTTTTACCGCCCTGCACTTTCTTCAGCCGCCGCTGCCGGTCTGCGGTGGGGCTTATACCATTGCGGCAGGGTTAGCATTACGCCCAGAGGATCGCTGATGGTTTGTATTAATCTGATGCCATGGCGAGACCGCCGACAGCGGCAGCAGTGGCAGAAATGGCGGCTGTTGGGGGCGCTGACGCTGGCGCTGATTTTCCTCGGTATGCAAAAAGGATACTGGCAGCAGCGGCTTAATCATCAGCGAGCGGAGCTGCTCAGCTTATGGCCCGTCGTACAGCAGGATGTTGCTGCTCTGCACAATCGTACTCTGGCGGCGCAAAAGCGGCTCGAACAGCTGCGAGAGTCACAACGACAGCAGATGCTACAGCGGCAGGATCTTTCCCGATGGTCGGCGTTTATCCAGCGGCTGAGTGCGGAAATCCCGCAGAATATCTGGCTGAGCGACCTGAAGAAGCATCAGCAGAGCGTTTCACTTAAGGGGTTCAGCCGCAGTATCGCCGAGCTTCATCATTTTCGCGACCGGCTGCATCAGCAACAGGAAATACCGTCCGTAAAGCTTGGCGCTCTTCGTCGTGAGTCGTCTGCCGATGTGAGTTTCAGTATGCAACTCACGCTGGGTAACAAGGATTGGAACAATGAGTAATCGCTGGCTGGCGGGGTGGCTGGAAGCGGATATCCGGCTTCGCATGTTCAGCGTTATCGGCGTGGGGGCACTAATGGCACTGCTGATGTGGCAGTTCTGGCTATACCCGGCCGGGCAAAAATCGCACCAGCTGGACAAACAGGCTGACGAGTCTGTATCTCGCTATCAGCAGCGAATTGCGGTACTGCGCCGTCTGCCGCCACTTTCAACGCTGGAAAAGCAGATTGAACAGATGGGTGAGCAGGCTGCTGTGGAAGATAACCATCATTTCTCTTTACCTGCACTGCTGGCAGCCTGCGGCGGGGAGCTTGAACACTGGCAACCGAATGAACGCGGCGGTGAACTGTCGATTTCTCTTCGCTGGCAGCAGTTTACCGATCTTCTCGGCTATCTGATGACGTTGAGACCAGCGGTAACGATCCCTTTGATGACGCTACAGGGGCAATCTCCACGGTTACATTTGCTGATTCAACTTCACTATGAAATTTAGCGCACTGTTGTTTTTACTCCTGGCGATGGATGTCGGGGCAAGGGACCCGTTTTTACCCGCCGGTGCGGGGCGTTGCCCGGCAGGCAATGCGGTTACGGTGCCCTGGCGGCTTCAGGGCATTATCGGGCGGCCGGATCGCTTTGAGGGCTGGCTGATCTCTCTTTCAGGAAAGCGGCTGCACGTCAGCGTTAACGATTGGCCTGCTGGGGCGGGGTGGCAGGTTAAGCATATCGATCTGCGGGGCATCACCCTGACAGATGAACAGGCCTGCCAGCCACTGCAGAAGCTGACATTTAAAGGAGAACATCTTGTTAAGGAAAATAGCGTGGGTGTTGATTCTGATTAGCGGGTTGTGCAGAGGCGCAGCGCCCATCTCTCTGGCATTTGAAGATGCACCGATAGGCCAGGTATTACAGGCTCTGGCAGAGTACCAGCAGCTGAACCTGATGGTGGCTCCTGAAGTAGACGGTTCGCTGACGCTGCGGCTGCACGATGTTCCATGGCAGCAGGCACTGGAGCTGGTGATGAAAATGGGCAGGCTCAGTATTGAACGGGAAGGCAACGTGATGCTGGTGTTCCCGGAAGAGCGTGAACAGGAGAAACAGCAGCGTGCAGAGGCAGAGCGGGAAGCCGCAGAGCTGAACAGCCCGCTGCATACGAAGACTGTGATGTTCAAATATGCCGATGCTGCTGCGTTAAATACCAGCCTGCAAAATGAGCGCAGCAGGCTGATGACCGCACGTGGCAGCGTGACCTTAGATACCCGTACCAATGCGCTTTTACTTCGCGATACCCAGAAGGCGCTGGATCAAACCATCCGCTGGCTGCAGCAGCTGGACGTGCCGCTGGAACAGGTTGAGATCGCTGCACAGATTGTCACTATCAGCGAAGAGAGCCTGCGTGAGCTGGGGGTGAACTGGGGGCTGAATGGCGAAGAGCAGGTCGCCGGTGCGCTGCGCGCCAGCCAGCTTCGCGTGGATCTTGGCGTTGCGCGCCCCGCAGGTATGCTGGGATTGACCCTGGCGAAGCTGGACGGACGGCTGCTGGATCTGGAATTAAGCGCGCTGGAACGCGAACACCAGGCAGATATTATCGCCAGCCCGCGCCTGTTCACTTCCCATCAGCAAACGGCCAGCATTAAACAGGGAACCGAGATCCCTTACGAAGTGGCTACCGGTAACAGTGGTTCAACGACCATGGAATTTAAAGAAGCGGTGCTTGGGATGGAAGTGACGCCCGTGGTTCAGGGCAACGGCCGGATTTTACTGAAGCTGCACATCAGCCAGAATGTGCCGGGCCGCACCATGCGCAGCGGCGAAAACGAGGTGCTGACGATTGATAAACAGGAAATCGATACGCAGGTGGCGCTAAAGGACGGGCAGACGCTGGCGCTGGGTGGTATTTTCCAGCAGCAGAGTGCCACCGGGCAGACTCGGGTTCCTCTATTGGGGGAAATTCCGTTGCTGGGTGGACTGTTTCGTCACAGCGTACGGGAGCAGAAAAGGAGAGAATTAGTGATCTTCATCACACCTCGGCTAATTCGAAGTGATTAAGGATTTTTGCGACAAAAAACATAGGCAGTATGTTTTTTCCTGAATTGGTTACGGTTGCGTTTGACGCAAGGGCTGAATTAGCTTACAAGGTTTAGCGATTTTGAATATCAGGCCTGTGGCCTTAAGTAGCGAATACATTTTAACCGTTTTTTATCGCGCGCAAACGGCGTAGCCGATGCAACCATATCCGGCTGATAAATGAAGCGGACTGAAACGTGCCAGATTACTGCGTGCAATGAGCAAGGTAAATTTAATCGGTTGCCAAAACCCCTTCAGTGTTGAGATAATTTTTCGTCTGACTCTCGCACTTTAGCTCATGAGGTTTCAGTTCATGTCCTGTCTGGTTTAGGCGGGGTATCATCCACGAATTGTCTTAGTAATACCGAAAAAATGGCAGAGAAACGCAATATCTTTCTGGTTGGGCCTATGGGTGCCGGCAAAAGCACTATTGGGCGTCAGTTGGCTCAGCAACTCAATATGGAATTTTTCGATTCCGATCAAGAAATTGAGCGACGTACCGGAGCGGATGTAGGCTGGGTTTTCGACGTTGAAGGCGAAGAAGGCTTCCGCGATCGCGAAGAAAAAATTATCAATGAACTCACTGAAAAGCAGGGCATTGTGCTGGCGACAGGTGGCGGTTCCGTCAAATCTCGTGAAACGCGCAATCGTCTTTCTGCTCGCGGTGTTGTCGTTTATCTTGAAACCACGATCGAGAAGCAGCTGGCACGGACACAGCGCGACAAAAAGCGCCCACTGTTGCAGGTTGATTCTCCACCCCGTGAAGTGCTTGAAGCATTAGCTGGCGAACGCAATCCAATGTATGAGGAGATTGCCGACGTGACAATTCGCACTGACGATCAGAGCGCGAAAGTGGTGGCTAACCAAATTATCAATATGTTGGAAAAGAGCTGATTAATGCTCTGATTGTTCGCCTGCGGGCAAAGCAGAAAAGGTGATACAGCGTCATGGAGAGGATTACCGTTACTCTTGGGGAACGTAGCTACCCCATCACTATCGCCGCCGGGTTGTTTGCAGATCCGGCTTCTTTTTGGCCGCTTAAGGCTGGCGATATGGCCATGCTGGTGACAAACCAAACGCTGGCCCCTCTTTACCTTGATGCAATGCGTAAGCGCCTTGAAGAGGCTGGCGTGGTTGTCGATCAGGTTATCCTGCCCGATGGCGAACAGTTTAAAAGTCTGGCCGTTATGGACCAGGTCTTCACCGCACTGTTAGAAAAACCTCATGGCCGCGATACGACCCTCATCGCACTGGGTGGTGGTGTTATTGGCGATCTGACGGGATTTGCCGCAGCCAGCTATCAGCGTGGCGTGCGTTTTATCCAGGTCCCTACCACACTGCTGGCACAGGTAGACTCTTCCGTTGGCGGTAAAACCGCTGTTAACCACCCGCTGGGCAAGAATATGATTGGGGCGTTTTATCAGCCCGCTGCCGTGGTGGTTGATCTGGATTGTCTGAAGACGCTACCGTCACGTGAGCTCTCTTCCGGACTGGCGGAAGTGATCAAATATGGCATCATTCTTGACGGTGAATTCTTCAACTGGCTGGAAGATAATCTGGATGCGCTACTGGCACTGGATGGCAGCGCAATGGCGTACTGTATTCGCCGCTGCTGCGAGCTGAAAGCCGAAGTGGTTGCTGCCGATGAACATGAACACGGGCTGCGGGCGCTGCTGAATTTAGGCCACACCTACGGTCACGCGATTGAAGCGCATATGGGTTACGGTAATTGGTTACATGGTGAAGCAGTCGCTGCCGGAATGGTGATGGCGGCACGAAATGCCGAACGTCTTGGGCAGTTCGACCCGGCTGATACCGATCGTATTATCGCACTGTTGCAGCGTGCCGGATTACCGGTCAATGGCCCTGAAAGTATGGCTGCTGAAGACTATCTGCCGCATATGATGCGCGATAAGAAAGTGCTGGCAGGTAAACTGCGCCTGGTGCTGCCTCTCGCTATCGGTAAAGCCGAAGTGCGCAGCGGAGTACCTCATGATATGGTGCTGGCATCCATTCAGGATTGCCAAAAGCCTTGACTCATAATGTTATTATCAGATCGGCCTGATGGCTGCTATTCTGAAGTTATCGCCTTTCAAAGGACGTGAATGGCGTAACCGCTCTATGGGAGGAGGCTAAATGGACGAGTTTAAACCGGAAGACGAGTTAAAACCTGACACCAGCGACCGCCGACCACCGCGGTCGCGCAAAACGTCTTCACTACCGAAAGTCCCGGTTTCACGTCAGCATATGATGATGGGCGTGGGTATTCTGGTGCTGCTGCTCCTGGTGCTGGGTATTGGTTCAGCGCTGAAATCCCCTGATGCACCGAGCGGCCAGACGGCTCAGCAGCCTGCTGCCGGTGGGAGTTCAGGTGGTGAGAAAAATATCGATCTTTCCGGTACGTCTTCCATGAGTGGGCAAACTGCTGGCCAGCCGAACGCCGCTGGTCAAACGTCGTCCCCGCAGGAACTTAGCGCTCCGCAAATTTCATCGACGCCGACTGAAGCCGCGCCGTTGCAGACACCGCAGAATCAACAGCGGGTTGAGCTGCCTGGTGACCTTAACAACGCCCTGAACAATCAGCAGGGGCAGGTTGATGCGGCTTCTCAGGCCGGGATCGGCTCGTCTTCGTTGCCTACCGGGCAGGCCACTGTTGGGGGTTCCGGCAGCAAACCTGCTGCGACCAAAACTGCCAATGTTCCGCATCAAAACGCCGTGCCGCAGAATAAACCTGCTGCCGTACACAGCAAACCTTCAGCAGCTAAGCCGGTAGTTAAGGAGAGTAAGCCTTCCGCGACCGCCAGCCATAGTGCTGTACCGCGAGCTCAAACGCCGACCAGTGTTTCCAGTGCGGCCAAACCCGGTGGTAACTATACGTTACAACTGAGCAGTGCCTCGCGATCTGACACGCTAAATGCGTGGGCGAGAAAACAGAACCTGAGCGGTTATCACGTGTATCAGACAACACGCAACGGACAACCCTGGTATGTCCTGGTGAGTGGTTCTTATAATACGTCCGCTGATGCGAAACGCGCAGTGGCATCACTGCCTGCTGAAGTACGTGCTCAGAATCCCTGGGTAAAACCGGTTAGCCAGGTTAAAAAAGAAGCAGGGCATTAATCCCGTGCCGGGGTAACCCGGCTAATCACGAAGTGTGAGTGTGTGACGACACGCAGACCTTTTAAAGCGCAGATATGCTGTCGGTGTAGCCACAGCCTGATGAGTAAAAAATTAACGACGGCATGAAAAAGAATCGCGCTTTTCTTAAGTGGGCAGGCGGCAAGTATCCATTGCTTGACGATATTAGACGCCATCTGCCAGAAGGTGATTGCCTGATCGAGCCGTTTGTCGGTGCCGGATCGGTATTCCTTAACACCCACTATCCAAGCTATATCCTTGCTGATATCAATAGCGACCTGATCAATCTGTACAATATCGTCAAGGAGCGTCCCCAGGCTTTTGTTGAGGATGTGCGTAAGCTGTTTACAATTGAGTCGAATGACTCAGTCGTCTACTACGCCAGGCGACAGGAGTTCAACCTCAGCCAGGACCCGTATCGCCGGGCGATGCTGTTTCTGTATCTTAATCGTCACTGCTACAACGGCCTGTGTCGGTATAACCTGCGCGGCGAATTCAACGTGCCGTTTGGCAGCTATCGTAAACCTTATTTCCCTGAAGACGAGTTGTTCTGGTTTGCCGAACGTGCGCAGAACGCCACCTTTGTTTGTGAATCTTATGATGTTACCCTGGCTAAGGCGAAGACGGGCTCGGTAGTCTATTGCGATCCGCCGTATGCCCCTTTGTCGGCTACCGCTAAGTTTACGGCTTATCACACGAACAGCTTCAGCCTGCGCGAACAGCAGCATCTTGCGGAGCTGGCTTCTACGCTGTCGCAGGACAGTAATATTACGGTGCTGATTTCTAACCATGATACGCCGCTCACGCGGAACTGGTATCAGGGAGCGGTACTGCATGAGATTGAGGTACGCCGCTCGATTAGCCGCAGTGGCAACACGCGGAGTAAAGTGAGTGAATTACTGGCGCTCTATACTGGCCGGTGAACAACAATGATCTGACCCTTTGGCCCGAGCAGCAGTCGCATCGGCTGCCGCCACGGCTATCAGGGGTTTAGCCTGGGAGAAACGGATGAAACAGTTTTTAATCGCCCCATCAATCCTTGCCGCAGATTTTGCCCGCCTGGGTGAAGATACGGCGAAGGCGCTGGCTGCCGGTGGTGATGTGATACATTTCGATGTGATGGATAATCATTACGTTCCCAACCTGACGATGGGACCGATGGTCTTAAAAGCCCTGCGCGATTATGGCATTACTGCGCCGATCGATGTGCATCTGATGGCTAAGCCGGTCGATCGTCTGATCCCTGATTTTGCCAAAGCGGGTGCTAACTACATCACCTTCCACCCTGAAGCCTCTGAACACGTCGATCGCACGCTGCAGCTGATCAAAGAGCACGGCTGTAAAGCGGGCCTGGTACTGAATCCGGCTACACCACTCAGCATTCTTGAGTACGTGATGGATAAACTGGACATCATTCTGCTGATGTCGGTAAATCCTGGCTTCGGCGGCCAGTCGTTTATTCCCGGCACGCTGAACAAGCTGCGTGAGGTTCGTAAGCTGATTGACGACAGCGGCTACGATATCCGCCTTGAAGTCGATGGTGGCGTGAAGGTCGATAACATTGGCGAAATTGCAGCGGCCGGTGCCGATATGTTTGTGGCCGGTTCAGCAATTTTTGGTCATCCCGATTACAAGAAAGTGATCGACGATATGCGCACTGAACTGGAAAAATCCCGCCATGGCTCATTTCACTGATATTCGCGCACTGGCATTCGATCTCGACGGTACGCTGGTAGACAGCGCACCAGGGCTGGCGAGCGCGGTCGATGCAGCTTTAATCGAGCTGCAGCTTCCTGCCGCAGGGGTTGAGCGTGTTGCGACCTGGATTGGTAACGGTGCAGACATTCTTATCGAGCGCGCCCTGAGCTGGGCGCAGGGCCATGCCCCGCGTGAAGAGGCGCTGCGTGAAGCGCGTATTCTGTTTGATAAGCATTATGCCGACACCGTAGAAAGCGGCAGCCTGCTCTATCCCCATGTGCAGGAGACGCTGGCGAAGCTGGCGGCACAGAATCTGCCGATGGCGATCGTCACGAATAAACCGACGCCGTTTGTCGCACCGCTGTTGCAGTCTTTAGGTATAGCGGACTACTTCTCGCTGGTTATCGGCGGAGATGACGTCGCCGCCAAAAAACCGCATCCTGCGCCGCTGTTTATGGTGTTGGGAAAATTTGGTCTGCTACCCGGTGAGTTGCTGTTTGTAGGGGATTCTCGCAATGATATTCTGGCGGCACAGGCGGCAGGATGTCCCTGTATCGGCATGAATTACGGCTACAACTACGGTGAGCCCGTGGCCGCCAGTCAGCCTGACATCACGCTCGATCACTTTAACGATTTAATGCCCGCGTTAGGGCTGTAATTATCAGGACGGAAACATGAGTAAACCCATTGTATTTAGCGGCGCACAGCCTTCAGGTGAACTGACCATCGGTAACTATATGGGAGCGCTGCGTCAGTGGGTACAGATGCAGGATGACTATCACTGTGTTTACTGCATCGTTGACCTGCACGCGATCACTGTACGCCAGGACCCCGTAGCGCTGCGTAAGGCAACGCTGGATACGCTGGCGCTATATCTTGCCTGTGGGATCGACCCACAGAAAAGCACTATCTTTGTGCAGTCGCACGTGCCGGAACACACTCAGCTGGGCTGGATCCTTAACTGCTATACCTACTTCGGCGAACTGAGCCGTATGACCCAGTTTAAGGACAAGTCCGCGCGCTATGAAGAAAACATTAACGCCGGGCTGTTTGATTATCCGGTGCTGATGGCGGCAGATATTCTGCTGTATCAGACCAACCAGGTGCCGGTGGGTGAAGATCAGAAGCAGCATCTGGAGCTGAGCCGTGACGTTGCCGCACGCTTTAACGCCATCTACGGTGATATCTTCAAGGTTCCTGAGCCCTTTATTCCGAAATCAGGTGCGCGCGTGATGTCGCTGCTGGAACCGACCAAGAAAATGTCCAAATCTGATGACAACCGTAATAACGTCATCGGCCTGCTGGAAGATCCGAAGTCGGTGGTGAAAAAAATTAAGCGTGCGATGACCGATGGCGATGAGCCACCTGTCGTACGTTACGATGTGAAAAACAAACCGGGTGTCTCTAACCTGCTGGATATTCTGGCGGGCGTAACCGGTAAGTCCGTCTCCGATCTGGAAAAAGAGTTCGACGGTCAGATGTATGGTCACCTGAAGGGGGCCGTAGCGGATGCGGTATCCGGTATGCTGAGCGAGCTGCAGGAGCGCTATCATCGTTATCGCAACGATGAAGCCTTCCTCGATCAGATTATGCGTGACGGTGCGGCGAAAGCCCGTGCCCGCGCGCAGGAAACCCTGAAAAAGGTTTACGCTGCCGTCGGTTTCGTCGCCCAGCCGTAATCCTGAATATAAAAACGGGTGGCTTCCCGCCACCCGTTTTTGTTTGTCAGAACCAGTTCAGCTTCTCGCGCAGTGCCACTACCTCGCCGACGATAATCAGCGCCGGGCTTTCCACTTCTTCAGCCAGTTCAGCCAGCTCAGCCAGTGAACCCGTGACCACACGCTGTCGCGTTGACGTGCCGTTTTCTACCAGTGCCACCGGCATCTCCGGTGACATACCGTGTGCGATCAGCTGCTGACGTATTTCTGCCGCCTGGGCCAGCCCCATGTAAAAGACCAGGGTTTGCCGCTCTGCGGCCAGATGCCGCCACTCCAGCTCGCCGTTTTGCTGCAGGTGGCCGGTGACCAGCCGTACGCTCTGTGCGTAGTCACGGTGGGTCAGCGGAATGCCGCTGTAGGCCGAACAGCCCGATGCGGCAGTGATACCTGGCACCACGGAGAAGGGGATATCGGCCCCCTGTAGTGCCTCCAGCTCTTCCGCTCCGCGGCCAAAAATAAACGGGTCGCCGCCTTTGAGACGAACCACCCGTTTGCCGCTTTGCGCCTGCTGGAGCAGGATCTGGTTGATTTCGTGCTGGGGTACGCAGTGGTGCCCCGCGCGTTTACCGACAAAGATGCGCTCAGCATCGCGCCGCGCCAGGGCCAGCACCTCATCGGACACCAGCCGATCGTAAACCACCACGTCGGCCTGCTGGATCTGTTGCAGTCCTTTCAGGGTTAGCAGCCCGGCATCACCCGGACCAGCGCCGACCAGCACCACTTCGCCCCGCTGCTCCAGCGGTTCGTTAAATAACTGTTCGCTCAGCCGCTCTACCTGCTGGCTGTCGCCGTTGGCCAGCGACTGCGCCAGCCGCTGGTGGTTAAACAGTTTTTCCCAGAAGCGGCGGCGCTGCCCGCTGCTGAACTGCTGTTTTACTCGCTGCCGCTGAGCACCGCCCCAGGCTGCAAGCCTGCCAAGATGCAGAGGCAGCAGGGCTTCCAGCTTTTCACGCAGCATCCGGGCCATGACCGGTGCATTCCCGCCGGAAGAGACGGCGATCATCAGCGGAGACCGATCGATAATCGACGGCATAATGCAGCTGGCGCTCTGCGGCGCATCGACTACGTTGCAGAACATCCGCCGCGCGTCGGCACTCTGGCTGACCCGCTGGTTCAGCGCCTCATCGTCGGTGGCGGCAATCACCAGCCAGCAGTCATCCAGCAGCGACGGGCTAAACGGATCGGTAATCAGCGTGGCTTTACCCGCCTGCTGCCAGAGCTGGAACTGCGGTGAAAACTCACGGGCGCAGACGCGCAGGAGGGCACCGCTCGCCAACAGCAGATGGGCTTTACGCTCGGCGACGTCGCCACCGCCAACCAGCAGGCAGGGTTTATCACGCAGCTGACAGAACAGAGGAAGAAAATCCATAAAGACTCACAAAAGAAAACGGCAGGATGGCCGCATGCGAAGGTGCGTGCGGCCGGTAAGGGATGTGTCAGGCGGCGGAGGTTTCCGCCGCAAGGTTTATCTCAATCATTCCGTGACTGATCCGAGCCGGATAGCTCGGAACTGAGTGGCCTTCATCTTCCATGCACAGGCCATCGCGCAGACGGAAACGCTGTTTTTTCAGCGGACTGGCCACCCACAGCTCCTGCTGGTGCTCGGCGATGATACCGCGCGACAGCACGCTGGCGTGGGCAAACGGGTCGATATTGCTTAACGCGAACACCTGCTCATCTTCACCCGGGCGGAAAATGGCAATCTGCTGGCTACCAACCATCGCGCAAACGCCGGTTGCGGGCAGAATACTGGTCAACGGGCAAATCTCCTGCCACTGGCTCATACATTTTCCTCCAGTTGGATAATCTCAATGCGTTCCTGCACCCGAGCAGGACGATGCTGTTCGCGCTCCGGCACCATCTGCACCAGTGGATCGCGCATGCTGCTGTTAACAAAGTGGGCAAAGCGAGCGCGCTGCTGCGCATCATTAACCGTTTCAGTCCACTCGCAAACCACCTGTGCGCGCAGACGATTGATTTCTTCTTCCAGCTGCGCGTTGATACCCAGTTTGTCGTGAATCACCACCTGCCGCAGATAGTCGATACCGCCTTCCAGATTATCCAGCCACACCGAAGTGCGCTGAAGCTTATCGGCGGTACGGATATAGAACATCATAAAGCGGTCCAGATAGTGCATCAGCGTATCGCGGTCGAGATCGGCAGCCAGCAGGTCGGCATGGCGAGGCTTCATGCCGCCGTTACCACAGACGTAAAGGTTCCAGCCTTTTTCGGTGGCGATAATCCCCACGTCTTTACCCTGTGCTTCGGCACACTCGCGGGTACAGCCGGAAACGCCGAATTTCATCTTGTGCGGCGTACGGATGCCTTTGTAGTGATTTTCCAACTCGACGCCGAAGCCGACACTGTCGCCGACGCCGAAACGACACCAGGTGCTGCCCACGCAGGTTTTCGCCATACGTAGCGCTTTGGCGTAGGCGTGGCCGGTTTCAAACCCGGCGGCAATCAGCTGCTCCCAGATGGCCGGCAGATCGTCCTGCTGTGCGCCAAACAGGCCAATACGCTGTGAGCCGGTGATTTTGGTGTACAGGTTGTACTGACGGGCAACGTTGCCGATCGCCATCAGGCCCTCTGGCGTAATCTCGCCACCCGCCGAGCGAGGGATAATCGAGTAGGTGCCGTCCTTCTGAATATTACCGAGGAACAGGTCGTTACTGTCCTGCAATGGCGTATGTTCCGGCTTCAGCACATATTCATTCCAGCAGGATGCCAGCAGCGATCCCACCGTTGGCTTACACACTTCGCAGCCGTAGCCTTTGCCATATTTGTTAATCAGTTGATTAAACGACCGGATGTTATTGACGCGGATCAGGTGATACAGCTCCTGGCGTGACCACGGGAAGTGTTCGCACAGATGATGGTTTACCTCGATGCCCTGGCGGCTCAGTTCGGCATTCAACACCTGAGTAATCAGCGGGATACAGCCGCCGCAGCCGGTGCCGGCTTTGGTCTCCGCTTTCAGCGCGGCAACGCTGTGGCAGCCATTTTGTACCGCCTGCACAATTGTGCCTTTGGTGACATCAAAGCAGGAGCAGATCTGCGCGCTGTCCGGTAACGATTCAACGCCAATCGACGGTTTTGCTCCGGCGTGCTCAGGCAGGATCAGGGCATCCGGATTGGCCGGCAGTTCGATCGCATTCAGCGTCAGCTGCAGCAGGTTGCCATAGTCGCTGGTGTCGCCTACCAGCACCGCGCCCAGCAGCATTTTGTTATCCGCGCTGACGATCAGGCGTTTATAGACTTCTTTACTCTCATCGAGATAAACGTAGCTGCGTGCGCCGGGCGTCCGACCGTGGGCATCGCCGATACCGCCCACGTCCACGCCCAACAGCTTGAGTTTGGCACTCATGTCCGCGCCTTCGAAGTGGCTGCTGCCGCCTAACAGATGGTCGGCGGCGATTTGCGCCATTTTATAGCCCGGTGCGACCAGACCATAGACATGCTCACGCCATGAGGCACATTCGCCGATGGCATAGATATCCGCATCGCTGGTCTGGCAGCTGTCGTTAATCACCACGCCACCGCGCGTACCGGTGGCCAGATTGCACTGTTTCGCCAGCGCATCCTGCGGGCGGATGCCGGTAGAGAAGACGATAAAATCGACCTCAAGCTGGCTGTCATCGGCAAACTGCAGGATTTTACCTCTCGGAACATGGTGCACAATCTGCCGGGTATTTTTCCCGGTATGCACCTGCACGCCGATGCTCTCGATTTTACGTCTTAGCTGCTCGCCGCCCATGCGATCGAGCTGTTCGGCCATCAGCACCGGGGCAAATTCGATAACGTGGGTTTCAATACCGAGGTTTTTCAGTGCGCCAGCGGCTTCCAGGCCCAGTAGGCCGCCGCCGACGACCGCACCGCGTTTACTGCGGCGGGCACAGGCTTCAATGCCGTTCAGATCTTCAATTGTGCGGTAAACGAAACAGTCTGCACCTTCCGCGCCGGGGATCGGCGGCACCCACGGACGAGATCCGGTAGCCAGCACCAGCTTGTCATAGGGCACCAGGCGGCCGCTGTTGGCGTGAATCACTTTTTCTTCGCGGTTAATCAGGATAGCGCGTTCACCAATCAGGATATTGATGCCGTGCTTCTGATAGTAACCTTCCCGCACCAGCGACAGCTCTTCGGCGGTGTGGTGAGAGAAGTAAGCGGAAAGGTGGACCCTGTCGTAGGCCACGCGAGGTTCTTCGCAAAAGACAGTGATCTCAAACTGTCCGGGCTGTGACTTTTCCACCAGTTCTTCGATCAGGCGGTGGCCGACCATACCGTTGCCAATGATGGCGAGTTTGATACTCATGCTTTGCCTCATTAATAAGATTCTGATCGTACGATAACCTCTCGGATATCGAGGTTATTGATGTGTATCAATCCCCCCCGGCAAATACCCATTAGTGGGTAGGCGGCAGAAAAAATGTTAGCTACATAACATTATGAAATCATAGCTTTTATGATTTTTAACGTGAGAGGAAAGTCGGTCGGGTATTGAGGGGGGTTAACGGATGATTTACCGGAATGACATATAAAAAAAGCCGGTGCACAGGCACCGGCTTGTTAGCTGCATTAAGGTCGAGAATTAATGCGAGTTCATATGGCCATGCAGCTTGTGCTTGCTGACGAAGCCCAGCAGCAGACACATCACAAACACCACCGCGTACAGGCCGTTAGCCGTTGCCAGCGCTGCGTGAGCGCCGCCTTTTTCCACGATAGGGCCGGTGACCACGAAGGTCAGCATGGTTCCTACGGTGCCGCAGGTCAGAATAAAGTTCACCAGTTTTGGTGAAGAGACTTTGGTCTGCAGGGAACCCAGGGTGATGATGGTGGTGTAGATCGCGCTGGAGAAGAAGCCCAGGCTCAGCATGATCCATTTCAGCATTGAGGCGTCGGTGGTAGTGATGAACCAGTACATCAGCGCGGTAGCCAGCAGGGCCAGCAGGGTGACGATACGCTGTGGATCGAAGAAGCGCAGGATGGCGCTGAACGCCCACATGCCAACCATATAGGCGGTCCAGAAGTTGCCCACCAGACTACCGGCCTGGCCGATATCCATGCCCATGCTTTTGGTTGCATACTGAGGAACCCAGCCGATAAAGCCCAGCTGGCCGAGGATATAGCACAGAGCGGCCACCGCGAGGAAGCCAACACCCACGCCCCATTTTTCTTTTTTGACCGGCTCGCCGCTGGCCGTTTTTTTGCCCAGTACCGGGAATTCAAAGCACAGCGCCAGAACAAAGATCGCCACGTAGATCACGCCGATGCACACGTAAACCCAGTACCACGGCAGCGCACGCGCCAGCAGAGCGGCAGCGATAATCGGGAAGATAGTACCGGCCATGCTGAAGAAGGAGTCGGTAAACAGCAGGCGTGAACCGCGCTGGCGTCCTTCATAAAGATGGGTGATCAGGAAGGTACCGATCGACATGGTAATACCGCTCACCACGCCCAGCACGAACATGCAGAGCGAGAACACGCTCAGGCTGTGGCTGGTCATCAGCCCCAGTATCGCCAGAACCATCAGCACGAAGCCAAACATCAGCTGACGCTTCAGCGGCACGATTTCCATCAGCCAGGCGTTAAGGAATACCGCCAGCAGGATCCCGGCGTTGAGGAATGTAAAGGTGTTGCTCATCTGAGCCACGGGAAGCTGGAAGTACTCTGCTATATTCTCCAGTACCATACCGGTAACGATAACCACTGCACCGGTCAACGCATAAGAGAAGAAGCTGATCCAGGTAAGTCCGATTCGATCGCGATTTGTCATTGTGGAAACCTGTCTGGAAGGAAGTTCCTCAGGCGAAGTACCTGAGATATGCCGTAGGAGTTTAACCATATTCGTGATCTGCATGAATATTTAATGAAATAATAATTTTCGAATTTCATTGTTAGTGTGATTTTTGTCACATTTATTCATCAGACAGCCCGTTCTACCGTGATTTCTTCCTGAGTAAATAAAGGTAAAACGCTGGCGCGTTGGTAAGTGCCTATTTACAATCAGCGTTGTATTTATGGCTTATTGCCCTCAGTAAGGAATATTTCATGTTGAAACGTACTTTGACCGCGGTGGCGGCAGTTCTCGCACTGTCATCGATCTCTGCTTCTGCATTCGCCGCGAAAGGGGATACACATGTACTGCTGACCACTTCAGCAGGTAGCATTGAGCTGGAATTGAATAATCAGAAAGCCCCTGTTTCGGTAAAAAACTTTGTTGATTACGTCAACAGCGGCTTTTACAACAACACCACATTCCATCGTGTGATCCCGGGCTTTATGCTGCAGGGCGGTGGCTTCACCACTGACATGCAGCAGAAGCAGCCTAACGCTCCGATCAAAAATGAAGCGGATAACGGCCTGCTGAACAAACGCGGTACCATTTCTATGGCGCGTACATCAGAAAAAGACAGCGCAACCAGCCAGTTCTTTATTAACGTGGCGGATAACGCCTTCCTTGATCACGGCCAGCGGGACTTTGGTTACGCGGTGTTTGGTAAAGTGGTTAAAGGTATGGATGTGGCTGATAAGATTGCCCAGGTGCCAACCCAGAATGTTGGTCCTTACCAGAATGTGCCGGTGACTCCGGTGGTGATCCTCTCCGCCAAAGTTCTGCCATAAGCTTATGCACTGTGCCTGAATCGGTCTGCGGGGCTGGTTCAGGTTTTTGCCTCATCTTCTCTACCGTAAAGAAATAAGCGAAACGGTGTAAAATCCGTAAAATAGCGGCGTAAATCGTTTACCGGAATTCGCCATGCTGCTGCTTATCGACAATTACGACTCCTTCACCTGGAACCTCTACCAGTATTTTTCTGAACTGGGCACCGACGTCATCGTTCGCCGTAACGACGATATTACGCTGGCTGAAATTGCCGCTCTGGCCCCTCAACATCTGGTTATCTCCCCCGGCCCGTGTACGCCCAACGAAGCGGGTATCTCACTGGCGGCGATCCGTCATTTCGCCGGTCAGGTGCCCGTGCTTGGTGTTTGCCTGGGGCATCAGGCAATCGCCCAGGCGTTCGGTGCCAAAGTGGTTCGTGCTCGCCAGGTCATGCACGGTAAAACTTCGGCCATTGAGCATAACGACGGCGGCGTTTTTGCCGGGCTGAATCATCCGCTGACCGTCACCCGCTATCATTCACTGATTGTAGAGACCGGGACGCTGCCGGATGAATTTGAGCTGACGGCCTGGACGCTGCGCGACGGCCAGCCGGATGAAATTATGGGTTTTCGCCACCGTACGCTGCCGCTGGAAGGCGTGCAGTTCCACCCGGAAAGTATCCTAAGCGAGCAGGGGCATCAGCTGCTGGAAAATTTCCTGCGCTACTGAGTTAGTGTTTGCCTTTTTTTGATTTTTTATGCATATTTCATGACTATATTTTCACATTAATGCAAAGATTAAACGGCGAGGTGGTTGATGGCAGCGGAAAAATTAGCGGTAACGCGGGCAACATTCGATGAAGTGATTTTGCCTGTTTATGCACCAGCGCAGTTCGTTCCGGTAAAAGGAAAAGGGAGCCGCATCTGGGATCAGGAAGGGAAAGAGTACGTCGATTTCTCCGGTGGTATTGCGGTAACGGCGCTCGGTCACTGCCATCCGGCACTGGTTGAAGCGCTGAAAACCCAGGGTGAAACCCTGTGGCATACCAGCAATGTCTTCACCAACGAACCTGCCCTGCGCCTGGCCAGCAAGCTGATTGCTGCTACCTTCGCCGAGCGCGTGTTCTTTGCTAACTCCGGTGCAGAAGCCAACGAAGCGGCATTCAAGCTGGCGCGCTATTACGCTACCCAGCGCCACAGCCCGTTTAAAAGCAAGATCATCGCTTTCCATAACGCCTTCCATGGCCGTACGCTGTTTACCGTTTCCGTCGGTGGACAGCCGAAGTACTCCGACGGCTTTGGGCCGAAGCCTGCCGACATCGTCCATGTGCCGTTTAACGACCTGGCGGCGGTCAAAGCGGTTATCGACGATCACACCTGCGCCATCGTGGTGGAGCCGATCCAGGGCGAAGGCGGCGTAACGCCTGCGACTCAGGAATTTATGCAGGGGCTTCGTCAGCTGTGTGATGAGCATAATGCGCTGCTGGTACTGGATGAAGTACAGAGTGGAATGGGCCGCAGCGGCAAGCTGTTTGCCTATGAACATTACGGCGTGAAGCCGGATATCGTCACCACGGCGAAAGCGCTGGGCGGCGGCTTCCCGGTGAGTGCGATGCTGACCACCAACGAGATCGCATCGGTGATGGCCCCTGGCGTACACGGCACCACCTACGGCGGTAACCCGCTGGCCTGTGCGGTAGCGGAAGCGGCGCTGGATATTATCAATACCCCAGAGGTGCTGGACGGCGTGGCGCAGCGGCGTCAGCTGTTTGTTGATGCCCTGCAGGCGCTGGATGCCAAACTGGATCTGTTCAGCGAAATCCGTGGAATGGGGCTGCTGATCGGTGCCGCGCTGAAACCGCAGCATGCCGGTAAAGCGCGCGACATCCTGAATGCCGCAGCGGCTGAAGGGGTGATGGTGTTGGTAGCCGGTACGGACGTGATGCGCTTTGCACCATCGCTGGTTATCGATCCTGCGGATATTACCGAAGGGATGAAGCGCTTTGCGGCAGCGGTAGAAAAAGTTTTAGGCTAGGGCGACTTGCGTAAACGCCGGGACAGCCAGCGGCCCTGATGCGGGCGCTGGCTCCAGGTCAGTGACGAGATAGTGTGCATGGTGCTGAGGTGGCCGAGAATACGCTTCACGTGCCGTTCCAGGATGGTCACCGGCCCCTGATGAAAATCTTCCGGCGCTTCCAGTACGTTGCTGTCTGAGCTGGGTCCATCATATTCCAGGCGCTGCTGGCAGCGTTGCAGTGCGATTTCGCACGACTGCAAATAGCGCTGTGCCAGTGATTCCGTGAGCATGGTGTGCTCGCGCGCCAGAATCGTCATGGCATTAATGTGTTCGACAATAAACTGGCTGTGGGTCACCCACAGCTGCATATCCTTCAGATAGCTGGCATTAAAGTTTGGTTCCTGCATCGCCTGATGCAGTGAGTTAAACAGCGCGTTGTGGGCCTGATTGACCCGCATCCTCTGCCAGGCCAGTTTTGCCGGTTCCTGTTCCTGTCCCAGCAAAAGCTGCAGTGCTTCCTGATAGGCTTCCAGCGCATCGTGGGCATTCTGCCTTAACAGCCCGCTCTGCCACTGCGGCCACAGCCAGATCATCCCACCAAAGGCAATCAGACAGCCAATTAGCGTATCCATCAGGCGCGGTATCAGCAGCTGCACACCGTTGAGCGACAGCAGTTGCAGCGTGAATACTGTGGTAATGGTAAAGCCGATCGTGGCCCAGCCATAGAATTTACGGATAAACAGATTACCGATTAGCGTCAGGGCCAGCATAACCAGCAGCATCACCGATTCCGGTGCGTGCAGGCGCAGCATAACGGCGGCAATGACCAGTCCGGCCAGGGTTCCCATTGCCCGGTGCTGAATGCGAACCCGAGTGGCACCGTAACCATTGAGGCTGACGAACATGACCGTCATCAGTATCCAGTAGGGCTTGGGCAGATTAAAAAACAGCGCCAGCGAGCTGGCAAAGGCAAGCATCACTCCATAGCGTGCGGCGCTGCGCAGGCCCGGAGATTTCAACGACAGGTAGCTCTTCAGCGCCGGGATCAGCGGTAACCGGCGCTGACGATCCGCCATCAGATCGCGTCGATACAGCGGCCGCTGGGTGCGGAGCACACGGGCGATGCGGCTGAAATGGTAATAGCAGAAATTCCCCACCGGATTTTCTTTATTCTGCCGGGAGATTTTCTCCAGTGCCTGCAATGGTTTATCCATGGTGAAACGTTCAGGATAGCGATGATAGAGAATGTCATCGGCCAGCACTCGCAGCCGGGCAGCAATGGTTTGTGCATTCCAGCGGATCACCGCTTCGGCGTGGCTCTGTTCCACCAGCTTTTGCACTTCTTCCGGCTGATGCAGGCTGACGGAAATGTGTTCCTGTAGATCCAGTGCCACCTGAAAGGCCCGCGTTAGCCGCTGATAGTGGTTATCCTGGCTGGCGGCCAGCATATACATCTGCTGATAGCAGGTATTAATTAAATCCACCGCTTTCTGCTGGCGTGCCAGCAGCGGCGGGAGGGCCGTCTGCGGGTCGGTCAGCCGGGTCAGCAGCGTATATTTCGCCTCGCAGTAGTCGGCCAGCTCGCGATACAGCAGGCTAAGCGTTTCACGCATCGGCTGCTCTTTCCACAGGCGGAACCACAGCCAGTTAAACAGCCCGTACCAGATGGTACCGAGAATATAGAGCAGCGGCGGTTGCCAGAGGGGAACTCTTCCGGCAAGGCTGAGGGTAAAAATGGCGGCAATGAGCGAGGCGGGCAGCAGACGGCCATGCAGTGGACTGATTTCCGCAGTGACGCCCAGCATCAGTGCCATCACCAGCATGATGATCGGCAGCGGTACGCCCTGTTCCCCGGCATACAGGATCATAAAGCTACAGAAGGCAAACAGGCTGCCGCCGATAATCAGGCGCTTGAAAAAACGTTTATGGGGAGTATCAAGACCGGCGTTGTTACAGCAGGCGGGAACCAATGAGAAGAGTAAACCCTGTCGAAGATCGCCTAACAGCCAGCCAACGGCTATCGGCAAGCACAGCACCAGCGTTTGCCGCAGTGCATAGTTCACTTCAGGGTGATAGATGATTCTCCGCCACATGCCCAATACCACAGAAAAAAAGGCGCGACCAGAGTGTCGCGCCACAGATCCACAACCGCTTAGCGCGTACCGTAAACCACGATAGTTTTACCGTGCGCGGAAATCAGGTTTTGATCTTCCAGCATTTTCAAAATACGCCCCACGGTTTCACGAGAACAGCCAACGATCTGGCCGATCTCCTGGCGGGTGATCTTGATCTGCATGCCATCCGGGTGGGTCATGGCATCCGGCTGTTTGGCCAGATTAAGCAGGGTTTGTGCAATACGACCGGTTACGTCAAGGAAGGCGAGGTTACCCACCTTCTCAGAAGTGACCTGCAGACGGCGTGCCATCTGCGAAGAAAGACGCATCAGAATGTCAGGGTTAACCTGAATCAACTGGCGGAATTTTTTATAGGAGATTTCAGCTACTTCACAGGCACTTTTAGCGCGCACCCACGCGCTTCGCTCCTGGCCCTCTTCGAAAAGGCCCAGTTCGCCAATAAAGTCGCCCTGATTGAGGTAGGAAAGAATCATTTCTTTGCCTTCTTCATCCTTGATCAGCACCGCTACTGCGCCTTTGACGATGTAGTAGAGGGTTTCTGCCTTTTCACCCTGATGGATCAAGGTGCTTTTGGATGGATATTTGTGAATATGGCAATGTGACAGGAACCATTCGAGGGTTGGGTCTGTTTGCGGTTTGCCGAGAACCATTCGCTGTTATCCTCTTATTGTAATCGTGCCTAAATATACCCTTTTATCACTCAGGTTGCAGAAATGTTAACTGCTTTTTGAAATATTTCGGGTACACAGGGAAGGAGTTCCCTGTCAGGCGCTTCCCATAGGAAAATCAAACGGGCCATACCGTTAAGAGTCTGGCTCATCCTGTTGTCCCGTTTTCACCATGCATTGCAATGCCAGAATAATAATACAGCACCGTTTGTAGCACAGCTTGACCTGGCTGTCTTGTGTTGTGTCATGTTGTCTCGCTTCAGCATAGTGAGAAAAGGAGCGGCTGTCGTTTTTATTGTCTGGAGAGGGATCTGTAAGCCTGCTGTACGAGGGCCGTTTTGGCACGGTTCGCCACAGATCTTGCACTGATTTGTGTTTTTATCACCCTATTCACCCTACCCATGAAATGCGTTTTCTGCGGCTGTTGGCCCGGTCATTGACCGGGTGAACACGAGTGACGGATGGGGTGACTGGCTTCACTGCCCGGTAGTCGGCTCTGGCTGCTTTTTCACCGTTACAGGAGTAACTATGAAATCTCAAACCGCGTCACTGATTAAAGATATCACCCCACGAGTACTGCAATGGCGTCGACATATTCATGAGCATGCCGAGCTCTCTTTTCATGAGCAAAAAACTGCGGATTACGTCGCCAGCGAGCTTCAGCAATGGGGTGCATTAACCCTTAGCCGTCCCTCACCTAACAGCGTGCTGGCGGAGCTAAAAGGGGCGCGCCCCGGCCCATGCATAGCGCTACGTGCTGATATGGATGCGCTGCCGATCCATGAGCTGAACCAGGAGCCTTTTACCTCGCGTAATGCGGGCGTCATGCATGCCTGTGGTCACGATGCGCATACGGCCATGCTGATGGGAGCGGCCTGGGTACTGTGCCAGCTGCAACAACAGATTGCCGGAACCGTGAGATTTATTTTTCAGCATGCGGAAGAGGTGCCGCCGGGTGGGGCACAGGAACTGGTTTCTCTGGGTGTGCTTAATGGGGTTTCGATGATTTTTGGTCTGCACGTGATGCCGGCTTTTCCTACCGGTACCGTCAGTTTCACCGAAGGTGTTTTTAGCGCGGCCAGTGATAATTTCGATCTGATTCTGCAGGGGAAAGGCTCGCATGCTGCTCTGCCGCATACGGCGTGCGATCCCGTGGTGTTAGGTGCCGGGGTTGTTCAGGAGCTGCAGCAAATCATTTCACGCAGGCTTGACCCTAACGAGGGTGCCGTGCTCAGTATTGCCAGTTTTCTGGCCGACGGGGGCTACAACGTTATTCCGGATGTGGCACATCTCAGAGGCACCCTGCGCACGCTGAGTGAAAATACGCGCACTGAAATCCCAAAAATGATGGAACAGATGCTCGGCGGCATGACGGCGGCGGTTGGGGCCAGCTACAAGCTGGAATGGACAAAGGGTTACACGCTGGGCTTCAACCACCCGGATGCCTGTCGTTTCGCCGCAAAAAATGTGGTGGATACGCTGGGCGCCGACGCGTTGAAAATAATGCCGCATCCCATGTTTGGCTGTGAAGATTTTTCAGCCTACCAGCAGGTTATCCCCGGATGCTTCTTGTTTATCGGTTCGGGCAACGAGGAAAAAGGCACCTGCTGGAGCTTGCATAATCCGCACTTCCGCCTTGATGAAGATGTTCTGCCAATTGGCGTGCAGCTGCACATTGGTTTTATCCATCAGCAGCTTATGTCATCGTCGCGATGACCATCCGATTAGCTGATTTTTTTCCCTTCGATCAGTCGCTTAACCAGTGGGCCCATAATCAGTTCCATCGCCAGGCCCATTTTTCCGCCCGGCACCACCAGGGTTTTAATATGGGAGATAAATGAGCCCTGAATCATGGTAAGCAGATAGGGAAAATCGATATCTTCCAGCCCCTGGAAGTGAATAACCACAAAACTCTCGTCCAGTGACGGGATGCCACGGGCGGCGAAGGGGTTGGAGGTATCTACGGTCGGAACGCGCTGGAAGTTCAGGTGGGTGCGGGAAAACTGTGGCGTGATGTAGTTGATGTAATCTTCCATTGAACGCACCACCGAATCCATCACCGCTTCGCGCGAATGGCCGCGCTCGCTGGTATCGCGCACCAGTTTCTGTATCCACTCAAGGTTGACGATAGGCACTACGCCAACCAGCAGATCGACGTTTTCCGCCACGTTATTCTGCGGGGTGAGTACGCCGCCGTGCAGACCCTCATAGAACAGCACGTCGGTGGGTTCAGGCAGCGGCTGCCATGGGGTAAAGGTCCCGGGCACCTGATTCCAGGGCACCGCCTCATCGTAGGTATGCAGGTATTTGCGTGATTTGCCTTTACCCGTGCGCCCATACTCAATAAAGGTTTGCTCCAGCAGTCCGAAGTCGTTGGCTTCCGGGCCAAAGTAGCTGATGTGTTTACCCAGATCGCGCGCTTTACGGATGGCCATATCCATCTCCGGGCGGGTGAAGCGATGGAAGCTGTCTCCCTCGACCTCCGCTGCCCTCAGGTTAAGCTGCTGGAATATTTTCCGGAAGGCAACGCTGGTGGTGGTCGTTCCTGCACCGCTGGAGCCGGTGACGGCGATAACCGGGTGTTTGGCTGACATGGTAAACAACTCCCTGAGAGATAGGCGGACGGATCATTCCTAACATGTTTATCGGTGCAAAGTCATCCTCGCCGCGTGGCGACCGGGAAAATTATCCTCAGCCGTTAAACTGCCCGCGAGGCATGATGTTGACGGTTTCATGCAGCTCTGACCACACCAGCACCGCGTCTCCGCTGGCCAGCTGGCGGCGAACGTCTTTCACTTTTTGTTCCAGCGATCGTTCCTGCTCACCGTAGTCGGTTCCCTCGCGCAGAACAAAGGATTCAATCAGGTTATCAAGCGTTTCAGAGTCGAGATCTTTCCAGGGAATAATCATCAGGGTTCCAGCCAGGTTGAAAGCCATTGCGGTATACGCTGTTCCAGCCACATTTGCGGCTGGCGTAGCGTTCCGCCTACAAAACCAACGTGTCCACCGTAGCGGGTCAGCTGATACTCAATATTGTGCGGCAGCAGGGCCGGATCGGGGATCACCTCAGCGGTCATAAAGGGATCGTCCAGTGCATGAATGATCAACAGCGGTTTGCTGATGCCGGGCAGCAGCGGTAGTCCGCTACAGCGGCGATAGTAGTCGGTCGCGTCGGCAAAGCCGTGGGCTCTGGCGGTAATCGCATCATCAAAGGCGCGAAGCTTTTTCAGTGCTCGCAGCTGTGGCAGCTCTATGGGCAGCGTGCCGGGCCAGGCCATCAGCTTGCGCGTGGCGTTCTGCTTGAGCAGATTGAGCAGATAGCGCTGGTAGATACGGGAAAACCCCTGCTCCAGCCGCTGGCTACAGGGTTCCAGCATCAGCGGAGCGGAAACGACTACGCCTGCATCCAGCAGGCAGTTATCGCCCTGTTGCCCCATCAGGCAGGCCAGCATATTACCGCCGAGGGAGACGCCGACAGCGGCGGTCGGCACCTGGCCCCACTCATCGCGCAGCCACTGCAGGAAGTAGCTGGCATCACTGGTCTCTCCGGAGTGATAGATGCGGTTCAGGCGATTCGGCTCACCGCTACAGCCGCGAAAATGCATCACCACGCCCAGCCAGCCGCGATCTTTCCACGCCTGCAGCAGACCGTGCGCATAGGGGCTGTTAAAGCTGCCTTCCAGACCGTGGAACAGGACCACGCGAGGTTTATGCCGCGCCTGTGCCGGGTCTTCACTCCAGGCAAGATCGACGAAATCGCTGTCCGGCAGGGTTAAGCGCTGCCAGTGCGGTTGCAGGGTAATGCGACGTCGCACCAGCCTGGGTAGCAGGGTTTGCAGATGAGGGTTACGGCCTCCGCGCAGAGGCCTGAAAGATTTGTCATCCAGGTGACTGAAAATCCGTGGTTCAGAGCTTGTAGTATCCATAACTCGCTGTTAGCTTCTTCGGGTTGTTTATTTCTTCAGGGGTGGGGAGCACCCGTTCTATGGAACTGAGTCTGTTTCTGTCTATGTTAGGTTTTCTCTGGGTCGCCGCCATCACACCTGGCCCTAATAATATGTTACTCACCGCCTCCGGTGCCAACTTTGGTTTCTGGCGATCGCTGGCCCTGCTGGTTGGCATTATGCTCGGTATGCAGATCATGCTGCTGATGGTGGCGTTTGGTATCGGCGGGTTAATTTTGCTCTATCCCTCCCTGCATCTGTTTATGAAGATTGCCGGTAGCCTTTATCTGCTGTGGCTGGCATGGAAAATCGGCACGGCGAAATATGAGAAGCTGGAGACCGGTGACGGCCCGGCGTCCCCGATGCCGTTCTGGCAGGGTGGTCTGCTGCAACTGATTAACCCCAAAGCCTGGCTGATGGTGCTGGGTGCGGTGGCCAGCTTCAGTCTGGCCGGAAAGGGTTACCTCGGCTCCGTCGTCGCCATCAGTATTGCGCTGGCAATCGTGAACTTCGCGTCGGCGGTGATCTGGCTGGGATTCGGCACGCTGATTGGCCGCATTCTGCGCAGCCGCCGTGCATGGACGATTTTCAACGTGTTCATGGGGCTGCTGACCGCCGCCTGCGTGTTGCTCATCTGGCACTGATATTCCTGGGCGTGTGCAGCACGCCCAGGGCGTTAACTTCTCAAGCCTTGTACTCCACCGCGTCAGTCAGAATCATGGCTGCCACTGGCAGACCCTCAGCTAGCCTTCCAGCAAAGCCAGTACGAAAGAAAATGTCTCATCTGCCATGACATATGCCGCCTCCTGCGTAATCAGTAATGGGTCAAGGCGGCACTATGTGCACTTTCCGGCAGACTTTTGCGTAAAAATTACTAAGTACACTTAGATATAAAAAAGAATTTTTAATTACTTTATTGCGATAGTCGCGCCCGGTTACAAAGGAGGTGTTCACCGATAACAACAATACTGGAGCGGGCTATGGCGGGTAAATTTACAGTTTCAATTCTGGCAGCGGCACTGGGGCTGGCAGCACTTAACGCACAGGCGGTGGACGTGACCGTCGCCTATCAGACATCAGCAGAACCGGCGAAAGTCGCGCAGGCCGACGACACCTTTGCTAAAGAGAGCGGGGCAAAAGTTGACTGGCGCAAATTCGACAGCGGTGCCAGCGTGGTCAGGGCACTGGCTTCTGGTGATGTGCAGATTGGTAACCTCGGTTCCAGCCCGCTCGCCGTTGCGGCCAGCCAGGGCGTGCCGATTGAAGTCTTCCTGCTGGCATCACAGCTCGGTAACTCCGAAGCGCTGGTGGTGAAAAAGAACATTAAAGATCCTAAGGACCTGATTGGTAAACGTATCGCCGTGCCGTTTATCTCCACCACGCACTACAGCCTGCTGGCCTCGCTAAAGCACTGGGGTATTAAGCCGGGCCAGGTACAGATTATTAACCTGCAACCACCGGCGATTATTGCCGCCTGGCAGCGCGGAGATATCGACGGTGCCTACGTCTGGTCACCGGCGGTTAACCAGCTGGAAAAAGACGGCACCGTGCTGACCGATTCCTCGCAGGTGGGGAAATGGGGTTCTCCGACCCTCGACGTTTGGGTAGTGCGTAAAGACTTCGCCGAGAAGCATCCTGAGGTGGTGACCGCCTTTGCCCGCAGCGCGCTGGCACCGCAAAAAGCCTATATCGATAACCCGGAAGCCTGGCTGAAGCAGGATGACAACCTGAGCAAGCTGTCGCGCCTGAGCGGCGTACCGACCGAAGATGTGCCGGTGCTGGTCAAAGGGAATACCTATCTTACCGCTCAGCAGCAGGTGCAGGAGCTGAACGGCCCGGTGAATAAGGCGATTGTCGATACCGCTAACTTCCTGAAAGAGCAGGGCAAGGTGCCGCAGGTGGCCAGCGACTACAGCAGTTTCGTCACCGATCGTTTTGTTAAACCGCTGACGCAATAAGCGAGGTAAAGCCGATGCTGTCCGTCTCTCATCTTAGCGCCCGCTATCAAAACCAGCTGGCGCTCCAGGATATTAATCTGTCGATCGACAGCGGTGAACTGCTGGTGGTGCTGGGGCCGTCCGGCTGCGGCAAAACGACGCTGCTGAACCTGATTGCCGGTTTTATCCCGGCGGAGAGCGGCAGCATTACGCTGGACGGCAAGCCGGTCAACGGGCCGGGTGCCGATCGCGGCGTGGTCTTTCAAAACGAAGGGCTGCTGCCCTGGCGTAACGTGCTGGATAACGTTGCCTTCGGCCTGCAGCTGGCCGGGGTCGAAAAAAATGCACGGCGGGAAATTGCCCGCCAGATGCTGAAAAAAGTGGGCCTGGCGGGCGCGGAGCGACGCTTTATCTGGCAGCTTTCCGGCGGGATGCGTCAGCGGGTCGGCATTGCCCGCGCACTGGCGGCCGATCCGCGGCTGCTGCTGCTGGATGAGCCTTTCGGCGCGCTGGATGCTTTCACCCGCGAACAGATGCAGGAGCTGCTGCTGACGCTCTGGCGGGACAGCGGCAAGCAAATCCTGTTGATTACCCACGATATTGAAGAGGCGGTATTCCTCGCCAGCGAGCTGGTGCTGTTATCGCCTGGCCCTGGCCGCATTGTTGAACGCCTTGCGCTGGATTTCGGCCGCCGCTACGCCAACGGCGAACCGTGCCGGTCAATTAAATCCGACCCGGCGTTTATTGAACGCCGCGAGTATGTTCTTAGCCGGGTATTCCATCAGCGCGAGGTGTTGGTATGAGCTCACTGATTAATGAAAAAAGCACGCCGCGCCGCTGGCGTTTTCGCTGGCCGCTGTCGCGCCAGCTGACGTTGAGTAGCGCCACGCTGGTAGTGTTAATCGCTATCTGGTGGCTGGTAACCGCGCTACAGCTGGTAACGCCGTTGTTCCTGCCGCCGCCGCAGCAGGTACTGCAAAAGCTGCTGACCATCGCCGGTCCGACCGGATTTATGGATGCCACTCTGTGGCAGCACCTGGGAGCCAGCCTGACGCGTATCCTGATTGCGCTGCTGGCGGCGGTGGTGATTGGCGTGCCGGTGGGCATCTTTATGGGGCTGAATGAGACGGTGCGCGGCATTCTCGACCCGCTGATTGAGCTTTATCGCCCGGTGCCGCCGCTGGCCTATCTGCCGCTGATGGTGATCTGGTTTGGCATTGGCGAAACCTCGAAAATTTTACTGATTTATCTGGCGATTTTCGCCCCGGTGGCGATGTCTGCGCTGGCCGGTGTGAAGAGCGCTCAGCAGGTGCGGCTGCGCGCCGCACGTTCGCTGGGGGCCAGCCGTTGGCAGGTGCTGTGGTATGTCGTCCTGCCCGGTGCGCTACCGGAAATTCTCACCGGTTTACGCATTGGCCTGGGCGTGGGCTGGTCCACCCTGGTGGCAGCGGAGCTGATTGCGGCCACGCGCGGCCTTGGTTTTATGGTGCAATCCGCGGGGGAGTTCCTCGCCACCGACGTCGTGCTGGCAGGCATTGCGGTGATTGCCCTGATTGCATTTGCACTTGAGCTGGGGCTGCGTGCCTTACAGCGTCGTTTAACCCCGTGGCACGGAGCACAGTCATGAACGAACGAATTACTATTCAACCGCTTGGGCCCTACATTGGTGCGCAGGTTAGCAATCTGGATTTACGCCTGCCGCTCAGCGACGGTCAGTTTGAACAGCTTTACCATGCGCTGATCCGCCATCAGGTGCTGTTCCTGCGCGATCAGCCGATCACGCCGCAGCAGCAGCGTGCGCTGGCGGCTCGTTTCGGCGACCTGCATATTCACCCGGTCTATCCTCATGCCCCCGGCGTGGAGGAAATTATCGTACTGGATACCCATGACGATAATCCGCCGGATAACGATAACTGGCATACCGACGTCACCTTTATTGAGACGCCGCCCGCCGGGGCCATTCTTGCCGCGAAGCACCTGCCGGAAACCGGCGGAGATACGCTGTGGGCCAGCGGGATCGCTGCCTGGGATGCGCTATCCGAGCCGCTACAGCAGTTGCTGAGCGGGCTGCTGGCGGAACATGACTTTAAGAAATCGTTCCAGGAGTACAAATATCGCGGTAGCGAAGAGGAACATCAGCGCTGGCAGCAGGCGGTCGCGAAGAATCCACCGCTGCTGCATCCGGTAGTGCGGACTCATCCGGTCAGCGGTAAGCAGGCGCTATTTGTTAATGAAGGCTTCACCACGCGTATTGTCGGCATCAAGGAGAAAGAGAGCGACGCGCTGCTGCGTTTCCTGTTTGCTCATATCACCAAGCCGGAGTTTCAGGTGCGCTGGCGCTGGCAGGTCGGGGATGTGGCCATCTGGGATAACCGGGTGACTCAGCACTACGCGAATGCGGATTATCTTCCACAGCGGCGCATTATGCACCGCGCGACGATCCTCGGGGATAAGCCGTTTTATCGCGCTGAATAATGTCGCCGTAGAAAGAACGTCTAAACGAAGTTGGAAGGGCAATACGGGCTGAATCCGAGGTGTCAGTTCAGCCTGAGCAGGGGACGGCTGAAACCGTCCTCTGCCTGATGGAGTATTATTCCGCGTTTAGCATCGCTTCAAGCTGTTCCTGTGCGTCCAGCCATTCCATTTCACTCTCTTCCAGCGCGGATTTTGCCGTTGCCTGCTGTTGCAGTGCGGCGGTGAGATCGGCCTTGCGGTTTTGCTCGTAGATCGCCGTGTCTGACAGCTTCGCTTCGGCATCCGCCAGCTGAAGGTTGTGTTTCTCCATCAGCTTTTCCAGCTTTTCAATCTGCTTGCGCAAAGGCTGGGTCTGCGTGCGCAGTTCGGCCTCGCGGCGTTTTTGATCTTTACGCGACTGTGCGCTGTTGGCGCTTTCTACTTTCGGGGCGGATTCTGCCGCGACCTGTTTTTGCAGGTCGCTGAGCCACTGCTGATAATCTTCCAGGTCGCCATCAAAGGCTTCGACTTTACCGTCGTGCACCAGGTAAAGATCGTCGGTCGTGGATCGCAGCAGGTGACGATCGTGCGAAACCACCACCAGCGCGCCCTCAAAGTCGATCAACGCTTCGGTTAAGGCCTGGCGCATATCCAGATCGAGGTGGTTAGTGGGTTCATCAAGCAGCAGCAGGTTCGGGCGCTGCCAGACGATCAGCGCCAGCACCAGACGGGCTTTCTCGCCGCCGGAGAAGCGTTTCGTCTCCTCGGTGACTTTATCCCCCTGAAAGCCGAAGCCGCCCAGATAATCGCGTAGCTGCTGTTCCAGCACCTTTGGTGCCAGCCGTGCCAGATGCTGTAGCGGGGATTCATCCGCGCGTAAGAATTCAAGCTGATGCTGGGCGAAATAGCCGAGCTTGATGCCTTTCGCCAGACCGATATCACCCTGTAGCGGGGCCAGTTCACCCGCCAGCAGCTTGATCAGCGTGGATTTACCGGCACCGTTACGGCCCAGCAGGCCGATACGCGATCCGGGTACCAGGTTCAGCTTGATGGAGTTGAGGATTTTTCTGTCGCCGTAGCCCGCGCTGACTTTTTCCATTTTCAACAGCGGGTTAGGCAGGCTTTCCGGCTCGCGGAAGCGGAAGGTAAACGGGTTGTCGACGTGCGCCGGGGCGATCAGCTCCATGCGTTCCAGCATTTTGATACGGCTTTGCGCCTGCTTGGCCTTGGTCGCTTTCGCTTTGAAGCGGTCAATAAAGCTTTGCAGATGGGCCACTTTTTGCTGCTGGTGCTCAAACATCGACTGCTGCTGCGCCAGCTTGGTGGCGCGCTGAATTTCGAACGAGCTGTAGTTACCGGTGTATTCGAAGATTGTTTGCTGTTCGATATGCAGGATCTTATCCACCACCGGATCAAGGAAGTCACGATCGTGGGAGATCAGGATCAGCGTGCCGCTGTAGCTTTTCAGCCAGCGTTCCAGCCAGATCACTGCATCAAGATCGAGGTGGTTAGTCGGTTCATCAAGCAGCAGCAGATCGGAACGGCAGAGCAGGGCCTGCGCGAGGTTTAAACGCATACGCCAGCCGCCGGAAAAATCACTGACCGGCCGCTGTAGCTGTTCCTGGCTAAAGCCCAAACCGCTAAGAAGGCTTGCCGCGCGGGATTGTATTGTCCATGCCTGAATCGCATCCAGCTTGCCGTGCAGCGTGGCGATGGCATGGCCGTCGTTAATGTCGTTGGCGTGCGCTAATTCAGACTCAAGCTGACGAAATTCACGGTCGCCGTCGATAACATACTCAATAGCGGCAACGTCCAGCGCGGGCGTTTCCTGGTTGACCCACGCCAGTGACCAGCTACCGGGGTAGCTAAAGCTGCCGGCATCGGCGCTTATCTCGTTTTTAAGCAGAGCCAGCAGCGTGGATTTACCGCAGCCGTTTTTACCGACCAGGCCCACTTTCTGACCGGGATTGATAGTCGCCGTAGCGTTATCCAGCAGTACGCGGACACCGCGACGAATTTGTAACGAGGAGAATACAATCATAAGCGCCGTAAGTTCAGAGTATGTTAAATTAAGTCATCATAATCAGTTTGTCGGAATCACGTATTCCGTTGCGTCGTGCATGGTAGCGGAAATCCCCGGCCGTGACGACGATTTGGAGGGGAATGATGTCGCAGCCGCCTAAAGTTCTGCTGTTGTATGCCCATCCGGAGTCTCAAGATTCGATCGCTAATCGTGTTTTGCTGCAACCGGCTCGTAATCTGGAACACGTGACGGTCCATGACTTATACGCGCACTATCCCGATTTCTTTATTGATATTCACTATGAGCAGCAGCTGCTGCGCGACCATCAAATCATTGTTTTTCAGCATCCTCTCTATACCTACAGCTGCCCGGCGCTGCTGAAGGAGTGGATGGATCGCGTGTTGTCCCGTGGCTTTGCCAGCGGACCGGGCGGTAACGTGCTGGAAGGTAAATACTGGCGCAGTGTGATCACCACCGGCGAGCCGGAGGCGGCCTATCATCAGGAAGGGCTGAATCGCTACCCGATGTCTGAGATTATGCGCCCGTTTGAGCTGACGGCGCAGATGTGCCGGATGCACTGGCTGACGCCGATGATTGTCTACTGGGCGCGCCGCCAGTCTGCTGAAACCATGAAAAACTATGCCAACGCCTACGATGACTGGCTGGAAAATCCACTGCCCTATGGAGGTGTTTAATGGAAGGTGAAACTCTCCTGACCGCAGGCGTGGTGTACCTGTTTGCCGCGGTGATTGCGGTGCCGATTGCGGCGCGTCTGGGTATTGGCGCGGTGCTGGGGTATTTACTGGCGGGTATCGCCATTGGCCCGTGGGGCTTAGGCTTTATCAGCGACGTGGAGGAGATCCTGCACTTCTCTGAGCTGGGCGTGGTATTCCTGATGTTTATCATCGGCCTGGAACTGAACCCCTCGAAACTGTGGCAGCTGCGCCGTTCGATTTTTGGCGTCGGTGCGGCGCAGGTGATCCTCAGTGCTGCAGTGCTGGGTGGCCTGCTGTATCTGACCGATTTCTCCTGGCAGGCGGCCACTATCGGCGGGATCGGGCTGGCGATGTCGTCTACGGCGATGGCATTACAGTTGATGCGCGATAAGGGCATGAATCGCAATGAATCCGGGCAGCTCGGCTTCTCGGTTCTGCTGTTTCAGGACCTGGCGGTGATCCCGGCGCTGGCGCTGGTCCCTCTGTTGGCCGGTAACGATAGCGGCCATACCGACTGGATGAAAGTGGGCATCAAGGTGCTGGCGTTTGCCGGTATGCTGATTGGCGGGCGCTATTTGCTCCGCCCGATCCTGCGTTTTATTGCCGCCTCCGGCGTGCGCGAGGTATTTACCGCCGCGTCGCTGCTGCTGGTGCTGGGCTCTGCACTGTTTATGGATGCGCTTGGGCTGTCGATGGCGCTGGGCACCTTTATCGCCGGTATTCTGCTGGCAGAAAGCGAATATCGCCACGAGCTGGAAGTGTCGATCGATCCGTTTAAGGGGCTGCTGCTGGGGCTGTTCTTTATTTCGGTGGGCATGGCGCTCAACCTCGGCGTGCTCTATACCCATATTGTTGAGATCCTCGTTGGCGTCGTCGCCCTGGTGGCGGTGAAGACGCTGGTTCTCTATCTGCTGGCCCGCGTTTATGGTCTGCGCAGCTCCGAGCGGTTGCAGTTTGCCGGCGTGCTGAGCCAGGGGGGAGAGTTTGCCTTCGTACTGTTCTCCGCTGCGGCTTCGGCAAAGTTGTTCAGTGGCGATCAGATGCCGCTGTTGTTGGTGACTGTAACGCTGTCGATGATGACCACGCCGCTGCTGATGCAGGGAGTGGATCGTATTCTCGCCCGGCGCTTTAACGAAGCGGACGACACGCAGGAAAAACCGTTCGTTGAAGATGATAAGCCGCAGGTTATCGTGGTGGGCTTCGGACGTTTTGGCCAGGTCATTGGCCGCCTGCTGATGGCGAACGAAAAGCGCATTACCGTGCTGGAGCGTGATATCAGTGCCGTTAGCCTGATGCGCAAATACGGCTACAAAGTTTATTACGGCGATGCTACTGAACTTGAATTATTGCGGGCGGCGGGCGCAGAAACGGCGCAGTCGATCGTGATAACCTGCAACAGTCCGGAAGACTCGATGGAGATTGTTCATCTGTGCCAGCAGCATTTCCCGCATCTGCAAATTCTTGCTCGCGCCCGTGGCCGTGTAGAGGCCCACGAGCTGCTGCAGGCCGGTGTGATGCAGTTCTCGCGTGAAACCTTCAGCAGTGCGCTGGAGCTGGGCCGCAAGACGCTGATGACGCTGGGCATGCATCCGCACCAGGCGTTTCGCGCTCAGCAGCACTTCCGTCGTCTGGATATGCGCATGCTGCGTGAGCTGATGCCGAATCATACCGACAGTCAGCATATCTCCAGGGTGAAAGAGGCACGGCGCGAGCTGGAAGATATCTTCCAGACCGAGATGCGCCAGGAAAAACGGCAGCTCGATGGCTGGGACGGCAACGAGTAGCGGGCGATTTCTCGGCGAGCGTCCGTACGACAGAACTAAATCATCATTTTTCTGGGATCATTATGCGTAAACGTTTTATCGCTGGTGCAACCTGCCCCAGCTGTCAGGCTAAAGACACTCTTGCTCTGTGGCGGGAGAATAATGTTGATGTGGTTGAGTGCGTTAAGTGTGGTCATCAGATGCGCGAAGCCGATAAACAGGCCCGCGAACAGGTACGCGAGAAGGAACAGGTGATCGGTATTTTTCATCCCGACTAGCGCTACCGCCCAGCTTTTTTTAAGCTGTAGCGTACAGCCGCATTGAAATTCGATACAATTGGCGCCACTTAGAGTCCATAACGTTGGTAATGATAGCCAGCGAAGCTAAGGGCTCAACGCTCTCAACGGTTAGGAGAAATCATGAAAGTAGCAAAAGACCTTGTGGTCAGCCTGGCATACCAGGTACGTACAGAAGATGGTGTGTTGGTTGATGAGTCACCGGTGAGTGCACCGCTGGACTACCTGCACGGTCATGGCTCCCTGATTTCCGGCCTGGAGAAGGCGCTGGAAAATCGTGAAGTAGGCGATAAGTTTGATGTGAAAATCGCTTCTAACGATGCCTACGGCGAGTATGACGATAATCTGGTTCAGCGCGTTCCTAAAGACGTCTTTATGGGCGTGGACGAACTGCAGGTTGGTATGCGCTTTATGGCCGAAACTGACCAGGGTCCGGTTCCGGTTGAAATCACCGAAGTGGAAGACGAGCACGTTGTGGTTGACGGTAACCACATGTTGGCCGGTCAGAACCTGAGCTTCAACGTTGAAGTGATCGCCATCCGTGCTGCAACCGAAGAAGAGCTGGCTCACGGCCACGTTCACGGTGAGCACGACCATCACCACGATCACGACCATGACCACGGTCACGGTGGTTGTGGCAACGGTGGCTGTGGCTGCAGCCACTAATCGCCGATCGTTAAAAAGCGAGCAGCCGCTATCTTTCTCAGGTAGCGGCTTTTTTTTGCGTTTCTTTCGGTGTTTCAGTGTAACGGGGAAGCGGGTACTGCGTGACACTCAGTAGTGTGGCGGAGGTGTTTCTTCCGACTGTGATGCGATCTGCGAAGGGGCGGCGGCCTTGAGTTTATCGGTCAGCAAGCGCATCTGTTCACGCAGCCGCGCCATATCCAGCTCGTGCTGTACCACGGTCTGGTTCAGCTCCTCAATAGTGTGTTCCTGAAACGCCAGTTTACTCTCCAGCACTTCAATTCGCTGTTCCAGCAATGTTTGTTGCATTTTATTCCCTCTTGTTACTACTTACCGTTCGTTCGAGCGGGTGAATTGTCCGATTCTAACGGCAAAAGAGAGGCTAACACAGGTAAAATGGCGTAAATTGGCGATTGAGGGTTGAAAAGTCAGGCGGCTGTTGCCATCACAGGCAGTGAAACTTTTCGGCAGCCGGATTGTCGGAAGTTAACTTCTATATTTCAGGCGGGAGTATTTTGTTTTCCCGCGCCCGGTTATAGTACGGACCGAAGGTCTGCAAACGATTCCCGAGGTGAGACGCTTCGGTTTTGGAGAAATGGATGAAATCATTATTTAAAGTCACATTGTTAGCTACCACTATGGCCCTCGCGCTGAATGCTCCGCTGACAATGGCTGCTGATGCGGCCCCGGCTCAGAAAGCGGCAGAGCAGGCACCTAAGAATGCTGCGTTCAAAAACGACGATCAGCAGTCTGCTTACGCACTGGGTGCTTCACTGGGTCGCTACATGGAAAACTCCCTGAAGGAACAGGAAAAACTGGGCATCGCTCTGGACAAAACCCAGCTGATTGCGGGCGTTCAGGATGCGTTTGCCGGTAAAAGCAAACTCTCCGATCAGGAAATCGAACAAACGCTGCAGTCCTTCGAAGGCCGTGTGAAAGGCGCAGCTCAGGCGAAGATGGAAAAAGACGCGAAAGAGAATGCCACCAAGGGTGAAGCTTTCGCTGCTAAATTCGCTAAAGAGAAAGGCGTGAAGAAAACTGAAACCGGTCTGCTGTATAAAGTTGAGAAAGCCGGTACAGGTGATGCGCCGAAAGACAGCGATACCGTTGTTGTGAACTACAAAGGAACCCTGATTGATGGTTCCGAGTTTGATAACTCTTACACCCGCGGCGAGCCGCTGTCATTCCGTCTGGACGGCGTGATCCCTGGCTGGACCGAAGGTCTGAAGCAGGTTAAGAAAGGCGGTAAAATCAAACTGGTTATCCCACCGAACCTGGCCTACGGTAAAAACGGCGTTCCGGGTATCCCGGCTAACTCCACGCTGGTGTTTGACGTTGAACTGCTGGATATCAAACCAGCGGCTAAAGCAGAAGCCCCGGCAGCCGCGCCTGCTGAAGGCGCCGCTAAACAGCAGTAATTCCTGCCTGCCGCCACCTTCGGGTGGCGGTTTTATTTCCCGCTCTTACCTCGCTGTTTCTTCTGGTTTTTTGCTTAGATCATCATTTCACGACAAAGTCGGGACACACCTTTCTGATATTTGCTAGACTAGCCAACGCGCATTTAATAAGAATGAGTCTGCCCTTGCGCTGTGTGACAGGCTCTTGTCAAAGGGTGGTGTCGTCTATGTCTGGTTCATTTTTTCCCGCCGATATTACGGATGCGGATCTGCTTGAGCAGCATCCCTTCGTGCCTGCGGATTTTGATATTTTAAGGTCTTACGAAGCCGTGGTGGATGGCCTGGCCATGCTGATCGGCTCGCACTGTGAGATCGTGCTGCATTCACTGGAAGATTTAAAATGCTCGGCGGTGAGAATCGCTAATGGTGAACATACCGGGCGTAAAATCGGGTCACCGATTACCGATCTCGCGCTGCGTATGCTGCATGATATGACCGATGCAGACAGCAATGTTTCCAAAGCCTATTTCACCCGCGCTAAAAGCGGCGTGCTGATGAAATCCGTCACCATCGCGATTCGCAACGGCAATCAGCGTGTAATCGGCCTGCTGTGCATTAACATGAACCTGGATGTCCCGTTCTCGCAGATTATGGCGACCTTTATGCCGCCGGAAACGCCTGATGTCGCCTCGTCGGTGAACTTTGCGTCTTCGGTGGAAGATCTGGTGATGCAAACGCTGGAGTTCACCATTGAAGAGGTGAGCGCCGACCGTAACGTATCAAACAATGCCAAAAATCGTCAGATTGTCCTGAATCTCTATGAGAAGGGGATTTTTGATATCAAAGATGCGATTAATCAGGTGGCTGACCGCTTAAACATCTCCAAGCACACCGTTTATCTCTACATCCGCCAGTTTAAAAACGGTGACTTCCACGGGCAGGATAAGTAATGCGTTTCGCGCTGATGGTCACCGGCCCGGCCTACGGCACACAGCAGGCCAGCAGCGCCTGGTTGTTCGCTAACGCGCTGCTGGAACAGGGGCATCAGCTTGAGAGCGTGTTCTTCTATCGTGAAGGTGTGCTGAATGCCAGCCAGCTTAATGCCCCCGCCAGCGATGAGTTTGATTTAACTCGCAGCTGGCAGCAGCTACAGCAGAAATACGGTTTTGCTTTAAACATCTGCGTGGCTGCAGCGCTGCGGCGGGGGATTACCGATCGGCAGGAAGCAGAAAATCTGGGGCTGCCGGCGGCAAACCTGGCAGACGGATTTCAGCTTTCGGGCCTTGGGGCGCTGGCGGAAGCGGCACTGAGCTGCGACAGAATGGTGCAGTTTTAATGAATCGCATTGCGTTTGTTTTCAGCCAGGCTCCGCATGGCACGAGTGCAGGCCGTGAAGGATTAGATGCCGTACTGGCCACTTCTGCCTTGAGTGATGAGATTGCGCTGTTCTTTATCAGCGACGGCGTGTTACAGCTCACCGCGGAGCAGCAGCCACAGCAAATACTGGCGCGTAACTACATTGCGACCTTCGGCGTTCTACCGCTATACGATGTAGAGCATTGCTATATTTGCGCAGCGGCGCTGGCGGAACGTGGGCTGGCCGTTGACGCGGTTCGTGTGCTGCCCGCTGAAGTGCTGGCTCCGGAAGCGCTGCGTGCCAGACTGGCGGAATACGACCGGGTGCTCACTTTCTGAGGACGCTATGCTGCATACTTTGATGACTTCACCGTTTCGCTGTGACCTGAATGCCGTGGTGCGGCTGTTAGCGGAAGGTGATGATGTTCTGCTGATGCAGGACGGCGTTATTGCCGCACTGGCCGGTAGCCCGGCACTTGAAGTACTGCTTCAAGCCCCCATATCTCTATTCGCTTTGAAAGACGATCTTGACGCTCGCGGGCTTTTTGGTCAAATTTCAACCAGCGTGACGGCGATAAGCTATACTGAGTTCGTTGCGCTGGCGGTTAAAAACCCTCAGCAAATAACCTGGTAATGACAGTACCCCTGGTTATTTCTTGACTCTTTTTAAGCTCAGCCCTAAAATTCCGCGGCCTCGTGATTCCGCGAGGTGATTTATTACGTGTTTACGAAGCAAAAGCTAAATCCAGGAGCTATTTAATGGCAACAGTTAACCAGCTGGTTCGCAAACCACGCGCACGTAAAGTTGCAAAGAGCAACGTACCTGCGCTGGAAGCCTGCCCGCAGAAACGTGGTGTATGTACTCGTGTATACACTACTACCCCTAAAAAACCGAACTCCGCACTGCGTAAAGTTTGCCGTGTTCGTTTAACCAACGGTTTTGAAGTTACCTCCTACATCGGTGGTGAAGGTCATAACCTGCAGGAACACTCAGTGATCCTGATCCGTGGCGGTCGTGTAAAAGACCTGCCAGGTGTGCGTTACCACACCGTTCGTGGCGCGCTGGACTGCTCAGGTGTTAAAGACCGTAAGCAGGCTCGCTCCAAGTACGGCGTGAAGAAGCCAAAGGCTTAATGGTTCTCCGTTAAGTAAGGCCAAACGTTTTAACCTTAATGTCAAAATAAACTCGTAGAGTTTTGGACAATCCTGAATTAACAACGGAGTATTTCCATGCCACGTCGTCGCGTCATTGGTCAGCGTAAAATTCTGCCAGATCCTAAGTTCGGATCAGAGCTGCTGGCCAAATTTGTAAATATCCTGATGGTAGATGGTAAAAAATCTACTGCTGAAGCTATCGTTTATAACGCGCTGGAGACCCTGGCTCAGCGTTCTGGTAAAAACGAGCTGGAAGCTTTCGAAGTAGCCCTGGACAACGTCCGCCCAACCGTGGAAGTTAAATCTCGCCGCGTTGGTGGTTCTACTTATCAGGTACCAGTTGAAGTCCGTCCGGTTCGTCGTAATGCCCTGGCAATGCGTTGGATCGTAGAAGCTGCTCGTAAACGCGGTGATAAATCTATGGCTCTGCGCCTGGCGAACGAACTTTCTGATGCTGCAGAAAACAAAGGTACTGCAGTTAAGAAACGTGAAGACGTTCACCGTATGGCCGAAGCCAACAAGGCGTTCGCTCACTACCGCTGGTAACAGCCCTGTAGTTGTTATTCACCCAGTGGGCGTTCAAGTGACCAACCCGCTGGGATTTAACTTAGAACGTCCGAGAATCAGAGGAATCAAATGGCTCGTAAAACACCCATTGAGCGCTACCGTAATATCGGTATCAGTGCGCACATCGACGCCGGTAAAACGACGACGACCGAACGTGTTCTGTTCTACACCGGTGTAAACCACAAAATCGGTGAAGTACATGACGGCGCAGCAACCATGGACTGGATGGAGCAGGAACAGGAACGTGGTATTACTATCACCTCCGCTGCGACCACCTGTTACTGGTCTGGTATGGCTAAGCAGTTTGAGCCACACCACGTAAACATCATCGACACCCCGGGACACGTTGACTTCACCATCGAAGTAGAACGTTCCATGCGTGTTCTTGACGGTGCAGTAATGGTTTACTGTGCGGTTGGTGGTGTTCAGCCACAGTCTGAAACCGTATGGCGCCAGGCTAACAAATATAAAGTTCCACGCATCGCGTTCGTTAACAAAATGGACCGCATGGGTGCTAACTTCCTGAAAGTTGTTGGTCAGATGGAATCGCGTCTGGGTGCAAACCCAGTGCCATTGCAGCTGGCTATCGGCGCAGAAGAGAAATTCACCGGTGTTGTTGACCTGGTGAAGATGAAAGCAATCAACTGGAACGACGCCGATCAGGGCGTTACCTTCGTTTACGAAGATATCCCAGCTGATATGCAGGATCTGGCCGACGAATGGCGTGCGAAGCTGGTTGAAGCGGCTGCGGAAGGTTCTGACGAGCTGATGGAGAAATTCTTCAGCGGTGAAGAGCTGACCGAAGAAGAGATCAAAACTTCTCTGCGTAAGCGCGTGCTGAAAAACGAAATCATTCTGGTTACCTGTGGTTCTGCATTTAAGAACAAAGGTGTTCAGGCGATGCTGGATGCGGTTGTTGAATACCTGCCGGCACCAAATGACGTTGAAGCAATCAACGGTATGCTGGACGACGGTAAAGACACGCCGGCGGTTCGTCACTCTGATGACGCAGAACCGTTTGCTGCTCTGGCGTTCAAAATCGCTACCGACCCGTTTGTAGGTAACCTGACCTTCTTCCGCGTTTATTCTGGCGTTGTGAATTCTGGCGACACCGTATTCAACCCGGTTAAGTCAGCTCGTGAGCGTCTGGGCCGTATCGTACAGATGCACGCCAACAAACGTGAAGAGATCAAAGAAGTTCGCGCGGGCGATATCGCTGCAGCTATCGGTCTGAAAGACGTGACTACCGGTGACACCCTGTGTGACCCGGAAAGCGTGATCATTCTGGAGCGCATGGAATTCCCTGAGCCGGTAATCTCGATCGCCGTTGAGCCAAAAACCAAAGCTGACCAGGAAAAAATGGGTCTGGCTCTGGGCCGTCTGGCGAAAGAAGACCCATCATTCCGCGTATGGACTGATGAAGAGTCTAACCAGACCATCATCGCTGGTATGGGTGAGCTGCACCTCGACATCATCGTTGACCGCATGAAGCGTGAATTCAACGTTGAAGCGAACGTCGGTAAACCTCAGGTTGCTTATCGCGAAGCAATTCGCTCTAAAGTTACCGATATCGAAGGTAAACACGCCAAGCAGTCTGGTGGTCGTGGTCAGTACGGTCATGTTGTTATCGACATGTACCCACTGGAGCCGGGCTCTAACCCTAAAGGTTACGAGTTCGTCAACGACATCAAAGGCGGCGTGATTCCTGGCGAATACATTCCTGCGGTTGATAAAGGTATCCAGGAGCAGCTGAAATCAGGTCCTCTGGCTGGTTATCCAGTAGTAGATCTGGGCGTTCGTCTGCACTTCGGTTCATACCATGACGTTGACTCCTCTGAGCTGGCGTTTAAACTGGCGGCTTCTATCGCGTTTAAAGACGGCTTTAAGAAAGCAACTCCAGTTCTGCTTGAACCAATCATGAAGGTTGAAGTAGAGACTCCGGAAGAGAACACCGGTGACGTTATCGGTGACCTTAGCCGTCGTCGTGGTATGCTCAAAGGACAGGAATCTAACGCTACTGGCGTTCAGATCCACGCTGAAGTTCCGCTGTCTGAAATGTTCGGATATGCTACTCAGCTGCGTTCTCTGACTAAAGGCCGTGCTTCTTACTCCATGGAGTTCCTGAAGTACGATGATGCGCCGAACAACGTCGCTCAGGCCGTTATCGAAGCTCGTAGCAAATAAGCTACAGTTTTAAAATATTGATCCTATGCTCTCACCAAAGGGTGAGAGCATTAAAGTAAGGAATATCGTCGTGGCTAAAGAGAAATTTGAACGTTCCAAACCGCACGTCAACGTAGGTACTATCGGCCACGTTGACCACGGTAAAACTACCCTGACTGCTGCTATCACCACCGTTCTGGCTAAAACCTACGG